>CALAOT010000112.1 GCA_937889545.1 uncultured Opitutaceae bacterium
CTTTCCCTACACGACGCTCTTCCGATCTGGATAGTCGGCGCGCCCCAGGATCTCGGCCACGGCGGCCTCGTGCAGCGATGAATGCTGCCTCAGGTCGATGCGCGCCGTGTGGAGGCCGAACACCTCGAACTGGTTTGCAGCCGCGGCCAGGTCGCCGCCCGCGAGCATGGCGCCCCGCCCCGCCTCGAGGCCGGCCCGGATCGTGTCCAATGTGTCGGCGACCGTGGAGCGGGAAAGGCACGAGGAGGACGAGGAGGCGAGGAGCGCGCCCCCGTCGCGCAGCTCGTCCCTCGCCCGCCCCAGCCGCTCCTGCAGCACCCCGAGGAGCAGGCGGTACGGCTCGTGGGGATACCTGTTCTCGAGCTCCGACAGGTGCTCGGAGAGGTGAAGGTTCTCGCGGAGCTCGCGCTTGAGGGCCGGGACCACGGTGTCGCGCAGGTCGCTCACGCTGAGGAGCCTTCCCAGCTCGTGCGAGGTCGCCCGGAGCTTCTCGATGGCCAGCCGCCGGTGCAACAGGAGCACGTCGGCGGTCGTCGACGCGGTCACCTCAGGGTTGCCGTCGCGGTCGCCCCCGATCCACGACCCGAACGTGAGCCACCGCCGGGGGGGCCGCACCCCGGGATAATGGCGGGCGAGGGCCCGCTCCATGTCCATCTGCAGGCGGGGCATCGTCTCGATGAGCGTCGTGTCAAAGTACCACAGCCCCGTGCGGGCCTCGTCCTTGACGCCCGGCCGGGCAGTCCGGCTGCGGTCGGTGAGCCAGAGCGACGCGATCTCGCGCTCGACCGTCTCCGCGTCCAGGACCGCGCAATCGGGCGACGACTCCGGCAGCGCCCGCGCGCGGAGGATCCCCGCCAGGCGCCTCAGCTTCGCGAGGAGCGTGCGCCTCTTCGTCTCGGTCGGGTGGGCGGTGAACACGAGCTCGATCCGCAGCCGGTCCACGAGCCTCTGCATCTCCTCCGCCCCCATGCCGGCCTCCTTGAGCTCCATCACGGCCGCCTCGATGGACTCGCGGATGGGGCGACCCTCGTCCTTCCCGAGGGCGCGGGCCACGCGGCGCCGGCGCAGGAGCCTGATCCGGAAGTTCTCCTCGGCCAGATTCACGAGCTCGAAATAGAGCGTGAAGGCCATCGCCTGGTTGAAGGCCGCCGGGGGATCCAGCTCGGCCACGGCCTTCGCGAGGAGCCGCTCGGCGTCGGCGTCGTTCGCGCGGCGCGCCTTGGCAAGCTTGCGGAGGGCCTCCACCGTGTCGAAGGTCTCGCGGCCCTCGATCCGCGTGATCACGCGGCCGAGCGCCGCGCCCAGTCCGCGGACCTCGGAGCGCAGCGGGGCGATGTCGCGCGCTGCTTTGGACCTGCGGATGGGGCGTTTGCTGGGCATGCCGGCCCGACACGATGGGGCCCGCCGCCCCGCCGAAAAAGCCTAAAGTGCGCGCCGGATGCGATTCGGCGCCTTTTTCCGCCACCGGGCGAGGCTTGCTTGGGCGCGCCCCGGCGCATTTGCTTGCGCCGAGTGATGCGCCGCCTCGCCCTTCTATTCGCCCTTGCAGCCGCTCCGGCTGCGACGCTCAGCGCCGAGTCCAAGGCGGACCTCTCGGCCGACTCGACCATAACGTTCGACGAGGCGACCGGCGAAGCCGTCGCCAGGCCCAACGCGCGGCTCGTAGACAAGAGCCTGCTCCTGACCGCCGACGAGATACGCTACAACCAGAAGACGCTGGTCGCCGTGGCGACCGGCCACGTGGTCCTGACGCGGATCGGGAACCGGCTGCTCGCGGACCGGCTCACCTACAACGGCGGCAACGGGTCCTTCACGGCCCAGAACCTGCGGGCCGGCAGGTTTCCGTTCTACATCGAGGGCCCGACGGCCGAGGGGACCCAGAAAGAGGTCATCGTCCATGACGCCACGGTCGTCTACCGCGAGCCGGGGTCGTGGCAGCCGACAGTCAAGGCAAAGACCGTGATCTACTCGCCCGGGCACTACCTGCGCCTGGCCACGGCCGAAGTGGGGATCGGCGACTACCTCCCGTTTCCGTTATCGCGCCTGGGCGAGGACCTCGCGCACGAATCCAACCTGTGGAACACGACGCTCGAGGGCGGCTACCGCCACTCGCTCGGAGCGTACGTCGACGCGGGCATGCACATCCCGATCGCGGACGGGGCCAGCCTGGGGCCCGACATCGGGGTCTACACATTCAGGGGCGTCATGGTGGGCCCGGTCGCGAACTACGACGTGCAGACCGGCGACGGCTCGATCTTGGGGTCCCTCAAGGCCGGCTACATCTATGACCTCGGCAGGAGGTTGACGGACATCCTGGACAACCCGGTGCCGCCCAACCGCGCCTTCGCGGAATGGCACCACATCCAGCAGATCACGCCGGACCTGACCCTGAACGGCGATGTCAACTGGTCCACGGACTCCGAGGTGATCCGCGATTTCCACGCCAAGGAGTTCGTGCCCGTGCAGGAGCCCGACAACTACATCGAGGCCGTCTACACCGGCGCGGACTTCGTCGGCTCGGTCTTCACGCGGTTCCAGCCCGACGCGTTCTACCCGGTCCAGGAGCGCCTGCCCGAAATCCGGTTCGACCTGCTTCCGGCCGCCATCGGCGGCGGGATCTATGCCCGGTTCGACTCGAGCCTCGCCCACCTTGAGGAGAACCCGCCCGACGGCGGCGCCCACCTCGAGAGCGACCGGTTTGACGCATTCCTCGGGCTCTGCCGCCCGTTTTTGTACAAGGGCTTCCTGGACCTGACGCCCGTCGTCGGCGGGCGCTTCACCGAGTACTGGGACACCGCGGGCGCCGCGAACTCCGGAGGCGCGGGCCGTGCCCTGGGCGAGGTCGGCCTCGACGCGGACCTGAAGATGAGCGCGACGTTCGACTACGAGAACCCCCTCTGGCACATCGACGGGCTGCGCCACCTCCTGACGCCGACGCTGAGCTACCGGTACATTCCCGGTGCGGAGAAGTCCGCGGACTGGATACCGCCCATCGACCGGAGCACATTTTCCAACTACCTTCCCATCATGGAGTTGGGAGACATGAGGGCGCTGGACCAGCTTCAGGCCGAGAACGTGCTCAGGGTGGGACTGAACAACACGCTGCAGACCCGCGACAAGAACTACGGGTCGATCGACCTGCTGACGTTCAATGTGGAGGAGGACCTGCGGTTCCACCGCTCGCTGGGACAGACCGACTTCTCGGATGTCCACGCCGAGATCACGGCGACCCCGGCGCGGTGGCTCGAGCTGAGGGTGGAGGACTCGGTCTCGACAAGAAGGGCCGCGCAACGGGCGATGGACGCCACCATCACGTTCCGGGAGGGAGAGGTGTGGTCGGCGGGCTTCGGCGTCGGGTACCTTTCGGACAAGTACGGGACGTTCTACCTGCCCGGGCTGGGCAGCTACCCGATCGTCGGCCTCGACGTATTCCACGTGGAGACCCGCGCGCGGCTGAACGAGGTGTACGAGGCCTTCGCGCGCGGCGACTACGACGCCCGGGACCACTTCTTCGTCGACCAATACTACGGGATCTCCCAGAAGGTCTCGAACACCTGGAACGTCGAATATGCGGTGACGTTTTCTCGGGGCCCGAACAACGGGCAGGGCCACTTTGGCTTAAACGTCTCCCTCAACATGATGCGGTTCTGACGGCCCGACGGCCATCCGCCTCGAATCGAGCCCGTGAGCCGCGCCGGTAGCCAGCAGCGAACCCTAGTCGAGCTCCTCGGGCGGCTGCGCCCCCATTGGAGGCGCGACGCGGGGCTTCCCGCGAGGATCGACGCGCTCCTGGGCGGGGACCGAAGGCTCGGTTCGCGCGACCGGCGCATCTACCGGGAGCTGATCTACGCGGCCGTGCGCTACCTGCCCTGGATCGAACCCCTGCTGGAGTCGGATCCCCCGGGCGCGGTGAGGCGGATCGCATGGCTTGCCGCGGACACGCCGCCGGTGCGGCCCTTCCGCGCGGAGATCTCGGGCGACCTCCCCCCGTGCCCCGACGGAGTCGACGCGAAGGCGCTCGTGCTGGGCGCCGACCCCGAGGCTCTCACCCCGGAATGGTTCCGCGCGGAGTGCCCCGGGGCGTCCGCTGCGCCCCTGCGCGACGCGCTCGTGTCGCGCGCGCCCCTGTGGCTGCGGCTGCAGACGGCCAACCCGGCGCCCGTGCTCGCGGAATTTGACCGGCTGGGATGGGCCTGGAGGCGGAGTCCCCTGCTGGCGGCGGCGGTCGCCCTGCCGCCCGACACCGACGTCTCAAAGGCGGGCGCGTATCTTTCCGGCAAGGTCGAGATCCAGGACATCGGCTCGCAGCTCGTGCTGGAATCCGTGGGGGTGGCGCCCGGGGGGTCCTGGCTCGACGCATGCGCGGGCTCCGGCGGAAAGGCGCTGCAGCTGGCCTGCATGCTCGGGCCGGGCGGCCGGGTCTGCGCCCGCGACGTCAGG
>CALAOT010000113.1 GCA_937889545.1 uncultured Opitutaceae bacterium
GGACCTTGTAGGGGCAGTTGTTGGAGCAGTAGCGCGTGCCGACGCAGCGGTTGTAGACCATCTCGTTCAGTCCTTCGCTGCTATGGACCGTGGCGCCGACCGGGCACACAAGCTCGCAGGGAGCGTTTTCGCACTGCATGCACGGAACCGGCTGGCTCAGCACACGTGGATTGTCCGGGTCCCCTTCAAAATAGCAGTCGAGCCGAATCCAATGCATCTGGCGCCCGCGAGCTACCTGTTCCTTGCCGACGACGGGAATATTGTTCTCCGCCTGGCAAGCCACGATGCAGGCGTTGCAACCGAGGCAGGTGCTCAGATCGATCGCCATTCCCCATGCGTAGCCGGTCGACTTCCACGGGGCATATAGAGATGGGGTTGCCGCTGCGGCGGGAATCAGCAGTGCATCTGGCGAGACTGCCCGCACCAGATTGCGGCCCTCCATCGCGAATTGATCCTGAGTCGTCACAAGCGAGTAGCGCCTGCCGGTCTTCCTTACCTGCAGGTCCGGGCACTGCCAGAGTGCGTTTGCCGAACGCAGGCGATAGGCATTGAATCCCCTTCCCGTGCCGACGGTTCCCGCCGCCGTCCTGCCATAGCCCAGGGAGAGCGTCACGCAGTCCCGCGCCTGGCCCGGCATGATCCATGCGGCCGCCTCGACAGAGAGTTGACCAACCGAAAGCGCCAGCATGTCGCCGTTTGTGACACCGAGCCGCGAGGCGTAATCGGGGCTGATGAGGGCGGCATTGTCCCACACCAGATGCGTCATCGGCTTGGGCAGCTCCTGCAACCACGCGTTGCCGGCCCAACGACCGTCAAGCATGGTGGGGTCCGGCTCAACGATTAGCACGGCATGGTCCTCGGCCTCGGGCCGCGAGAGGACTGGAATGGCGCCGGTCGAAGCCGATGCGGCAGCCGGCACCTTGGCCTCGCGGTCGATGATTCCGGCGTTCAGCCAGCGGTTCCAACGGAGGTCGAAGTCTGAGTCACCCAGATCGCGCTTCCAGGTCTCTCGCACGATGTCATAGGCCGGATCGCCCTTTGCGGTCGAGATCATGCGAAGGAGCTCAAGGCCGCTTCGTGTATCAAACAGTGGCTCGATCAACGGCTGAAGAATGGTGGCGGTGCCTTCGAACGCCCTCAGGTCCGCCCAGGTTTCGAGCCAGTGGCTCTCAGGCAAATGCCACGTGCACAATTCTGCTGTTTCATCCACGTGGCCGCCGTGATGGACAGTGAATGGGATTGTCGGCAATTGCCTGGCAAGATCGATGTCGGCTGGCGCTGTATATGCGGGATTCGATCCGAGGATGAATAGGCAGGTCACCTCACCGCGCCGCATCGCTTCGCAGAGTGCCTTCAAATCGCCCGAAGCCGTCCGGTCCGTGTCAGAGCGAACCGATGGCGTCACCAGCACCGTTTTCCCGCGGGATCCAAGGTGCGCGTTGAGCGCGAGAGCCCAGCGCTGAATATCGACGTCCTGCTCCGGTCCCGCCACGCACATGACCGCCGGCGCATGGCCTCGTAGGTCATCGACAAGGGCTCCAACAAACTGAGCCTCGCTCGCCGACAGTCCTTTGGAGGGCGGCGACGGGTCATTCCTGATGGCCTGCCCGACTACGTCGAGCACCGCGCGAATGCGCGCCGGGGAGGCGGGAAGCCGGAAGTCGGCCAGCTCACCGGTAACGCTTGGCGTGCTCTCCAACGCGTAGAAGCGGTTCATCCGCACCTTTCCGCCTTCCACTCTCCGCCGCCCGGCAAATGCGCGGCCGTAGCGCAGCGCGGCGGGATGCCTGTAGAGGCAGTCGCTTCCAATCGTCAGGATTACATCCGCCGTGGAAAAATCGTGATCGGATTGGTAGCCGTCCAGCTCGTACGCCCCCAGCGGCGTGTGCTGATACCAGCGGGCCTTCGGCAACTGCTCGAGTACGCGCTGGATCTCCCGGCGAAGGCTTGGCGAGCTGGTGGGCTCGGTAAGCAGCACGAGTCCCTCTCCGCGCTTTTCGAGAAGCGCCGCCCGACGATTCGTCCACTCCAGGTCGAAAGCGGCCCAGTCACTCGCCTGCGATTGCCTCCGGGGCACGCTCGATCGCTCGGGATCGTAGAGGGAGAGTATTGCCGCCTGTGTAATCGCGTCGGTTGCTCCGAGGCTTTCCGGGTGATTGGAATTGCCTTCAATCTTGGTCGGCCGCCCAAGATGGGATTCCACGACGATCCCCCGCGCGAATCCCTCGACGGGCATGGCGGTGGCATAGTATTGCGGGTTGCCCGGGACCGTGGATTCGGGCGATACGACATAGGGCACGATTTTCCCGGCGGTGCGCCGCACGCACCCGGTCATACCCGCGAGTGCGATCGAGGCGCCCATCAGCTTGACGAATTGCCGCCGGTCGAGCTCAGAAGGGCCATGCGCGGCGAATGCGGGAAACTCCCTCTCGAGACGGGCTTGGAACTCCGGCGTCATGGCACGCTCGTCGAGACTGCGCCAGAAATTCGGGACGGTGTTGGAGGCGGGAAGCTGAGAAAAGGGCGGCATGACGATCAGCGATGGCAGGTAGAGCAGTTCATCAGGTCCTCGATACGAATGTGGTAAGAGCGAAGGAGATCCCGCTGTTGTTCGCGGGTCTGAGGGGGAGGCGACGCCGCAGCAAAGAGCTCCGTCAGTGGACGGAGGTGGGGTCCCGGGTCGCGATGGCAGCCGAGGCACCACCGCATCGTCAGCGGCTCGCTCTTTTCTGTTACCGCCATCCGCCCGATTTCCCCATGGCAGGTGGTGCAGCCAACTCCCTTGTTCACATGAATGCTATGATCAAAGTACACGTGATCGGGCAGTTGGGTGACTCGGATCCATTGCAACGGCACATTTCTCGCCGAGCTTTGAAACACCGGTCGCAGCGTTCGCTTGTCCCTGGAGATCTGCGAATGGCAGGTCAGGCAGACCTGCGTGCTCGGCATTCCCGCGAAGGCCGATGTCTCCACGGATGCGTGGCAATTTCGGCAATCCATCCGTAGTTCGCCTGCATGCAGCCGATGGCTGAATCCCACAGGCTGCTTTGGCGCGAACCCAACTCCATCCCATTGATCTGAGTGGAAGTATGCCGTCGCCATAAACCCGGAACTGGCGACCAACAGGACTGCGCCGCCCAATCCCACTCGAAGCAGGGTCGTGGCCCTTGACGAGAAAAGAGGCCTGTTCGATCCCGGAGAATTGACGCCACCATTGGGCTCGGCAGCTGAGGGAATCAGGGTCACCGCGATGTTCCCTCTCGTTCCTAAGGTCTATTTGCCGCGGGAGTGATTGGCGGGCTGAACGTCGAAAACCAAACCGGAAAGCCGCCAGCAAGGATTCATGCGAACATGCGGAATAAACACGTACATTCCTTTCGCGGCAGCCTACCTGCTAACTCAAGATTCACCCATGGGGTAATACCCCACCACGCCACTTTGAAAGGCGAACGCAGTCGCCCAAGGATCGGATCTTGGGCTGAAAGCGCCAATGCCGGCAAGGCGGAGGAATGATCAATCCCGATCTTCGCCATTTGAGGGGATTTGATTCACGTCGATTCAAACTTAAAACAGGCCCGGTGCACCAAGCAAGCCGAAGACGGGGGCTACCGCGGAAACCGATGGGCGACGAAGTTCTCAAGCCCGTGTTCTGAGCTTCGGCAACGGGGCAGCGATTCACACGTGAAACCTGCCTCCCTCAAAAATGCCTTCACTGCCGTGTCCCCTGCGGGCGAGTCCTCGAACACGACAGCCCCCAGCGAGGGCGAACGCAGGATATTGGTCAGCCCCTCCAGCGCGGGGAGCTCGTGGCCCTCGACGTCGAGCTTGATCACGGTCGGAGCCGGCACGATCCCTTGTGCCACCAGATCGTCTCCGCGCGAGACGGCAACGAGCGACGTTCCCGCGTAGGCCGCCTCCGACCAGGGGGACAGGGTCGACATCCCGGGGTTGCCGGGAGGGCCAAGGAAGATCGTTTGGGTTCCCGTGTGGTTTGAAAGGGCCACGTTGACGACGTCGACGTCGAGGGCGTTGAGCGCGCGGTTCCGCTGAAGCCGGTCGAACATTTCAACGGAAGGCTCGAAGCAGACGACCCGGGCCGCGGGGCGCAGGAATTTCGCTGTGAGGCCGTGCAGGCCGAAATTAGCTCCGACGTCCCACAGGACGCCGTCGCCAAGGCCGGACACAATGGCGTCGACCACCTCGGGTTCGTAATAGCCTTCCCGAAGGACGATGGCGTCGATGTAGGAGAATGGTGAAAGCTCAAAGACCGTTCCCTTCGAGGTCGTTGCACGCAGGGTCGTTCCAAAACCGCGCCCGCTGAGCCTCCAGAGGCGAATGAAGCCCCGCCAACGCATCCTGGCGTAGGCGCGGAAGAACCGGTCAAGCAAACTTGGTTTTGCTGTCACGGACAGAAAGGGGGGCCGGCGACGCCTCCGGGCACAAGACTAGTGCCGACGCCGCGGCAGCCGTTGGGGGTCCGGCAATCATAGGGTGTGCGGTCGGACGCATTCTTCCCTGGGGAGGATGCCGGGTCGTGCCCAAACAAGACCGCTGCCGAGGGCCTCCTGCTCGTATCCGCAGGCCCGCAGCAATCGCGGCACCGCTTCAACGTCGAGCTTGCGCTTGCGCAACATGTCGCGATGAAGCTCCAGGATGAGAGCGCGCACGGCGCCGGCGCGGAACAGGACCTCGCCGCCGTGGATGGCCTCGTGCTCAAAACTCTCGATGTCCATCTTCACCACCGGCGCCGCTCCAGGAACCCTAGCAAGCAGGTCCGCAAGAGTCATCAGCGTGGTGGGTTGGGTGGCGAGGCGGTAGCGTGTCGGCGCGGCAAGGCCGGAGGCTCCGTTATTCACGTCCGGAGTCAGGTGAAGCACGGCGGTCCCCGAATGGTCGGAGACTGCCGCCTGGATCACTACGACGTTGGTGCAAAGGTTCAGGGTCAGGTTCTGCGCAAGCACGGGCTGCAGCCTCATCTGGGGCTCGACAGCAAGAACGCGGCCCGCAGGGCCCACAAGCCTGCTGGCGAGAACGGTGAAGTAGCCCTCGTTCGCGCCGATGTCGATGAACGTGTCGCCCGGTCGGAGCAATCGATGGACCGCGGCAAGCGTGGCTGGCTCGTGAACGCCGGTCCCGGCCAGCTCGAGGCCGGCGTAGCTCGCGGGATCAACCGAGAACTTCCCCTCCTTTGTTGTGATTTCGAAGCGGCCGATCCGAAGCAACCGTTTGGCAAGGGATGCCAGCGGGGCCGGGCGCACCCGCATGAGAAGCCGGCCAACTGCGAACCTGAACGGCAGGTTGCCCTTCATTTGCCCGAGCCCTCTCCGACGCTGGGAACCGTCGAAGCAGTCGTCATCATGCTTGGTGGAATAGATACCAGGGCGGCCTCAAGGAAACGGGACGGCCGCCTGGATCGATTCGAGGAACCGGGATTTCTCCACGTCCCAGCAGTATCTTCGCTCGCCGAGATTCCAGGCGGTGCGGCGCGCTGCGGCGACGCGAGCCGGATCGGCGAAGAACTGATCGAGCTGCCGGGCGACGGAATCCGGCTGTGCGAGGTCGGCGAGGATCGCGGCCTCGCCGAGCTCGGGCGCGAGAGCCTTTTGCGCCGCCGTGCTTGAGAGCAGCTGCGGAATCCCGGCGAGAAGGTATACGAATATCTTGTTCGTAAGGCACAAGTCGCGGTTTGGCGGCAACGTCTCCTCCGCCGATATCCCGAGGTCGGCGCCCGCTGCGAGCCGGGCCATCTCGGCGGGCGGTCCGGGCTGGAGGAAACGGATGGGGCGCGTCACGCCGGCGCGAACCGCGATGGCCTGCAGGCGCGCGGCGTAACCGGCCGCGGCAAAGCCGCGAAGGTGCAATTCAGCCGGCGTGCGCATCCGGCCGAGAACGGCCACCACGGCCTCCAGACCGCGGCCCGGGCCGACGGTCTGGGAAAACCAGTAGAATTGCGCGGGTCTCCCGTCGGACACGGGGCCCGGATCTACGGCCGCCGCAGGCGCCTGCGATCGCGGAAAGACGTTGAGCACCGTGCGCGGGTCGACGCGATAGATCGCCGAGTACTGCCGGCCAATCAGCGGGGACGCCGCGGTGAGGTGGGTGCAACCGGCCAACAGCTTGGCCTGGAGCGCGTACGCCAAGGCGCGCTCGGCTGGATCCTTCATCGCTGCGTCGGTCTCGGTTCCATGAAAATCCTCTGCGTCGAATCCGTATGGGGCGCCGCGGGATCGTGCGGCCAGCGCCGCGGCCGGCAATCCGGGCAGACAATGGCCGACATAGAGCTGCGCGGGGACCCGGCCAGCGACCGCGCTCAATCGCAGGGCCTCGGCGTGGCTCGCCCTGGCTGCGACCCTTACGGTTGCAAGACGCGGGTGGACGACCAGCCGCCGGGCGAAGCGGCGCAGGATTTTGCGGGCGAGAGTGCCGGCACCGGCGCTGTAATCCACCTGCGTGCACGGCCATCGCGCCGAGCCGAGGATATCCGCGTCGAGCCGGTCAACGGGTTCAAAATGGCGCCCGGCGACGACATGAACTTGGAATCCGGCGTCGAACAACGCTTCGGCTTCCTTTACGAGGCGCGGCGTAGACGCCAAGTGGCCAGGCGTGATCAGGCAGACGAGGGGGGCGGCGCGGCTCATGGGGCGGGGCCGAAGAGATGGGCGCTTCGCAATGCGCCGGCAAGGGTGCGCCGATAGTTGCTCCACTGCCAATTGGCGGCGGTGGCGAGGGCGGGTTCGCGCATCGTGCGCAGCTCCTGTCGGTGGGTGAGGCACCAGGCAATCGACTCCGCGATGGCGTCCGGATCACCTGCGCGAACAAGGAGTCCATTCCGACCGGGTTCCAGGAGATCGGCCGCGCCCGCGCATGAGGTGGTTATAACCGGAAGCCCGGACGACCAAGCCTCGGTCACGACCATCCCGAAGCCGTCGCACAGCGTCGGGAACATAAGAGCGTCGCATTTGCGGCATTCCGCCAACAGGTCGGCGCGGGGGACAGAGCCGTTCAATTCGACGCCCTCGGGCAAAGGCAGGAGCACGCGGTCCGGCAGAGCGACCGCCCCGAAGACCCTCAAGCGGGCACGGCGCCCGAAATTGCCGGCCCTCCACGCCTCGAGCAGGTAGTGGGCCCCCTTTCGGACGCCGAAGGTGCCGGCCCAGAGGAAAGTCAGAGGCGCGTCCGGGGGGGAACCCCCGCTTAGGGCATGATCGCGAGCCATCGCCACGGGCGCGCCGTAGGGAACGACCTGCACCTTTCCCACGTCGAACCCGGAATGGGCGAAGCTTTCCCTGGTGTAGTTCGAGGCGGCAATGACAACATCGGCGCAGTGCCATTCCGCGTGGCGGTGCGCGATGCGCCGCTCTTCCAGCTTGGCGGTGTAGCTGTGATAACGGGTGCGCAGTTCGGGAAACCGCTCGAGCTCGGCCTCGAGGACGCTCTGCACAAAGCGAGGCTCGGGCGCGGGAGTGTCGTACGCGATCCTGAGACCGAGGGACCTGGCTCTCTCGAAAGTGAGGCGCGAGCTGTGCTCGAAGCCGTATACGCCGGTGAGCCCCCTGTGGAGCTTGCGCGCCACCAGCCGGTCGAAGGCATTCTCCGCGCGCTGCCACACGAAGTCCGTGAGGAGGCCGTCGCGATCCACCGCCCCCGTGGCGAGCCGCAACAGCTCGCCCCAGGGATGCGATTCAATCTTTTCCGCAGGCACCTCGGTGACGGCCCTGCGTTGAAACTGTGCCCGCAGGTCGCGCCCCGCCAGACGGCCGGCGCCGCAGAGGAACCGCTGCGCAAGGTTGCCCGGGTCGTCGCGCACGGTCGTGAAGAAGCGGTCGAGCTGACCCTGCTCGAAGATCGCGCGTGCGGCCTGCTGAACAAAGGGCGCTACGCTTGGATGTGAAATGGCGACACTCACGGGAAAGGGGCCTTCATCCGGATCCGTTGGCTCCGATCGCCTCGCACCACCAGTGTTCCTCGTGATCGGTGCTCAGGAGGGTCCATCGGTAGCCATGCTCGCCCAGAAAGGCGGCGATGTCGCCGGCGGTCTGTTGGAATGACGTCAGGAACTGGGGATGCACGCTGAGGAGGATCGTGGGCCTGTGTTTGCGCAAGAGCTTGGTGGCTCCGCGAAGCACAATCAACTCGGCTCCCTCGACGTCTATCTTGACCAGCATCGGAACCTCGACGGGGATCTCGCCCAGCAGCAGGCCGTCCAAGGAGTGCCGCGAAATGGGCTCATCGGGTTGGGGATGATTCAGGCTGAGGAACCGGATGGCGGTGGGCTCTGATTGAAGTCCGGGCGCGGCCAGGGTCTCGCGGGTTGTGGCGAGCGCCTTTGCCAGGGTCATGCCGGGGGCCCCGAGGTCGGTGACAAAGCCGTGGACCAGCTCCAGGCGGCTCGTGTCGGCAAATCGGCAGAATTCAGCCGTTGTCTTGAGTGAGATCCTGTCGGAATCGAAGGCGAAAACGCGCGCCCGGGGTGAGACCTGGAGGGCCATCAGGCTGTAGATTGCGATCGAACATCCCACATCGGCCAGCACCGCTTCGGGATGGCGCTTCAGCCACTGCAGGCAGGCGCGCATCGCGTCCTCCTCGTAGTCGGACCAGGCCGCGGTCGCGAAGTACGTGGGCGCATGCAGCGCGATCCCGATGTTCAGCGGAACCCTCCGCCCCCGGTCAAAAGGGTCGATCATGCGGCAGTACGCGCGTTTGAGGAGGATGCGGAGCCTCGGATGCTTCCTCAGCCGAATCGCGTCCAGGAGCCCTGGCGGCAAATGGGTCATCGTTGTTCCGTGCCTTTGCCGTGCTTTGTGAACAATGAACCTTCGCCGAGCGCGGTCCATCCTGCCTTGCGGGCTTCGTTTGTGCGCGCCGCGGTTTGGGCGCGCAGCCACGCCCACAGCTCGGCGTGGGTCTTTCTGAAGCCCAGCGCGCGCATATTCTCGCGCAGGTTGCCCAAAAAGCTGTACGCGAACAGCGCCATGTCCGCCGGAACGGCTCGGGACAGGATTTCCCGGCGCCGGACTCCGGCGAGGGCGAGCAGCATAAGCATGCTAGTGCGCCTTGGAATCGCCCGGCGGCATAGGCCCATGAGTTCATCCCACGCGGCGGGCGTGAGGGGCACCGCCTCAAAAAACGAAGCGGCAAGCAAGAGCTGTCCTTCAGCCCAACGAGCTCGCTCTCCCGACCGGGCGGAGCGCCGGGTCTGTGCGAAGTTGGCAAGCACCTCAGGCACAAGCAGAAAGCGCCCGGGGAGCGCGCGTTCGCGCGCCGCCTCGATTATCGCGAATGGCGTGCCCGCCGGCACCATGCCCTGAGCACCGTCGGGCCGTCGGAAGATCATTGCCCCGTTGGAATGCAGCCCGTCGAAAGCCTGCAGGAGCACGGGCCAGTCAAAGTGCCGCAGCTTCGCGCCCGTCGGCCAGACCGTCGACCCGGTATCCGTCCAGGAGGCGTCGTCGTTCTCGCGCCAAACGCGCATGTTCGCCCACGCGAGCGCGACCGCGGGCTGGTCGGCAATCGCGGAGTGCAGGGTCGCAAGCAACATCGGCTCCCACCAGTTGTCGTCCTCCAGGAGCGCAGCGTAGGGCTCGGAGCCGGCGCGGAAGCAATGGTTGAATGAAGTCACCGGTCCCCATTGGGGATCGTGGAGATGGTAGGTGAATCTGGCATCGCCAGGTGCCAGCTCGGCAAGCAAGCGGGCGGGGGCATTGTCCTCCGGGGCATCGTTATGCAATTCGCATGCCCAATCGGTGAAGGTTTGCGCCATCAGGCTTCTGAGCGCCCGACGCAGGAGGTGCGGGCGCCGGCAAGTGAGAAGATAGACCCGAATGGAAGCCATGCCGATCAGCGCACTTTCTCAAAGACGCGGTTGTGCCCCACGTTGAGCACGTTCGTGAATCCTAGTCCGGGCAGCAGCGCGCAGGCCCGAGCCACGGGCTCATAACCCTTCCAGAAGGTGGAGCCTGGAAGGTCGAACGCGGCATCGTCCATGACCAGCCATCCCCCGGCAACAACCTTGGGGCCGAAGAGCCTCACGTCGCCGGCGGCCCCGTCGTAGGTGTGATCCCCGTCGACGTAGACAAGGTGAAACCGGTCGCCCTGCAGCGCCGCGCGGACCGCCGGCTCGCTCGAATAGCCGCGCACGAGGCGCACGTCCGAGAAATCCAGTCCAAAATGAGCGAAGAGGGTTCGCATGATCCCTTCATAGTCGTCATCAGGGTAGAAACCGCCGCTGCGAACGCGCTCGCGATAACGCGGCAGCAGCCGGAACTTCAACGAGCTCCACCAGCGGGAGCTCGGCAGCGCCTGGCCCTCAAGCGGCGTGATTGCGTGCACGCGCACCGGCCAGCCGTGGGTCTTGGCGAGGAGAGCCCAGAGTGAGATCACCTGGCCCTTGAATACGCCTACTTCGAGCGCATCCACCCGGCCGAAGCGTTGGTGCGCCGCAAGCAGCAGGATCTTCCACATGGCGTGGAATGCCGCGTCTCCATAGCCAAGCTTGTGCTGCTCGATATGCCGCCGGTGGTCATTGAGCAAGGGTTCGGCGGCCGCGGCCGCTGTGAATTCGCGGTGCACGCGCTCATTGTGCTCGGCGGTGTTGCGGTAGGAGGCCACATGTGCCGCAAGTTCCTCGGGGAAGGCGCTCACCGTAGGAAACAGGCCGCCCGCCGGGCCAGCCGCCATCCCACAATGCGCGCAAGCCAGGCCTGGCGCCGGCCCATGGGTGGGCGAAGAGCGGAGCCACCCAGCTCGCGCGCCCTCGCCTCGGCCCGTCGAGAAAGGCCTGGTGCCTCCGGATAGACCTCATAGGCGAGCCGCTGGAAGTAGTCCGCCAGCGCGAGCCGCACCCGAGGGGAATCCTCGGCAGCGGCGAGATGTTTCGCGACGAGCTCGCAGGAGCGGTAGAGCGACCCGAGGGACCGGCGGTCGCGACGCCCGCTCAGGCTCCCGGGCACGTGGGATCGATAGAGCGTGAGCGAGTCGGGCGCATGGACGATTCCCTGAGCGGCAAGGGCAACGCGAGCGAAGTATTCGCCGTCATCGTTGAGGGAAAGGGTCTCGTCCCACGGGCCGGCGGCGCGAGCGACGGCTGAAGGCACGAGCCAGGCAGCCGGATGCATCATGTACCCACCGGCCGTGTGCAGCAGGAGGAAGTCGATCGGCGCCAGGTCGGCAAACAGAGGGGAATCGGCCTCCTCCTTCGCCATGGCCGAGTCGCCTTGAAAACGCGCCCAGCGGGCCGTGCCGACAACGCCGTCTCCCTTTGGCCCCAAGAGAGCCACCTGGCTGGCGATCTTCGCCGGCGTCAGAAGGTCATCGGCGTCAAGAAACTGGATGAATTCTCCCTTGGCTGCACGCATTCCGGCATTGCGCGCGGCCGCAGCGCCCCGGTTGGGCCGATCAATCACCTGCACCCTGGGTCCGACGTAGCGCCTAAGCACGGCCGGGCTGCCGTCGCTCGAGCCGTCGTTGATCGCGATTACCTCGGTCTCCCGCCAAGTCTGCCCCAGTGCCGATTCAATCGCGGCCGAAACCCAGTGCTCGGCATTGAAACAGGGGATGATTATGCTGACCAACGGGTTCATTCGGGCCTCGGGATTGCGCGGCGCCAGTTGTGCTGGAAATACCAACGCTTGGATTCGGCGACATAATGGTGCATCGCGGCCCGGCACTCCAGCGCCTCGGGCGGCCGCGGCAGCGTAACATATTCTTCGGCAGGGGCTACGGCGCATGCGCGGCCCGCGAGAAGCATCGCCACAAGTGCCTGATCAAGGTAGTAGCTCGTGCCCTCGCGCTCGAACAGCGTGCGGCACCATCCTTCGATCCGCTGCCAGTCAAGGGCGCTGCTGTCCAGGCCGCAGAGACCCACGTTAACGAGCTCGGGGATCGGGGAACCAGCGAGGCGGTCGAGCAATCGCCGCGAGTACCCATAGGAGTTCTGGACGTCGACAGAGTACAGGGGCGCCCGGGGGGAATCGCTCCAGCCGACCAGAAAGGCGGGTTCCCGGAAAAAGAGCATGTCCGAGTCTATCACCAGATTCCATCCATGGGAGCCAAGATGCGGATCGATGAGCTTCCGTATGTTGGGATAGTGGTCCCATCGCTCGCGGAGCGCGGGGAAGCGATCGCGCGGCAGGAAAGCTTCAAGCCTTGCAGCGGATTCGGCGAGCGGCACGACCCGCGCCGCAGGGAATAGCCGCGTCAGGCAGCCGGCTTCCTCCTGCGACAGCGAACCGTCGTTATGGATCACCGGGTGCACGGGGCGCCGGGCATGGGCCGAGAGCGTGTGCAGGCAGAATGCGGTTTGGTACCAGAAGCGCCGGCCCGTGAGGACGTGCACGGGGATGGGTCGGGCGTCGCCGTGCGCCCCAGGCTGCGGCAGGACGCGCGCGGCCGCCTCCATCTCGATGCGGCCGCGCTCGGTGCGACGCGCCTGCCACGGGCCGCCGGCCTTGACCGAGTCGCGCAGGATCCCCGCGGGCACGTGATAGAGCCGGTAGAGGGCGCGGCCGAGGCCGAGGTGTCTTAGGTAGGCGCGCATGGAGCCGGAACGGTCACGGAGCCGGGGGAGGAGGCGCGTGCCACTTCGGGTCGTCGGCCGCCGTGGCCTCGGTGAAGCGGTTGCGCAGAAAAAGGCGGCGGACCAGGGTGCTTCTGCGCAGCCAATCGCGCAGCATGAGCGGAGTCATCCGGCGGCCGGCCTTGCGGATGAGCTGCAGGGAGGACATCCACCACAGGTGACGGAGTTCGGCGGCGATCATGTCATCGTGGATCACGGCGTCGAGCCTCGGCACGTAGGCCCGGTTTCCAAGCTTGGCATTGAGCCGCCGCTGGAGGTTGGCGAGGTTCTGTCGGCCGCGGCCGTGGAGGATCCGGACCTGGGCGCAGGCAAAGACGAGATGGTGTGGGGTGAAATTGTATTCGGGGCCGACAACCGCGATCCGAACACCCGATTCATAGAGGGTCTGGCGCAGGCTCTTTTGGTCGCTTGCGTTGGAATAGTGGTAGTGCCCGGCGCGGTTGAGCGCGTAGTAGGCGTCGTACCGGGCGAGCCAGCGCGCGAAAAAATCACCGAGGGCGGGCGAGCGGCGGAAGCCAAGAACGCCTCCATTGAACTCGGGAAAGGCGTCCGGGACGTCGGGCAGCGGGCAGTCGTGGCCCTCGAAAAGCTGGTGCCCAATGAAATCGAAGCGCCTGAGCAGCTCGAACACCTCGGACAGGTCGCCAATCACGGTGGTGTCGGTATCGAGGTAGAGAAACTGCTCAAAGGGGCAGAGACCCATGAGCAATTTGTCGCGGAAGCCGAAGGCGGGATTCCTGACAAGGACAAGCTCATCCCAAAAGGCGGGGCTGCCCGGGTCGTCGCTGACCAGGCAGACAGGGACGTCCGGGTTTGTCTCCCTCAGGGCCGCGGTCGCCTCCCGGGCTTCCTTGACGTAGCGCTGGCCGGTTGCCACGTAGACGACCCCGGCGACAGGCTTGGTTTCCTGGGGCCAGAGAGGGGCGCGCGCATCTATGGTGCCTTCGTTCATGGGCGTGGATCAGCGGGGTTGAAGAACGGCCACGCCGTTGCTCTGCTCGGTGGCGAATGTCAGGACCTTGAAGCGGCTGGCCACGTCCCGGACGGAGCGCCGAACGCCGCTGGCTCCCACGGAATCATGCAGCACGAGGAATCCGCCGGGCGAGAGCCGCGGCGCGTAGGCGAGGATCTCGTCGCGCGTGCCCGGGAAGGCGTGCGAGGTATCCAGAAAGATGACGTCAATTCGCGTGGGCAACGCCGCCAACACTGCGGGCTCGAGGGACATGCCGCGCACCGGCGTGACAAGGTCTCCCAGCCCATGGCGTCTGAGGTTGGCCAGCATCACGTCGAGATACTCCTGGATGTAGTCGACACAGTATAGGCGGCCGCCGCGGCCTGCGGACTTGAGCGCGAGCGCCATGTGCGCGCTTGCCCATCCGCCAAAGCAGCCGAGCTCAACGACAGTTTGAGCGTGGCTGAAGAACACGAGCTGGCCCAGGAATCGGCCGACGCTCGGCTCGGAGTTGAAGCGAGCGGGCGCGCCCGGGGGGGTGAATCCTTCGGGCGGCCCAATCAGGGCGGGGAAGTCGGGAGGATCCGGCGGGATTCCCTTCGCCACGGAGAGGACGAATCCGAAGGGCTCCACGTCCGCGCTTAGGTCCCGGTAGTCGAGGCCGTACTCCTGCGCCATGGCTACGACGTCCGCATAGACAAAACGCCGGGAAAGCGCCGTCCGAAGCAATCGCAGGCGCGGCAGGATGTTGTGGCGGAAGAGGCTCATGAGGCGGGCGCGGCCGGGAGGGGTTTTATGGCTATGCGGCCCGTATAGTCGATGCGATGCAGGAACACCGGAACGGGTTGCCGGGAGAAATATTCATCCACGGCGGCCCGCGCGCCCTGCCAGTGGCCGTAGTCGTCGATGATGAGCACGCCTCCGCAGCTCAGGCGCGGGTAAAGGTGGGTCAGCCCGTGCAGGGTGGACTCGTACCAGTCCGTGTCGAGGCGCAGCACCGAAAGCAAGCGGGGCATCGGCGCGGGAATCGTCTCCTCGACCTTCCCTTGCACGAATACCAGCTTGTCCCTGGGATAGTCGGTGGAGAAGAGATTGTGCTGGACGTCTTCCAGTCCCGCGTAGCACCAGATCCCTGTCCCGCGCTGTGCCGCGCGAAGAAGCGATCCCGCTTCCTGCCCGTCAAAGCTGCGGTCGCGGTGGGTGGGGGCCGGCATTCCCTCGAACGTGTCGTAGAGGTAGAGCGTGCGGCTGGAGTCGCCGAGCGACCGCAAGGTGAGGGCCGCCGCCATCATGCTGCCCCCGCGCCACACGCCGCATTCGGCAATGTCGCCAGGCACGCCGTTTTGGACCACGTGCTTAACGGCATTGATGACCGCGGCAAGGCGGTCCAGGCCGGTCATCGTGAAGGGACGGGCCGCGCGGAGGATCAGGCGCTCATCCTCGCTCAAATCGACAAACGAATCCACCGGATCCCGTGCAGCCTGGTGGCGCACAAGATCGTACCCGAAGCGGCGCAGGCAGGCGCGCATGAATCTTTTTAACGGTTCCACGGTTCTTATCCCGCGCGCCCTTCGAAATGCCCGCATGCGCCCTGCCAGCGGATGCGGGCGGCCGGGCCCTTCCAGGCGCGCCTGGAAAACCAGGCCTTAAGCTGGCGCGGCGCGACCGTCCACCCGGCGATCGGCTTCCATGGGCAGGCAGCGTGGGCGGACAGGACCTGGACCCACGAGCGCTGGATCGCGCGGTTCAGGCGCGCCAGGTAGCGCGGGTCGAGCCGCGCGGACGGAATCATGTGACTCAGGGTCAGGCTCGGAAAATAACCCACGGACCAACCGTGCTCCAGGACGGTCATGACGATGTCATTGTCGCCCCCGGAGACGAGATCGGGCCCCGTCCGGTCGAGCCGGAGTCGGTTCGGATCCCGCTCGACCCCTTCGGCCCACGCCAGCGCGGCCTCCCGCCGCAACACCATGCCGGCTCCGATAGGCGCGCACAAGGGGTACTGTTTCTGCGCCGACCCATCCGGCCGAAACGATGCGGCAAGGAGTTCGGCCTCACCGAGGTCGCGCACCGCCAGCAGGGAGAGGAATTCGAGCTGCCAGGGGGCGGGCGGCGACTCGAACACCGGCAGTGATTTTCCGCCCGCGGCACCGAGCCGGGCATCGCGCGCGAAGAGGCGCGCGGCTTCCGCGACATAGCCGGGGGCGAGGACATTGTCGTCATCGACAAGGACGATGATGGATCCCCGGGAAGCCCGGATGCCCGCGAGCCTGGCCGACGTGAGCCCGAGCCTGGATTCGTGCATCACCCGGATATTGCTTGGGGCGCAGTCGCGGTAGTCTGCACCCGCGGGAAACGAGGCTGAGGCGTTGTCAATGAGAAGCGTTTCCCACGACTCCGGGGCCAAGGACTGCGCCCTCAAACCTTGGAGCGCCTCCCGAAGACGCCCGAGATGCGGATTGTGGGAAGGAACGACTGCGGTGACGGCAGGAGGATCGGGAGAGGTCATGTGCTCAGTAGGCGCGCCAATGGCCCCGAGCCACGCTCGGACCTGCAAGCCATATCCATGAGGCTCCGGCAACCGCGGGGAATGGCGCCTCCCTCTCGGAGGCGCTTGCGCTCGGGATGCAGTGATGCACGCGTCCGGAAGCGTGTTGACGTTGACCTCGTTTTGGCGAGCTCTTTTGCCCTCTCGAAGGCACAGGATGATCTGAGAACCGCTCCATGCCGCGACGCTCATGAAGACCGCCGTCGCCGTTCTCTGGCGCCTGCCCGCCCGCCACAATCCCTGTTCCCGGCTGGCTCTACGCCCCTTTCCGCCAGATTCGAATCCGCGATGGCGGAGGCCTTGCGGCTACATTCCGCGCAGGTCATCCGCGCGCCGCCGGCTCCGCTTCCAGCCGGCCTTCGCAGGAGCTTGTGCGATGCGGACGAGCCCGAGAATGACGCCCAACACAAGATGGCGAATACGCTTACTCATCGATATGCGGCGTTTGGTCAGGCTGTTTTCGAGAATTGCTTGAGCCAGGCAACCTTCTCCTCGCGGCTGCGTTCGCGAGGGTTGCCGTAAACCTCGTCGTTGACGACCAGGAGGTCGAGGTCGGTATTGATGAAGCATTCCCAGGCCTCCGCCGCGGTCCGCACGATCGGCTGGCCACTCACGTTGAAGCTCGTGTTGATCAGGACCGGCACGCCCGTCACGGCCTTGAACGCGAGGAGCAGGCGATGGAAGTCTGGGTGCACGCCGGAGTCGACCGTTTGCAGGCGGGCTGAGAAATCGACGTGAACCACGCTTTGAATCTCGCTGCGCGGGTAATCCAGCTGCTCCTTAAGGGTGGCGAACGAGGAGGGGGTCGGATGCCGCCGCGACGGAAGCAGGTTCGCGGTGTAGTTCATGTAGCTCGACTCTTCGGACGAGTCGAACCACTGCCCCACGTCCTCCGCCAGGATCGCCGGGGCGAACGGCCGGAATGATTCCCTGAATTTGACGGCAAGATTGAGCCGTGACTGCATTCCGGGCTGGCGGGGGTCGGCAAGGATCGACCGGGCTCCCAGGGCGCGGGCCCCGAGCTCCATCCGGCCGCGAACCCAGCCCACGGTCCGGCCCTCCGCCAGACGCTCCGCTATGAAGTCGTGTATTGCCCCGGCGTAGGGCAGGCGCCACCGAGCGGCCGCGGCCGGGGCACTGCCGGGTTCCGATCCGAGATAGAAGCCTTTGGCGTCGATCTTGATCCTGCGGCGCGGGTGCGCCGTCCGCAGGTAGAGCAGGGCCGCGCCGAGTCCGCTGCCCATGTCGCCGCCGACGGGCGAATTGAACAGCCCCTCGAATACCCTCTCGGCCCGCAGGCGACCCGCGACGACGCAGTTCTGCGCGCATCCTCCGCAAAAGATAAGGTTTCGTTCGCCCGTCTCCGCCCGGACAAAGCGCGCCATCTTGAAGACTTCGTCCTCGAAGATCCTCTGGAGCGATGCGGCCAGATCGACATGTTCCGGGGCCAGAGGTTCCGCGTCTTTGCGGGCCGCCACCCCCGAGGCATCCGTGACCAGTTGAACGGACGCGGCCATGGCGCTGGGCAGGAAGGTGACGGGCTTGTGAAGCCGGAGGCCGCCGTGGCCGTCGGTAGAGTAGAGCTTTGAAAGGGCCTCGGTGAAGGTGGGCTTCCCGTACGGGGCGAGGCCCATGACCTTGTACTCGGATCCGTACGACGCGAAGCCGAGATGATGCGTGATGAGCGTGTAGAGCAGCCCGAGCCCGTTCTCATACGGCTGTTCCCACAGTAGCCTCAACCCGCCGTCGTCTATCACGCCCGCGCTGGCGCTGTAGTCCTCGCCCTTGCCGTCCACGCACAGAAAGGCCGCTCGCGCGAACGGGGCCGTGTAGAATGCGCCCGCGACGTGGGAGAGGTGATGCCAGGCGTAGCGGAAGCGGGCGCTCGGGAGCAGCAACCGGGCCTGGTGGTTATACAATCCTCCCGCGTTCTCGGGCAACATCCGGCCCAGCACCCGCGCAGGAGCGCCGCCAGGTCGCTTCGCCCTGTCAAAGAGGATGCTCTGCAGGGGCTTCTCCGCGAACACGCACACCGTCACATCGCCCGGGGTCAGGCCGGCGGTGCCCAGGCATTCCCGGATGGCGTGGGACGGAAAGCCGCCGTCGTGCTTCCGGCGAGTGAATCGTTCCTCCTGGTTGGCCGCCACGAGCTGCCCATCGACAAGCAGGGCGGCATTTGCGTCGTGGCCGAGAAAGCCACCGACGCCTAGAACGATCTCGCGTTCGTGGCTCCCCGTCATGCTGGGGCGTGTGATAGCCGCGTGACGCTGATTTTTCAATGCTGGTCGCGGAGCGGCATCGGATTCTCGTGGGAGCCCGCTCCCCGGCGCGCCCAGGTGGAAACGCCCGGTCGAATGACCCGGCGCCGGGTGGGGAAAAATCGCGCGCAGGGGCTGAAAAATTAGCTTGATTAAAACAGATAGTGGGACATGTCTAATTCCATGAACCTCCCAACTCCCGCTCCTTTTCTGGCCGCCGCGTTCCAGGCGACCGACCTGCTCGGCTGGCTCTTCACCCTGGGGCTCGCGGGCTCGGTGTGGCAGGGGATCAAGCACGCGCAGCGGGCGTACCGGGCCCAGGACAAGCAGGACAAGCTCGAGGAGGCCGCCTGGGCGATCGGGATACCGGCAATCTCGGCCGGCGTCTACTGGTTCTCGATACGGATAGGGATCATCAGCCCGGTCTGGACCCTCGGCAGCCTTCCCGCGTGGTGAGTCCGGGCGAACCCGAGCGAGCATGCCGACCGACCCCGAGGAGCCTGCGCTTCCCTACACGCCTAGCAACACTGGCCGGCGGGCCAGGGTGGGCTATCTGGGATTCGACGGGGTGGCTTTCAACGCGCTCTGGCCGCTCTTTGCGGGACTCGTCCTGAGCATCGGGCTCGCTCTGAAGCTTTTCCTCGGCGACGGCGGCGCAGGGAGCCACTGGCTCTCGAGGACCATCCTCGCCGCGCTCCCGTTTGCCGGCGGGTTCGCGTACCTGCGCCTTCTTGTCGCGGGCAGGCCCCCGCACTTCAAGGGCGACCTCTGGGCGACGGTGCTTGGTCTCCGGCTCGACTTCACCGATCCGCCCCGGCGCTACCTGCCGGTGCTGCCGCGGATCGCTATCAACGCAGCGGCCGCGTCTGGGCCGGGACGCGCGGCCGACCTGGCGCATCCCATGGGCGCGACCCGGCCCGCCGGCCGGGGCCGGTGAAACACTTCCGATGGCCCGGACGTTTCCCATCGGGTGGTTTGAGCGCGACATGCTCTGGTGGGGGTCGGCTCTCGACGCGCGCACGTGCCTCTCGCGCGGGGCCAGCGTCGAGGTGCCCGACCTGCGCAGCGCGGACAACCGCACCATCCTGGACCTGCGCCGCCAGAACGCCCACCTGCTCGCGGCCGTGGGTTCGGCGGCCTCGCTCCAGGTCCATTGGACCGTGGAGGACGATTTCGAGGCTGCGCTCGAGGCCTATTCGGGCCGCAAGGCGGCGGGATCGCCGTGGTGCCGGAGGACCTGCGCCGTCCGGCGAGCATTCTACGAGCAGAGGCTCGCCGAGGGCAGCCTGCGGCGCGAAAGGGTCCATGTCTACGTCGGCAGGCGCTGCGAGGGCCTGTCCGCAGCAAACGTGCGCTCGGTCGCCTCGTGCGACGCCTTCCTGCGCCAGGCCGCATCCGGCCTCGACTCGCAGCTGCACATGCTGGCGATGGTCCACCCGCTCGGCAGGTGGGAGCCGATGGACAGCCGCGCGCACGCGCTCCACCTGAGAAGGTTCCTCAATCCAAGCCTGGCACGCCTGTTCTCCGGAGCCGGGGAGGAGGGGATGGGCGGGTTCGACGAGAGCCGGTCCGTCCGCGCGAACTGCCTCAGGAGCGACCTGAACGCGTTTGCGTCGGGAGGTAGGGGCGAGCGCGCCAGCCTGCTCTTCTTTGACGGGAACTACCACGCGATCTTTGTCATGCGCGAGCTTCCCCGCGGCACGCGGCCCGGGATGCTCCTGCCGGTCCTGGACGCCGTGGGCCGGGGGGCGTCGATCACGCTCGGCATCCATCCCCTGCCGGTCGGGGGGGAGATTGAGCGGCTGCGCAGGGAGATCGACGAGCTGAGCGCCTTCCTCTCGGACCGCCGCGCCGCGGGGGTGGAGAACGACATACGCCTGCGGCACGCCAGGATCGATTCGCTGCTCTCCTCCGTCACGATCCCGTTCAACCTGCTCTTTGCCGTTCGCGTGTGGGCCGACACCCCGGAGGGCATCGCCGCCAAGTCGCTTGCTATGCGGACGGCCCTGCAGGGGATCGACGGGGCCGAGTTCATGCAGGTCAACAACGCGGCCCAGGCGCGGCATCTCTTCTACGAGACGATACCCGGCAATCTCGGGGGCACCTACCGCGGATGGGACATCTACGTCGAGAACCACAACCTCGCCGACCTGATGCCGATCTCCTCGACGTTCACGGGCCACCTCGAGGAGGCCCAGGCGCTCTATGACAGCCCGGGACGCAGCGTCGTCGGCGTGCGCCTCGTCACCGCGAACGGGACGCCGCAGCACTCGGTCGTCGTCGGGGTGAACGGGTCGGGGAAGTCGGCGCTCCTCATAGACCTCATGAGCCAGTCGGACTGCGACTGGAGCTACCGGTTCTACCAGGAGGAGGGAATGGCCTTTGTCACGCAGGCGCAGCTGTGCGGGATGCGCAGCCTGGTCCTGCGGGAATCGGGCGACTGCACCCTTAACCCGTTCGACACCCTCGGGCTTCCCCTCACGTCGGCGACGGTGTCGCGGGTCGTGAGGACGTGCATGAAGCTTGTCGGGCTCTCGAGGGACGAGGACCGGAACAGGCGCAGGGAGGGCCTGATCGGCGAATACGTCCGCAGCCATTTCGAGGACTGCGCCGAGGACTGGAAGAACGCCGACGAGGGGCGCTGGCGCGGCCTCGCGAGGAGGGCGCTCGCGGCGGACCGGCTGCGCTCGGCGGACGACGACTTCCTCGACGGCCACCTCGCCCTGAGGGAGATCGAGCGCGCGGATCCCGCGGCGGCCCGCGAGATCGTTGCGGCGCCGAGCGAGGACGAGGTCGTGCGCCACTCGATCCTCCCGGCGGGCCGGCGCAACGTCGAGTCGATGGCGTTCAGCCTCTTCTCGGCCGCGGACTACCCCAGGTTCGACGGGCTCGTCTCGCTGATGAGGCACGGCCGGCTGCCCCACCACCGCAGCGCGGGCGTGGCCGGCGAGCTCGACTTCCTCTCCTCCGAGCTGGCGAAGGGGCTCCGGGCCGGGGGCGTCGTGGGCGCGTTCATCGACGGGCCGACCAATGTCGACGTCCGCGGCGCCGGCCTGCACTTCGACACCAGCCGGCTGCCGGAGGGGATCCTCAAGGACCTGGCGGGCTTCGTGGTGTTCGACCACGTGCGCCAGCACATCCTCGCGCTCCCCAGGGGCGAGTCCAAGGTGATGCTCCTCGACGAGCTCAGGCGGATCCTCCTCATACCCGGCGCGGCCGAGTTCGTGAAGGAGCTGCTTGCGCAGATGAGGAAGTACCGGTGCGTGTTCATCGGCGCCTTCCAGGAACCCTCCCAGATCGACGACATCGATCCCGCGCTCACCGACCTCCTGTTCGGCCAGTGCAAGCAGTACTTCCTGATGCGCCAGAACAACGCGGACCAGGTGCGCAGGATCGCGGGCGTGATCGGGCTTCCCGGCGCCGCCCAGCGCGCGATCGTCCAGCACCCTCTCGTCGAGCACCAGGCGGGCGCGCGCAAGGCCTCCTATTTCACGTATTTCTCAAGGGAGGGTCCGGCCCCCATGTGCGGGACCGTCCGCGTCGAGGTCGACCCCGCCATGCTCTATGTCGCCGAATCCTCGGGCGCGGTTTTTGACGGGAGGATGAAGGCGCTCGGGAAGCACGCCTCTGTCTACGAGGGCGTGCTCGCCGAGGCCGGCGGGAGGCGGGCATGAGGCGCGCCGCAGCCGTGATCCTCGCCCTCCTTCTCGGGGGTTGCGAATCGGCGCCGGGCTCGTCGCGCAGGGGCGCGGTCGACGAGGGCTACCTGCTCGGCGCCGCGGACGCGGCCAAACAGCTGTACTGGGCCAGGCAGGCGCTCGAGGCGCCGTGCGGGTCGAGGCCGGCCGGCAGGACCGAGTACTACATCTGGGAGGAGTCCGGGACCGCGCGCGACGGGCGCAAGCTGGCGCCCGAGACGGTCGCCGTCCCGGTCTTTGTGCCCGCGCCCGCCCCGGCCTGGGGGCCAGTCCCATGAACCTCGCGTCCCGGGGCGTCGCGAGGGCGTGGACGGCCGCCGCGCTGGCGCTCTTCGCCGCGCGTTGCGCGCACGGGTTTCTTGGGGTGGCGGACACCTCGTTCGTGACCGTTATCGCGAATCCCGCCGAGGCCGCAAACTGGGCGGCCGAGCTTGAAAGGCTGAACGACCAGCTGGCCGCGGCGAGGGGCACGCTCCAGACGCTCGGCGAGCTGCGCGCGTTCGCCGGCGATCCCAGTGCGGCCGTGGGCGCGCTCCGCGATCTCGCCGAGG
>CALAOT010000114.1 GCA_937889545.1 uncultured Opitutaceae bacterium
GGGGAGGGGGAGGGCGCCGCCGCCGGCATGTGCGGCACCCGCGACCACGGCTCCCTTGCCACGTCCACAGCCTCGGGGGGCTCGATGAATTTCCCGTCGAAGTTGGGGTCGATCGCGCTGATCCTCGACCCGAGCGGCGGATGGGTGGCCCAGAGCCCGCCGAAATCCGAGGCGAAGGCCTGCGCAAAGAAGAAGTGGCCTATCTCCGCGGCCCTGTGGGTGTCGAGCTCCGATCCGATCGCGTAGCCCCCGATCTTCTTCAGGGCCCCGGTGACCCCGTCCGGGTTGCGCGTGAACTGGACCGCCGAGGCGTCGGCCAGGAACTCCCTCTGGCGCGACACGGACGCCTGGATCAGCCGGCCGAAGAAATACCCGATGTAGCCTATGGCAAGGAGGGCGAGTCCGATCCCCAGCACGACGAGGACGGCCCCGCCGCCCCCCTTCCCGCGCGACGAGCCGAGGCGTCCGGCGCGCAGGCCCCAGAGCGTCGCCCTTCCCGCCAGGCCGATCACGAGTATGCCAAAGATGATTGCGGAGACCCGGATGTTCATCCGCATGTCCCCGTTGAGGATGTGGCTGAACTCGTGCGCGACCACCCCCTGGAGCTCGTCGCGGCTCAGCTTCTGGAGGGTGCCCCGGGTGACGGTCACGACGGCGTCGCTGGTGGTCAGGCCCGCGGCGAAGGAGTTGATCGCCGGCTCCTCGTCCAGGACGTAGACGGCCGGAACGGGCAGGCCCGACGCGATCGCCATCTCCTCCACGACGTTGAGCAGCTGGTGCTCCTTGGGGTCGGTGGTGTGCGGGTCTACGCGGCGCCCGCCCACTCCCTCGGCGACCGCCGACCCGCCCGCGCTGTATTCCGACCACTTGTAGAGCGACGCGACGCCGATCACGGCCAGCGTGCAGAGCGAGACGGCGGCGAAGAGCCGCGGCTGCCAGAACGGGCCCTGCGCGGCGTCCCCGACGAAGCCGGGGCTGCGGTACCTGGGGTAGCCGTACCCGGCGCCGGCGTTGTTCCCGGCGACGCGCAGGGCGAAGACCGTGGCGGCGTAGCCCGCGAAGACCGTGCCGGCCACCGCGAACCCGAACAGGACCAGCAGCCGCGCCGTGCGCTTCCTCGCCCGTTGCTCGGCGGCGAAGAAGTCCATCAGCTGAACGAGACCTTCGGCGCGTTGCGCTCAGTCGGATCCTCGACGTGGAACAGCTCGGCCGGGAGAAAGCCGAACATTCCCGCGAGGAGCACGTTCGGGAACGTCTCCCGCGACGTGTTGTACACCATGACCGAGTCGTTATAGGACTGCCGGGCGAACGCGACCTTGTTTTCGGTCGAGGTCAGCTCCTCCATGAGCTGCATCATGTTCTGGTTCGCCTTGAGGTCCGGGTACTGCTCCGCGACGACCATCAGGCGGCTCATGGCCCCCGCGAGGCCGCCCTCGGCGGACACCAGGCTCCTGACGGCGCTCGAATCGGCCGGGTTGGCGG
Organism: uncultured Opitutaceae bacterium; assembly: GCA_937889545.1. Lineage (GTDB taxonomy): Bacteria > Verrucomicrobiota > Verrucomicrobiia > Opitutales > Opitutaceae > Palsa-1447. The sequence continues at coordinate 1,483 of CALAOT010000114.1, forward strand.
CGGCGGCCTGCGAGGCGGCCAGGGCGATGTTGCGCGCCTTGGTGACGTCCTCGAGCGTGCTGTGCTCGTGCTTCAGGTATCCCTTCGCCGTCTCCACGAGGTTCGGGATCAGGTCGTACCTCCTCTTCAACTGGACGTCGATCTGCGCAAACGCGTTCTTGAAGCGGTTCCTGAGCGCGACGAGAGAGTTGTAGATCCCCGTGGCCCAGAGGGCCAGGACGGCGGCGGCCGCGAGGAGCACGGCGAGGATGATGAGTGCTGTCATGGGAACCGGAGGTTGGAATGCAGGGTCGGTCGGGTCAATGGAACTCCGTCCCCCGCAGTCCCGGATTGATTGTTGGGCGTTGCCGGACAAGGTTTAGAGCGCCGTCCATGCGACTCCCGACCGCCCTTGCCCCGCTGCTAGCCTTGTCCGTTTCCCTGGGCGCGCTGGAGCCGCTCAACCCGCCGGTCCCCCTCGCCCCGCCCAGCTCCGCCCCCTCGCCCGGCGAGGCCGCCCTCGCGCTTGTGTCGGCGCAACGCTCTCAGGATCTGGGCTTTCCGTCGACGGCGGCCGCGCTCTACCGATCGATGCTGGCGGCTCCGGGGGCGGACTCGGGCCGCCTCACCCTGGCGCTTGCGTCGGCGCTCCTCGACGACGGGGACGTGGCGGGCGCCGGCAAGGCCCTCGAGTCCTACGCGGGCACGCGGGGCCCGGGCTGGCATCTGCGCGCCGGGCTGGTCGCCGCCTTCAGCCAGCGGACCGATCAGGCGAGGTCCGAGCTCGCCGCCTCCCGCTATGACGAGCTCGAGCCGGCCGACCGCGGCTGGCACTCCTTCCTCCAGGGCCTGCTGGCCGATGCGGCCAACGAGCCGGCGCGGGCCGGCGGATACTTCCAGCAGGCGGCGGCCTCGGCCGTCTCCGAACTCCAGCGCGCGCGATTCGTCCTCGCCGAGGAGCAGGTCCGGCTGCGGATCGGGGCCGTGAGCGAGATCCAGCTCGAGGCCGACCGGAAGAACGCGGAGACCTTCCAGAGCCAGAAGATCGGCCGCGGCTTCACGCGCGAGTACGCGATCGCGCTCAATGCGAGGGGCCGCAAACAGCAGGCGATCGACGTGCTCCAGAACGAGCTGCGCATCCTGTCCGCGGAGGAGCGCTCGGAGACCGACCATTTCAGGCTGCTGCTCGGGCTGATCGCCGGCGCCGACGCCGGCGTCGGGCGGCGCGAGCTGTTCGAGCTGCTCGGGTCGGGAATCGACCCCGACCGCCAGCGGATCGCCCTGCAGCTGCTGGTCCGCGGCACGCAGCCGGGCGCGCCGCGCACCGAGCTCGCCGAAAGGCTCGACAGGCTCATCGCCGAGCCCCGGCCGCACCCCATCCTGGAGAGCCTGCTGCTGTACCGGTCCCAGCTCGAGCTCGGCGACGCGCGCTACGCGCAGGCCGAGGACGACGCGCACGCCCTCCTTGAGAAGTTCCCGGGCTCGCCGCTCAAGGCCCACGCCTATTCGGTCCTCGCCAGCTCCGCCTGGGAGCAGTACCGCTACCGGACCGCGGCGGACTACGCGTTCAAGGCCGGCGGCGAGTTCCCCCCCGGCCAGATCCGGGCGGAATTCGGCATGCTTGTCGCCGAGGCGTGGTTCCGGGCCGGCATGCTCGGGAGGGACCGGGGCGACTTCCGGAGCGCGGCCGACGCCTACGCCGCCGCGCTGCGCTCCCGCCCCGAGGGCGTGCGCCCCGGCCTCCTCATGTTCCAGCGGGTCCAGTCCGAGATCGAGGCGGGCGCGCTCGCTGCCGCCGTGTCCGTTCTGGACGAACTGGCGCGCGACCCCGCGTTCGACCCGGAGGACCGGTGGGAGGCCGAGTGGAATCTCGCCCGCAGCCTCGAGGTCCACGGGGAGACGGCGGAGGCGTACGACCGGGTCAACCGGCTCCTGCGCGGGAAGGCGCCGCCGAGCCTGCGCGCGGAGCTTGTGGCGAGGATGGCCTGGCTGCAGGCGAGGCTCTCGTTCGACGCGAGGAAGCCCGAGGAGACGCTCGCCCACGTCCAGTCGCTCGCGGCCGCGACCGCCGGGCTGGCCCCCGATCTCAAGGCCGAGATCGAGAGCACGGGCGAGCTCCTGCGCGCGCAGGCCTACTTCGAGCTCACGCGCGACGCGGACGCCGAGGACACGCTGCAGAAGCTCCGGGCGGACTTTCCGCGCTCGGAGTCCGCCGTCTACTCGTACATCGTCGAGGCCGACCGGTTCGCCCAGCAGGACAAGGTGGTGGACGCGCAGCGGCTCCTGCAAAAGCTCGCCGACGAGTTCCCGAACAGCACCTATGCGCCCTACGCGCTCTACCAGGCGGCGCTCCAGGCCGAGCGCCTCGGGACGGACAAGAACCTCAACGAGGCGTACAAGCTGCTGTACAGCCTGGTCAACAACCCGAAGTACGCGACGAGCGAGCTGATCTTCCCCGCCCGGATGAGGCAGGGCGACCTCCTGCGCGAGCTAAACCAGTTTCCCCAGGCGCAGCAGGTGTACGAGTACCTGGTGAACAACCCCGCCTTCGCCCGGAACCCGGACGCGATCCTCGCGCAGCTCGCCCTCGCCGAGTGCCACGAGGCGCAGTCCGCGAACAACGCCTCGCATGCCGACAGCGCGACCAGGATCTTCGAGGACCTTGTCGAGCGGGTGGACGCGCCGGCGGACGTGCGCGTCGAGGCGGGCTACAACCTCGGCAAGATCCTCTCGCGAAGCGACGCGGCCAAGGCGCAGGCCGTCTGGTGGGGCGACGTCGTGGACGCGTTCCTGGTCAAGCCCGGCGGCCCGCAGGGCCTCGGGCCCAAGGGCCGCTGGTGGATCGCACGCACGCTCCTCGAGGTCGGCTCGCTCTACGAGCAGCAGGGCCGGCTCGAGGAGGCGAAGCGGGCCTGGCTCCTGATCGTCGACTCGGGGCTTCCCGGGGGGGAGATCGCGCGCGATCGGCTCGCCCGCTTCCACTTGCCCGCGGCCAAAGGGTGATGTAATCCCGGACCCATGCCTCCCCTGGAATCCAGCCTGCTCGCCCGCGGCGGCCCCGTCATCTGGATCATCTTCGCCCTCGGGGTGATCCTCGTCGTCGTCTTCATCGAGCGCGCCCTATACCTGCACCGGGGCCAGATCCGGTCGACCGCGTTCCTCAGCGGGATAAAGAACATCCTCGCGAAGCGCCGGCTGGTGGAGGCCCTGACGGTATGCGAGGAGACGCCCGGGCCGGTCGCCGCCGTCGTCAAGGCCGCGCTCCTGCACGCGGACGACGACCCGGAGGCGATGAGGTTCCACGTGCAGGAGGCCGCCGTCGTGGAGCTGCCGGCCCTGGAGCGGCGGATCGGAGCGGTCGGCGCGATCGCCCAGGTGGCCCCGCTCCTCGGCCTCCTCGGCACGGTCCTCGGGATGATGGCGACCTTTGCCGCGTTCCAGCGCGACTACGCCACCGCGAGCGTGCTCGCGAAGGGCATGTGGGAGGCGCTCCTCTGCACGGCCGCGGGCATCATGCTCGCGATCCCGGCCCACCTGGCGCTGCACTTCCTGAACGGACGCGTGCGGGCGATCGTGCGCGACATGGAGTGGTCGGGGAACGAGATCATGAAGTATCTAAACACTGAATACAAGTCCGCGGGCGCCGCGCCAAAATGATCGCGCGGCCCCTGGACCTGGCCTCGAGGCTGCGGCCGCCCCCGCACGGGACGGGTGCGCTCCACTACGTGAACGTGGGGCTCCTGGGCCTCTTCTTCTCCGTTTTCGGCTCCCGGTTCGTCCTGGCGCCGGGCCTCGGGGTCGATTTCCAGCTCCCGCAGCTGTCCGGCGCTCGGGCGGACGCCTCGCCTACGACCAGCTACATCATCAACGTGCTGCGCTCGGGGCAGATCTTCACGGAGGACGGGCTTGTGGACATGGGCCAGCTGCGCGAATGGCTCAAGGCGCGCGCCGGGCGCGCATCGAGGCCGGCGCTGCTCATCCGGGCAAGCTCGGGGGTGACGCTTTCCGAACTCGTTGAGATTCAAGGGGCCGCGCGCGAGGCGGGCTTTGGGCGCGTCCTTTGGGGCGCTGAGGAGCGCGGCGCCGACCTCGGGCAGGCTGAAACGAAGTGAACTGGCGGGGGACACCCAACCGCAGGGCATGGATGTGGGCTTCAGCTGCGGGAGTCCTTGTGCTTGCGTGGCTTGCGTTCCTCGTGCGGATTCCGGCGCCGGTGCAGCTGCCCGCGCCGGAGGCCGGGCGCAGCCCCGTGGGGCTCGTGGATCCGGTCGTCATCGAGCGAACGATGCTTTTCGACCTCACCCCGCTCTTCCTCCCGACGGAGTTCAACAGTTCCCGCAAGCCCTATGTGCCCAGGGAGCCCGGGACCGCCTTCGCCGGGTTTCCCGCCAGGCTGACCTTCGCCGAGTCGGGGCTCGCGCTGCACCTGCCGCCCGCGGCGGCGGTTCCCGAGAACCCTGCCGAGGCCCTTGCCGGCGACCCGCCCGGGGCCCCGTTCATCGGTTTTGGCAGGAGCGACCTGAAGGTGGAAACCCTTCCCCCGCGCGGGGCATACGTCGAAATCGTGGACGCCGGAAGCGGCAAGAGGGTGTTCGGCCAGCCGGTTGCGGACGCCCATCCGCCGTCCCCGTCCCCCTGGAGGCCGATGGAGTTTGTCGCGGCTGTCGACCCGGCCGGGCTCGTCGGCCCCGTGGTGGCGACCGTCAGCTCGGGCGCCGGGGATGTGGACGACTATTTCGCGCGATATTTGGCGGAGACCCTCCGGGTCGGCCAGCGTCTCGCGCCCGGGTTCTACCGGATCAGCGTGGGGCCCTGAATTCCCCGTGAAAACAGCCCTCGCGATGCGCCCGGGCCGATTTTTTGAAAGGAGCGCAAATTTCTGTTGACGCCCCAAAATGCAAGATGCACTTTCTTCGCTCTTTTTCGTTTCTTGCAACGCAGTCTTGGTCTGCCCAGATAGCTCAGTTGGCAGAGCACATCCTTGGTAAGGATGAGGTCGCCGGTTCAATTCCGGTTCTGGGCTCCAGGCAAGATGCGGTTCGGCCACTCTATCAAAACCCACATACACGTCTCCAAGCTCCTAAATCGTTATGGCTAAAGGAACATTCGCACGCACGAAGCCGCACGTCAATGTCGGCACAATCGGCCACGTTGACCATGGAAAGACCACGCTCACGGCGGCCATCCTAAGGGTCCAGGCGGACAAGAAGCTCGCCGAGTTCAAGTCGTATGCGGACATCGCAAAGGGCGGCACGATCAGGGACGCCTCAAAGATCCTCACGATTGCAGTGGCCCACGTGGAATACGAGACCGTCAAGCGCCACTACGCCCACGTCGACTGCCCTGGCCACGCCGACTTCGTCAAGAACATGATCACGGGCGCGGCCCAGATGGACGGCGCGATCCTCGTCGTCTCCGCTGCCGACGGCCCGATGCCGCAGACGCGCGAGCACATCCTGCTCGCCCGCCAGGTCGGCGTCCCGAAGATCGTCGTCTTCCTGAACAAGATCGATCTCATCGACGACAAGGACTTAATCGACCTCGTCGAGGAGGAGATCCGCGACCTGCTGACGAAGTACCAGTTCGACGGCAAGGGGGCGAAGATCATCCGCGGCTCGGCCACGGCGGCGCTCGAGGGCAAGCCGGAGGGTATCAAGGCGATCAACGACCTCATGGACGCCATCGATTCCGAGATCCCGGAGCCCGTCCGCGAGGTCGACAAGCCGTTCCTGATGTCCGTCGAGGACGTGTTCTCGATCACCGGCCGCGGCACGGTCGCCACGGGCCGCATCGAGCGCGGTATCGTCAAGCTGAACGAGACCGTCGAGATCGTAGGCCTGAAGGACACGACCACCACGGTCGTCACCGGCATCGAGATGTTCCGCAAGCTCCTCGACCAGGGCCAGGCCGGCGACAATGTCGGCGTGCTCCTGCGCGGCATCGAAAAGGACGGGATCGAGCGCGGCCAGGTCGTGGCGGCCCCGAAGTCCATCACCCCGCACAAGAAGGCCAAGGCGGAGATCTACGTCCTTTCCAAGGACGAGGGCGGGCGCCACACGCCCTTCTTCAACGGCTACCGTCCCCAGTTCTACTTCAGGACCACGGACGTGACGGGGGTCGTCCTGCTGCCGAAGGGCGTCGAGATGATCATGCCCGGCGACAACATCAACATCGACGTCGAGCTTATCGTGCCGATCGCCATGGAGAAGACCCAGCGCTTCGCCATCCGCGAGGGAGGCCGGACGATCGGTGCGGGCCGCATCACGGAAATCACGGAGTAATCGTTTTGCTCCGAAACACTTAAACCCGGCTCGCCGAGGTTCCGGAACCGGGGCCTCGGCGCCGTCGTCTAAACAATCCACGACTATTAGGGGTGTAGCTCAATTGGTAGAGTAGCGGTCTCCAAAACCGTTGGTTGGGGGTTCGATTCCCTCCGCCCCTGCCACTTAAGAAGGCTTCCACAGCAGTCCATGAAAAACCCGTTTCAAAGCACGCGCATCTTCGTCGGCGAGATCGTCGGCGAGCTCCAGAAGGCTAGCTGGCCGACCCGGATCGAGCTGCGCGACTCTACGATCGTGGTCATCGCCGCCAGCGCGCTTCTCGGGCTGTTCACGGCGATCAGCGACTTCTCGCTCTACCACGTTGTCGACCTCTTCACCTACTGGGTCAGCCGCTGAACCCGCCATGACCGCCCAAACGACCGCTCCCGCGGGAGCCCAGTGGTTCGCCCTTCACACGCTCTCCGGCCAGGAGAACAAGGTGAAGACCTACATCGAGAGGTTCAAGACGGCCGAGGAGCTGGACGACTCGATCTTTGAGGTCCTGCTGCCGACGGAAGTCGTCTCCGAGGTTAAGAACGGCAAGAAGTCGTCCAAGGTCCGGAAGCTGTATCCGGGCTACGTCTTCATCCAGATGCGCCTTTTCGGCGAGGATAAGAAGCTGATCAACAAGCCCTGGTACTTCGTGCGGGAGGTCGCCGGCGTGATCGGCTTCGTCGGGGGCGAGCACCCGGCGCCGCTGCGCCAGTCCGAGATCGACGAGATCCGCGCCCGGATCGAGGCGGCCAACGGCAAGGAGGTGCCGAAGGTGCAGTACTCCGTCGGCGAGGAGGTCAAGATCAACGACGGCCCGTTTGCCAACCTGAACGGCAGGATCGACGAGATCGACCCGGACAGGGGCAAGCTGAAGATATCCGTCTCGATCTTCGGCCGGTTCACGCCGGTGGAGCTCGAGTACTGGCAGGTCCAGAGGTCCACCGACTAGGCCCCGGGCCGCCGAATCCAATCTAACAATGGCGAAGAAGATCCAAGGCTACATCCGTCTCCAGCTCCCCGCAGGCGCGGCCAATCCCGCCCCCCCGGTCGGCCCCGCGCTGGGCGCGCAGGGCGTCAACATCATGGCGTTCTGCAAGGAGTTCAACGCCAAGACGAAGGACCAGAACGGGATGATCCTCCCCGTGATCATCACGGTCTTCGCGGACAAGAGCTTCACGTTCATCCTGAAGTCGCCCCCGGCCTCCGTTCTCCTGAAGAAGGCGGCCAACATCGCGAGCGGCTCGGCGAGGCCCAACCAGGACAAGGTGGGCAAGGTGAACCGCAAGCAGCTTCTCGAGATCTACAGGATCAAGCAGAAGGACCTCAATGCGCACAGCGACGAGGCCGGCATCAGGATCATAGCCGGCACGGCGCGCAACATGGGCATAGAAGTCGTCGACTGAAGCGAAACACCATTTGAAGCGGGAGTCCCCCCCGGGACGTTCGCACCGCAACGAGCAAACCATGGAAAAACACAGCAAACGCTATCGCAGCGCCGTCCAGGTCGCCGATCTCGCGAAGGACTATCCCCTGACCGAGGCCGTCGACATCCTGGCGAAATTCCCGAAGGCCAAGTTCGACGAGACGATCGAGCTTTCGCTGCGCCTCGGCGTCGACCCGACGGCCGGCGACCAGATGGTGCGCGGGACGACCCCGCTGCCGAACGGCTCGGGCAAGAAGGTCCGCGTTCTCGTGTTCACGGAGAACGCCAAGGCGGCGATCGACGCCGGCGCCGACCATGCCGGTCTCCAGGACATCATGGCGAAGATCAACGAGGGCTGGCTCGACTTTGACGTCGCGATCGCGACCACCGACGCGATGAAGACTGTCCGGACGATCGCGCGCGTCCTCGGCCCGAAGGGGCTCATGCCCAACCCGAAGAGCGGGACCGTGACGGACGACGTGGCCGCCGGCATCAAGGCCGTGAAGGCGGGCCGCGTGGAGTTCAAGATGGACAAGACGTGCAACATCGGGGTCGGGATCGGCAAGCGCTCGTTCACCCCCGCCCAGATACTCGAGAACGCGCACGCGGTCCTCGAGGCGGTCGGAAAGGCGAAGCCGGCGTCCTTCAAGGGGCACTACATCAGTTCGGTCGCGCTTTCCTCCTCGCAGAGCCCCGCAGTGCGGATCGCGTCCGCCGAGTACGGCAAATACTAAACCCGGAGACACGACCCATGAGAGCCGAGAAGAAATACCTCATCGACGAGGTCGAGACGCACCTCAGGAAGTCCGACTACGTCATCCTCGCGAACTTCAACGGCGTGACCGTGGCGGACGCCGCGGAGCTCCGCGGAAAGCTCGCCGCCGAGAAGGCCGAGTACCACGTGGTGAAGAACAGCTCGCTGCGCGTGGCGGCGAAGTCGCTGGGGCTCCCGGACATCGAGGGCGCGCTCACGGGCCCGACCGCGATCGTGGTCGGCGGCAAGAATTCGGCCGGCGTCGCCAAGATCCTGAGGCAGTTCTTCAGGGAGAGGCACAAGGTCGAGGTCAAGGCGGCCGTGCTGGGCAAGAAGCTCATCACCTCCAAGGACGTCGAGCGCCTCGCCGACATGCCCTCGCTGGAGGCGCTGCGCGCGCAGCTCCTGGGGCTCATGAGCCAGCCCGCGAGCCTGTTCGTGCGCGTCATCAACGCCGCCTCGCAGGGGATGGTCAACGTTCTCAACGCCAAGGTCCGCGCGGCCGGCTAAAGCCAACCAATCCAACCCAACCATTTCAAGGGAGCCCCGCGGAACACCGCCGGGGCCCCGACGAAAGCCAAAGTCAAACGCAGCAGGCTAGGGGATACGTCCCTTAAACGCTCCCCCGACCGGGGCCGCTAGCCGGCAGCAGAAGATCACCATGAGCAACATCACAAAAGACCAAGTCATCGAGTGGCTTTCGAGCCAGTCGGTCCTCGAAATCGCCGGCCTCGTCAAGGACCTCGAGTCCAAGTGGGGCGTCTCGGCCGCAGC
>CALAOT010000115.1 GCA_937889545.1 uncultured Opitutaceae bacterium
AAACAGCTTACCCTTTACGCGTATGTCTTGTGTCCATCAAATCGAGGCAATCTCAGATCATTGACTCCTCACCCTTCATCTTCTTGAGTGAGGTCTTCTTATTCTCTAGCTGATTGCGCATTATATGCATCGCTTCTGGGCATCGTTTTTCCTGAGCGCCCTCATTGTTTGTCGGGCCGTTTCCTAAAACGCCCCGCCGACTAGTCCTCAAGACCCGCAAGCGGCTCAAGCAGCTAATGAGCCTCATGTACCGGGCGATTATGTGATTCGTCACCGTGAAATTCTTAGGGCTACTTGGGGAATATTTCACAACGCAATCGCGAGTCTTAACCTCACTTCGGAGCAGCGAACCAGGTTACTTAATCTTCTCGTTGCACGCAACGAAGCCAAATGGGACGCTCATTACGTTTCAATAGACTTAGGCGTCACGGATCAAAAGGAAAAGGACCGCGCAGCGTATGAAGCCTATTTGTCGTTCTCATCCGAGATAAGAGATTTGGTTGGCAATGAGGGAGCTCAAGCGCTCTACCACGCAGAGAGTTTCTCCGGCTGGCGCCAAAACCTCCACGGAACCGTAACGGCTGATTTGGCGATCGATGGAGTACCGATCACCCTGGAGACGGAGTCTGCGTTGGCCAACATCTATCTCGATGTCTTGAATGGGCCCGAGGAATCGCGGCCTCGTAACAGCGTTCCGTTGCCTGTTGATCCACAGGGCGCCCTGTCCGAGACCGACCAGACAATCCTAGACCGCGCTTCAAATGTGCTTACTCCTCAGCAGGTTTCAGCCCTAAAGAAGTCACTTGTGGCCTCCAGGAAAGAGAAAACATTTCTTTCAGAGGCGGACGGACCACGCCAAGCTACAGTCTTGACCCCTTCGACGGCAAAGATCGCATCGCCGGGTGGCGGTCCAAGCTCGAAAACAAGCCAGTCTGCCGACGCCCTTCGGGTCGCAAACGACGATGTGATTCGCCACCGGGCAATGCTCAGAAACACTTGGCTTAATTTTCACGAAGTCATCGCTAGCTTCGACCTTACTCCCGAAAATCAAACAAGACTGCTGAACCTAATTGCCGCACAAGGTGAAGCGATAATTGATGCCCACGCCGCCGCGCAAGACATCGGCGAAACGGACCAGAAGAATTTGAACCGCTCAGAGGTTGACGCATATTCCTCTCTAACATTCGAGATAGCAGAGCTCATTGGCCATGCAGGTGTTCGAGCCCTTGAGCACAATCAATCTCTTCTGGGAGCTCGACAGATCGTTCGCGATTCTTTCGGAGTTGATCTGGCGATGGCCGGAATTCCTTTGACTCCGGATCAGGAGATAGCGATGGCGCAAATATATCACGACGCTATTAGCTGGCCCTTCAAGACCTCCCCTGACAAGAACGGGCAGTTCCCTGTTGATCCGCAAACTGGCCTATCCGAGATCGATCGACGAATATTAGACAACGCTTCAGCGGTGCTTTCTCCAGACCAGATTTCAGTGCTAAGGAAGTCCCTAGTTACGACTCAAGAGGAAATGCAACTCCTCATCGCTTCCCGTGGTAAGAACGCTCCGTAATGGAACAAGGAAGAAAGCTGTCACCCGATTAAGAAATTTAAGCCTTTTCGGGATGACTCAGGATCACTGCCCATTCGTGCAACCGCTTCCGTATCCAGCCAATTAGCACACCAGAAGACTCAGGATAAAACAGGCCAAAATGCAAATTGCGTTTTTGCAGACCTCGGCCTCAATCTTGGTCCCGCTCGCTCATTAATTTTTGAAGCGCCCGCAATCAGGCAGGCGTAATGGGCGCGAGGGCGAATTCGAAGATATTTCAACGAACTACCCTCGAAATTCCGACGGAACGTTTGCTCGGCATTAACTGTCAGTGAAACTGTCAGTAAAGGTGCTGACAGAGTTAAGCCGGGTGGTGCCGAGTTAGCCTGGATTGTCCTTGCGCCACAAAGGGAGAAGGATTTTCTCCCTCTGTCCGGATTGTTAAGGTTAGTCCGATTCCGACCCGCGCCTCCAATCTTAACTGTCTTTGCAGCAAGGATCTTGGAGGTCCCGGGTTCGCAACGGGCAGCAAAATGGACACCACCATTGTTACTCCGTGAGCATTCCGGGTAACTGGCGTTAACCCGCCGACTACCCGCTAACTGCCCGGGATCGGTTTCATTTATCCTCGCGGTTGCAAAGAGAACCATGAGGACACGTTACCGCCTAAGTCGCCGGGGAAGCCGTGGGGATACCTTCTACTGCGTGGATACTCACACGTCCAAACGCACCAGCCTCCACACCTCAGACAAATGCATTGCGGGCTACCAATGGTGTTATTGGGCGGCAGCATTTCCTTACGCCTCCCGTAATCCTGGCGAGGTATCTAGCGTTCAATAGGTTATGACTCGTGATTTGAGTTTTCCGCGCACAACGTCGGAACACTTTACAGCCACTATGAAACCCGGCTTGGCCGACAAACACGCAAGCCGTTTGAATACAATATCTTGTGATATGAAGGCTGCATGGTCGAAAATGGCATCATTCCTGCTGCATCCGAGGCATGCTGTGCTACTGCGACAACGTTGCCAGTGCCATCCGCATCCAAACGTGGGGACAAATGGGTGGAGCGGGTTCAATCGACAAGACCGCAGACCTGACAATATCAAAGCAAGAAACTAGGAATATCACAAAAAGAAACTTATGAAGACGACCAGAACCCCATTGATCCTCGCAATTGGCGTGCTCGCTGCCGGTATTAGCAGTGCTAATGGCCAGAACCTCATCAGCAACGCCAGTTTCGAGGACCCCCCGCTCCCCACTCCGAACACTTATGTGTTCGAACTGCCAACTGATTGGAATCAGAATTTGGATGCGAACTCGCTTCCGATCATTTTTAACGGCACCATTCCGGGCTGGCCGTCTCCTGAGCAAGGCAATCAGTTGCTTGATATCGGGAACTCCAGTGGCAATTCGGCAGGCGTAAACCAAACTTTCACGGTGACGGTGCCGGGCACTTACGATCTCACTTGGTATGACAATGCGGAAATAGGCGAACCCCACACCTATTCCGTTAGCCTCGGCGGAACCACAGTCGACTTCACCAACGGGGTCGGGAGCACGACTTGGACCGAGCACGAACTTTCAGTAGTTCTCAGCGGGTCCGCCACGCTGACGTTTGACCCAATTCTAGGAGGCGTTGATACGCTGCTTGATAACGTGCAATTGCAGCCGGCGCAGGCTTCTGTACCCGACGGTGCGGGCACCTTCGGGCTGCTAAATCTCGCCTTGGGAGGAATGGCCGTCCTGGCCCGGAGATTGCGTCGGCACCACTGATTGGAACTGATAGTGAAAGGAATTTGCTTTTTTACCGCGCCGGCGGTTTTGACGCTGCGCGGGTGAAGCGGCTCATTCGGCAACTGCCAGGAAAGCTCTTTGGGAGGAGCTCACCGGTTCGAGCCCGGAAGCGTCCCGGATCTCCATAGCTCAACCAACGACAACTTACAATAAGGTGAGCCCAGACTTTGGCCTCAATTTGGGAGTGGTTCGCTCTTTGATTTTGTAAACACGCCAGAGATTTCCTGCACCGACGTTAAGTTCAGGCCTCCTGACATAGGAGGGGGGGTTTTCCGCGATTTCTAGAGTGAGAAGGCCGCTTTTGGCAGGGGACGTGGGGTGCGAACCAAACCTGTCCGCTTTTTCGATTTGGAGCGGTATGACGGGGTCCTATGGAAGACCCCGAAGGACAGGCCGAGCTGTTCCCTATTTCGAGTGGCGTGGACGGTGCACAGGTCATTAATGATCGATGTTTGGTGCGCACCCAGGAGGGCCGACGCAGGGTGATCGTTTCTGGGATTGTGCTGGCCCACTACGCTGTGGGCGATCGCATCGCCGAGGCCCATGCGAGAGTCAATCTGGTGGAACAGAGATGGGCCGATCAAAACGATGTTGCGAGGGCCTTCGATTGTTCGGCTCGCACGGTGCGCAGGGACGAGCAGCGTTTTGATGACGGCGCCATGGCCGCGCTGGGTCAGGCCTGCGGCTATCCGAAGGGACGCTTGCGGGTGACGCTCACTCGAAGCGTAGAGCGGCTCAAGAGCGAGGGACATTCCAACCGCGAGATCGCGCGGCGGCTCGGCGTCAGCGAGACCGCTGTGCGTAAACGGCTGCGACGGATGGGCTGGAAGGATCCGCAACCCGAACAGAAGGTTTTGTTCGAGCCGACGGGCCCTGAGTCGGCAATGCTCCCGCCGGCTACCGAACAGGGGTGCGAACCAAACCTGTCCGCTTTTCGCTCCGAGGACGATGCGCCGATCTCCTTTGACAACGATCCGGCCGATCGGCGCGTGGACCGACTGATGGCGTATTTGGGACTGTTGGAGGATGCGGCGCCGCTGTTCCGCTCCGAAGCGGCCGTGCCCCGCGCCGGGGTCTTGTTGGTCGTCGCTCCCATATTGCAAAGCGGCGTTCTGGAGTGTGCCCGCGATATTGGTAGTGTCCGTCAAGTTTCGCACATTTGGTGACCGGCCAGGCCGGAGGAAGGTTTTGAGTTTGGGTTTAGGATGAGCTGCCAGCGGAATGCCGGGAGCTGGGACTGAAAGATACGAATATGTCGCGGGAGGGGTCTAAGGGGAGGAGCTCCTCCCCTTCGTGACTCTGGTGAGATGCGCTTGGGGTCACGCGAACTCTCCGGCGACGAGGTTGTTTGGCGCTGCTGGTGCCGGAGCTAGGTCCTTGATGTGGGACATATCCATGTAGCGTTTGCGGCCCCACTGGGTGCCGACGATATGGCGCAGGCGGGCGGGGACGAGGATGAGGGCGCTGTTGCCGTCGGGAAATGCACCGACGGCACGGGTACGCCGGCGGATCTCGCGCATCACGCGCTCGAGGGGGTTGTTGGTGCGCAGGCTGCGCCAGTGCTCCGATGGAAAATGAAAGTACTGGAGGGTCTCCTCGACGCCCTTGGCGATGCAGTCGGCGGCCCCTGCCAGCTTCATCTCCCTTAGCTTGGTGACAACGAGCACGGCCTTGGCCTGTGCGGCCGGGCGGTCCTCCTGGGCGTGGATCGCCTTTAGCATCGCGGCCACCTCACGCACCTTCGATGTCGGCACCGCGGTCCATACGTCCCTGTAGAAATGCACGGCGCAGCGCTGCCATAGTGCGTCGGGATAGAACTCGGCCAATGAACCAACCAGGCCGAGGCACTTGTCGCTGATGAAAAGCCGCACTCCGGCGAGCCCGCGCTCCTTCAGGTGCCTCATGAAATTGACCCACGAGGCCTTGTCCTCCTTCGCGCCTTCCATGACGCCCAGCACCTCGCGGTAGCCATCCTGGTCGACGCCGATCGCGACCAGGATGCTCACGTTCTTCACCTCGCCGCCCCAGGAGCGCTTGAGCCAGATACCGTCTAGGAAAACGTAGGGATGCTGGCCCGTGAGCGGCCGGTTGCGCCACTCCTCGATCTGAACGGCGATCTTCTGGTTTAGCTCGCTCACCGTGCTTGGGCTCACCCGCGTGCCCCAAAGGGCCTGGGTGATGTCCTCGACCCGGCGGACCGAGACTCCGGCCAAGTACATCTCCACCAGGGCCTCCTCGACGCTGATCTCGCGGCGCTGGTACCGCTCGATGATCGCCGTCTCAAAGGGCAGCTTGCGCAGCTTCGGCATCTTGAGCGTCACCTCGCCGGCCTTCGTGTGGAGCTGGCGCTCGTAGTGGCCAGCCCGGGTATCGACGCGGTCCGGGGAATGCTCGTAGCGCTTGGCGCCACAGAGCTGGTCCGCCTCGGCGTCCAGGAGAGCGTTTAGAGTCTCTTCCACGGTCGTTACGACGATTTTATTGAGGTGGTCCTTGATCAGGCCCTCATTGATGGCGATCACATCACCAAGGGCCTTCGATTGACTGTCCGGGGCGGGCGCCGAAGCGCCGGGGGGAGTGCCTTCGTTCATGGGAGGAGACCTTCCTCCGTACTAACCGATTAGAAAATGTGCGCAACAATCCGGACGTTACCGCGATATTTACGGCACTCTGGGCCCCGCCTTCCAGGGACTTCGGACAAGCTTGGTGACGATGCACTTGATGGCGCTATTACGGATCAAGCGACCCGAAGCACTGAAGGAGCATTCTCCGGCCGATTTGGGCCGGGTGCTCGGCCTGGATCGGGCTCCCGAAGTCAAGACGCTGCGGCGCAAACTCGCCCGCTTGGCCGGGGCGGGCCGTGCTGCCGATTTCGGGGAGGCCCTTGCTGAACGCCGGATAGCCCAGCGCGGCGAAGCGCTGGGTTTTCTCTATGTGGATGGCCACGTCCGCGTCTATCACGGCAAGCACACGATCCCCAAGGCCCACGTGGCCAGGAGGCGCTTGGCCGCTCCGGCAACCACCGACTACTGGGTCAACGATAAACACGGCGATCCGCTTTTCGTGGTTACCGCCGAAGCCAACTCGGGCATGGTCAAGGTGCTGCCGATCCTGCTGTCGCAAGTGCGCGCCATGATCGGAAACCGGCGCCTGACGGTCGTCTTCGACCGCGGAGGCTACAGCCCAAAGCTCTTCCTGCGGCTCGTGGAATCGGGCTTCGACATCCTCACCTACCGCAAGGGCCGCTGTCCCCCGGTGCTGCGCAAACGCTTTCGCATGCACGAGGGCCGCTTGGACGGACGGGCGCTCTCCTATGTTCTGGCCGACCAACAGGTGCGCTTCTTGAAAGGCAAGCTGCGGCTGCGCCAGGTCACCCGCCTGACCGACAGCGGCCACCAAACCCAAGTGCTGACTTCCCGCCGCGACCTGAAGGCCCTGGAAGTGGCCTTTCGCATGTTCGAGCGCTGGAGGCAGGAAAACTTCTTCAAATATTTGAGAGAGGAATATGCCTTGGACCCGCTCGTCGAACACGACGTCGTCCCGGACGATCCGGCCCGCCAGGTGCCCAACCCGCAGCGCAAGGCGCTCGACGCTGCCCTGCGCTCCGCTCGGGCCGAGCTAACGCGTCTCCAAGCTGACTACGGCCGGGCCGCCTTTTCCCAACTGGAGGGCGCGCCCCACCCGATGCGCGGCTTGAAGAACGCACAAGTGGCGCTTGGGCGCTCCATCCGCTCGGCCCTCAAGCGCGTCACCGGCCTCGAGGCCAAGCGGGCCCCGCTGCCCGCCCGCATTCCCGTGCGCCAAGCCGTTTCCGGAGAGATCGTGCGCCTGGCTCCGGAGCGCCAGCACTTGATCAGTCTGCTTAAAATGGTTTCCTATCAGGCCGAGAGCGACTTGGTTTCGCTGGTCGAGCCGCATTATCGGCGAGCCGATCAGGAAGGCCGCACGCTCATCCAGTCGGCGTTGGCCAGCGCTGCGGATTTGGAAGTGACAGACAGGCAACTCCGCGTCCGATTGCACCCGCTCAGCTCCTCTCATCGAAGCCACGCCCTCGCCGGCCTATGCGACGAACTCAACCGCTCCCCATTCCTCTTTTCCGGTTCCCGTTTGCGCCTCCACTTTTCCATCTCCACCCAGCCAAAATGAACAAAAAGCGGACATTTCAACAGGACCCTATGTCAGGAGGTCTGAACCTGGGAAGGGTCCGATTAAGGAGAATCCTGGCATGATTGGCAGCAACAATAGCGAACATTACAGCACCGATTTAGCCTGACCTTTGCCCGAGAAGGCATTGCCTGACCGCCCATTTCTTGCGATTCCTAGGCTGCAAAGAAACGTATGCAACCGCCAGACCCGGCCCCTCCGCCCGACCCACAGGCGCCCTCTCGTTTTCCGACACCGGTCCTAGCATTGGCCGTATTCGGGGCGGCGCTGGCAGCATACTGGCCCGTCCTCAGGGGCGGGATCTTATGGGACGATGCCGCTCACATTACGGCTCCCGCGCTCCAGAACCTGGGAGGGTTGTGGAGGATCTGGTTCCGGATCGGGGCCACCCAGCAGTATTATCCGATCCTTCACAGCGCCTTTTGGCTGGAGCACCTGCTTTGGGGCGACTCGGTACTCGGATATCACCTGGTCAACGTCGGCCTTCACGCCACTGCGGCCTGTCTCTTCGCGCTCACGTTGCTGCGAATTCGGCCGGAAGAAGGAAGGGCACGCATTCCGCCTGGGGCCGCATGGCTGGCGGCCGCTGTCTTCGCCCTCCATCCCGTCTGCGTCGAGTCGGTCGCCTGGATATCCGAGCAGAAGAACACGCTTTCCCTGGTCTTTTACCTGCTTTCCGCCCTCGCCTATCTGCGTTTCGACCGGGAACGAAAACGGGGCTGGTACGCCTTTGCTTTCGCCTTGTTCGTGCTTGCCCTGCTCAGCAAGTCGGTGACGGCGACGCTGCCCGCCGCGCTGCTCCTTGTGCTCGCTTGGCACCGCCGGCGTCTGGCCTGGCGGCGCGATGTTCTTCCGCTCGTGCCATGGCTTTTACTCGGCGTGTGCGCCGGGGCTTTCACGGAGTGGGTTGAGCGGAACTATATTGGGGCGCGCGGCCAGACCTATGACCTGAGTGCCGTCAAGAGGTGTTTCCTCGCCGGAAGGATCGTCTGGTTCTATCTCGGCAAGCTCTTCTGGCCCGCGGACCTTGCATTCATCTACCCGCGCTGGCGGGTCGACTCCGGCTGGACATGGAGCCTGGGCTGCGCCGGCATGGCCGCAACCTTCGCGATTCTCTATCGGATACGCCGCTGGAGCCGGGCCCCGTTGATCGCGCTGCTATTTTTCGTGGGCTCGCTCTTTCCGGCGCTCGGCTTTTTCAATGTCTACCCGTTCATCTTCTCCTACGTGGCCGACCACTGGCAGTACCTGCCTTGCCTGGGGCTGATCGCGCTGGCGGCTGGGGGCGCGGCCGGAATCGCCCGGTGCCTCGACCAGCGTCTCGTCGGTCCTCGAAGGTCGCCGGCGAGATTAGCCTTCGCGGCCGCGGAGGCCGCGGTGCTTGCGGTTCTTCTTGTCCTGACCCGCCGTCAATGTGGCCTGTACAGGGATGTCGGAGCCCTTTACTCGGACACCCTGGCCAAGAACCCGGACTGCTGGATGGCCCATAACAACCTGGGCGCTTACCTGACCGAGAAGGGCTCGTGGAGCGAGGCGATCCCCCACCTGGAAAAGGCGGTCAGGCTGAAGCCCGACCAATCGGACGCCCACAACAACCTCGGGAACGCCCTGTCAAAGGCTCCGGGCAGGTCCGCGGAGGCGATCTCCGAGTTTGAGACGGCGCTCAGGCTCGATCCCGGCATGACCGAGGCCCACGCGAACCTTGGCTCGGCCCTAATCAATATCCCGGGCCGGCTTGCCGAGGGGGTCGTGCACCTGGAGACGGTGCTTCGGGGCAACGCGGACAATCCGGCCTATGCGCAGGTGCACGCCGACCTTGGGACCGCGTTTACTAGGATCCCGGGCCGCCTGCCCGAGGCGATCTCGGAGTTCGAGGCGGCCCTTCGACTCAAGCCGGACGCAATGGACGTGCGAAACAGCCTTGGCATCGCCCTGGACCTCGCCGGCCGCCGCCTCGACGCGGTCGCGCAGTTTGAGCGGATCCTCAGGGACCGGCCGGACAACCCGGAGGCCCACAACAATCTCGGTAACGTCCTGGTGGAGCTCGGCCGCGGGCCCGAGGCCATTGCCCAATACCGGGCCGCGATCCGCCTGAAGGCGGACCACCTGGAGGCCCATTTCAACCTGGGCCGGGCGCTGCGCTACGTTGGCGACGGGCAGGAGGCGGTCGCCGAACACCGGGAGGCATTGCGCCTGGCCCCCGGCTCCGCCGAGATCCGGAGCAGCCTGGGATCGCTCCTGCTCCGGCTGGGGAGGACCCGGGAAGCCCTGGCTCAATACGAGGAATCCGTGCGGCTCCAGCCCGGCTCCGCCCCGTTCCGCAACAATCTCGGAATCGCGCTGACCCGCGCCGGCAGGCTTGAGGAGGCGGTCGCCCAGTTCCGAAGGGCGCTGGAATTGGCGCCCGCCTTCTCCGACGCCCATTATAACCTGGGCCTGGCCCTGCAACACGAGGGCCTTGCGGAGGAAGCGGCGGCAGAATTCCTAAAGTCCGGCCGGCTGCAACGATGAGGACGCGCCTATGCGCCAATGCGCAGGCGCGCAATGTGCCCCGCATGAAGACGGGGAAGCATCCCCCACCCTCGGAGCAAACGGCCGCGCCGTCCCAGGCCTCAATAGCGGTAATGCTCCGGCTTGTAGGGGCCGTCGACGGGCACCCCGAGGTACTTGGCCTGCTTCTCGGTCAGCCGGGTCAGCTTCACGCCAATCCTTTCGAGGTGCAGCCGGGCGACCTCCTCGTCCAGATGCTTCGGCAGCCGGTAGACTCCGGGCCTGTAGCTGTCCCGGTTCTTCCAGAGATCCAGCTGGGCGAGCGTCTGGTTCGTGAAGCTGTTCGACATGACGAACGAGGGGTGGCCGGTGCCGCAGCCGAGGTTCACAAGGCGGCCCTCGGCGAGAACGTAGATGGTGCGCCCGCTCGGGAACTTGAACGAATCGTACTGCGGCTTGATCGTCACTCGCTTGACGCCCGGCGCCTTGAAGAGCCGCTCCACCTGGATCTCGTTGTCGAAGTGTCCTATGTTGCAGACGATCGCCTGGTCCTTCATCGCCTCCATGTGCTCGAGCGTGATGACGTCGCAGTCGCCGGTCGTCGTGACGTATATGTCCGCCTCGGCGAGCGCGCTTTCAATGGTGTTGACCTCGAAGCCCTCCATGGCCGCCTGGAGCGCGTTGATCGGGTCGATCTCGGTCACGATGACCCTCGCGCCAAAGCTGCGGAGCGAATGCGCGCACCCCTTGCCCACGTCGCCGTAGCCGCAGACGGCTGCGACCTTGCCGGCGATCATGACGTCCGTGGCGCGCTTGAGCCCGTCAGCGAGCGACTCGCGGCAGCCGTAAAGGTTGTCAAACTTTGACTTGGTAACGGAGTCGTTCACGTTGATCGCGGGAACGAGCAGCTTTCCCTTCTCGTGAAGCTGGTAGAGCCGGTGCACGCCGGTCGTCGTCTCCTCGGAGACGCCGCGCCAGTCCTTCACCATCTCGTGGAAGACGTACGGCGCCTCGGCGTGGATCCTCTTAAGGAGGGTCTTGATGACGTCCTCCTCGTGGGATGCGGAGGGCGAGTCCACCCAGCCGCTTCCCTCCTCGAGCTCGAGGCCCTTGTGGAGGAGGAGCGTGGCGTCGCCGCCGTCGTCGACGACGAGCTGCGGGCCCTTGCCGCCCGGATGGGTGAGGGCCCTCCACGTGAGGCTCCAGTACTCCTCGAGGGTCTCGCCCTTCCATGCGAAGACGGGGATACCGGCCTTGGCGATCGCGGCCGCTGCGTGATCCTGCGTCGAAAAGATGTTGCACGACGCCCAGCGGATCGAGGCCCCGAGTTCCGCCAGGGTCTCGATGAGAACCGCGGTCTGGATCGTCATGTGGAGCGAGCCCGTGATCCGGACCCCTTCGAGCGGCCTCTTGGCCCCGAATTTCCTCCGCACGGACATCAGGCCGGGCATTTCGTGCTCGGCGATGGCAATCTCCTTGCGGCCCCATTCGGCGAGGGCGATGTCCTTGACCTGGTAGTCCTGGGAGCTGCGGGCGGCGGCGGTGATCGTTGGCATGGTCGGAAAGGATTGGTTGTTCTTGGGGCGGCCGGTCACTTGGCTGCGGCCAGGAGCTGCTTAACCTTGTTCGTCTGCTCCCAGGGAAGGTCGGCCTTGCCGAAGTGCCCGTAGTTTGTCGTGGAGCGGTAGATCGGACGTAGAAGGTCAAGCGCCTTGATGATGTTCGCCGGCTTGAAGCTGAAGACCTTCTGGACGGCGCGGTTGATCCTCTCTTCGGGAATCTTGGCCGTTCCCATCGCGTCCACCCAGATGCTCACGGGCTCGGGGTAGCCGATCGCGTAGGCAACCTGGAGCTCGCAGATATCGGCAAGGCCCGAGGCGACCACGTTCTTTGCGACCCAGCGGCACATGTACGCCGCCGAGCGGTCGACCTTCGAGGGATCCTTGCCCGAGAACGCCCCGCCTCCGTGGCGGCCCCAGCCGCCGTAAGTGTCGACGATGATCTTGCGACCGGTGAGGCCGGAATCGCCCTCGGGGCCGCCGACCACGAACCGGCCGGTGGGGTTGATCAGGAACTGGGTCGTAAGGTCCATCATCTCGGCGGGGATGACCTTCCTGATCACGTATTCGATGAGGAATTCGCGGATGTCGGCGTGCTTAACGTTCGGTGTGTGCTGGGTCGAGATGACGACATTCTCCACCTTCACCGGACGGTCATTCACATAGCGGATGGAGACCTGCGACTTGGCGTCCGGGCGCAGCCATCCGACGACGCCGGCCTTGCGCAGCTTCGTGAGCTCGCGGCCGAGTCGGTGCGCGTACATTATCGCGGTCGGCATCATCTCGGGCGTCTCGTTGCAGGCGTATCCGAACATGAGTCCCTGGTCGCCGGCGCCCTGCTCCGCCGTCGCCTTGCCGTCGGCGCCCCGCGCATCGACGCCCTGGGCGATGTCGGGCGACTGGCGCGTGATCAGGTTGTGGATGAAGACCTTGTCGCAATGGAACACATCGTCGTCGTTCACGTAGCCGATGTCCCTCACCGCCTCGCGCACCACCAGCTCGTAGTTGATCTTGGCAGTGGTGGTGATCTCGCCGGCGATCACAACCTGGTTGGATTTCACCAAGGTCTCGCACGCCACGCGGCTCGTGGGATCCTGCGCCAGGCAGGCGTCCAGGACGCTGTCCGAAATGAGGTCCGCCACCTTGTCGGGATGGCCTTCGCCAACGGACTCGGAAGAGAATACGAATGATTTTGACATTTGAAATCGGCTGAAACTCCACCAGCGAACCGGTGCGAACGGGGGTAAGGCAAGCTAAATATCAACATATCTCGATTTTGTGATGCGACATGGTCACGAAGGTGCTAATCTCCGGCTTACGTATTTCTCTGGCCTGAAACCAGCGCGAGATATGTTATACGACACTAGCCACATCCATGGATGATTCACAGACAACCCCGTCCATCGATCTCAAGGGACGCAGCGTCCTGATCGTCGACGACGACCGGGTGAACCTGAAGATCATCGGGGGCATCCTGCGGCACGAGGGATACGAGATCTCCGAGGCCGGCTCCGGCGAGCAGGCGCTGGAGATCTACGCCGAGTACCGGCCCAACCTCGTGCTCTTGGATGTCATGATGCCGGGAATCGACGGGTTTGAGGCCTGCCGGACGCTCAAGAAGACGTACGGGGAGACGTGCGCTCCCGTCATCTTCATAACGGCGAAGAACAAGGCGGACGACATCGTCATGGGGTTCGATGCGGGCGGCGTCGACTACTTGACGAAGCCGTTCCGGCCCAAGGAGGTACTCGCGAGGATCCGCACCCACCTGAGCAACCAGCTGCTCCTCGAGCAGCTGAGCAAGGCGAACGCGGCCAAGGACCGCTTCCTTGGAATGTGCGCCCACGACCTGCGCAACCCCCTTTCGTCGATCCGCGGACTGGCCGAGCTGATGCGCGAGAACGCGGCCGGCAGCCTCACGGACGAGCAGATGGAGATCGTCCAGACGATCCACGCCGCGAGCCAATCCATGCTCCA
Source organism: uncultured Opitutaceae bacterium (assembly GCA_937889545.1). Lineage (GTDB taxonomy): Bacteria > Verrucomicrobiota > Verrucomicrobiia > Opitutales > Opitutaceae > Palsa-1447. Next base: position 13,531 of record CALAOT010000115.1, read on the forward strand.
GCTCGTGAACGAGCTTCTCGACGTCGCGACCATCGAGGCCGGCCATCTCAAGCTCGCGAAGGAGCCGACGAAGATCGCGGACCTCGTCAAGCGGTCGGTCCACCTGAACGGCATCGAGGCCGCGAAGAAGAGCACGCGGGTCGAGATGGTGAACAAGACCAAGAACCCGGCGATCGACGTCGACCGGAACAAGATGCGGCAGGTCGTGGACAACCTCATCAACAACGCGGTGAAGTACTCGCCGCGGGGCTCCCTGATCACGGTGCAGATAAACGCGGATGAATCCTCCGCGGGCTTCTCCGTGAAGGACAACGGCCCCGGCATTCCCGACAACGAGCGCCACAAGCTCTTCAAGGACTACGGGCGCCTGTCCGCGCAGCCGACGGGCGGCGAGAAGAGCACCGGGCTCGGCCTCGCCATCTGCCGGAATATCGTCGAGGCGCACGGGGGCACCATCGGCGCCGACAACATTCCCGGCCACGGGTGCGAGTTCGTCGTCCGCCTGCCCCGCCCAAAATGAATTTCAACGGAAGCATCATGCTGGTCGACGACGAGGCCCACATCCGAACCTTCATCTCGCTGCTGCTTCGGCACCTCGGCGTGAAGCGGGTCTTCGAGGCGAAGAACGGGAGCGAGGCCCTCGAGGTCTATGAACGGGAGAAGCCCGATTTGGTGCTGCTCGATGTCAACATGCCCATGATGGACGGCATCGAGACGCTGCGCGCGTTGAAGAGGATCAACCCCGACTGCGTCGTGGTCATGCTGACCTCGCTCGCAAACCGGCAGACCGTGGATGAGTCCGCAACCCACGGGGCCGCCAACTACATCCGCAAGGACGCCCCCTTCGAGGAGATCGGCCGCGCCCTCGCCGAGACGATCGACACGTGCTTCGAATCCGACGTGCCGGACGCGCCCCCCCCGCCGCAGCCCTGACCATGAGCCCGCCCGATTCCAGCCCGCCGGACAAGGGCGCCGAGGCGCCCAAGGCGGTCACGCTCACCGAGGTCAAGTACTCGCTCCCCGAGATGCTGGCGGAGCTCGAGGCCGAGAAGGGCTCCGCGATGTTCGCTATGGAGAAGCTCGACCAGGCAGAGATCGGCAAGCTGTTCAAGGCCAAGAAACCAGCCCGTGTTAAGCCAAAAAGTTGAGAAATTCCTGGCCCGGATGAAGGAGACCCCGAACTTCGTGGGTCACGCGGAGCTGCGCAGCATGGGCGAGCATTACGGGGACAGCGCGGAGCTCGTCCAGGCCCTGATCGACGCCAAGATGATTGGCAAGGACGACGCCTGCCGGTTCTGGGCGGACACGATGAACGTCGCCTATGTGGATCCCTTCGTTTCGGTGATCACCGACGAGGCGGTCGAGAAGATCCCGCTCGAGGTCGCCAAGAAGACCAAGACCATCGGGCTCTACATCTTCAACGGCGTGCTCACGGTGGCGATGGCCGCCCCGGACGACCAGGAGACGGTCAAGAGGCTCGGGCAGATCGCGCGGATCCCCATCAGCCCGGTCTTTGCGCTCCCGAGGGAGGTCGACGACGCGATCGCGATCCACTACTCCAATGAGGACCGCCTTGAGGACAGCCTGGAGCAGCTCGAGCGCTCGACCCTGTTTGACCAGCCGGAGCTCGCGGGGGACAAGCTCGCCCATCTCGCGGAGAATAACGCCCTTGTCCAGATCCTCGACGAGATCGTGTACTACGCGATGAGGGAACGGGCGACCGACATCCACATCGAGGCCCAGGAGATCAACTCGAGGATCCGTTTCCGCGTCGACGGCAACCTGCGCGAGGTCGTCGTGTTCTCAAGGAAGCTCCACCGCGCACTCATCTCCCGGATCAAAATCGTGTGCAACCTGGACATCGCCGAATCGCGCATCCCGCAGGATGGGAGATTCTCGCTTCCGATCGGAAACCAGACGGCGAATTTCCGCGTTTCGACGATCCCGTCCGCGTACGGGGAGAAGGCCGTCGTCCGCATCCTCGCGATGTCGGGCAAGAAGTCGATGATCACGCTCGAGAAGATGATGATGTCCCAGTCGATCCTGGAGCCGTTCAGGCGGCTCATCCAGAACCCGAACGGGATCATATTCGTGACGGGCCCTACCGGCTCGGGAAAGACGACCACCCTGTACTCCGCCCTCCACGAGATAAACAAGCCGGAGCTGAACATCTCCACGATCGAGGACCCGATCGAGATACAGCTCGAGGGTGTCACCCAGAGCCAGGTCAACGCCACGATCGACCTCAAGTTCGCCAACCTCCTGAGGGCGCTCATGCGGCAGGATCCCGACGTGATCCTGATCGGCGAGATCCGGGACCTTGAGACCGCGAAGATCGCGACGGAGGCCGCCCTCACCGGGCACATCGTGTTCGCGACCCTGCACACCAACTCGGCGCCCCAGGCGATCACCCGGCTGATCGAGATCGGGGTCGAGCCGTACATGGTTGCCCCGTCGGTCATCGGCGTGCTCGCCCAGCGCCTGGCCGCGCGCATCTGCGAAAACTGCAAGGAGGCCTATACCCCGACAAGGGAGACGCTCGGCAAGTATTTCAAGGAGGACGGGCTCACCGACGTCAAATTCTACCGCGGCAAGGGATGCGCGAAATGCCGCGGGACCGGGTACAAGGGCCGCGTCGCGATCCACGAGCTCGTGCTGATAACCGAGGAGATTCGCGCGCTCATCTCCGAGGAGCGAAGCGTCCAGGAGATCACGCGCGCGGCGGCCAAGGTGGGCTACAGGCCTCTCCGCTACGACGGGCTCAAGAAGGTCCTGCTGGGCCTCACGACCATCTCCGAGATCGAACAGAACACCTCTTTCGAGTGGGCAACGTAGCGCGATCCCCCGAGGAAGAGACCCTGAAAACCCGTCCCAATACCCCATGCTCGACCCCAATATTATCGACCCTGAGGCAATCGCCACCCTCAACGAACTAAACCCGGATGACAATGGCGCGTTCCTACGGGAGATCATAGGCATCTACATCGAGGACACGCCGCGGCGGCTCCAGGACCTCAAGTCGAGCCTGGCGTCGGGGGACGTCGCCCTTTTCACGCGCACGGCGCACACGATCAAGGGCAGCTCGGCAAACGTCGGCGCCATCGCACTCGCGGGCGTCGCCGACCGCCTCGAGCTGCTGTCCCGGAAGGAGGGGTTGGGCGGGGTCGCGGCCCTTGTCGCCAGCTGTGAGAATGAGTTCGGACGGGCGCAGGCCGAGCTCCGCGGCCTGCTGGCCTGACGGGCTGCGCGGCGGGCTACCGGTAGAGCGCGGTTGTCGGCACGGCAGCCAGCACGTTGTACTGCCTCATCGCCAGCCGCCACCAGTCGGCAAGCGATTCCGAGGGCAGCCTCCAGAGCTCGCGGTGCAGCCGGATCATCGACTGCGGATCGAGCAGGAGCGCCATCTTCTCCTTTGTCGTGAATCTCCCGGGCCCCTCCCTCAGGAGGCGGGCCTGGAGCGTCGCGAACCATTCCCGCGCCCCGGCGCTCGGACGGCGCTGCCTGAGGAGCGCGACGTGCATCGCGTTGATGTAGGGGTCGAGGACCGCCTGCATGATGCCGTAATCTGCCCGAAGGGGCTCGAACGGGGGCAGGTGGCGGTAGCACTCGGCGAGGTTGCGCTCCAGCAGCTCCAGGTCTGCGGGGGCGCTCGTCTCCTCGGGGGTCAGGAAGATTCCGAGTTCCCTGGCCCTTCTCCCGAACCCCACCTTGCTCAGGAAGATCGACAGCGGGATTGAGCAGACGAGCCCGGCAAGCACGAAGCTGAGCCACGCGAAATAGGCGGGGATGAGGATGAGCGAGGAGACTCCCCAGAACAGCCCAAACACGGTGTGGAACCCGTGGGTAATGATCGCCTCCCGCCAGTCGGTCCCGTCCACGTCAGCGGCGCGTTTCTGCGCGACCCACCCCACACCCTGCCCCAGCAGCGTGAAGATGACGAACTTTGTGTTGAAGAACATGTTTACCGGGGCGAGGAGCATGGATCCCGCCGACTCCAGGACCGCGCTCGCCACGAGCCTGCCCCGGCCCCCATACAGAACCACCTCCGCCGGGCGGCCGAGCATGACCACCACGCTCACGAACTTCGGTAGAAACAGAAGGAGCATCGTGAGGAAAAAGAGGGTCAGCGCTTCCGGGACCGCGACCGAGTACCCGAACAGCGACGTCGTGTCCGCGGACCCGAGCGCCTCCTGGTTGCCCAGGGCGCTCTTGTTGACCATCTCGAGCGTGCTCAGGAGGAGGAAAAGCAGCCAGAGCGGCGACGACACGTAGGCCATGATCCCCATCAGCAGGTGAAAGCGGTTGGCGGGCCGGAAGCCGCGCGCGGTCAGGAGCCATGCGTGCTGCAGGTTGCCCTGGCACCAGCGCCGGTCGCGCTTGGCGCTCTCGATCAACGTGGGCGGCCCCTCCTCGTAGCTTCCCTCTAGGTCGTGCGCGAGCCACACCGCCCAGCCCGCCTTCCGCATGAGCGCGGCCTCGACGAAATCGTGGGAAAGGATCCGCCCCCCGAACGGCTCGTTCCCGGGAAGGTCCGGAAGGGCGCAGTGGTCCATGAACGGCTGCACGCGCAGAATCGCGTTGTGTCCCCAGTAGTTTCCCTCGTGCTGCTGCCAGTAGTTGAGGCCCGCCAGAAAAAGGGGGCTGTAGAGCCGGTTGGCGAACGCCTGGAGCCTCGAGTAAAGCGACTCGCCGCGGACGATCCTGGGCGCCGTCTGGATGATTCCCGTGGATGGATTCGCCTCCATCATCGACACGAGCCTCACGAGCGCCTCGCCGGTCATGATGGAGTCCGCGTCGAGCACGACCATGTACCTGTAGTTCCTCCCCCACCGCCGCAGGAAGTCGGCGACGTTGCCGGCCTTCTTGTTGATCGCCTGCCTGCGCTTCCGGTAGAAGATCTTCCCGAATCCCCCGACCTGCTTGCAGAGCTCGGCCCAGGCGACCTCCTCGCGGATCCACCGGTTGGGCTCGTTTGAATCGCTCAGGATGAAGAAATCGAAGTGGTCCGCGCCCTCCGTTTGCTGGACCGACTTGAAGACCACCCGGAGCCCCTCGAACACCCGGCTGACGTCCTCGTTGAAGATGGGCATCACGACCGCCGTCGAGGCGAGGCTGGGCTTGCCGTCGCTTGGCAGGCTCGCGGTTATCCGCGAGCTGTCGCCTCCGCGGTTGATGACGTAAAAGCCGACGAACGCCGTGCAGAAACCCACGGAGATGTGCGCAAAGAGCGGCGCGAACAGCACAAGCAGGGCGATCTCGAGGCCCGTCAGCCCAGCGGCGTCGCGCCAGTAGAGGTCCGCCACAAACCAGGTCGCGAGGCTCGTGAGGACGAATACCGCGGAAAAGAAGAGGAACCTCCGCCGGTTCAGGCGCGCGGGGTCCATGGGGTTGGTGATGAAGATCCGCATCGTCCGGCCTCAGCGCGTGAGGTAGAATATCCCCGCCAGCGCCGCTGCGAAGAGCATCCAGAGGAGGAGGGCGCGCAGGATGGGCCACCGCTCGAACCGCTCGAGCGTCTCACCGGCGGCCTCGGTGATCCTGCCGAGGTCGATCGGCCGGGGCACCATGCTGGAGACGGCGAGATCGGGACCCGCGTTCAGGTGGCTGGTCCTCATGGCCTGCACGAAGTCGGCCGGTGTGTGCTCCTCGTCGAGGAACGCATAGGGCCAGTGCTCCGGCCCGTCGCAAAGCAGAAGCGACACCCGGCCGTCGACGGCAAGCCGGTCGAGCGGCTGCCCCTTCTCGTCGAGGACCTCGGCGAACCATGCCTCCATCAGCGCCTCCGTCTCCTCCGCGGCGATCGTCGTGGGATCGAGCGCGGGGTGCGCCTCGTGGCTCCTCGCCGCCCGCTCCAGGATCTTCTGGATCAGCCTGCTCTGGTGGAGCCGGTTGTGGATGCGGTGCGCCCTCAGGTAGTCCTCCACGCGCACGTACGCCGCGTTCCAGGACTCCATCGTGCCCGTCCTCGGGCGGAAGGCCTCGGGAAGCGCGATCTGCTGCGGCGCCTCCCCCGGGGCTTGGCTCACGGCTGCCACAGGTAGCTCCACGTCTCCGTGAGCACATGGGGCGGCTTCCGCAGGAAGCAGCGCAGCTCGACGGGCCGCCCGTTCCCGTCGGACTTCAGCGCGAACGCCACCCGCCACGTGCCGTTGAAGGGGTTCTTCTGCACCGTCGAGTTCACGAGCGTGGCGCCCGCCCCGACCGTGACCACCGGCTCGATCAGCGGGTCCGGGCCCTGCTTGCTGAGGTAGGCGCCGTCAAAGTCGACTAAGAACCGTTCCAGGTCTGGCTCATGCGTCTTCGTCCGCCCGATCCGCGTGGCGACCGCATAGCCGGCCGGCGGGTGGATCTGCTCCATGGACCAGTGGATCTTGTAGCTCAGCTCGATGGGATCCCCCGCCTGCGGAAGCGATTCGGGCACCCAGAACGCCGTGACGTTGTCGTTCGACTCGTCGTCGGCGTGCAGCTCGAGCAGCCTGACGCTGCCCTTGGCCCACCTGCCGATGGGCTCGACCCAGGCGCTGGGACGCAGGTGGTAGAAGGCCTCGAGGTCCTGGTAGTCCTCGAACTGCCGGGCGCGCTGGATCAATCCGAACCCCCTTGGGTTCTCGTCCGAGAAGGACGCGATCCGGGCCGAGTTGGGATTGGTGAGCGGCCTCCATATCCACTCCCCCGCCCCGGTGTATATCATCAGGCCGTCGGAATCGTGCACCTCGGGCCTGAAGTCGTCGTAGCTCGTGTTGGTGTTCTTCCCGTGCCAGAACATGCTCGTCAGCGGCGCGAGCCCGAGGGCCGCCGGGTTGCGCCTGCAGTAGAGGACCTCGTGGACCTCGGTCACCGTTTCGGCGCCGGGCGCTATCGAGAAGCGGTAGGCCCCCGTTGCGCTCGGTCCGTCGAGAAGTGCGTACACGACGAGGGCCTTCGAGTCCGGGAGCGGGCGCTCCACCCAGAACTCGCGGAACACAGGGAACTCCTCGCCCCCCGGCTCCCCGGTGTTGATCGCGAGGCCCCGGGCGGATAGGCCATACACCGCCCGCTGGCAAACGAACCGGAAATAGCTCGCGCCCAGGAACGCCCCAATCTCGTCGCCCGGCTTGTTGAGCGGGTATAGGATCCTGAAGCCAGCAAACCCCATCGTGGAGCGGACCGAGGGGACGCGGTTCATCCCGTAGTCGAAAAGTGCGGGCGAGAACGGGACACGATCGACCGCGTTGCCGCGCACGATGCTTATCTGGACCGTCTGGTCGAAGTTGAATCCGGGATGGAAGAACTGCAGCTCAAACGGCAGCCGGTCGCGGCGCCAGAGCGACTCGGCAGGCCTGAAGCGGATGTCGCGGAACTGGTCGTAGCTCAGCTTGAGCAGCGCCTCGGGCACCGAGCTGGGCCTGGGCGCGTAGGGTTTGGCCGCGAGCATCTTGGCATCGTAGCGAAGCACCTCGAAATCGAACACCTCGTCGGCGGCGAGGCTCCGGAGACAGGCTGCCGCGAGGCCGGCGGCAAGGAACAGGACGGTGCGGCGGGAGCTCATTTTCAAAGGAAGAATCGGCGCTGTTTCTCCGACACGGCCAGATTGGCCCGCTCCATGACTTTGAGCAAATCTTCCCAGATCAGCCGTTTCGTCCGGTTCGTCGGGTTGCGCAGAACGTAGCTGGGGTGGTAGGTGACCATGAGGGGCCGGCCGCCTAAATCGTGCCAGCGTCCTCGGACCTCGCTGAGCGCGCCGAAGGAGCGTGTTCCCAGGAGTCCTTTCGCTGCCGTCGCGCCCAGCGCCACCAGCAGCCGGGGATTCACGATCTCGACCTGCGCCCGGAGGAACGGAAGGCAATAGGCCATTTCGCTCTCGGTTGGCGGCCGGTTGCCAGTCTGGACGCCGTCCGGCCCCGTCGGGAGGTCCGGGCGCCAGTTCAGGATGTTCCCGATGTAGACATCGGCCCGCGAAAGGCCCATGCCGCCGATCATCCTGTTGAGGAGCTGGCCTGCGGGCCCCACGAACGGCTCGCCCTGGACCTCTTCCTCCCCTCCGGGGGCCTCCCCCACGAACATGATCGCCGCGTCCAGGCTTCCAACCCCCAGCACGACCTTCTTGCCCGGCCGCACCTTCGACCTGCAGACCGGATCGTCAAGCACCCTCTGCCGGAGGGCGGCCCAGCGGACGCTCTTGTCCCCTTCGGGCAGGACAACCTCAGGCGGCGCGCCGGAGGACGGCGCGGCCGCCGGCTCCGGAGCCGGCTCGGGCACGCCGGCGGACGGCTGTCTTCCGGCCGATCGGCGGAGGGCTTTGAGGCCGTCGTCGGAGACGGCGACCCGGTCGACTCCGCAGGCCTTCAGGCGGCGTAGCTCGTCGGTAAGCGCGTTGAGGGCATTGCGCATCGATCTATGCTTCGTTTCTATGCAATTGAAGCTGCTTGTCCACGCACTTGGCCTCCGTGTCGAATTCCAAATTGGCGGCTGCGCCGCGGCCGGCGGCGATCCCCCCCGGCCCTCGCCAGGCGCGGGTGCGCGGCCTCCACGGGACGGCCTCCCCCGCCAACGGCCCCGCCGAACCCGCCTCCCCGAGTTTTCCGGTGGACATGGCCTCCTTTGGCTGGCCCTCAGCGCAGCTTGATCCGGAGCACGGCGGTGTCGCTTCCGCGGCTCACGAGGAACACGGTCTCGGCCCGGTGGGGGTCCTTCTCAATCTCGGAAAGCTTCGCCGCGGCCGCGGCAAAGCTCGGGATCGAGGCCCCGTCTATCTCCTTGACCCAGTCGTCGGGACGGAGGCCCGCGATGTCCGCGGGGCTGTTCGGCTTGACAAGGTGCGCCACCACTCCGCTCGGCTCGTCCGCCCTGGTATGCCGCGCGATCGCGTCGCCGTAGACGAACTCGCGGGCTGTGAATCCGATCTTCTCGAAATACATCCTGTCGGCCTCTCGGACCAGGCGGGGCTCCTCCTGCAGAGACGCCTTCAAATCAACGCGGCTCGAGCCTCGGAGCACGGAAATCACCATGGCGTCGCCGGGCGCGCGGGCCGCGATCAGGCGCTCGACGTAGTCGACGACGACCCGGTCGGGCCTGAACCGCGGCAGCGGCTTTCCGTCCACGCCGAGGATGATGTCGCGCGCCTTCATGCCGGCCTTCTCGGCGGGGCTCCCCTCGAGCACCTCGCTGACGACCGCGCCCGACTGGGACTCGAGCTTGAGGAACGTCGCCACCTCCCGGTCCATCGGCTCGAGGCCGTATGCGCCGAGCCACGCAAGCGGGCGGCCGAACACGCTCCCGGGGATGCGCGCGATGTAGGGGAGCACCTCCCCCGCGACCAGGAAGGCGCTGCTCTCCTCGAGGTTCACGAGCATGATGGGGGCGCCGCCCCTCTCCGCGCCGGAGAACTCGAGGAAGGTCTGCCCGAACGAGCTCGCGCCCAGGCCGACGAAGCGGCCCTCCCGGTCGAAAACGGGCAGGCCCGGCCCCGCCACCTCCTGCTGGGCAATCGCCGTGCGCTGCGGAAGCATCTGGATGAGAGCGACATGGCTCTGGAGGATGTAGGGCGTGAAATCCTCATCCTTGTTCCGGAGGCCTATCCCCCAGACCTCGTCGGCGAGCCCCAGCTCCCGGGCTTCGCCCGGTCCGTTGAACGCCGTCACCGGAACGAGCCGGTTCAGGATTGTGGAGCTGGCCCTCACGAAGTGCCAGCCCGTGAACGCATCGCGGCCAAGGTATTCCGCGGGGTATCCCTCGGGGTCCCCCGGCACGTGCACCTTCAGATCCCGGATCTGCCTCGGGGCGATCCGCAGGTCGATCGCGGCGGAGGGAAGAATGATGGTCCCGGCCGAATCAACCACCGTGCCGTAGGCGATCGTCGGCCGGCGCTCGAGCTCCGTCTCCGTCACGTACTCCACGGCCACGGTGCATTTGATGCGCTCCTGCCAAAGGGCGGGCAGGCCGCCTGCGCTGGCGCGGGCTCGCGTTCCCGCGAGGCAGGCCGCCGCCGCGATTATGAGGGCTGTGTGCTTCATGGCTTTAATACGACGAGCGACACGCGCCGTTCCCTCTGGACCTCGAAGAGCGTCGGTGCGGGTCTGGCGGCGTAGGCCATGTCGACCGCCTTGACGACGTCGAGCGAGACCACCGGGTTTTGGTTGATCTTCGTTATGATGTCGCCCCTGGCCAGGCCGGCGACGTCCGCGGGGAATCCCCGCTGGACCCCGATCACGAGGACCCCCGTGTCGTCCTGGAGCTGGTTCTCGCGGGCGAACGCGCGGGAGACCTTCCTCACGCCGATCCCCCACGTGTCGGACACCCATTCCTCGCCCATCCGGCTCTCGAGCCTCGCCGTGACGAGGGTGGCGGATTCCTCCTTGGACGCCCTCTTGTAGGCGATCACGAGGGAGGAGCCCACCGGCTGGCTCGCGATCATGTTCTGAATCGGCGGCAACTGCTCGGGGAAGCGGCCATCGACCTTCTTGCCGTTGATTGCGAGAATGATGTCGCCGGCCCTGAGGCCGGCGCCGGCAGCGGGCGATTGCGATTCCACGCTGTCGACGAGCATGCCCGTGTTGGTCGCGACGTCGTAGAAGCCCTCGAGGTCCTGGAGCGCCTTGGGCACGACGCCGATGTAGCTGCGAGTGATCGACCCGTCGCGGACCAGGCCGGCGACGATCCGCTTGGCGGTGCCGGAGGGGATGGCGAACCCAAGGTTGTTCGCCCCGAGGTACGCGCGCGAGGTGATCCCCACGACCCGCCCGTCGTCGGTCACGAGCGGGCCCCCGGAATTTCCCGGGTTTATCGCGGCGTCGGTCTGGATCCAGGTGTTGAAGTTGCCCGTCTCGTACCCGTCGACTCCCTCGGTGTCCTCGAAATAGCGGTTGTTGTTCGAGATGATGCCGCGGGTCACCGTCCGGGTGAGCCCGTGGGGTGTGCCGACGGCGTACACGGTCTGCCCCACGTAGAGCCGGTCGCTGTCGCCGAACTCCGCGTGCTTGAACGCGAGCCCGCGCCGCTTGGCGTCGTCGAGGTTGATCCTGAGCAGCGACAGGTCCGTCCAGTGGTCCCAGCCTACGAGCCTCGCGCCCACCCGCTCCAGGCTGGAGAGCGTCACGTTTATCTCGACCGCCCTGGGGCCGGCGACATGGGCGTTGGTGAGGATAAGCCCGTCCTGCGACAAGATCACGCCCGAGCCGATGCTCGCGTCGATCCTGCGCGCCCCCTCCTCGAAATTCAGCTCGCGCACGTCGATCCGCACGACGGAGTCGAGCAGCCGCTCAAACCCGCCGCTCATCGAGGCGCGGGCCTGGGTCGCGCAGGCGGCGAGGAGCAGCTGGACGGCGGCCAAGATTGACCGGCGGAGTGAATGGTTCACAATGGCGGGTTTCACACGATGGTTACGGAGTGCAAAGACTACAACTTTCAGGAGATTGAGCGCCGCTGGCAATCTTTCTGGGAGAGCAATCGCCCCTTCCGGGCGGCGGGGGACCCGGCCAAGCCGAAGTTCTACGTGCTCGACATGTTCCCCTACCCCTCCGGGACGGGCCTGCACATAGGCCATCCCGAGGGCTACACCGCGACGGACATCATCGCGCGCTACAGGCGGGCCCGCGGGTTCGACGTGCTCCACCCGATGGGGTGGGACGCGTTCGGCCTGCCCGCCGAGCAGCACGCGGTGAAGACCGGCACCCACCCCGCTGCGAACACCCAGAACAACATCGCCAACTTCAGGCGGCAGATCAAGGAGCTCGGGTTTTCCTACGACTGGGACCGCGAGATCGACACGACCGACCCCAAGTACTTTCGCTGGACGCAGTGGATCTTCCTTCAGCTCTTCCGGAGGGGCCTGGCCTACGTGGACGAGCGCCCCGTCTGGTGGTGCCCGGAGATGCGGACGGTCCTCGCCAATGAGGAGGTCGTCGACGGAAAGAGCGAGGTGGGCGGCTTCCCAGTCGAGCGGCGCAACCTGCGCCAATGGGTCCTGAGGATCACCGCCTACGCGGACCGGCTGCTTTCGGGCCTCGACGGCCTTGACTGGCCCGATTCGACAAAGCGGATGCAGGCGGCCTGGATAGGAAGGAGCGAGGGCGCCGAGATCGTCTTTGGCCTCGAGAATCCCGGGCTCGGCGGGCTGAGGGTCTTCACGACCCGCCCCGACACGCTCTTCGGCTGCACCTACATGGTGCTCGCGCCGGAGCACACCCTGGTCGAGCCCCTCACGGCCCCCGAGAGGCGGGCCGCCGTCGAGGACTACCGAAGGCGGGCGGCCTCGAAGAGCGATCTCGAGCGCACCGACCTCGCCAAGGAGAAGACGGGTGTCTTCACGGGCTCATACGCGGTGAACCCCGTGAACGGGGCGCGCATCCCCATCTGGATCGCCGACTACGTGCTAACGGGCTACGGGACGGGCGCGATCATGGCCGTGCCGGCCCACGACGAGCGCGACTTCGAGTTCGCAACCCTCTACAGCCTTCCCGTCGTCGCGGTGGTCGAGCCAGCCGCCCCCTCCCCGGCCGGCCAGGCCGCGAAGCTGCCGTACCTGGGCGAAGGCAACCTGGTCCGTTCGGGCGGATACTCCGGCCTTGGCTGGAGCGAGGGCAAGCGGCGGATCACCGACGACCTGGCCGCGAAGGGCTCCGCGAGGCCTTCGGTCAACTTCAAGCTGCGCGACTGGCTCTTCTCCAGGCAGCGCTACTGGGGCGAGCCGATTCCGATCGTATGGGTGGGCGAGGAGGACTACCGCCGGGCCGCGACCCGCCTTGGCGACGCCATTCCGAAGGAGCCCGTCTCGTTCTCGCAGGACGGTGTCGCCCGGTTCGCGCTTCCGCTGCCCGAATCCGCTCTTCCGCTCGAGCTGCCCGTCGTCCAATCGTACCTGCCGAGCGGCAGCGGCGAGAGCGCGCTCGCGAACGTTTCCGGCTGGGTCGACATCTGGTTCGACTGCACGACGGGCAGGGCGGTGGCGGCCACGGAGCCGAGGCCGGGGGGCGACGGATGGGTCCGCGCGCGCCGCGAGACGAACACGATGCCCCAGTGGGCGGGATCCTGCTGGTACTACCTGCGGTTCACCGATCCCCACAACGACCGCCAGTTCGCATCGGCGGAGGCGTTGGCCCGCTGGGGCGGCCCCGACCTCTATGTGGGCGGCGCCGAACACGCGGTGCTCCACCTGCTCTATGCGCGCTTCTGGCACAAGGTGCTGTTCGACATTGGCGCCGTGCCCGGCGACGAGCCGTTCAGGAAGCTGTTCCACCAGGGCCTCATCCTCGGGGAGGACGGCGAAAAGATGGCGAAGAGCGGCGGCAACGCGGTGAGCCCCGACGCGATCATCAAGAGCCATGGGACCGACAGCCTGCGCCTCTATCTCATGTTTCTCGGCCCGCTCGAGGCGATGAAGCCCTGGAACCCGAGGGGCATCGAGGGCGTGCACCGCTTCCTGCAGAAGGTCTGGCGCGACTGCATCGGCGACGATGGCCGCGCGAACCCCAGGATCGCAGTCGATGGCCAGGATCCCGCCGAGCTGCAGAAGCTGCTGCATGAGACGATCCGCAAGGTCGGCGAGGACATCGAGGCCCTGCGCTTCAACACAGCCATATCGCAGATGATGATATTCGAGAACGCCTTGCACAAGGAGGCGACGGTCGGCCGCGCGACAGTGCTGGCGTTCATCCAGATCCTGGCCCCGTTCGCCCCCCATTTCGCCGAGGAGCTGTGGTCCCGCCTGGGCGCCCCCGGCCTCGCCTCGGAGGCTACCTGGCCAACCGTCGATCCGGAGAAGATTTCCGCGGCCGAGGTCCGGCTCGTCTTCCAGGTGAACGGGAAGCACCGGGGCGACAAGCTCGTCCCCGTCGGGCTCTCGCAGGATCAGGCGGTGGCCCTTGCCCGGGCCGACGAGAAGGTGTCGTCGTTCCTGGCGAACCGGACGATCAAAAAGGTCGTCTACGTTCCGGGTCGGATCCTCAATCTTGTCGTGTCGTAGGCCGCGCCGCAGGTCCTTTCGGGCCAAATGGTTGAGTACGGCCCGGGCCCAATCCTAAGCAATTATACTCTCTTGCGTGGGGCGGCTGGCGCGGTAGCATGGCAGCGTGATTAATCCCCGCACCTTACTGCGCTTTGCCTCCGCCGTTATCTGCGTTGCCGCGGTTGCGCAAGCACAGGCCCCGACGAGGAATCCGACAAGCAAGATCTATATCGCGGACACCGAGGGGAGCTCCCAGATCGCGCTGGGAAATTCGGTCAGCGTTCTTTCGAAGAAGTCCGTTTTCAAGGGCTCGGGGGCGGCGATCGAGACCAAGGCCAATTCGAACTCGTCGATTGTGCTATCGAACGGCATCGGGATCTATTTCGACGTCAGCACCCGCGTCGAGATACGCGGATTCAACCAGGCGCCCTTCCGGCCCAACCGCACGGACTTGGACGAGGAGCCCTCGATCTCGCGCACCGACATGTTCATCGATTACGGCGTGGTCGGGGCCTCCACGAGCAAGATGGCCGCCGGAAGCACCCTTTTGTTCGAGACGCCGCTTGCCACGGCGAACATCCACGGCCGCCAGGCAGTGTTCCAGGTGGGCGACGACATCACGACGATCTCGCTGCTGCTTGGCGACGCCACGATACAGGCGGGCCCCATGGACCGCCCGCGCGATGTGGACGGCGGCAAGCAGGTGATCATCCGCCCGGGCAAGCCGGGCCAAGCGAACATCGTGGAGGTCCAGGACATACCTGAGGGCAGCCTGGAGGGCCAGCGCATCTGGCTGAACGAGCGGGTCATCGCCGCAGACGGCGCAAGGAAGCTCGTCTACTTCGAGATGCAGTCGAGCCCCGACTCCGACGGCCGGATCACACTCTTTGACGGGGAGCAGGCGGGCGGGACGGGGCTTGACATCGTCCCGGTGCCCGTCGTGCCGGTCAACCCTCCGGTCGAGCCGACCGTAAGCGCCGCCAACCTTTCCAGCCGATAATCCTGTCGCCCTTCGCCTGCACGAGGTCCATGAATCTGCAGCACCGATTGCTCACGGTCGCAGCCGTGATGGCGACTGCCGTCTTCCCGCCTAGTGCGCGGGCGCTGGTCTCGCTGGAGGACGGAAGGGACCACCTCTACATAGACGGCTCGGTCGAGATCGGATACGACTCGAATGTGTTCGCGAACGCGCATAGCGGCGGGAGCATGCTGGTCGAGGGCTCCCTGGGAACCGAGTTCGCGCGCAGGGCGGGCTGGATCGGGGTCGACGCGACGGCTTCGCTGACCTTTGCACGGTACGCCAATTTCAGAGAGCAGGACTACGTGGATCCGAAATTCACGGCGGAGCTGACAAAGCAGACGGGCAGGACAACCGGCTCGCTTGTCCTCAGCGTGCAGCGCGAGAACCGCGCGGATGTGGACGTCAACACCCGCGACGTTTCATGGGATTACGATCTGGACCTGAGCATCCAATACCCCGTCATCGAGCGCTACTCGATCTCAGGATCCTTCGACTACAGCTACGTGGAATACCAGAACCAGCAGCTGTTCACGAACCTGGCCACGTACACGGGAAGCCTTTACCTTTACTACCTGCTGGACGCCCAGCGGGACTTCTTCATCGACTACCGAGCCCGGTACTCCGCCCTGTCCAACGCATCCGACGACGTCGACAATTCGCTGTCGGTCGGTGTGAATGGGAGGGTGTACGGTCCGTTCAACGGATCGCTCCAGGCCGGCTACCAGGTCAGGTCGGACAACGGCGGCTCCAGCGCCGGCGTATACAGCGATTTCACCGCGAGCGGTTCGATGGCCTGGAACATGAATCGCCGGATGAGCCTGACCGCCGATCTGTCCCGGGATTTCTCGACAACGGCGCAGGCGCAGTCCATCGATTCGACGAGAGTTGGGCTCACCTTCAAGGATTCCTTCACCTCAAGGGCCAGCGGCAACTTGCAGGGGGCCGCAGGACAGAACCGGTTCCTCGGCGCCGAGGGGCTGGTGACCCCCGACGGAACGCGACGCATTGACAACTTCATAAGCTTTAGCGCTGCCTACTTTTACACCCTCAACGAACATTTGAAGATCTCGATCGATTATGTTTACTTCAGGAACTGGTCCACCCTTGCTTATGCGGAGTTCCCACGATCCCAGGTGAACCTGTCCCTGACATCGCATTGGTAGACCCCGCGCCATGAACACCCCCTTCAGGCCCCTGATGATCGCCGCCGCGCTGGTTGCGGCGGTGTCGGTCTCTGCCCAGGCGGACAAGGGGGCCTCGTCCGGCAATTCCAAGAGGACGCAGACCTACAAGATCCGGACCACCGACAAGCTCAGCATCCGCATATTCCAGGAGGACGATCTCTCCACGATCTGCAGGGTCGACGCCAAGGGAACCGTCAATCTGCCGCTGGTGGGCGAGGTCCGGGTCTACGGGCAGGCGCTCAGCCAGGCGGAGCGGACGATCGAGGCCGCCTACAAGGATGGCCGGTTCCTCCGCAAGCCCGAGGTCACGATCACGATCGACGAATACGCCTCCCGGGAGGTTTCGATCCAGGGCCAGGTGAAGAACCCGGGACGCTTTGAGCTTCCCGTGGAGGCGACGATGAGCGTGCTGGACCTCGTCACGAAGGCCGGAGGATTCACGGACACCGCCCAGGGCACGGCGGTTCGGGTCACCCGGATCCTTCCGGACGGATCGACGAAGGTCCTCACGATCGACGTCGAGAGCCTCATCAAGGGCAAGGGCAACGTTAAGACCAACGGGGAGGACAGCTCCCTGCTGCTGGATCCCGACGATATCGTCTACGTTCCCGAGCGGATCATCTGACGCCGCACCGAGGACATCCGATGGCTGACGCCGACCAAGCTAGAGGACTCAAGCATTCCGGCCACGGTTTCGACGATGAGGTCGCGATCGAACGCCGGACGCTTCGGGATTACTACATCATCCTGCGCGAGCGCGTGTGGGTCGCGCTCCCGCTGGCAATCGTCGCCGCCGTGGGCTTCTTTTACTGGCAGGCGCGAAAGACGCCCGTCTACGAGGCCGTCGCGTCGCTCCAGTTCGAGAAGCCGGAGACCGTCGTGACAAGCCAGGGTGTCGTGGACCCCTCGGTCCGGTCGGAGGTCGACCTCAACACCTACATCCACGACATCAACAGCAACCGGCTCCGGGCGAGCGTGATAGAGTCCTTCACGCCCGATGAGCGCAGAATCCTCCAGAGGGCCGCCCTCAAGCATCTCCCGCCAGGCGCCACCCCCCCTCCGGCCGCGGTGCTGCTTGGATCCATCGACCCCGAGCCGTTGAGGAACAGCTACCTCATCACGATCTCGGTGCATCACGAGGATCCGGCGGCGGCGGCCCTGGTGGCCAACCGCTACGTCGAGAAATTCATGGACTACCTGTTTGAGAGCGTCGGCGGGAAGAACGAGGAGGCCGTGAACTACCTGAAGGGACGGGCCGAGCAGCTCCGGAAGGATGCCGAGGGCGCCGAGAAGCAGCTGCAGGACTACATGCGCCAACACAATCTGGTCTCGCTCGACAAGAGCATCGACATCGTCTCCGACAGGCTGAAGTCCGTGAACACGGCGCTCACGAATGCCCGGCTCGAGATGCTGGGCGTGGAGGAGCTCGTCCAGCAGGTCGCGGAATTCAAGAAGAGCGGCAAGGAGCTCCTCGAGATCTCCTACATCGCCTCCCACGGCGCGGTGCCGGCGCTCAAGACCCAGCTGAGCGACGCCGAGCAGACGCAGTCGCTGCTGATGGAGCGCTACCTCGAGAGGCACCCGAAGGTCATCGACAACGCGAACAGGATCGCGGTCACCAAGACCGAGCTGGGCAAGGCCGTCGAGCTGGCGATAGCGGACCTCAACACCCGGCTTTCAAGCGCCCGGGACAGCGTGCGGTCCCTCGAGAAGGAATACGCCTCGCAGGAGGCCGAGGAGCTCAGCCTGCGGGCGCTCAGCGTGGACTACAACTCGCTCCAGAGCCGGGCCACGGTGGCGAAGAGCTACTACATGGAGATCCTGGATCGCCTGAACCAGACCACCACGTTCAAGAACCTGGACAAGATATCGCTGCATCCGCTGGACCGGGCGCAGGTCCCCTCCTCGCCGATATCCCCCAACGTAGGGGCGATCACCCGCACGAGCGTCGGGCTCGGGGTCCTCGTTTTCCTGGGCGTAGCGATCGGGCTGGGATTCGTCGACGACCGCGTCAAGAGCGCGTGGGACGTCGAGTCGTTCATAGGCGCGCACCTGCTGGGAATCATCCCGCAGCTGGGTTCGATAAGCAGGGACGGCCAATTCGGCCTATCCAAATCGGCGTCGGACAGCGAGTCGGGCAACGAGGCCTTCCTCAGCCTGTACAGCTCGGTCAAGATCCAGTCGAAGCTCGATTTCCCGAAGGCGATCCTTGTCACGAGCACGATTCCCGGGGAGGGCAAGACCCTCATTTCGGGCAATCTGGCGGCATGCTTCGCCCGCCACGGGAAAAAAACCCTCCTGATGGACTGCGACCTGCGGCGCCCGATGCTGCACAGGCATTACAGCCAGCAGAACGCCGCCGGGATCATTTCCTGGTTCGAGCAGGGCGCCAACATGGACGGCGACGTCCTCGCGAACCCGCATCTTGGAATCGTGAAGCTGGGCGCTAACCTCTGGCTGCTCACCTCGGGAGGGAGGTCCAAGAGCCCGACCGAGCTCCTCGAGAACCCCGTCTTCCCGCTGCTGCTCGAGCGCCTGAAGAAGGAGTTCGACCTCGTTGTGATCGACTCGCCGCCGATGGGCGCAGTCACCGACTCCATGCTGATCGCGGAGCGCGCCGACGAGGTTGTCTACGTCTGCCGCTTCAATCGCGCCTACCGCAAGCACATCAAGCTCTACATCAAGGGCCTGAGAGACGGGAAGAACGAGATTCTCGGCATTGTCCTGAACGGCCTGTCACCCCGAAGGATCGAGTATTACTCGAACTACCGGTACTACAGGAGCTACAAGAAGTACTACGGCGCGCAGACCTAGCGAACCACCGTCCGTGCAGACGCCGCCTTCAGCGTATCTCCCGGAAACGTTCGACCCAAAGCTCCCCATCGCCCTGATCGCGGGCAAGGGGATCTATCCGATGCTTGTGGCGAAGGCCGCCCGCGAGGCGGGGGTCCCTGTGAAGCTCATCGCATTCGAGGACGAGACTTCCGCCGAGCTCGTCGCCTCGTTTCCGGATGCGGACCGCCACACCGTGCGCGTCGGCCAGGTGGGCAGGACGCTCAGGCTTCTCGCGGAATTCGGTGCGGGATACGCCCTCATGGCGGGCCAGGTGACCCCCAGGCGCCTGTTCCACGGGCTGCAGCCCGACCTGAAGGCCGCGCAGATCCTGCTCTCCCTCAAGCGCCGCAACGCGGAGACCATCTTCGGGGCCGTGGCGAAGGAGATCGAGGCGCTGGGCATCCGCCTTCTGGACGCGCGCGCGTTCCTGGACGACCATCTCGCGGCGCCGGGCTGCATGACGGGGGGCCGGTTCCCGATCGACAGGGAGTATGTCGACCACGGAGTGCACATCGCGCGGGAATGCGCCCGCCTCGACATCGGCCAGGGCTGCGTGGTCCGCAAGGGCACCGTGCTCGCCGTCGAGGCCTTTGAAGGCACCGACGAGATGCTCAGGCGTGCCGGATCCCTGAAGGCGGACGACGCCCTGTTCGTGAAGACCGTCAAGGCCCGGCAGGATTTCCGGTTCGACGTGCCCTGTTTCGGAATGCTGACCCTGGAGACGATGCGCGGGTCGGGAATCCGCGCCGCGGCGCTTGAATCGAAGGGGGTCATCCTTCTCGACAGGCCGGCGGTGCTCGAAAAGGCCCGCTCATGGGGGATCGCCCTTCTCGGCTTTGGCTAGTTGACATGGGCCAGACAGTGAGGGCGCGAGGCGGCCGGATCCTCGCGGGCCGCGGACGGCGCCCCCGCCCGCGCTGCTTGCCCTTTTGCCCGGCGCCCGTCACATTGGCCCGGCGCCGGCCCTGCCGGCTGCCCGAACCATGCAGAATGACGTCGTAGCCGTGACGGTCAAGGGGGTGATGCCCACCCCCAACGGGTGCGCCATCTTCCTGGGGAACGAGGAGAAGACGTTTGTCATCTACGTCGACCACTCGGTGGGCAACGCGATCCAGATGACGCTCGACGGCGTGAAGAAGGACCGGCCCCTGACCCACGACCTGATCGGCAGCATCTTGCTCGGCCTGGGCACCCGCCTCGAGCGCGTCGTGATCAACGACGCCCGCGAGAAGACTTTCTTCGCTCGCATATTCCTCACCATGGAGAACGAGCTCGGGACGAAGATCGTCGAGATCGACGCGAGGCCGAGCGATTCGATCGTCCTTTCGCTGCAGCACAAGCGGCCGATTTATGTGGCCCGCGCCGTCTTCGACGCGGTCGAGGACATGACCGAGATCCTCGAGCAGGTGCGCAAGCAGCAGGCCGAGGACGAGCCCGAGGAGGAATCTCCCTGACCCCGGAAAGACAACTGCCGGCGCCCCTGGAGCCGGGACAACCGCTCACGGCGCTTGCGCCCATGCAGGACGTGACCGACCTCGCATTCATGCGGGTGATCGCCGGCTACGGGGCGCCCGATTATTTCTTCACGGAATTCTTCCGCGTGCATGCGCAGTCACGTCCCGAGCGCCACATCCTGCGTAGCATCGATGAGAACGACACGGGCCGGCCCGTTTTCGCCCAGCTGATAGGCGAGGACATCGCCCATCTGCTCCGGACGGCCGAGGAGCTTGCCCGGCATCCCATCGCGGGGATCGACCTCAACCTGGGATGCCCCGCCCCGAAGGTCTACAGGAAGAACGTCGGCGGCGGGCTCCTGCGGGAGCCGGACCGAATCGCCTCCATACTCGCGGCGCTCAGGGACGCGGTGCCCGGCCTCCTCACCGTGAAGATGCGGATAGGCTTCGAGGACGACGTGAACTTCGACAGGATCCTCGATATCGTCAACACGAGCGGCGTCGACATGCTTACGGTCCACGGCCGCACGGTGCGCCAGATGTACCGGAGCGGCGTCCGCTACGATCGGATCGCCCATGCGGCGGCGCGCATGCGCTGTCCCGTGCTGGCAAACGGCAATGTGACGTCGGCATCGAGGGCCGCGGAGATCGTGCGCGACAGCGGCGCCATGGGTGTGATGATAGGGCGGCACGCGATCCGCAACCCCTGGATATTCCGGCAGTGCAGGGATCGCTTTGCCGGGCGTGCGCAGGGCAGGGTTTCGCTCTCCGACGTCCGCGAATACGTCGAGCGGCTGTACCGGTCGACGCGGGTTCCCGGACTCCCCGAGCGGGCCCACGTCAACAAGATGAAGAAGTACCTGAATTTCGTGGGCCAGGGAGTCGACCGGGAGGGCGCGTTCCTTCGCGACATGCGGCGCGCCGAGTCCGAGTCCGGGCTATTCGAGATATGCGACCGCCACCTTCTCGCGCTACCGGACGCCGAGTTCGCGCCCGAGCCCTACCCCGGCGTCATCGCCCGGCCCAACTGCGAGACCCCCGCCGCGGACGCCGGCGGCTGCTCGCTCGAGGCTGTGACGGCATAGCGGCGCGCGCGAAGCCCGACGCCTATTCGAGCCCGAGCGCGCGGCGACCCTCCTCGGAGATCATGCGGGGGCTCCATACCGGGTCCCAGACGATGTGCACCTTGGCCCTTTCTACACTTGGGAGCGCGGCGATCTTCTTTCGGGCGTCCTCCGCGATCACGGGCCCCATGCCGCACCCCGGCGCCGTGAGCGTCATCTTGACGTCGACCGCGTTCGACCCGGAGGGCGTCTTCTCGATCGACAGGTCGTAGACAAGCCCGAGATCGACGATGTTCACCGGAATCTCGGGATCGAAGCAGGTCCTCATCGCGTCCCAGACCGCCTTCTCGCTAAACTCGCCGGCCGGAGCGGCGCCCTCGTCGGACCGCGCGAAGCCCTCGACCGCGCCGGCATGCTCGCTGGCGATCCGGAAAAGCCCGCCGTCCGTCCGGACCGTGACGTTTCCACCCAGCGTCTGCACGATGGCGACCTCCTGGCCGGCGGCCAGCGTGGCCGGATGGCCGGCTGGAATCGCGGTGGCCGGGCAATCCCTTGACATGCGGTGCGTCATGGCGCGGAGCTCGTCCCGTTCAGCGGATCGCGATCTCCATCGGCATCCTGGCGTAGATCCCCCGCGGGTCGTTGAGCGCGCGCAGCCGGGCGAACGCCCCCTCGAGTTCGTCGACGATCTGGCCCACGAGCCCCGTTTCGCGCGCGTGCAGGCTGGCGGGCTCATACTTCCCGAGGATCTCCGCCAGCGCCTCCGAAAGGTTCTTCGACCTCGGGTACTCGACCACCTTGAAGTTTGACCCGAGGCCGGCCTGCTTTCCCGCGTACCGGATCGCGTCGTTGAGGCTGCCGAGCTCGTCCACGAGACCGAGCTTCTTCGCCTCGGCGCCGGACCAGACCCGCCCCTGAGCTATCTCCTCGACGAAGGTCGGCTTGAGCTTTCGCCCTTCGGCGACCTTGGCGATGAACTGGCTGTAGACCCAGTCCACCATCCTCTGCAACACCGCCATCTCCTCCTCCGTCTTTGGCCGCTCGATCGTGATCGAGCCCGCATACTTGCCGGTCTTCACGCTGTCGAAGGTGATGCCGTGCTCGTTCGCGAGCT
This sequence comes from uncultured Opitutaceae bacterium, assembly GCA_937889545.1. Taxonomy (GTDB): domain Bacteria; phylum Verrucomicrobiota; class Verrucomicrobiia; order Opitutales; family Opitutaceae; genus Palsa-1447. Next base: position 36,124 of record CALAOT010000115.1, read on the forward strand.
TCTGGACGTCGAACTGTATGCCGAATACGCCGATCGAACCCGTGATGGTAGTTGGCTCCGCGAAGATGCGGTTCCCGTAGGCCGAGATCCAGTACCCGCCCGATGCGGCGTACGATCCCATCGACACGATGACGGGCTTGGCCTTTCCGGCGAGGCGCAGCTCCCGCTGGATCGTCTCCGCCCCCGACACGCTCCCTCCGGGGCTGTTCACGCGCAGCACGATCGCCTTGACCGACGAATCCTCGCGCAGGCTCCTGATTTCCCGCGCAAACCTCGCGCCGCCGACCTCGGTCGAATCGCCCTCGCCGTCGACGATGTCGCCCTCCGCGTACACGACGGCAACCTGGCCGTGACCCGAAGGCACGGGGGGGCGGACCGCGGTCCTGGCATAGGCGCCGAGCGGCACCTGCCTGAATGACTCCGTCGCCGACGTGACCCCGGTCTCCTTCTTGAGCCGGTCGATCATTTCGTCGCGGTAGGCCACCTTGTCGACCAGGTGCGCCTTGAGGGCGGCCGCGGGCCTGATGATGCCCTCCGCGTCGACGGTCGCCTGGATCGCCTCGGCGGTCACGCCGCGCGACCGCCCGATGTCAGAGATCAGGCTCCCCCAGACGTCGTCCAGCAGCTTCTGGAGCTGCTCGCGGTTCTCGGGGCTCATGTCCGTCCTCGTGAACGGCTCGACGTACGACTTGAATTTCCCGACGCGCGTCACCTGGATGCCGATGCCGTATTTCTCGAACGCGCCGGCGTAGAATACGGGCTGGCTCGCGAGGCCTGGCATGTGGATAAGCCCGTAGGGGTCGATGGCCACCTCGGTCGCCACCGAGGCGAGGTAGAAATCCCGGGTCGTCGCATAATCGAAGTAGGCGAGCACGGGCTTCCCGGAGGCGCGGAAGTCGCTGAGCGCGGCGCGCACCTCCCGCAGGGCGGCGAAGCCGGAACCCAGGGCCTTGGGGGACAGGTTTCCCAGGAGAAACACGCCGCGAATCCTGTTGTCGTGCGCGGCGAACCTGATGGCCCTTGTGATGGAGCGCAGCTGCAGGACGTCGTTCCTGCCGGCCGAGAGCCCGTCCAGGTCGATCGGCGGCGGCGCATCGGTGATGTTGGCGGACAGGTCGAACACAAGGTACGACCCCGACGTCACCTCAGGGGCCTTCTTCTGCTGTCCCATCGCGACAATCGCCCCGATGAAGAAGATGAAGAGCAGGCAGGCGCCCGTGGAAAAGACTACGAGAGCGACAAGGGCTCCCAGCATCGAGGTGATGAAGTTCTTCATGACGAAGCGCAAACTAGCCTGTTTCAGCCCTTCCACCAGTCCAAACGGGCGATTCGAGGAAGTTACACAGGAACGGGTTGCATCCCCTTGTGACCCGAGCCAATGTTCCGGGCATGAACGGGCAAAAGGAACTCCTGACCACGAGTCAGAAGGCGCTCACGATCAACCTCGACGCGCCCAAGTACGGCACGTTTGCGGAGATCGGAGCCGGCCAGGAGGTGGCGCGCGAGTTCTTCCAGGCCGGCGGGGCCTCGGGGACGATCGCCAAGTCGATCTCAGCGTACGACATGGTCTTCAGCGACGCCATCTACGGAAAGGCGCCGCGATACGTCTCGCGCGAGAGGCTCAAGCTGATGCTGGACCATGAGTTCAACCTTCTGGTGGAGCGCCTTTCCGCGACCCGGGGTGACCGGACGAATTTCTTCGTCTTTGCGGACACCGTCGCGACGAGCAGCTACATGGGCTCCAACGAGCCTCACGGATGGCTGGGCTTCCGGTTCCAGACCGAGCCCAAGGGCGAGCCGAGCGAGATCGTCCTCCACGTCCGGATGTGGGACAAGGTGGCCGTGCTCCAGCAGCAGGCCCTCGGCATCGTCGGGGTGAACTTCATCTACGGCGCCCTGTATTACCGGGACGACCTCGGCAGGCTGATCGAGTCGTTCCGCGACAACCTCGGGACCGACCGGATCGAGATCGACATGCTGCGATTCTCCGGGCCCGCATTCGAAGACGTCGACAACCGGCTGATGTCGCTCTTCCTCGTCAAGCACGAACTGACGAACGCGGTCATGTTCGGCAAGGACGGCGAGGTCCTCCAGCCGTCCGAAGTGCTGCACAAGAAGGCGATCCTCGTCGAGAGGGGCAGCTTCAGGCCGGTGACGAACGTGCACGTCGACATGCTCAACTGCGCCACGGCGCAGTTCGTGCAGGAGCCGCTCGCGAAGGGCAAGGACATGGTGGTCCTCATGGAGATCACCATGAACAACCTGCTCCTGGCCGGTGAGCTCGACGCGCAGGACTTCCTTTCCCGCGTCGACCTCCTGGCCGACATAGGATTCACGGTGCTCATTTCGAACTACTCCGAGTACTACCGGCTGACCTCGTACTTCCGCCGCTATACCAAGGAGATGATCGGCGTCGCGATGGGGATCAGCAACCTGGTCGAGATATTCAACGAGAAGTACTACGAGAACCTCGAGGGAGGGATCCTTGAGTCGTTCGGGCGCCTGTTCCGGAATTCGGTGAAGCTCTACATCTATCCGATGAGCAAGGAGGCCTATGAAAGGTACGTCTCCCAGGAGGGCTCCGGGCAGGGCTCCCCGGCCAACGCATTCAGCTCCAACGTCCTGATCACCGCAAAGAACGTCAAGGTAGTCGACCACCTCTCGAACCTCTACGCCCACCTGCTCGAGAACCGCTACATCGACTGCATCGTCGGATTCGACTCGGACTCGCTGCACATATTCTCGCGAGACGTGCTTCGCCGCATCAAGGACAAGGATGCGACGTGGGAGGACATGGTCCCGAAGCCGGTCGCGAAGGCAATCAAGCGCAGGGGCCTCTTCGGATACTCCGACCACCTGATTCTCGAGGGGAACAAGTAGCATGCGATTCCACAAGTACCATGCCCTGGGCAACGACTACATTGTGCTCGACCCGGCCGACTTTCCGCAGTGGGCGAGGCCGAGCGAGGCCCAGATCCGCGTCATCTGCCACCGCAATTTCGGCGTCGGATCGGACGGGATCCTGTGGGGCCCCATTGCCTCCGAGACAGCTGACTTCGGCCTCCGCATCTTCAACCCCGACGGCTCCGAGGCGGAGAAGTCGGGCAACGGGCTCAGGATCTTCTCGCGCTACCTTTGGGACCAGTCGCGGGTGAAGGCGCAGTCGTTCGCGGTGGAGACGCCCGGGGGGGTCGCCCGCTCTGAGATAAGGGAGGAGGGCCGCCTGATCAGCGTCGCGATGGGCGCGGTGAGCTTCGACAGCCGCAGGATCCCGGTGGCCGGGACCGCGCGGGAGGTGATCGGCGAGTCGATCGAGGCGCAGGGACGCAGGTTCACGTTCTGCGCCGCGACGATCGGCAACCCCCACTGCGTCATCCCGGTCGACGAGCTTTCTCCCGATCTGGCAAGGCGCTACGGGCCCGACATCGAGATCCATCCCCTCTTCCCGAAGAGGACCAATGTCCAGTTCATGAGGGTGCTCGACCGTTCCAGCATCCAGATCGAGATCTGGGAGCGCGGCGCCGGCTACACACTCGCGTCGGGAACCAGCTCGAGCGCGGCCGCCGCGGTGGCCCACAGGCTCGGCCTCGTGGACCGGTCGGTCGCCGTCCGGATGCCGGGAGGCACGCTCGACATCGAGATCGGCGACGGGTTCTCGATCCGGATGACGGGAACCGTGAACAAGGTTGCCGAGGGCGAGTTCGACCCCGAGCTCTTCGCGGTGACGGTGTAGCGAGCGACGCCGGGAGGACGGGAAGGCGGGAACTGGGAGCCGCCGGTTTCGCTGGAGGCCCCTTTCCTCGCGCTTGAGGCTCGGGTTCGCAGGCATTTTCCCGGCCCGCCGGTGCTTTTTTTGGCCGTTGCGCGCCGTCCGCGGCGCACCCAGCATTCCCGGGTGACTGGTAGCGAGGCCACCCACCGGCTGCCGACCGCGGCGAAGCTTAATCTTGCGGCATTGGCGATCCTCGCCGCCGCGCTTGTGGCCCACCTGTGGCCCGAATGGTCCCACGACGCGGACCTTTCCCACGGATTCCTGGCTCCGATAGCCAGCGTGCTGCTGATCTACCTGTGCCGGAGCCCCGGCGCCCGCGGCACCCTGCAGGGCCCCACCTCCATGATCCTCGCAGCCTCCTTCGGCGCGGCGGCCCTGGCGGCCCTCTGGACGGCCGGCCTCTTTGCGGTCGCCCTCGATTGGACGAGCCCCCTCGTGGATTTCACGCTGGCGTGCTCGTTCGCGCTCCTCGGATGCGGGGCCATCGCCGCCTTCGCGGACCGGCGCGTGGCCCTGGTTCCGTTCAGCTGGGCCTGCCTTGCAGCGGCGGCCCTCTGGCCGCTGAGCTCGCCCATCCCCCCGGGAACGTACTCGCGCCTGACGTCGGGGCTGCAGCTGTGGGTCTCGGGCGGGGTGATGCACGCGCTCAATCTTCTCGGAATCGCGGCCCACAGGGAGGGAAACATCATCGAACTCGCGCGCGGGACGGTCGGGATCGAGGAGGCGTGCAGCGGCGTGCGCAGCTTGGTCTCGTGCGTGTTCGCAGGCGTCCTCTTCTCCGCGGCGCTTGTTCGCACGCCGCGGGCGCGGGTCCTCATCATCGCCCTTTCCGCGGTCCTCGCGCTCGCGATGAACTTCATCCGCTCGCTGGTGCTCACGCTCCTCGTCAACGGAGGCGTCCACGTGGAGGGCGCCTGGCATGACCTTACGGGCTATTCGATCCTCGCCTTCACGGCGGCCCTTCTTGTCTGCGTCGCGGTCGCGCTCGAAAGGGCAACCCCTGCGCAGGGTCCGGCAGCGGAGACTGGGCCCGCTCCGCCCGGGGTCGAGGGCCCGCGGCGATTCCACGGCCCGCAAGCCGTGCTCACGTGTGTCCTCGCGCTGGCCGCCGCCTCGCTGGGCTTCTTCGCAGCAAACACCCACCCACCCGTCGGGAAGGACTCCTCTTCCCCCGACCTGCTGGCAGTCCTGCCTCCATCGGCGGCGGGTTGGAGCGTGCAGACGACCCCGGGCCTGGACCGGTTTGTCGGCATCCTCAGGACTGACCACCTTGCGCAGCGCACGTACGTCCGCGGGGCGGCCGGCGGCGAGGACCAGGTCGCGCTCTTCCTGGCGCACTGGTCCAGGGGGCAGGCCTCCGTCGGGCTAGTGGAGTCCCATACCCCCGACGCTTGCTGGCCCGGATCGGGGTGGGTGGCGCAACCCATTGAAGATTCGCATGTTGCTCTTGACATCGGCGGCAGCCGGCTGCCGTGGGCGCAGCATCGCCTCTTCGTCAATGGCGGGTATCCCCAGCACGTCTGGTTCTGGCAGATCCACGACGGCCGCGCGATCGAGATCGGAGACCCGTTCTCCCTGAAGGCGCATCTCGCGATCGCGCTGCGTTTCGGGTTCCGGGCCAGCGGCGAGCAGGTGTTCATCCGGGTCTCCAGCAACCGTCCCTGGGACGAGATTTCGCGCGAGCCCTTCCTCGCCGAGTTCTTCGAGCGTGCCCGCCCCCTCGGGCTTCACTGAACTGCACCGGAACCCTGGCGCCCGCCCTCCCGACACGATGCCGACGGATGAATCAAGGATCGAGCTGCCCGCATGGCTTCCGTGGGCCACGACCGCATGCCTCGCGGCGCTGGTCGCGTGCCTGGGGGAGCTCTGGGTCATCGAGAGGGCAAGATCCCAGCTCCTTCGGGAGGAAGGCATGCTCACCGAGGCCGCGCTGAAGGGAATGCAGAACCAGCTGGAAGCGGAGCGGATTGTGAACAGGCGGGAGCTCGCCGGCCTGCGTGCCGCTTCCGGCCAGCAGGCGGGCCTCCGGGTCGCCCTGCTCCTGGCGCCGGAAGGCAGCCCCGCGCGCGCGCCGGTGTTCCGCTTCGGCGCCGTGGCGTGGGATCCGGCGGGAAGGCGCGCCCTGCTCAGGCTCTACGGCTTTGCCGAGCAGCTGCCGGAGAGGGACTGCCAGCTTTGGCTGGCAGGCCCGGGGACGGGGAACCCGTCCAGTTGCGGCGTCTTCCACGCGCCTCCGGGCGATGACGGACCGGGCATCGCGATCACGATATCGGGTGCGTTGGCGCCCGGATGTCGCTTCCTCCTGGTCGACGGGCCCAAGGGCGGGGCTCGAACCTTTGAGGAGGCCCAGGCCGGCGGCTCGATCGTACTTGCCACGCTCCCCTTGGGCGAAAACATCTTACGTAGATGATCATCAAACCGAAGGTTCGCGGGTTCGTGTGCGTGACCGCCCATCCTGCGGGGTGCGCCGCGCATGTCGATGAATGGATAAGCTACGTGAAATCAAATGGTTCTATTCCAAATGGTCCGCGTAAGGTCCTCGTGATTGGGGCATCGACGGGCTATGGCCTGGCCTCGCGGATAAGCGCCGCATTCGGCTCGGGCGCCGCGACGCTCGGCGTCTTTTTCGAGCGTCCGTCCGAGGAGGGCCGCACGGCGACCCCGGGCTGGTACAATTCAATAGGATTCACGAAGGCGGCGCGCGCAGAGGGACTCTACGCGAAGAACATCAACGGCGACGCATTCTCGGACGAAATCAAGGCGCAGGCGCTGGAGACGATCCGGAGGGACATCGGCCAGGTCGACCTGGTGGTCTACTCGCTGGCCTCGCCCCGAAGGACGCATCCGCGGACCGGCACCGTGCACAAGTCCGTCCTGAAGCCCGTGGGATCGGCGTACACCAACAAGACCGTCGACACCGACAAGGGAATCGTGAGCTCCGTGACCATCGAGCCCGCGAATGAGCACGAGATCGCGGACACGGTGGCGGTCATGGGCGGCGAGGACTGGGAGCTGTGGATGAACGCCCTCTCGGGCGCCAGGCTCCTCGCCCCCGGCGCGCGATCGGTGGCGTATTCCTACATCGGGCCGGAGCTCACCTGGGCGATCTACAAGAACGGCACGATCGGGCTCGCAAAAAACGACCTCGAGCGCGCGGCGGGGAGCATCGACTCGATGCTCAAGGCAATCGGGGGCGGGAAGGCGTTCATATCCGTGAACAAGGCGCTCGTGACCCAGGCAAGCTCCGCCATCCCCGTCGTGCCGCTATACATTTCGATCCTTTACAAGATCATGAAGGCCAATGGGACCCATGAGGGCTGCATCGAGCAGATGCAGCGGCTGTTCGCGAGGCAGATGTACGCCGCGACCGGTCCAAGTTTCGACGAGTCCGGCCGCGTCCGCCTGGACAACCTTGAAATGAGGCCCGAAGTCCAGGCGTCCGTCGCGAGGATATGGCCCGACGTCACGACCGAGAACCTCGCCGCGCTCACCGACATCGCCGGATACCGGGGCGAGTTCCTGAAGCTTTTCGGCTTTGGAATGCCGGGCATCGACTACGGCGCCGAGGCCGAGCCGCACGTGCCCATGGCCTGACGCCCCCCTCAGTCCTCGAACCCGCCGACGCTCGCAGACTTTCCATTGTCCCCGGGCCCGAGGCCCAGGATGAACGGGGCGGCCTTTTCCGCCCAATCGCCCGGCTTGGGATACGAGGAGGCGCTGTCGGAAAAACACTTGCGGAGCATTTCCGTGTCGATGACTCCGGGGTTGAGCGCCACGGCGGCCATGCCTGCCGGCAGCTCCGCGGCAAGGGCCTTGGTGAGACCCTCGACCGCCCACTTGGTCGCGCAGTAGGGAGCGACCTCGGGCGCCACGCTCCTGCCCCAGCCCGAACTCAGGTTCACGATCGTGCCGCTTCCGCGCTCGATCATCGCCGGTACGAATGCCCGGATGACGTTGGCCACGCCGGCGATGTTGACCGAAAGCATCGACGCAAACTCATCCGCGGGAACCTTCCAGAGCGGAGCCGGCTTGTTCATCAGGCCGGCGTTGTTGACCAGGACATCGGGCGCGCCCATGGCCCCCAGGACGCGTTCGGCCCACAGGCCGACCTTCACCGCCTGGGTCACATCGACCGCGTCAAAGCTGTGCGGCTCGGGATGCGTGAACCGCAGGTCGAAGATAGCCGGGCCGTTCCTTCCGCAGCCCGCAACCGTGTGCCCGTGGGCTATGTACCACTCGCCGAGAGCACGGCCGAGGCCGCGCGTTACGCCGGTGATGACAATCTTCATCGGGCCTACCGGGACTGGAGGCTGAACTTGTTGAGGCCGGCCGTGCGGCACGCGTCCATGACGAATGCCAGCTTCTTCACCTGGCTCACCTCGTCGGCCTTGATGAGGACGGGGATGTCCTTGTCGACGTCATGCACCTGCTTGAGCAGGGAGATCATCTCCTCGTCGGTCACCGCCTTGCCGTTGAACGAAATGAGCCCCGTCTTGTCGATCCCGATCGTGACCGTGCCCTTGTACTCGTTCTTGCCGGCGGTCGAGATCTTCGGGAGCGTTATGTTGAGCATCGTTGCGGACCTGAATTGCATCGTGACGAATGCAAAGAAGATCAACATGACGAGCACGTCGATCAGCGGAACTAGGTTGAGCTCCGGGCGCTTGCGGCGCCTCTGGATGAATCCGCTCATTCGCGGCCGCGCTTGAGGATCCGCTCAAGCAGCACGTCGAGCTCGGCTGCGTAGTTGTCGACCTTGCGGGAAAGGTACCCCGCCCCGACTAGCGAGGGTATGGCGATGGAAAGGCCGATCACGGTCGATGAGAGCGCGAGCGCCACGCCCTTCGTGAACGCCACGGGGTCTGGCAGGCCGGTATCGGGGGCGATCTGCGAAAACACCTGCAGGAGGCCGGTCACCGTGCCCGAGAGGCCGATCAGGGGCGCCGCCGCGTAGATGACGTCCAGGTAGGGCACGCCCCGTTCCATGCGGTTAACCTCGAGCCTTGCAAAGGCCTTCACCGCTCCCTCCTCGTTGTTGTGCTGCTCGGCGAACTCCACGATCCTGGCCAGCACCGTGTGGCGCCCCCCCATGAGCGGTTTGCCGACCATGACGGCATCGACCAGGTCCTGGGGCATCACCGCCGCCCTGCGCAGGGCATAGAGCCGCTCGGCGATGATGAAGACGGCCAGTGCCGAGCATAATCCGAGCGGATAAATCAGGAGACCCGCTCCCTCGAAAATCTTGATCATTCCAAGTGTCATAATGAATTGTGCGCTAGTAAGACGCCTTGTCTAAGAAAAGGGTCCGGGAAAATAGGGTCAACATGGCCCGCAGCCAAGCTGATAACAGCCGGCGTCGCCCGGATCGCGGCCAGTCGGCCCCGGGCGCGGGTGCCGCCCCCGCCGATGGGCCGCTCCCCGTCAGACCGCCATATATCGCAACCGGCTGGCGGCCTTCCTGGCGTCAGCAGCTCCCTCCAGGAGCTCGCCTATGGGGTCCCAGCGCCCGTTTAACAGCGCGTCCCTCGCGCTATCGCGAAGCGACGCGCTGACAGTCTGGCCGGCAAACGACACCTGCTGCGTCGCCAGGTCGATCGCGACCTCCGTATCCGGATCGGCCTTGACCGCGGCCGCTATCCTCAAGATGTCGTCACGGCTTGCGCTCACGCAGGGCATTCCAAGGGTGATTGAATTCCCGAAGAATATCTCCGCGAAACCCTCGGCGATGACGGCCCTTATCCCGTGTTTCTGGAGCGCCTGGGGCGCGTGCTCGCGCGACGAGCCGCATCCGAAATTCGCGCCCGACAGGAGGATCGTGGCCCCCTTGTGCCGCGCCTCGTTGAGGGGATGCGGCTTGTCCGACCCGTCGGCGTTCTTGCGGACGTCGTGGAAAAGGAACTCGCCGAGTCCGTCGAAGGTGATGCACTTAAGGTACCGGGCCGGAATGATCCGGTCCGTGTCGATGTCGTTTCCCGGGACGTGGACGGCCCGGCCCGCAACGCGGGTGATTTTTTCGAGTGCCATGGGAGGGATCTGGGTCGCGTTCGTTAATTGGCGCGCATGCCGAACACCTCGCGGGCGTCGGCCACCGATCCGGTGACGGCGGCGGCCGCGACCATGATCGGACTCATGAGGATCGTGCGCCCGGTAGGGCTGCCCTGCCGTCCCTTGAAGTTGCGGTTCGACGAGCTTGCGCAAATCTGGTCGCCGACCAGCTTGTCCGGGTTCATCGCCAGGCACATCGAGCACCCGGCGCTGCGCCACTCGAACCCCGCGTCGCGGAAGATCTTGTCGATCCCGAGCTCGGCGCACAGGAGACCCACGCCCTGCGAGCCCGGGACGGCGATCGCCTTCACGCCGGGCGCCACCCGCCGTCCCTTGATAAAGCGGGCGACCTCCTGGAAGTCGCTGAGCCGGCCGTTCGTGCAGGAGCCCAGGAAGGCCACGTCTATCTTGGTCCCCTTGATGGGCGCCCCCGGCTTCAGCTTCATGTAGGCGAGCGCCTCCTCGATCGAGGCCCGCTCGTCCGAACCCTTCGCCTTTGCCGGGTCGGGCACCATGCCGGTGATCGGGATCCCCTGCCCCGGGTTTATGCCCCACGTGACGGTCGGAGCGATGTCGGCCGCGTCGATCCTGACCACGTCGTCGTAGGCGCAGCCTGGATCGCTGGCCTCCGCCCGCCAGCGGGCCACCGCCGCGTCCCATTCGGCGCCCTTAGGCGAGTAGGGCCTTCCCTTGAGGTAGGAGAAGGTTGTCTCGTCGGGATTGACGTAGCCCGCGCGGGCTCCCCCCTCGATCGACATGTTGCAGACCGTCATGCGCTCCTCCATCGAGAAACGGTCGAAGACCTCGCCGGCGTATTCGTAGGCGTAGCCCGTGCCTCCGTTCACGCCGAGCGAGCAGATGATGTGGAGGATGACGTCCTTTGCGTACACCCCGGGGCGGAGCCTGCCGTTCACCTCGATCCGGCGCACCCTGAGCTTGCCGAGCGCCATCGTCTGGGTCGCGAAAATGTCCCGGATTTGGGTCGTTCCGATGCCGAAGGCGATGGCGCCGAAGGCCCCGTGCGTGCTCGTGTGGGAGTCGCCGCAGGCGATGGTAGTCCCGGGCTGGGTGATCCCCTGCTCCGGGCCGACGATGTGCACGATCCCCTGCTTTCCGGTCGAGCGGTCGAAAAAGGTGATCCCAAACTCGCTGCAGTTCCTGCGGAGCTCCTTGATCATCGCATCGGCGAGCGGATCGGCGTAGGGCTCGCTCGCCTGGTCCGTCGGAACGATGTGGTCGACCGTGGCGAACGTCCGGTGCGGCATGGCCACGCCCAGGCCGAGGTCGCGCATCATCCCGAACGCCTGGGGGCTCGTGACCTCGTGGATGAGGTGCGTTCCCACAAGGAGCTGCGTCTGGCCGTCGGCGAGCCGCCGCACGGCGTGGGCGTCCCAGACTTTCTCAAAAAGGGTTTTGGGCATGGGTCATCTTATAACACGGAGTTGCATTGTCTGGGAAATGCTTGTTTGTGTACCAGTGATGCCCAGGGAGTATCAATATCCTTTTGAATTGCGCCACCTCGTCTATTTCCGCGAGGTCGCCCGCAGGCTCCATTTCAGGAAGGCGGCGGAAGCGCTCGCAATCGCCCAGCCAGCGCTCAGCCGCCAGATAGCCCAGCTGGAGGCGGCCCTCGGCGCGCGCCTGCTGAACCGGTCCAGCCGCCGCGTCGAACTGACCCCGGCGGGCGCCGCGCTTGTCGAGCGCATCGAGCCAATGCTGTCGGCCCTCATGCGAGTCCCGGCCGACGTGAGGGCCGTCGCCGAGGGCCGGGTCGGCCGCCTTAGGGTCGCGTTCACGGGGCTCGCCATGGCGACCGTCCTGCCCGACATCCTGCGGGGATTCCACCGAGGTTTCCCGGGAATCCGCCTGGAGCTCAACGAATCCCCCACCACACAGCAGCTCGCGGCGCTGCATGCGGGCGAGATCGACTGCGGCTTCTTCCATCCGGACGCCCCGTCGCCCGGCATCGACACCACGCTACTGCTGCGCGAACGCAACGGCGTTCTCCTTCCTGCGGACCACCCGCTTCGCTCCAGGGATTCCCTCCGGCTGAGGGACCTCGCCGCCACCCCGTTCGTCCTTTTCCCGAGGACCCACAACCCAGGCTTCTACGACCGCATCCTCGGCGCATTCGCGGCGGCGGGCGTGGCGCCGCAGATCGCCGAGGAGGTGTGGCCCCGCTCCAATGGCGTGGGGCTCGTGCGCGCCGGCATCGGGGCCACGTTCGCCTGCCCGTCCGAGGCCCGGCATCTTCCCGAGAAGGTGGTCTTCCGAAGGCTAGCCGGGCCCGCCCCGGAAAGCAGGCTGGTCGTGGGCTGGCGCAGCGCCCAGCCCGTTCCGCCCGCGCTGGCGGCCCTTCTCGAGGCCGCGGCGGCCCACGCCGCTCCCTGACGCTCCGTTGCGGCGCCGCTTCCGGCACCGCAGCCGGCGGCGAGTCAGGCTTCCTCCCCCACGCGGTCGTCCAGCTGGAACGAGCGAAACGCAAGTGCGAGGGCGACCAGTATGAGCACGGAGGCCTCGTAGAAGGCGACCCCCGGCAGGTTGGGAATTCCCTTGCCGAAGCTCCACGCGGCGAAAATCGGCGCGCCGATGCCGGCCAGGCTTGTCAGCCCGGAGAGCGAGCCCTGCACGCCGCCCTGCTCGTTGGCGGGCACGTGCTTTGTTATGAGCGCCTGCGCCGACGGTCCCGCAATCCCGCCCCATGCGCCCAGGAGGACGAGCCCATAAATCATCCACCCCTGGGTCGCCGTGCCGTATGCCGCCAGGGTGATCGCCGAAATCACGAGCCCGATGACGAGCCCCTTCCTTTCGCCCGTCCAGGCGATAATCCGGCGCACGAAGCCCCCCTGAACCACGATCGCCATCACGCCCATGAGGGTGAGCGAATTGCCAACCTCCGAGGGGCTCCAACGGTAGCGGTAGTCCGTATAGAGAGCCCAGATGCTCTGGAGCATCGAGTTAGCGGACATGAATATGAAATGCATGCACGCCAGGTCGAAGACTCCCCGAAACCGTCGCAGCGCGAGCAGCGAACCCACCGGATTGGCGCGCTTCCACGAGAACGGGCGGCGGTTCTCCGGCGCCAGCGACTCGGGGAGGACGAACGCCCCGTAGAGCCAGTTGATCCCGACGCATCCCGCCGCCACGAAGAACGGAAGCTTGAGGCTGATCCCCCCCAGGTAGCCGCCGATCGCCGGGCCGATCGCAAAGCCAAATCCGAAGGCTGCGCCGACGAGGCCAAATGCCTGCGCCCGTTTTTCCGGGGGCGTGACGTCCGCGATGTAGGCATTGCAGGTGGCGAGGGCGCCCGCCGTCATGCCCGAGATGATGCGGGCCACGAACAGCCACGCCAGGTTCGGCGCAAGGCCCATGATCACGTAGTCGATCGCCGACCCGGCAAGCGCAAGCAGGATGATCTTCCTGCGGCCGAACCGGTCCGAGAGCGAACCCAGGATCGGGGAAGCGATGAACTGCATCACCGCAAACACGCTCACGAGCAGGCCGTAGGAGCTGGACCCCGCCGCGAAGCTGCCGCCCCGGAATTGCACAATGAGCCTCGGGAGGATCGGGATGATGATCCCAAACCCAAGCACGAGCAGCACCAGCGTGATGAAGATGAATCCGAGGGCGGGCTTGCGCTGGGCGGATGCGTCCATTGCACCCATCCTTCATGGGCTGCCGCCGTTTTGAAAGCTTAACAGGAGGTCAATCCTGAAGCCTCGCCATCAGCTTGTCGGCTTCCGCAGCGATCTTGGTGCCGGGCTGGACCTCGAGCAACTCCCGGGCCCGCTCGACGGCCATGCGGGCCTGCGGCCTCATGTGCATGATCGCGAGGTGCTCGGCAAAGGCGACGACGACCTCGTCAAAAAACATCATCCCCTCTCCGTGCCCGAACTGGACGAGGATCGCGTTGTACGTCGCGATCTGGTCGGAGACCGACTGGCTCGCAATGCTCCGCGAAAGGATCGACGCCGCCTGCTGGATGGCCAGGTCCGCGCGGTTTCCCCTGAGGCTCTCCGCGATGCTGCGCTCCTCGTAGTCGGCCAGGCTCGTCTCGCCCCGGGCGCGGAGGCTCTGGCAGGTCCGGTTCTTGTACCAGATCACGAGGTCCGGATACCGGGTGAAGGCCAGGGCGGCCTCCCTGAGGACGCCCTCCTGGCTCGCCGCGTTGAGGCCCAGCTTGGCATTCGCGGCAACGAGGGTCTCCCAGGCGGGCAGGTTGCGCCTCTCATAGTTGACCGCTGTGCGTGCGGCGCGTGCCGCCATCGCCGGGTTGCCCAGCACGAGGAAATCGCGGGCGAACTCCTCATTGACGCGCGATTGCATGAAGGACGGAAGCGCCCGGAAGCGCTCCGAAAGGAACTGGAGCTCGTGGTCGGAGATGAACATCCAGGTCTGCGGGTCTATCGCGGTCCCCGTGACCAGGCGCTGCTCGGCGTACCGGCCCGCGTCGAGCCTCCAATTGCCCTCCCCGTCGAGGAACCCGAACCATGCGTGGTACCCGTCCTGTGCGGCTCCCGCGAAGAGGAGCGTCGGGATCCCGCGAGCCTTCCCGGCCTCGCAGGCGAAATAGGCCCGATCGACGCAGATCCCCCCCTCCGAAAGGATTGACTCGAGCGTGTAGGGCTGGCCGGTCCAAGTCAGCCTCGCCGAATCCTTGGCCACCCGGTCGTCCCGGTAGTTGACCATGGAATATGCGCCCTCGAACGAGTCCAGCGGATAGCCGACGGCCGTCTGGGACCAGGCGAGCTCCGGGATGGGCGCCGCGGCGTCGACGACGAACTTGAGCTCTTCCGCCCGCAACCTGGTGAGCTTGTGGTAGGTGCGGCCCAGCATGTCCTCGCGCGTCAGCCAGTCGAACGGCGCCGCTGGGTTGGGCAGCCTTCTCGAAAGCGCCTCCGCGCTCACCTGATGATGCGGCCACCAGGGCGGCGGCGGCACGTCGTAGACGAGGGCTAGGGCAAGGGCGAGGGACGAGTATCGGGCGAACCTCGCAGGATCGCGGCGGTGGAGCCCCTCGAGGATGTCGAAGACCATGGGCAGGTTGTCCTGGGGCTTGAGGGTCGAGAAGAACTCCTCGGAGAACGCGTCGTTCGACAGGACCCATTCCTTCATCTCCGGGGACAGCTTGATCCCGATCGGCCTGTCACCCGGGCGGTAGTCCCCGGGGATGGCCCCCGGGTAGTTCACCTGGGCGGCCTGCAACGCTGCCGTCCAGTTCGCGTAGAACCGGTCCTCCGACTCCGAAAAGACCAGCGCCCATTGGTACACGTGGAACCACGCGTCGGCGGCGATGAGCCTGTCCTGCTCGTAGGCGCGCAGCGCCACGCCGCGGAGCGGCAGGGCGACGGAGGCCCACCCCGATTCGGCGGCGGCGGCCTCGATCGCCTGCAGCCGGGACCGCGAAGGCGGATCGCGCGTCTCCAGCTCGGGAATGGAGATGCCCTGATCCTGCGCCCTGGCCACCCGCGCCGGAACGACGAGCGCAAGCGCGAACAGCGCAGCCGCAATCGGGCGGAGGAGGAGACTCATGGCGCCGGTCATTGGATGCTCAACGGTGCGTGGCTTCGACTGAAATCCCCGATCCCGTTGCCTTCGGGAGTGGGGCTTCGTTCGGCGGCGGTTGGCCGCCTTCTTTTCAGGGCGCCACGCCTGTGGCGGCGGGAGGCGTCTTTTGCTTGAAATTGAGGACTTCCCCGTCGCGGCCGACCATGACCGATTCGCCCTCCTTCACCTCGCCGCGCAGGATGGCCTCGGCCAGCGGATCCTCGAGGTAGTGCTCGACGGCCCTTCTGAGCGGCCGCGCGCCATATTTCTCGTCGTACCCCTTCTCGATCAGCATCTCCTTCGCCTCCGGCGTGATCTCGAGCATGATCTTACGGTCGACGAGCCTCTGGGCGAACTTACCGACCTCAAGGTCGACGATCGCCGCAATGTCATTCCTGTCCAGCGGCCTGAAGAACACGATGTCCGAGATCCGGTTGAGGAACTCCGGCCTGAACACGCGCTTGGCCTCCTCGAGCACCTTCTCGCGCATCTTCTCCGCGTCGTTGAAGCTCGATGCCGCGGCGGCAAATCCCATGGATGTCTGCCGCTGCAGGAGCTGCGCGCCGACGTTGGAGGTCATGATGATGATCGTGTTCCGGAAATCGACGGTGCGGCCGAGCGAATCCGTCAGGCGTCCATCCTCGAGAATCTGCAGCAGTATCTGGAGAACGTCGGGATGGCCCTTCTCCACCTCATCGAAGAGGATGACCGCGTACGGCCTCCTGCGGATCGCCTCCGTCAGCTGGCCTCCCTCCTCGTATCCCACGTAGCCCGGGGGGGAGCCGATCAGCCGGGACACGGAGAACTTCTCCATGTACTCGCTCATGTCGATCTGGATCAACGCCTCCTGCTTGCCGAACATCTGCGCGGCAAGCTGCTTCGCGGTCTCCGTCTTGCCGACGCCGGTTGGCCCGACGAAGAGGAACGACCCTATGGGCCTGCGCGGGTCCTTCAGGTCCGCCCGTGAACGGCGGAGCGCCCGGGCGATCGACCCGGCGGCGACGCCCTGCCCCACCACGGTCTTCTGTATCTCCGCCTCGAGGTTGAGGAGCTTTTCGCTCTCCTTCTTCTCCATGCGGGAGAGGGGAATGCCCGTCCAGTCGGCGACGACCTGAATCATGAGGTCCTCGTCGATCGTGACCCTCTTCTCCTCGCGGGCCTTCTTCCACTGCTCGGTCGCCTGCTCGTGCTTCGCCCGGAGTTGCTTCTCCCGGTCGCGGAACTTGGCCGCCTCCTCAAAGTGCTGCTCGCTGATCGCCTTCTCCTTGAGGGCGCACACCTCCTCGATCTCCTTGGAGAGGCTTTCGATGTCCGGCGGCCTGTTGAGCGCAGTGATGCGCGCGCGCGAGCCCGACTCGTCCATCACGTCGATCGCCTTGTCGGGCAGGAAACGCCCCGTGATGTAGCGGTCGGACAGCTTTACCGCCGATTCAAGAGCAAGGTCGGTGAAGACCACCTTGTGGTGATCCTCGTACTTTCCGCGGATGCCCTTAAGGATAGTGATCGTGTCGTCGACCGAGGGCGGCTCCACCTTGATCGACTGGAATCGGCGGTCGAGCGCGCTGTCCTTCTCGATGTACTTGCGGTACTCGTTGAGCGTCGTCGCGCCCACGCACTGGAGCTCGCCGCGCGAAAGCGCCGGCTTGAAGATGTTCGAGGCATCCATTGCGCCCTCGGCCGCGCCGGCGCCGACGATCGTGTGCAACTCGTCGATGAAGAGGATGACGTTTCTCGCGCGCTTGATCTCGTCCATCACGGCCTTGATCCGCTCCTCGAACTGGCCGCGGTACTTCGTGCCCGCCACCATGAGGGCGAGGTCGAGCGTGACGACCTTCTTCTCGAACAGGATCTCGGGGACGTTGCCTGCCACGATCTCCTGGGCCAGGCCCTCGACGATCGCCGTCTTGCCGACCCCCGCCTCTCCTATCAGGACGGGATTGTTCTTCGTGCGCCGGCAAAGGATCTGGATGACGCGGCGAATCTCGGCCTTGCGCCCGACAACGGGGTCCATCTCGCCCTTGCGCGCGAGTTCGGTCAGATCCCTGCCGAACGCCTTGAGGGCCGGGGTCTTGACCTCCTTTTTCTCGTCGGACTGGCCGGCCGGCCTCTGGGGGGTGCCGGCCGCGGCCTCCTCGCCGCTGCCCTCCCCCCCTCCCGAGAACTGGGGGTCGAGCTCGCGCAGGATCTCGTTCCTGGTGCGCTCAATGTCCACATCGAGCGACTTGAGCACCCGGGCCGCGACGCCCTCGCCCTCGCGCAGCAGGCCGAGCAGGATGTGCTCGGTGCCGACGTACGAGTGATTGAGCGCCTTGGCCTCCTTGCCCGCGAGCGCGAGAACCTTCTTCACGCGCGGCGTGTACGGAATGCTGCCCTGGGCCTTGGTCTCCTGCCCCGTCCCCACCTGCTTCTCCACGGCGGCGCGAACCGTCTCCAGGTCGAGCCCCATCTTCTGGAGCACGCTCACGGCCACGCCCTGCCCCAACTTGATCAGGCCGAGCAGGATATGCTCGGTCCCGACGTAGTTGTGGTGGAAGCGGTCGGCCTCCTTGCGCGCCAGCGCCAGCACCTGCTGGGCACGGGGCGTGAAGTTGTTCATCGGTTCCTGGGACATGGAGTTCGGGGCGGCGGGTCAGTTGTTGCCGTTTGCCGAGAGAGTGAAGTCGGGCCGGCCAAAATTGGCAAACTCGGAACGAAGCCTTTCTGCGCGCAGCAGATCACGCTGCCCGGGTTCGAACTCGCCCTTCTGGGAGTGCTGCAGGTGCCCGGGCTGGGCCTCGATGAAGAGCCGGTCGGTCACGGAGCGCTTCGCGTCCGGGAACACGCCCAGGTCCACGCCGAGCCGGATGAGCGAAAGCAGGTTCATGGCTTCGCTGGAGCTGAGCACATGCCCGTTCTGTAGGATCCCGAAGGCGCGGCCGATCTTGTCGAAGAGCTTTCCCGCGTCCGCCTCGAGAAGCCGGGCGCGCGCGTTCATCTCGTGCTCGATGATGGACTGGAGGACCCCGGAGAGCCTCTTGAGAATCTCCTCCTCGGACTCGCCGAGCGTCGTCTGGTTCGAGATCTGGAAAATGCTTCCGCTCGCGTCCGAACCCTCTCCAAAGAGCCCGCGCACGACCATCCCGAGCTGGTTGACCGCGCGGACGACCTTCTCCATCTGGTTCGCGATGACGAGCGCCGGAAGGTGCATCATGGCGGATGCGCGCATCGCGGTGCCCAGGTTCGTCGGGCAGGCGGTCAGGTAGCCGAGGTCGGGCAGGAACGCGAAATCAAGGGTCTCCTCGAGCGTCGAGTCCAGGTCGTCGATCGCGGCCCAGGCCTTCCGAAGCTGGAATCCGGCGCGCATCAGCTGGATCCTCAGGTGATCCTCCTCGTTGATCATCACCGAGATCGCCTGGTCCCTGCTGATCACGACACCGCTTCCCTGCTTCGATCCACCCAGCTCGCGGCTGATCAGGTGGCGCTCGACAAGGATCCGCTTCTCGAGCTCCCCCAGTTCGCCCACGGTGACCGCCAGGCCGCGCTTCATGACCGGGGTCGCGGTGACCGCCGCGCGGCAGGCCTCGAGGATCTTCTCGCGCTGCGCGGGCTTCGCCCAGCCCGGGAACGGCTGGCCCGAGAGGTTCCGCGCAAGCCGGATCCGCGTCATGAGCACGATGGCCGACTTGCTGCTCGCCGAATCGGTCAATTCGGACGGCGTGTCGATTAGCGATGCGATAGTCATAGGATCATCGCAGCTGCTTCTGGTCGACGGCTTGTCTGACTTGGCTGATTTCATCGCGGCAGCGTGCAGCGTCCTCGTAGCGCTCCGCCTTGATCGCCTCGCCGAGGTCGACCTCGAGCTTTGTGAGCCTGTCGTAGAGCGACTTCCTCTCCAGGGCCCTCCGCGGAACCTTGCCCGAATGGACCGTCCCCTTGTGCATCCCGTCGAGCATCGGGTCGAGGAGCCCCTTGAAGGCGCCGTAGCAGGCCGGGCACCCGAACCGGCCGAGCTTCTTGAAGTCGTTCGGCGAGAATCCGCATTGCTCGCACCGTATGCCCCCGGACGTGTCCGGGTTGAGCGACGCCTTCAGGAGGAGGTCGGCGAGCGAAAAACCGCTTGGATCCGTCACTCCCTTGGCCTGGGCGCATTCCTCGCACAGGTCCACCTTGTGCACCTTGTTGTCCAGGATCTGGGTGAGGTGCACCGTGGCGGGCTTCGAGCAGATGTCGCACTTGAGCGGGTTGGCCATGAATAGTCGCGTTTCCTATGCACTTAATGTGCCACGACTAGCCCCGATGGGCAAGCCGCGTGCGCAATCGGGCAACCTAGGCGCAAATCGGCCCAGATGAGCCCCCTGGAGCGCCATAGAGGCGCACCGGCCCGGCCGCTTCAAATCCGCGTGCCCTCCATGAGCACGCGCTTTCTGAATTCCATGAGCATCTTGCGGGTGATCGGGCCGGGCCTGCCCGCGCCGATCGTCCGGCCGTCCAGCTTCACGACGGGGATGACCTCGGCCCCGGAGCCCGTGAGGAAACACTCGTCCGAGCACCACAGATCGTAGCGGGTGAGATTGTCTTCGCGCGCCGGGATGCCGAGATCCCTCGCTATGTCGATGATGGCGCCGCGGGTCACGCCCCGGAGGGCGCCCTGTGACGCTGGGGGGGTCAACACCTCGCCCTTGCGGACAATGAAGACGTTGTCGGCCGTGGCCTCCGCGACGTAGCCCTGCTCGTTGAGCATGATCGCCTCAAGGGCCCCGAACTGCTTGGCCTCGATCTTGGCGAGAATGTTGTTCAGGTAGTTGAGCGACTTGACCGTGGCCGGCAACGCCCCCTGGCCAACCCGTCTCGTGGGGACGGTGACGATCGCGAGCCCGTTCTCGTAGTACTCGGGCGGGTAGAGGGAGATCCTGCTCGCGATCACGAAGTAGCACGGCTTCGCGCAGAGCCAGGGCGCGAGGCCGAGGTCTCCCACGCCGCGGGTGATGACCAGGCGGATGTATCCGTCGGTGAGGCCGTTCACGCGGCATGTTTCGCACACCGCGTGGCTCCATTCGGCGCGCGTGAGCGGAAGGTCGAGCAGGATGGCCTTCGCCGAGTTCTCGAAGCGCTCCAGGTGCTCTTCCAGGCGGAACACGTTGCCGCCGTAGAGCCGGATCCCCTCAAACACGCCGTCCCCGTAAAGCAGCCCGTGGTCGAAGACCGACACCTTGGCGTCGGCCTCGTCCACAAACCTGCCATCGAGATAGATCTTCATGCTCCCATGCTACGATCCGCGCCAAAGTCTGTCGAGTCCCTTGAATCCTAAGCCAATGGAAATCCTCCGGATTCGGGCCCCGCGCAGCCTTCCGGGTCAAGGCGAGGAGGCCGCCTCCAGCTCGTGCAGCCTCGGCCCGACGAGGGCCCCCAGCCGCCCGCCCGCGGTGTAGACGACCCATGCGAAGCCCGCGAGGGCCAGCAGCAGGATGACGGACGCCCAGCGGTGGCGGGACTCGAAGCGCTCGATCGACCTCATGTAGGCGCAGAGCCCGAGCACCGCGGCGACGATGATGACCGCGTCGACGCTCGCCCGCTGCCAGTAGCTCCCGCCCAGGTGCAGCCACATGCCGAACTCGTCAAACGTGAGCGCCATCGCGATGCCATACGCCAGGGCCGTGATTTCCGCGACCCGTCCGCCCGGGCGGCGGAACACGCTGTATCCGCCGACGGCAGCCAGCAGAAAGATGCCGTAATTGAGGTGGTGGACGTGGGTCCCCTGGAGGAAGAAATACAGGTTCGGTATCTCGCGCGACATGATCATCACGACGAACGCCCGCGCGACGATGAAGGTCAGGATGAAGCCGAACAGGGCCATCCGGGCCAGCTTGTGGACATTGACGTGCAGTGCGGGGTGTTCCGGAGTCATTGGGGCAGATCTGCTGAAGGGACAGGAATGCCGGCGCGGGCGCCCCCCCGACGCGGAAGGGATCCGCTGATAGCAAGTGCGCGCCCGTCCGGAAGGGGCAAGCGTATTTGGAGCGCCGTCCGTGGCGCACCCGCCCCCGCCGTTGGCCTACGCGGCGGGCTTTGCGGACCTCATCAGCCAAGCGAGGTCGGCCAAGATTCTCTGGGCGCCGCGGATTGGAGCCTCTTCCGGGTCAGGCGGGACCACGACTCGAAGGCCGAAGGCCCGCGAGACAAGGTCGGTCACGCCGGGCGTCCGCGCGTAAGGTCCGCATAGATGGAGCGGGGCAATGGATGCATCGCGCCTCTTCGAGGCATCCAACGCGGCCATCGCATTGCGGCAGCGCCAATTCAGGCGAAAGGTGCAGAGCTGCGCAGAAAATCGCCGTTGCTCGCCGCCGCCACGGCGCTGCGGCCGGTCTCCAGTTCGCCGGCCCAAGCCTCCCAGCCGAGGATTTCAGATCCGGCAATTCCGCGCGCACGGAAGGCCTCGTGGATCGAATTGGGCTCCAGCGCGATTCCCCTGGTGGCCAGCGCATGGATCGCAAAATCCTCGATGAGGAGATCAACGCCTCCGGGCAGATCAAACGACGCCACGATTCCATTGAGGCTTATGATTGCGAAGGAGCAGCAATCGCGATCGAGAACGAATACCCCGTTGAACGCCGGCTCGTCGATCGGCACCCCGGCCCCGATGGCTGCCGCCATCGCGGGGAGGATCGTGACGACCTTGCTGGCGCCGGCCTTCACAATTATGTCGCAAACGCCGCGCTTCTGCAGGTTTGACCAGACGGCAAGCACCCGCGGGGGCAAGAGGCGAAAGCGGCTGTTCCGAGCCAAGACATACCTTAGAAAGGCGGTCGCAAGCTCGGGCTCCCCGAACCCCCCTTCGCGCGTCATTCGCGAGACCGTGAGGTTTCCCGGCTCCTTGCCCGGCATCCTCAGCGCCTCCTCCCCGGCCGCGAGCACCCTTCCGCCGCTGTGGGTCACATACGCGGGAGTCGCGCTGACGGGGCCCTTCGGGCCGTTGGCCAGCCAGACTGTGTCGCCGCCCACGGCGATCGCCAGGTCGTTGCTCGCGAATAATGCCACAGCGCAGCCGCCAGGGTTCCGTGTTGCCGTGCGCGTCAGATGTGGATCGCCTCGCCGACGGCGGCGGCGGCGGCCTCCATGACGGCCTCGCTGAGCGTCGGGTGGGCGTGGATCGACCGGTGGATGTCCTCGGCCGTGGCCTCGAGCTCCATGGCGAGGCCGTACTCCGCAATGAGCTCGGTCGCCTCGGAGCCGATGATGTGCGCTCCGTAGATCTCGCCCGTCTTCGCGTCGGTGATCACCTTGACAAAGCCCTCGGTCTCGGCCGAGGCCACGGCCTTGCCCGACGCCGTGAACGGGAACTTGCCCACCTTGATCTGGAAACCCTTCTCCCGCGCGGCCCTCTCCGTGAGGCCCGTGCTCGCGACCTGCGGCTGGCAGTACGTGCAGCCGGGGAAGTTCTTCACGCGGTTGGGCTTTCCGTGGCCGAACATGCCGTTGACCGCGTTGACCGCCTCGAAGGTCGCGACATGCGCGAGCCACGGGGGGCCGATGATGTCGCCCGCCCCGTAGATTCCCTTGATGCTCGTCTGGTAGTCGTCCCCCACCCTGAGGAAGTTCCTGTCGAGCTCGGGCTTGAGCGTCGAAGCGAGCACCCCGTCGAGATTGGCGACGACGCCGATAGCCGAGAGAACCACGTCTGCCTCCACCGTGGTCCTCGCGTCCCCGGCGACCAGGTCCGCCCGGACCGATTTCTTGCCGACGGAGAAGTTCTCGCACTTCGTCCCAACATGAAGGGTGATCCCCTGCCTCTCGAAGGCCCTGTGAAGGGCCTTGGAGACCTCATCATCCTCCAACGGCAGGATCTCCGGGAGCATCTCCACCAGGGTGACCTTAGACCCGAACGAGTTGTAGAAATAGGCGAACTCCACGCCGATCGCCCCTGCGCCAACGATCAGGATGGACCCCGGCAGCTCCCTTGAGGCCAGGGCCTCGCGCGAAGTCATGGCGCGGACCCCGTCAAATTCGAGGCCCGGGATCCTCCGCATCTTGCAGCCCGTGGCGATCAGGATGTTCTTCGCGCGGAAGAACTTCCCCTTGTGGTCGCCCTGCGTGATCGAGACCATCCCGGGCGCGTTCACCTGGCCCGCGCCCACGAAGTACTCCACCTTGTTCTTTCTGAAGAGGAATTCGACTCCCTTGGCCATCTGCCCGGCGACCGCGCGGGAGCGCTCCATCACCTTGGCGAAATCGAAGCCGACGTCCTTGGCGCTCAGGCCGTAGGCCTCGGCCTTCTTCATCTTCTGGAATAGTTCCGCGCTCTTGAGAAGGGCCTTGGTCGGGATGCAGCCCCAATTGAGGCAGGTTCCGCCGGCGCGCTCGAGCTCGATGCACGCCACCTTCCTGCCGAGCTGGCCGGCCCGGATGGCCCCGGCGTAGCCCGCGGGCCCGCCGCCGATGACAATGAGGTCGTATTCCGTCGATTCCGGCATTGCGGCAACGTGCTTCCCCGGCAGCCTTCGGCAACTAAATATCAATCACGTCGCCGCCCGAGCGCGGCGGCCCCGGCGGGCGCCCCCCCCGGCGCGCCGCCGTCGAGCGCGGGACCGCGCTCACGACGAAGTTGGTCGCGCTCAGGACCAGGGAGCCTCCCACGGCCGGCCAGAATCCCGTGACCGTGAATCCATCCACGAGGCGCCCGACAAACAGGAACAGGATGGCATTGATAACGACTATACCAAGCCCCATCGTTACGATGATGAACGGCAACGTGAACAGCACCAGGATCGGCCTGAGGATGGCGTTGAAAAAGCTCAGGAGCACGACGACGGCGATCAGCGCCCCGACGTCGCTGCAATGAATCCCCGGGATCAGGTGGGTCGCGATAACGACGCCCAATGCGAGCACCAGCCATCGCACGAGAAGATGGGCGAGCGGTGAGTTCATTGTTCATGCCACTTTCCCCCGGCTGCGCTCACGGGCAATGAAAATCACAGTCCTCCAGGACCATCTGCGCAGCGGGGGGACGGAAAGGCATTCCATTCTCCTGAGCCGGGAATTCGGCGGACGAGGCCATGCCGCTAGGCTGGTCACGTTCCGCCCCGGCGGCCTGCTCGCCGGCACGGCCGGCGCCGAGCACCTCTCGCTGCAGCCCTTTGACACAGGGATTGACTGGTTCGGACCGGGACTTCTGCGGACCGTCCTCGGCGCAGGCCCCGACATCGTCCTGTGCATGGGAAAGACCGCAAACTGCTTCGCCGGGCGCATCCAGCGCCGCGCGGCGGGCGGCGGCCTCCGGACGAAGGTCGTCGCAACCCTGCGCGCGGGCGGCCGGCTGCCCTGGTTCTACTACTCCTCGGTGCGCCGGGCGGCGCACCTTGTAACCAACAGCCGCGAGGCGGCCGAAGGGCTCGTGTCGCGTCATGGGCTCGACCCGGCCCGGGTGTCGGTGATCCGCAATGCCCTAGTCTTCCCCGAATCACCCCCCGGCCGCGACGAGGAGCTGCGCGCCCGGCTCGGGGCCGGCCCGGCAGCGACGGTCCTCCTGTCGGTCGGCATGTTCAGGCCGGAGAAGAACCAGCGGGCCCTGCTCGAGATCGCCGCCGGCCTGCCGGCGGGCTGGGACTGGAAGCTCTGGCTCGTGGGCGACGGCCCGGAGCGCGCCCGCTGCGAGCGGCTCGCCGCGCGCCTGGGGGTCGCCGGGCGGACCCGCTTCCTCGGATTCCAGCCCGACCCGGGCGCCTATTTCCGTGCCGCCGACATCGGCGTTCACGCGTCGCGCGAGGAGGCGCTCTCGAACGCCCTGATCGAGGCGCAGTCCCACGGGCTCCCGGTGGTCGCATGCCGGGCGCTCGGCGTCGGGGAGTGCGTGGTCGAGGGCCGGACGGGATTCGTCGTCGCGCAGGGTGATTACGAGGGGTTCCGGGCCGCGCTCGCCGTCCTCGCGGCCGACACGCCGGGCGAGCGCGCCGGGCGCGCAGGCGAGGCGCGGGCATTCGTGCGCGGCGCCTTCGATCCCGGAAGGCAGGTGGGCGCCTATCTCGGGCTCTTTGAAACCCTCCTGAGGGACGCCGGTCCCGCCCCGCGCCCGTGACCAGGGCCCCACGGGAACGATCCGGCGCTTCCCCGTCGAAGCCGGAATGCATCCGGCTGCGCGGCGTCCGCCAGAACAACCTCAAGGGATTCGATCTGGACGTCCCGCTCGGGCGCTACGTCGTGGTCACCGGGCTGAGCGGCGCCGGCAAGAGCTCGCTCGTGTTCGAAACGCTCCATGCGGAGGGGCAGCGCCGCTATGTCGAAACGTTCAGCGCCTACACGAGGCAGTTCCTCGAGCTGCTCGCCAAGCCCCGCGTCGACTCCATCGAGAACATCCGGCCGTCGATCGCGATCGAGCAGACCAACACGGTGAAATCCTCCCGGTCCACCGTCGGGACGATGACCGAGCTGACCGACTTCTTCAAGGTGTGGTTCAGCCATGTGGCGGAATGCTTTGACCCGGGGACCGGGGAGAAGGTCGAGGACGACGATCCCCAGAAGGTCTGGAGGAAGACGCTCGGATCCAGCCCCGGCGACCCGGTCGTGATCGCGTTCGAGGTGGTCCGGCCGGAGAACCTCGCCTGGGCCGAGATCCTCTCGAGCCTGAAGAACCAGGCCTATGTCCGGGTCCTCGCGGCAAAGTCGATCTCCTCGGACCTCGCGGCCCATCGCGTCGACGACCTGCTGGCGGATCCCGGCGCCCTGTCGGGCGCCGGGCGGATCTACGTCGTGCAGGACCGGGTCCGGGTCGAGCCCCCGAACATGGTCCGGTTCACGGAGGCGGTTGAGACGGCGATGCACTTCGGCCGCGGCGAGGTCCGCATCTTTGCCGGCGAGGGGCTCTCTGAGCTCGGCCACTATTCCCGCGGGCTGCATTCGCCCAAGACGGGCCGGAAGTTCCGCGCAGCCACGCCCCCGCTGTTCTCGTTCAACTCCCCGCTCGGCGCCTGCCCGCGGTGCAGGGGATTCGGCCGGGTCATCGACATCGACTATCGCCTGGCGATCCCCGACCCCTCGCTCTCGATCGACGCGGGGGCGATCCGGTGCTGGGAGGGGGCCGTCTATGGCGCGTCGAAGGACGACCTGCGAGTCTTCGCGAGGAGGAAGAAGATCCCGACCGACGTCCCGTTCGAGCGGCTGAGCCCGGAGCAGCGGGCCTTCGTGGTCGATGGCGAGCCGGACTACGGCGCGGAGAACGGCAAGGAGTGGCCCAAATACTGGTACGGGGTGAAGGGATTCTTCCGATGGCTGGAGAAGAACACGTACAAGATGCACGTGCGGGTGTTTCTGTCGCGCTACCGCTCGTACAACCCCTGCCCTGCCTGCGGCGGAAGCAGGCTGCAGCCCGAGGCCCTCTGCTGGAGGTGGCAGGGGCTCACGCTTCCGGAGCTCTACAAGATTCCCGTCGACCGGCTCCTTGAATTGGTCAGCGGCTCCAGGCCGGCCGCCGGCGTGAGGCAGGCGGAGCTCGCGTTCGATTCGATCCTCGCCCGCCTTCGCTACCTGCGCGAGGTCGGCCTCGGCTATCTCACCGCCGACCGGCCGTCGCGCACGCTCTCGGGCGGCGAGGTGGAGCGCGTCAACCTCACCGGCTGCCTCGGCACCTCGCTCGTGGACACGCTCTTCGTCCTGGATGAGCCGAGCGTCGGCCTCCACCCGAGGGACATCGACCGCCTGGTCGCGATCATCCGCTCGCTCGTGGCAGCCGGCAACACCGTGGTCGTGGTCGAGCACGACGAGTCGATGATCCGGGCGGCCGACCACGTCATCGAGATCGGGCCGGAACCCGGCGCCTGCGGCGGCCACGTCGTGTTCCAGGGCTCGGTGGGGCAGATGCTGCGGGACACCGAAAGCATCACGGGCGCGTATTTCTCGGGGAGGAGGCGGATCGCGAACCCCGCGGCGCGCCGGGCCGTCCCCGGCGGGCACCCGGCCCTGGAATTCGACCGTGCGGAGAAACACAACCTCCGCGCGCTCGACGTGAGGATCCCGCTCCGGCGCTTCGTGTGCCTGAGCGGCGTGTCGGGCTCCGGCAAGTCGACGCTCCTCGACAACGTGATCTACCAGGGGCTGCGCTCGCACCGGGGGCTGCCCGCGGAGGATCCGGCGTCCTTCGCCTCGATCCGCGGGGCGGAGTCCGTGTCCGAGGCCGTGCTCGTGGACCAGGGACCCATCTCCAGGACCCCCCGCTCAAACCCCGCCCTCTACGTGGAGGCCTGGGATGCCATCCGCGAGCTCTTCGCGGGAACACCCGGCGCGCAGCAGGCGGGCATGGGGCCGTCCAGCTTCTCATTCAACAGCGGAGACGGCCGCTGCGACCACTGCCAGGGGCTCGGCTACGAGCGCGTGGAGATGCAGTTCCTGTCGGACGTCTTCGTGCCCTGCCCCGTCTGCGAGGGCCGGCGGTTCAAGGCCGAGGTCCTGGCGATCGAGTGGAAAGGGACGACCGTGGCGGACATCCTTGAGATGAGCGTGACGGAGGCCCTCCGCCTCTTCGAGGACTCGGCGCAGATCCGCCACCGGCTCGCTTCGCTCGGCTCGGTCGGGCTTGGCTACCTTTCGATGGGCCAGCCGCTCAACACCCTGAGCGGCGGCGAGTCACAGAGGCTTAAGCTCGTGCGCTACCTTGGCTCCCTGCCCGGCGAGGCGGGGGCGCTGCTCCTCCTGGACGAGCCGACGACGGGGCTCCACCGGCACGACATCGTCCGGCTGCTCGAGGTCCTGCGGGCCCTCGTCGACCGGGGCCACAGCCTCGTCGTGATCGAGCACAATCTCGACGTGCTAAAGTCCGCCGACTGGATCCTCGAGGTCGGGCCCGAGGCGGGCGATGCCGGCGGGCGGATCGTCGCCGAGGGGCCGCCCGAGGCGATCGCCCGGGCCGGGGTCGCAACGTCCCCATTCCTGCGGGCGGCGCTTGAGGAGGGCTCGGCCGGCCAGCCGGACCCCGGGGCGCATCGTGATCGTCGCCTGCTGCTTGCTGGCGTTGCTCGCGGGCTTCGGCGTGGACGCGGTTCATCGGGTTGGCGCCCGTCGGGCCCTGGCCGCGGTGGCACTCGTTGCCATACT
>CALAOT010000116.1:2500-65201 GCA_937889545.1 uncultured Opitutaceae bacterium
TTCGCGGTCGAGGAGGAGGGCTTCAAGCTCAAGATCCGGCGCGGCGCCAACGGCCTGCCGACGGTGTCCACGGCGAAGGGATCCAATCCCCCATTCGTTCCCGTCGACTATAACTCGACGGCCCCAATGCCGGCGCCGGCCCCGATCCAGTCGTCGCTTCCGGGGACGCCGGCCGCCGCCGAGGAGCCCGGGGTGACCTACGTCAAATCCCCCATGGTGGGCACGTTCTACAGGTCTCCGTCGCCCGAGAGCAAACCGTTCGTGGACGTCGGCTCGAAGATCGAGGACAACTCTCTGGTCTGCATCATCGAGGCGATGAAGATCATGAACGAGATTCAGGCCGAAACCAAGGGCACCGTTGTCGAGATCCTGGTCGAGAATGGCCAGCCCGTCGAATACGGCCAGCGGCTCTTCAAGTTGAGGCAGAACTGACAGAAGGCCTCCCATTGCCGCTGATTTCGACCAGGAGGCGCCTCCCGGGGTGAATAGGCTGGTCAAACGTCGACTCGATGATCCAAAAAATCCTCATCGCCAACCGCGGTGAAATCGCCCTGCGAATCGTCCGCGCATGCCGCGAGCTCGGCATCAAGACGCTCGCGGTCTATTCCGAGGCGGATGTCCAGTCGCTCCACGTGCAGCTCGCCGACGAGGCGATATGCATCGGCGGCCCCCGCAGCGCGGACAGCTACCTGAGGGCCGACCGGATCATAAGCGCGGCCGAGATCGCCGATGTCGACGCCATCCATCCAGGGTACGGCTTCCTGGCGGAGAACGCGAAATTCGCCGAGCAATGCGAGTCCTGTAACATCAAGTTCATAGGTCCTAAGTCCAAATCCATCAAGCTGATGGGAGACAAGGCGGTTGCAAGGGAAACCGTCAGGAAGGCGCACGTGAATACCGTGCCGGGCAGCGACGGGCCCGTCGAGTCCGAGGGCGAGGCGGTCAAGATCGCGCGCAAGATCGGCTATCCCGTAATCATCAAGGCGGTCGCCGGCGGGGGCGGGCGCGGCATGCGGATCGCCCACAACGACGTTTCGTTCGCCAAGGAATACCACGTCGCCCGGAACGAGGCGGAAAAGGCGTTCGGCGACGGGAGGGTGTACCTGGAGCGGTACATCGAGCGGCCCCGGCACATCGAGTTCCAGATCCTGGCGGACAGCCACGGGAAAGTGATCCACCTTGGCGAAAGGGACTGCTCGGTCCAGCGCCGCCACCAGAAGCTCATCGAGGAGGCCCCGTCGCCGTTCTTCACGGCCGACCTGCGCAAGAAGATGGGCAAAGCCGCGGTCCGCGCAGCCGAGGCGGCCGAGTACGAGAACGCCGGCACGATCGAATTCCTCGTGGACCCCAAGGGCAATTTCTACTTCATCGAGATGAACACCCGCATCCAGGTGGAGCATGCCGTCACCGAGGAGGTGACCGGCATCGACCTGATCAAGGAGCAGATCCGCATCGCCAATGGCGACAAGCTCGATATGGACCAGGGGGACGTCACGTTTACCAAGCATGCGATCGAATGCCGGATCAACGCGGAGGACCCGGCGGCCAACTTCGCGCCGTCTCCCGGGACGATCGGCCTTTACTACCCGCCCGGCGGGCCCGGCGTACGGATCGACAGCCACATCTACAGCGGCTACGTCATCCCGCCCTACTATGACTCGCTGATCGGGAAGCTCATCTGTTTCGGCTCGACCAGGAAGGTCGCGCTCGAGCGGGCCTACCGGGCCCTAAGCGAGTACCTCATCCGGGGAATCAAGACAACGATCCCGCTCCACAAGGCGATCATGGCCGACCCCCTCTTCATCGAGGGCAAGGCGACGACGGCCTACATGGAGGAGTTCCTTACTCGGACGACTCCGGACCTGTTTTCCTGACGCCCGCAAGGGGCGGGCGGCGCAGGCAGGCGTCGCACCATTCGCCGAGGACCCTCGAGTCGAATGCCCAGCCCGGCGCCGCCGCGGCAAACGCGCGCCGGACGGCCGCGATCTCGGACGCGAGGATCCCGCTCATTGCAAGGACGCCGCCCGGGGCGACCGCCGAGGCAAGCTCGCGGGAGTGACGGACAAGCGCGTCCGCCTGGATGTTCGCCATGACCAGCCCTGCGTCCCCTCCCCCCAGCCCCTGCGGCAGGGTCGCAGTGGCGAACAGGACCCTGCCCGAAAGGCCGTTGAGCTCCGCATTTTCGCAGCTCATCCGCACCGCATCCGCATCGCTGTCGAATCCCGACACGTCGCCGAATCCCAGCAGGGCCGCGGAAAGGGCGAGGATTCCGGAGCCGCAGCCGGCGTCGACAATTCGGGTGTTTCCCGGCGCAGCCCCACCACCCGCGAGGGCCGCCTCGAACTCGACCAGCCTTTCGATGCAAAGCCGCGTCGTCTCGTGGTTGCCCGTGCCGAACGCCATTCCGGGGTCGAGCCAGAGCACGGAGTGCCCGGCGGGGAGGCGGAAAGCCTCCCGCTCCCACACGGGAACCCAGTGGAGCCTGCCGAAGGACCACGCCTTGAAATGCTCCCGGTAGCTGTTCGCCCAGTCCGAATCGGGCAGCCTCCGCAGCCGGGGTCCGCCCAGGGGCGCGGCCGCAAGGGCCGGGCGAAGCTCCGACCACCGCGACCGCGCCTCGGCCCCGGCGCGGAAGATTCCCACGATCCAGGCCCGCCCGGCGACCGCATCCTCGAGAAGGGTCCATCCGCCGGAGCCGGACTCGAGCAGCGCAATCTCCGTCTCCTCGGCGGCGCCCGCCGGGATCTCCGCCCTGATCTCCCAAAGCTCCATGGGTTCAGCCGGGCGGCCGGGCCCCGCTCAGCCGCGCGATCACCTCGGGCAGCAGGGCGTGCTCGGCCGCGTGCACCTTGGCCTCGAGCGACTCCAGGGTCTCGCCCGCCTCGATCCTCACGGCGGCTTGGTCGATGATCGGGCCGCCGTCGACCTCGGCTGTCACGTGATGGACCGTGCAGCCCGTGATCCTCACGCCCCTCCGCAGGGCCTGGCCGATCGCGTCGAGCCCAGGAAAGCTGGGAAGGAGGCTGGGATGCAGGTTGATGATCCGGCCCGCGAATGCGCCCAGGAACGCGGGCTTGAGGACGCGCATGAAGCCCGCAAGTACGACCAGGTCGGGCCCCGCGCCCGACACGGCCGCGATGAACCTTGCCTCGCCCTCCCCGTCGAGCTTGGTCCTGAAAGGCGAGGGATCGACAAAGCCGGACGGCACCCCGAACCGCGGGCCCAGCTTGAGGATGGGGGCGTCGGCCACGTCGGAAAAAACCGCCACGACGCGGGCGCCCCCCAGCCGGCCGGCCTGCTGGGCGAGGAGGACGGCCTCGGCGTTGGAGCCGCGTCCTGAGCCGAGGATGACAACGCGCATGCGGCCCGTCAGACCGATCCGGCGGCCTTGATGCGCCGGACGAGCCTCGTCGTGCTGAACCCGCGCAGGAACGGGAGGAACACGATCTTTGAGCCGGCCGCCTCGAGCGCCGCCCGTTCCGAGGGATCCAACCTGGCGAGCGTGTAATCGCCAGCCTTGCAGTAGACGTCGGGCTTGAGCGCGGCGATCTCCCGGGCGAGGCGCTTGCCCCTGAAGATCACGACCCCGTCCACCGAGCGGAGCTGGGCCAGCGTGTAGGCGCGCGAGCCCTCGTCCATGATCGGCCGGCGCGGCCCCTTCAGCCGCCGTGTGCTCTGGTCGGAATTGAGCGCCACGAAGAGCTTGCCCTTCCTTCCCGCCAGCCTGCGGGCCGCCTCCAGGAAGGAAGCGTGCCCTGGGTGGAGGAGGTCGAAGACGCCGTTCGTCAGGACGAACGCGCCGCCGTCGCGCGCGACCCTCCTGCGGATCGCGACCGCCCTCTTGAGCGGCACGAGCCTTGGATTTCCGGGCGTTGGGGGGGATGAGGGCACTTCAGAAGAATTTCTTCGCCTTCTCAAAGAACTTGCGCGACGTGGGCTCATGCGCGTCGCCGCTCACGCGCGCGAACTCCTCGAGAATCCTCCGCTGCTCGGGGCCGAGAGTTGCCGGGACCTCGACGTGGACCCGGACAAGCTGGTCGCCATGCCGTCCCCCGCGCAGCGACGGCATTCCGCGGTCGCGCAGCCGGAAGGTCGTCCCGCTCTGCGTTCCAGTCGGGATCTTGAGGCTCGCCTTGCCCGAAAGAGTCGGCACCTCGATCGATCCCCCTAGCGTCGCAAGCGTGAACTTGATGGGGATCTCGCAGAAAAGGTCGTCCCCCTGGCGCTCGAAGAGCTCGTGCTCCTTCACGGTGAGCACGATGTAGAGGTCCCCCGGCGTCCCGCCGGCGGTGGCCGCCTCGCCGTTCCCCGCCGAGCGCAGGCGCGAACCCGTGTCGACTCCCGGCGGAATCCGCACATTGAGCTTCGTCGTCCTTGCGACCCGCCCCTCGCCGCGGCAGGCCGAGCACGGCTTCTCGATCTTCACGCCCGCGCCCCCGCAGGCCGGGCAGGTCTGCGTGAACACGATGATCCCGCCCGACCGGCGGACCTGGCCGGCGCCCCTGCAGGTGGGGCACGTCACGCGCTTGGATCCCGGCTCGGCGCCGGAGCCGTGGCAATGCTCGCAGGCGGTCAGCTTGCGGAAAGAAATCTCCTTCTCCACGCCGCGCGCGGCCTCCTCGAGCGTGATCTCCAGGTCGTAGCGCAGATCGGAGCCGTCGCGGCTGCCGTCGCGCGCGCCGCCCCCGAACATCTCGTCGAAGATCCCGCCGCCCCCCCCGCCCTGCCCGAAGACCTCGCGAAAGATGTCGAACGGGTCGTGGAATCCCCCCGGGCCGCGCGCGCCCGCGCCCGGTCCCTGGAACGCGGCGTGCCCGAAGCGGTCGTACGCCGCCCGCTTTTCCGGGTCCTTCAGCGCCTCATAGGCCTCGGAGACCTTCTTGAACATCTCCTCGGCCTCCTTGTTGCCGGGGTTCTTGTCCGGATGGAACTGGACCGCCTTCTTGCGATACGCCTTCTTCAGCTCCTCCTCCGTCGCATTCCTCGAGACGCCGAGAAGGTCGTAGTAATCCTCTTTTGCCATGCTTCAGCCCGCCGCCCCCTCGACCGGTTTGCCGCTCGAAACGATGACGGAGGCGGGGCGCAGCACGCGCCCGTTCAGGACGTAGCCCATGCGCACGACCTTGAGGACGTGCTCGGCCGCCACGGCCGTGCTCGGCTGGTGGGAGATCGCCTCGTGCTGGTGCGGGTCGAAGGGCTGGCCGAGCGGATTGATCTCGCCCAGCCCGTGCGCCGCAAGCGCGGCCTTGAGCTGCTGCTGCAGGAGTTCCACGCCGCCCACGAGAACCTTCAGGTCGGCCTTCGGCTCCTTCGCCGATGCGAGCCCGAGGGCGAGGTTGTCCAGCGCCGGCAGAAGGTCCTCGAGAAGCCGCGACGACGCGAACAGGCGGAGCTCGTCCTTCTCGCGCACCGTCCTGCGGCGGAAATTCTCGAGGTCGGCCGCGGCCCGAAGATAGCGGTCGCGGTTCTCGGCCGCCTCCTTCTTCGCCGCCGCAAGCTGCTCGGCCGCCGCAACCGCGGTCTGCGGCTCGGCCTCCTTGCTGCCCTTGGCGTCTGTTTTTTCGGAGGTGCTCATGCCAAAGGGGGCGATTCAACTACTGCTTCGGCGATTGTTCAAGTTTCTCAAGCAGGCCCTTCAGAAGCTTCTCGGCTTTCTTCCCGGTCTCCTTGACCTCGTTCTTGAAGTGCGCGGCGTCCCCTACCGCGGCGGCCAGCGCGGTGCCAAGATCGCCGGGGAGCAGCCGCGCGACATCGTGACGCAGGAGAAAATCGTGCAGGCTCCTCACAACACCGGGCACGAGGAGCTGCCGCGGGCCGGTCACGTCTATGTAGGTCTGGTCGATGCGCAGGTTGTAGGTCCTCTCGTCCAGCTGCGCCCCCGAATAGTCGGCGACAACCAGCTGGTCGAGGCGCAGGTGCAGGACCTTCACGAGGTAGCCGGCCGGCTTCGGGGGCGCGGGAGATCCCGCCTTCGCGCCAGGGCCGGGACCGCCCCGCGTGAACGCTCCTATGAAATCGCCCGCGTTCGTCTTGCCGTCGCTTCGCCGCATGACCACGATTCTCCCTATGTCGAGGTCGAGGCTGTCGACCACGATCCGGCCCGAGAACATCCACGGGAACTCCTCCACCTCCGCACGGAGCTCGCGCAGCTGGACAAAGTCGGGCTTCGGATATCCGGGCGGGTTGTTCGCAACGAGCCCCCGGACAACCACTCGGCCCGTGAAGGGGTTGGCGGTCAGGACCGCAACGCGGAAATCAAAGCCCGTGACGGCGCGCAGCTCATGCTCCACGGCCTTCGGGAGGAAGGCCATCCATGCGAGCGCGGCCAGAGCGAAGGCCCCGCCGAGGAAGAGGCAAGCCTTGGCTGTTCCGCTCACGCGAAGTTTTCCGTCACCAGGACGATCGCGAGCTCGGGGGCCCCGAACTGCGCGTCCGCCGACCACGGGATGAGTACGTTGTCTCCCGGCGGGATCGACCTTGCGCCCGCCGTCACGGTCCCTGCGACCACGCTCAGGATCCGGGGCTGGTCGCGGCCCGGAAGCCGCAGCGACTCGCCCCTTGCGAGGACCACGCGTCGGATGGTGAATTCGTCGCAGGACGCGATCGTGCCGGAGGTCGGGGCGGCCCTGACGAGGTCTGGCGGCCCCTCGTCCCACAGGATCGAGCGCAACGACTCCTCGACGTGAAGCTGGCGCGGCTTTCCGTCCAGCCCTGCGCGTCCCCAGTCGTAGATCCGGTAGGTCGTGTCGGAGTTCTGCTGGATCTCGAGGATGAGGTTGCCCGCGTCGATCGCGTGGACCTGCCCGCTGCGCACCAGGATCGAGTCACCCGAGGCGACCGAGACCTTGTTCACGCACTCCTCCGCGGTGTCCGCGGCGACCGCCTTGGCGAATCTCGCGCGCTTCACGCCGGGCTTGAGCCCGACAAAAAGCGACGCGCCGGGCACCGACTGCGCCACGTACCAGTTCTCGGTTTTGGACTCGCCCCCGAGGGAAGGCGCCACCGACGCAGGGGGATGGACCTGCAGGCTCAGCCGTTCGGAGCAATCCAGCCATTTGACGAGCAGTGGGAACCGCGCGGACGGGTCCCAGTCGGGCCCCATGACCTTTGCCGCGTGGCGCCCGATCAGCTCGCGCAGGCTCGTCCCGTTGAAGGGCCCGCCCCTCACGCGGGACTGGGCCTCCGGCCTGTCGACAATCTCCCAGCTTTCTCCAATCGGAGGCCCGGGCGGCAGTTCGCGGCCGAGGAACGAGTGAAGCCTGCGCCCACCCCACACGCGCTCCTGGTAAAGAGGCTGGAATTGAAGGACTTCTTGCATGTCGGAGTATGTCGAGATGGTTGCAAAAAAGGTTCGGGAGGGATTTACAATTGCCCCCCCCGGCTGCTAGCGTCCAATCGGCGATTCACTGCGCCCTGAAGCACAGATGCCCAAACTAGATAGTTCAAATCCAAACGGCGGTCCGTACTACCAAGGGCCAAGGTACCGCCCGAACTGGATGGCCGCGATATTCTCCTTCGTGGCTGGAACATACCTTTCGGCGGCGCTGATAAGCTATGACCCGAGCCAGGTGACTTTCCGTTCGACGTCGCCGGCGTTGACGAACTGGGTCGGCTGGGTGGGCGCGGACACGGTCTGGGTGCTCCTCTATTCCGTCGGCGCCAGCACGATGCTCCTCCCCTTCGCGCTGTTGTGGATGGCCTACGTCGCGATCCGAAACTCGCGCCACCTGGTCGGGACACGCATCACGGCAATCGTCATCGGGATCGTGTCGCTGTCGGGGCTCCTGGCCATGTTCGAGAGCTACAAGGAGAATGACCGGTTCCCGAGGGCGTTGGGCGGGCTGACCGGCCAGATGATCTACCAGAAGCTGCTTGCGGACGCGCTCGGGCCGTTCGGCACGGGGCTTTTCCTGGGAGCGATCTACTGCTTCGCGTTCCTTTTCGTAGCCACGAGGGACATCGGCTCCGACGTGGAGAAGATGCTTACAAACTTCTCGAAATGGAAGGCGGATCGCGCGAAGGGCAGGGCGGCGCTCGAGGAGGACAAGACCAAGCGCAGGGAGGAGCGCGCAAAGCGAAGGGCTGCGCTGGCTTCGCCCCTGCCGGATGTGGCCCCGCAGCACGTCGGCCCTCTCAGCTCAAGGAAGATCTTCTCGACCAAGCCGGTCGACGATGCCCTGACGCGGGCGATCGCCAGGATTCCCGCGGCCCCCGGCGCGGAGCCTGAGCCCAAGGCCGAGACGAGGCCTCCCGCCGCCAAGGAGCAGGCCGCGAAGATCGAGCTCAAGATCGTGAAGCCGGAGGAGCCGAAGAAGGCAAAGGTCATTCTCCCGCAGACCTCCGATGCGAATTACGAGTTTCCGCCGCTCAGGCTCCTGAAGGAGCAGGTGAAGCCGCTGGCTGGCAGCACCGACGAGGAGCACCAGCACAACGCGGCGACCCTGCTCCGGATCCTGGGCGAGTTCGGCGTCGAGGTGAAGATCGGGGAGATCCATGTCGGACCTGTGATCACCCGGTATGAGGTCGTGCCCGCGGCCGGCGTGCGGGTGGAGAAGATCGCGGGCCTGGACAAGAACATCGCGCTCGGAATGCGCGCGCAGTCCGTCCGCATTCTCGCACCCATCCCCGGCAAGGCCGCGGTGGGCGTGGAGGTGCCGAACCTGCATCCGACGCCGGTCGGGATGCGCGAGCTGCTCGAGAGCGAGGACTGGGTGGACGCGAAGGCCGAGCTTCCGATCGCGCTCGGCCGTGACGTCTCGGGAAAGCCGCTCGTCTCGGACCTCGCGAAGATGCCCCACCTGCTGATCGCCGGCGCGACCGGCTCGGGCAAATCGGTCTGCATCAACTCGATCATCACGTCCATCCTGTACTCGAAGAGCCCCAAGGATGTGCGGCTCATTCTGGTGGACCCCAAGGTCGTCGAGCTGAAGATGTTCAACAGCCTTCCGCACATGCTGATATCGGTCGTCACCGAGCCGAAGAAGGTGCCGGCGGCGCTCAAGTGGCTCCTGGGCGAGATGGAGCAAAGATACCAGTTCTTCGCAAAGGCGAACGTGAGGAACATCGTCGGGTTCAACACGCGCAAGAAGGGCCACAAGGGCGAGTCGGACTCGCAGGTCCCGCTGCAGGGGCTCGATCCCTTGGGCGCCGACAGCCCGGAGATCCCCGAGCACATCCCCTACATCGTCGCGATCATCGACGAGCTCGCCGACCTGATGATACTCGCGCCCGCGGAAATCGAGACCTCGATCGCGCGCCTGGCGCAGCTAGCTCGCGCCGCCGGCATACACCTGATCATAGCGACGCAGCGCCCCTCGGTGAACGTCATCACGGGCGTCATCAAGGCCAACCTGCCGTCGCGGATCGCGTTCCAGGTCCCGTCATCCGTGGATTCGCGAACCATCCTCGACTCCAAGGGCGCCGACACGCTGATCGGGCGCGGCGACATGCTCTTCTCCCCGCCCGGCACTTCGCGCCTCGTGCGCGCGCAGGGTGTGTTCGTCGGGGACGACGAGATCCACGAGATCGTCGAGTTCCTGAAGCGCAACGGCCCGCCCAAGCTCGCGCAGGACGTGCAGCTACACATCGACCGCACGGCGAGCGAGGACGAGGAGGGGGACGACGAAGGCGACCTCGGGAGCGACGAGGAGCTGTATTCCCAGGCGCTCGAGGTGCTAAAGTCCACGAGGCGCGCGAGCACGTCGATGCTGCAGCGCCGGCTGCGGATCGGCTACAACCGGGCGGCGCGCATCATGGAGATCATGGAGGAGAAGGGGATCGTGGGGCCCGAGAACGGCTCGAGCCCCCGCGAGATCATCGGCGACCTCGACGCGCAGTGACGGCCAGCCGTTCCACCATTAAATCATTCTTTCCCTGCCCCTGAAAACCTGCAAGTGATCCATCATGCAGACAATCGGAGAACGCCTTGAGGAAGCCCGCAAGAAGAGGGGCATATCCATCCGCGAAGCGGCCGAGGCGACCAAGATTCGCGGCGAATACCTGCAGAAGTTCGAGGGGAACCAGTTCGAGATCGGGCTCACAGAGATCTACACGCGGGGCTTTCTGCGCGGCTACGCGAACTACCTGCGGATCCCGTCGGACCGGCTCCTGAGCGACTACACGGCGCTGCGCGGCGGCGAACCCCGCGTCCGCCAGCCGAGCCGTGAGGTGTACGGCCGGATGGACCTCGCCATATCGTCGGCCGACGAGCGCGGCGAGGCGCAGGCCGAATCCTCCGTGTCCGAGTCGTCCCAGCGGCCGCAGCCAAGGTTCCAGCGCCCGGGCGAAAACCTGCCAAAGGGGCCTCCGATCGACCCCGCCCTTGTGTTCAAGGGAGGCATTCTCCTCGTGAGCCTCCTCGTCGTGGCGGCCGTGATCTGGATTGCAAAGACGCTCTTCGCCCCGATCCCCGGCCAGACAAGCTCCCGCGTCGCGCCGTCGCCCGTAAGCGAGGCGGCCGAGACGACGACCTTCGCGCCGGCGGCGTCCGTCGCCATCGTCGCCATCGAGCCCGTGCGTATCAAGGTGGTCCGCAAGTCGGACGGCATGGAGCTCTACCAGGGCCCGCTCCAGGGCGGCGAGCGCCGGGAGTATCCGAACGTGCCGATCTACCTGACCGCCACCGATCTCGGCTCCGTGGAGCTCGAATACAAGGGGCACCGTTATCCGACAGGCCACACCGGGCACGAACGGATCCAGTTCGACTTTTCAACCAGGTGACCGGCCCCCCGGGCAGGCCGCGCTGCCCAGGCCCCCGGCTCCTATGGAAGCATGGAGAAGATCCCGTATCTCGGCCAGACGATGATCCGCTGGCGCGTGGGGGGCTCGACCTTCCTCGCGCTGCCCGAAAGGGGCGCCCGGCTCATGAACTGGAACATCGAGATGGCCGACGGATCCGTGCGCGACGTGATTCACTGGCCCGAGATCTCCTCCCCCGCGGAATTCCACAAGGCGCGCGGCGGCAACCCGATCCTCTTCCCATTTTGCGCCCGCTCCTTTGACCGGGGCGACGTCGGGTTCTGGCGCGATGCGCTGGACGTGCGGCGCCCCATGCCCATGCACGGGCTGGCCCGCCAGGGCGTCTTCGGGGCGACACGCCTCGACCCGGGCGGGTTTGAGACCGTGTTCCTCCCGGGCGTCGAGGCCGCAGCGTGCTATCCTTTTCAATACGAATTCCGCGTCGACTACCGCTTCGCCGCGTTTGGCCTCACGTGCAAGCTCACGCTCGAGAACCTGGGCGAGGAGCCTCTGCCGTGGTGCGCGGGCCACCACTTCTACTTCAAGGTGCCCTGGGGCGAGGGCTCCGCCCGCGGCGACTACCTGATCCGGATTCCCGCCGACCTGCGGCTGCGCCAGGACCCCGCCGGCCACCTCGTCCCAGGGCCGCGGCTGGCGCCTTTCGAGCGGATGGACAACCTCGCGTTGATCGAGACCTTCCACACCGAGCTCAGGAGCCCAGAGGTCGTCTTCGGGGAGGAGGGGCAGCCCGGAGACGTCGCGATCCGGCTCGGGACCGATCCCATCCCGCCCGCCGGGGCCACATTCGTGACCTGGACCCAGGCCGATGAATCGCCCTTCTACTGCGTCGAGCCGTGGATGGGGCCCGCAAACGCCCCGGAGCACAAGACCGGGCTCCACCTTGTGCCCCCGGGAGGAACCGAGACATTCACCGTGAGCGTCTCGGTGAGATAGGGTTGCGCGAACCGGCGTTCCTCGAATACTCAGGGCATTACCGACCTTATGACCGCGCCGCACACCCTTCTCGCATTCTTCGACGGGCTCGGGGGGCCGGAGCTCCTGCTGGTGCTGGTTGTCATCCTCATTTTCTTCGGGGGGGAGAAGATGCCCGAGTTCGCCCGCGGCCTTGGCAAGGCGATCCGGGAGTTCAAGAAGGCTGCGGGCGACGTGGAGCAGGAGTTCAAGCGCGCGATCGAGGAGGCGCCGGAAAAGCCGGCGCAACCGTTCCTGAAGCCCCCATCCGCCCCCGTCGCGCAGGCCCCGGCGGGCGAGCCGGAGCCGACCCCGCCGACGGGCGCTCCGTTCACGCCGCCGGGCACTCCGTTCACGCCGCCGGGCGAATCCCCGGCGGACCACGGGATTGACGCCTGACCCAACCCCGCTTTTTCCCAAACCGCAAAACCCCCATCCCATGAAAACCTGCTCTCTCTATGGCTTCCTCTCGGCGCTCGCCGGCGCGCTCCTTCTCCTCGCCCTGTATTTCCTGGGTTTCCATTCCGATCCCGCGAAGCTGTCCGCGGCGAAATGGATCGGCGGCGTTGGCGGCATTGCCATTGCGGTCGTCTTCACGGCGCTTGGTGTCAAGGCCCGCCGCGCCGAGGTGCCGGAGGCCGAGGGATTCGGATACGGGCGGGCGCTGGGCGCCGGCATGCAGGTCGCGCTCGTCTGGTCGCTCCTGAGCGCCGTCTTCAACTACGCGTACCTTGCGTTCATCAATCCCGGGTTTGCCGAAGTCACTCTCCAGGACGCGATGGACAAGCTCCAGGCCAAGGGCGTGAGCGGCGCGCAGCTCGAGCAGACGGAAAAATTTACGCGCTTCATGATGGGCCCGGCCATGCAGGGAGTTTCGACTGTGATAGGCTGCTTCTTCCTGGGATTCATCATTTCGCTCATCGTGGCGGCCTTCCTCAAGCGGGCCGCGCATGCCGGGCCGCCCCCGATTTGACGCCCCAGACGCAGGTCAGATGAGGGTCAGCGGCG
Organism: uncultured Opitutaceae bacterium; assembly: GCA_937889545.1. Taxonomy (GTDB): domain Bacteria; phylum Verrucomicrobiota; class Verrucomicrobiia; order Opitutales; family Opitutaceae; genus Palsa-1447. The sequence continues at coordinate 15,218 of CALAOT010000116.1, forward strand.
GAGCCGGGACGCCGCGGGGCGCCTGCCGCATGCTGGAGAGCGGAGGCGCCGGATCCGCATTCGGATCGGAGCCTTTGAAGTCTCCGTCAATCCTGTAGCCCAGGTCGGACTTGATCTGGCCCTCGAGGCGGTCAAAGCGCTCCCGCACCGCCGCGGGAAGGGCCTTCCTCTGCCCCGGGGTGTCCACGGGACCCGAGAAGAGCTGCTCCCCCTTCGCGTCCTTGGCGACAAGGGTCTGCTTGCCGTCCACGACCGTCAACTCCAGCGCCCCGAGGCGGTCGGTGAAGCTCACGTGGCTGTTGCCCGTGTTCATCTTGAATATGCGGAACTCGGGTTCCCCGTCTCCCTCGGCCCGCCTCACCTCGACTTGGCGCGGGCTCATCATCGAAAGCATTCCCTGGATTCTTTCCGGCCCAAGATCGTTGCTCCAGCCCGGCCCTCCGAATGGATCCGCGGCCAGCTTGGGGACCAGGCGAAGGACGAGCTTGGCCTTGACCGTGGCCTCCTTGCCGCCGCGCAGATAGGTGAGCGTGACCTCGTCGCCGTCCTTGTGATTGCGAATGAGGACGGCGAACTGCCGGGAGTCGACCAGCTGCTGGTCGTCGAGCTTGAGCAGGATGTCATGCGGCTTGAGCGCCGCCGCCGCCGGGCTCTCGGGAGCGACATGCGCCACGACCAGGCCGAAGCCCCGCGGCAGATTGAGCTGGTCGGTGAGCGTCTCCGTGACGGGCGCCGTTTCGACGCCTAGGAAGGCGGCGCTTTCCGTTTCCATGGCGGGCTGGAGGCGGTTGCCGGCCCCTCGATCAGCGCTGCGGCCGTCCGCGGTCGGTCCCTCGTGGCCTCCGAGGACAACGCGCATGGACGGATCGCTGCGCATGGACGAATCCTGGCCGCGCGAAAGCGCGGCGGCAAAGGCGAGGGCAAGGAGCGGAACGATGGCTCGGGGCGCGGTTTTCATGTTCATGAGGGAAAGGGGTGGCTGGTCACTGGAAACTCACGGGCACGATCCGGATCTCCTCGCGGGGAACGCTCCATTGGAGCGAGGCCGCCGATCGCGGGTCCTTCCAGACTATCGTGTCAAGGTGCGCCTCCCGCATCCGGCGCGCCGGCCAGCCGTCGGCCAGCATGACGTAACCCTCGTCGCGCGTGCTGACCAGGATGTCACGGACGGTCACCGGCTTCAGCACGGGGCCGGCGGCAAGCTGCGGTGCGGATACCTCCGGGGAAGGACGCGTCGCCCACCGCACCCCGAAGACTGCAGCCGCAACCAGCGCGGCTGCCGCCGGCATTGCCGCCCAAAGCCATCCGCGCAGAACGAGGCGGCGCGGCGCAACGTCGCATTCGATGCGCGCCAGAAGATGGCTCCGCGGAGCGGCGGGCCGCAGGCGGCCCAACTCGGCCTCGAGATCCTGGAAGTCGTCATCCATGGCAGCCGGCGGCGGTCAGCTCGCGGCGCAGGGCCGCCAGCGCATAGCGGTAGCGGGAAGCAGCCGTGTTGGGCGGGATGCCGAGTTGGCCGGCAATCTCCGCGAACGTGAGCTCGCCCCAGATCTTGAGTGCGAGCACCTCGCGCTGTTCTGGCGCAAGCCGTCCCAGGGCGGATTCGATCGCAATCCGGCGATCGTCGCCGTCGGGAAGCGGCTCAAACAGGGGATTGGGCCCGGAGTCTTCCGCCATGGCGCTTTTTTCCCGCGCCTCGCGCCGGACCCGGCGGCGGGCGATGTCCAGTCCCGCCCGGCGGACCGAGGTGAGCAGCAGCGCCAGGGGCTCGCCTGAAAGCCCGCGTTGGCGCCTCCAGAACCGGATGAAGGCCTCCTGCACGACGTCCTCGGCATCGGCCATCGAGACAGTCCACTGCCGCGCGCAAAGGAGCAGCTTCGGGCCGTGACGGCGAAACCAGTTTTCCCAGGACTCATTCTCAGAGAAATCCTCCATCGGAACAGGGTTGGACGGGGACGTTCTAGCATGAGGCGCCGCAGGGTGTCGATTTTGTCTAAATCGGATCGAGTAGCCTGGGGAGGTTACCCTCACCCAGCTCTCACACCACCGGACGTACGGTTCACGTATCGCGGCGGTTCCTTAAGAGGTTGAGGTTGCAAAGGTAGTTAGGCTATCGAGCAGGGTAATTAGGCCCATGGCCGCGAAGGATTTCGCGGGTAAGGCGGCATGCATGTGCGAGGCGCCGCTGTTGAACCATGCCCCGCGACCGTTTCCGGCGCTCTGGCGCACGCGGTCATATTCCAGGCCGAGGGCCCGCAGACGCTTGAAGCGAGTTGTGGCGCTTTCTCATTGGCGCCAGATCAGACGCAGGGCATCGCAGACGTCGTTCAGGCTGAGTGCGTGCGCCATCTCGGCATAGAGCCGCGCCACGACGTGGCTCCACGGGCTGAAGGTGCGAGCCTGCCGGGCGCACCGCAAAAAAAGGGGCCCGGATTTCTCCGGGCCCCTCGAATTGGGATCTGCTCAGTCCGTTTACCGGCTGATCAAGCGTTTCCAGCTCAGGCGGTAATCGAGCACCAGAATGGCGCCCAATCCCACGACGCAGAAGTATCCTGCGACGAGGGTATCCGCTGTGAAGGAACGAAAAGAAAGCAAGATGGCGGCTATGGCGACTGTCGCCGGGGTGACCGCACGGATGATGTTGGTTTTCATGTGATGTATCGTTGGCTATGCCCCTGCTCCCGTGAGCAAGGGACGACTATGATACATTTTCCAAGCAATAATGGTAGTTGCAGTTATCTATACATACCATAGGCATTGCCTATGGAACTCAGCCAACTCCGCTACGTCGCAGCAGTCGCCGACACGGGGAATTTCACGCGGGCTGCCGTCCGCTCAAATATAACTCAACCGTCTATTAGCCAACAGATAATAAAACTTGAACGAGAGCTCGGGCACAAGCTTTTTCACCGACTCGGCCGAAAAGCTGTTCTCACGGAGGCTGGGATTGTATTCCTTGATAAGGCCCGACTTATCCTGTTTGAGGTCGAAAGCGCCACAAAGCAGCTGGAAGATCACCCGTCCCTGGAACGAAAAATCACGGTCGGAGCCATCTCGACTCTCGCTCCCTTCATGCTGCCGAAGCTTATCGAACGTTGCCGAAGTCGCTTTCCAAATCTTCAAGTCAATATCCGGGAAGACTTTAAGACAACGCTGCTACGGGAAATGCTCGAAGGAGAACTTGACCTTGCGCTTGTCGCGCGTCCAGTCACGGATCCCAACATCCATGTGGAACTACTTTGCAAGGAATCGCTTATGCTTGTCGTGCAAAAAGGCCATCCACTGGTGGCAAAGCAAAGCGTCGTCGGCGCCGACCTCGCTGGCGAAACCTTCATCCTGCTCGGCTCCTCCAGTTCACTCGCCGCGCAGGTGAGGCGGTTCTGCGGCGAAAACAACTTCGAACCCCGGATCGGATCCCGCTGCTCACAGCTTGCGACGGTCAAGGCGCTCGTCGGAATCGGCGCCGGTATATCGATCCTCCCGCGCGGCGCCCGGCTGGCCGAGGACGCGGATTCGCTGGTCTATATCTCCCTGGCCGACGCCGAGCCGGTCCGCGAGATTGTGATCCTGCGGCACATGCAGCGCTACCAGACCCGGGGAGCGGAGCAGTTCCTCTCGCTCGTGCGCGAGGGATTCGGGGAATTCGTCGCGCCGGCCGGACCTTGAAGCCGCTCGCAGGCGGGGCATGGCAGGCACAAGCAGCGCGCCTTCCGTCCGGATGACGCCTAATTCGCGGGCACCAGGAAGTGGAATTCCGTTCCGCCTCCGGGCACGCTCGAGCACGCAATCGTTCCGCCGTGGGCAACCACGATTTCCCTGGCGATCGCAAGCCCGATCCCCGCGCCGGGCTTGGCCTGGCCCGGCACGCGGTAAAACCGGTCAAAGACGCGCGGGAGCGCCTCCGGCGGGATGCCTTGGCCTTTGTCGCGAACGGAAAAGCGCACGAAGCCCAGCGGCGCGGGGGCGGCGCCGAGTGTGATCGTCCCGCCCGCCGGCGAATATTTCGAGGCGTTGGAGATGAGGTTCATGAACACGTGCCGGAGCCGGCTCGCGTCCACGTCCACCTCCCCCAGTCCCGGTTCCTCCCGGACCTCAAGCTGCTGCCCCGCCGTCGAGATGAACGGGCGGGCCTCGTCTGCGATCCCGCGCAGAAGCTCGCCCACCGGTGTCCGCCGGCGGTCGAGCGCGGATGCACCCGCCTCAAGCCGCGTGAGGTCCAGCAGAGAGTCCAGTATCCTGAGCAGCCTGTCCGCGTCGTCCCGCGCCGATTCAAGCATCTCGCACTGGGCGGGCGTCAGGGGTCCCAGGGTCTTCTCGAGCAGTAGGTAGACGGCCATGCGCAGTCCAGTGAGCGGGGTCTTCAGCTCGTGGCTCACCGTGCCCACCAGGTTCGTCTTCGCATCGTCCAGGAGGCGGAATTTAGTCACGTCCTGAAGGATCACGGCGGCACCCTTGAATTCCGTCAGCTTGTCGCCGATCGCAAGGATGCGCGGCAGGTAATGACGGTCCTCGTTTCCCACTCGGAATGTCACCACGCGCCCGTAGTCGGTCGGGAGGTAGTGCTCCTCCGTTCCGAGCACCGACGCCAACGGCTCGGCCAGCGCCGCAGGCAATCCCCGGGAGAATTCAGGAAGCATCGACAGCTCCTCGGCGGCGGGATTGCGCACCTCGAGGGTTCCCTCCCTCGAGACCACGAAGAGCGGATCCGGCGCGGAGGTGAGTGTCGCCTCCATGGTGCGCTGGGTTCTCAGGACCCGCGCGACGGTGGCATCCCTGTAGGCGCGAAGCCGCGCGGCCATCGTGTTGAAAGACTGGGCGAGGCTGCCCAGCTCATCCCGGGAGAATTCGGGAACTTGGGTGTCGAGGTTCCCGTCGCCGAGCGCGACCGCCGACGCGGTGAGCGCCTTTATCGGCCGGAGGAGCGAGGCCGCCGTGAACCAGGCCAGGAGGGCCGAGAGTGCGACGGCGGCCCCGATGCCGACCCACAGGACCCGGACCGCCGTACTGGCAAGCTGCTCCGCCTGCCTCTCTGTCTCGCGCGAGGCCGCGTAGTCGCTGGCGGTCAGGCTATCGATTGCGTGGAGCACGCGGTAGAGCGCATCCTCGTCCGAACGGAACTCCTCGCGGGAGGCCGAGCCGCCCCCGGCAAGCATCCTGTCGCACCGCGACGAGAAGTCCTGGAACGCCGCGTCAAGCTCCTCGACCAGCCGCCCCCTCGGCTTCCCGGCCGAGCTTGCCGACTGGACCATCAGCTCCCGGGTGAAGGCCGAGCGGCGCTCGTCCAGGTCCCGCCGGGCCCCGATCGGGTCGGCCGCCGAGGCGAGCGCATTCGACATGAGGGTCGCAGACGTGCGCATTTCCTGGCACCCGAGGGCAGCCCGATAATTCGCGACCAAGTCCCGCTGGAGCGGGCCTGCTAGCTCGCGGCACACGCGGATCGCATAGGCACCCGTGGCTACAAGCACCAGGAGCAGCGGGAGCAGTCCGAGGAAAAGGCGGGTGCGGAGCATGCCCGGGGCGCGGGTCAAAGCAGGCCCAGCTTGGCCCGCTTCCGGTACAGGGTCGCAGGATCGATCCCGAGCGTGCGGGCGGCCTCGTCCAAGCTGCGGGAGGAGGCCACGATCCGCCGGATGTGCTCGGCCTCCAGCTTGTCGAGGGTGACGCGCGCGCCGACGGCGAGCGTCGGTTCGGAGGCGACCGAGAATTCCTCGGGCAGGTCCGCGAGCTCGATTGTGTCCCCGGGCGCAAGGATGACCGCCCTCTCGATCACATTGCGCAGCTCGCGAAGGTTGCCCGGCCACGAATAGGAGGCGAATGCGCCGGACACCGACTGCGAGAACGCGATCTGGCCCTTGCCCGCGCGCATGGCGAAATACCGCCGCGCCCCCTCGGCCAAACGCTTGAGGTCGGCCGGGCGCTCGCGCAACCCGGGAAGGCTGATCGCAATCACGTTCAGGCGGTAGAAGAGGTCCTCGCGGAACCGGCTCGCCTTGGCCTCGGCCGCGAGATCGCGGTTGGAGGCCGCGACGACGCGCACGTCCGCCCTTCTCGGGAGGGCCTCCCCGACGCGCTCGTACTCGCGCTCCTGGAGGAGCCTGAGCAGCTTGGGTTGGATCTCGAGGGGCAGCTCGCCGATCTCGTCCAGGAAAAGCGTTCCCCCGTCGGCTGCGGCGACCTTTCCGGCGGTTTCGGCAAAGGCCCCGGTGAAGGAGCCCTTGGCGTGGCCGAACAGCTCGCTTTCGAGGAGCTCCCGCGAAAGGCTCGGGCAGTTGACGGTGACGAAGGCCGCGTCACGGCGGGCGCTGCGCTTGTGGATCTCGCGCGCAAGCACGCTCTTGCCCGTGCCGCTCGCGCCCAGGATCAGGATGTTCGCAGGGGTCTCGGCCGCCCTGAACGCGATCTGAAGGGCGCGCAGCATCGCGGGCTCGGCGGACTCCAGGTCGACCGGCGGCGCGCCCGACGCAAGGTCGCTCTCGAGCGCCTGGACCCGAAGTTCAAGCGCATGCGCCTTGGCAACCTTCGCCAGCACTGTGCGGATCTGGTCCGGCGTGAATGGCTTGGGGATGAAATCGAACGCCCCCCGCCGCATGGCCTCGACCGCGGTCGCAATGTTCGCGTAGGCCGTAAACAGGATCACGGCCGGCGCCGGCCGCACCTTCATCAGACGCCCAAGGACCTCGAGGCCGTCGTCGTTGCCAAGCTTGAGGTCCAGGAAGACGGCGTCGAACCCCTCCTCCTCCGCCGCCTTCACCGCCTTGGCGGCGTTCGCCGCCTCGGACGCGGTGTGGCCCGAGGATTCTACGGCCACCCGCGTCGTCCTGCGGATCGAGGGTTCGTCGTCTACGATAAGGACGCGCATGGCTTGATGCCCGCGAGACTGGTCTGGCGGCGGCGGCGGGCCAATGACAAAGAGAACCCCGGGGCTCCCCGGAGGGATCCGTCCCGGGTCGCGATCCATGCCAAGGAGGCGACGCCCGGGGGACCCCGGAAAACAAGGCGGGGTCGCTTTCGCGACCCCGCCAGGTCCAGCTTCAACTAGGTGCTCCCGCGAGCTTTCGCCCGCCAGGATTGCACATTGTTTGGACCGCATCCCGCCCCGCGGGTTCCCACTGAAGGCTTGCCCTCCGGGAGGGCCCCTACGAGCGTCGCGCTGACCCCATGCCTCCGGAAACCGCAAAGCCCATTCCGGACGCCGGAGCCCCGGCGCCGGCCACCGCACGCATCACGGACCTTGAGATTAAGGACGCCCAGATCATCTTCGGGTCGGTGTGGCAGGGGCTGGAGGCCGAGTTCGGGCGGGAAAACCTGCGCTTCCCGAAGGAGATCCTTCTCCTCGGCGGCGCACCCGGCGCCGGCAAGGGCACGAACACGCGCTTCATTGGCAAGGCCCGCGGACTAACCTGCGATCCGATCGTGATCAGCGCCCTGCTCGACTCGCCGGAGGCCCGCCGCCTCAAGGAGGCGGGCAGCATGGTGGGCGACCGCGAGGTGATCCACCTCCTGTTCCGCAGCCTTCTCCAGCCGCAGTACAGGGACGGGGTCATCCTCGACGGCTTCCCGCGCACCAAGGTGCAGGTGGAGTGCCTCAAGCTCCTGGTCGACAAGATGCAGGCGCTGCGGCGGGAGTACTACCGCACGCCGCTCGGCATCCATTTCCGCCAGCCGACGGTGCACGTCATGGTGCTTTTCGTGGACGAGTCCACGAGCGTCGCCCGCCAGCTCAGGCGCGGGGCCGAGGTGCAGGCGCAGAACGAGGAGGTGCGCCGGACCGGAATAGGCCAGCTGCTGGAGGAGCGCGCGACGGATTTCGACAAGACGCTGGCCGAAAGAAGGTACCGCGTGTTCAAGGAGCAGACCTGGGACGCCCTCCAGGAGCTGAAGGAGATATTCCACTACCATTTCATCAACGCCCAGGGCCTGATTTCCGAGGTCGAGGAGAACATCCTGCGCGAGCTCGAGTACCAGAGCACCCTTGAGCTGGATCCGCGCACGGTCGACCGGCTGAGGGGCATCCCGGTCGCTGGCGAGATCGTCGTCCACGCCCGCCAGGAGCTCGTGAGGCGGCTGGACTCGTACGAGCTGGAGCACGCGGAGCTGTTCAACCGCGTGGCCGGGTTCATCGAGCGGAAGATGATGCCCATCGTCCTGCGGCATGCGATCTCGGGGACGGCGCTCGTGAACACGGAGGACACCATGCTCGACGACTCGCGCGCCCTCGCCATGCTGATCGACATCTTTTCCGAGCGCGGCTACCACGCCACCGTCGACGTGAACCGGGTCGAGATACTCGAGCACGTCGACCTCGCGACGGGTCTCGTCCGGAACCGGATCAAGAAGGTCTACCGGATCCAGATCCGCTTCACGGGCTCGGAGATCCGGCGCGGCTGAGGCCCTGAACGGCCCCTGCAGCCTGCTATTCGAAGCGAAGCGCCTCGATCGGATCGAGGGAAGCGGCCTTCCAGGCCGGGTACATGCCGAACACGACGCCGATCGCCGAGCACACGGTGACGCCAGCGGTGGCCCATCCCCAGGGGAAGATGATCTGTGCCGAAAGCAGCGATGCGAGCACGTCGCCGGCTATCGTGCCCAGGAGGATGCCGACCAGACCCCCGGTCACCGAGAGGACGACGGACTCGACGAGAAACTGGGTAAGGATGAGGATCTTTCGCGCGCCGACCGCTTTCCGGACCCCGATCTCCTTGGTACGCTCCGTGACGCTCACGAGCATGATGTTCATGATCCCGACCCCCGCCGCGAGAAGGGCGATCGCGCTGATGATCAGGGCGCCCGAGCTGATGACGTCGGCGACCTTTGCGAACGCGGCTATCAGGGTGTCGTTCGAATAGATCTCAAAGTCGTTGTCCTGCTCCGGGCGAAGCCCGCGGGCGACCCGCATCGCGGTGATGCCCTTTTCCATTGTCGCATTGTACACTTGTTGCGACGGCGCCTCGGTTGCGATGTTGACCGAGTATTTCTCGGCCCCGAAATCCATCAGGAACCGGGTGATCGGGATCATGATGATGTTGTCCTCGCTGCTGCCAAACATCGTCCCCTTGGAGGCGAACGTGCCGATCACCGTGTAGGTGCGCTCATTGGCCTTGATGAGCTTGCCCATGGGGTTCTCCGAAGGGAAGAGCTTGGTGATGATGTCCTGCCCGATGATCGCGACCGGGCGCACCAGGTCCATGTCCTCGGGCGTGAAGTTGCGGCCCGTTCCAATCTCGAACTGGTTGGCCTTGAGGAAGTACTGGTTCGTTCCTCCAAACGTCACCCTCTTGGTCGTCTTGTGGTTGCCGTAGCTGGCCTGCACGACTGGGTTGCCGTTCGCGAATGCCTTGAGGCAGATGACGTCCGCGGTCCCAGCCATGAATTCGATGTACCGCTGGGCCTGGTCGAGGGTGAAGCGGCGCCTCGCAAGGTACTTGTGCTCGTCGTTTCCGTTGACCCCGAATGCCGGGAACCTTGAGAACTGGAACATGTTCGAGCCGAGGAAGCTCAAGCCCACCTCGATCGACCCGCGCAGGGCGGAAACGGCCGTCATCACCCCGATGACCGAGAACACGCCTATCGTGATGCCCGACATCGTAAGGAAGGACCGGAGCTTGTTCACCCCGAGGGCCCCAAAAGCCATCCGTAGGATCTCATTCATACCGGAGGGCTACGACGGGATCCAGGCGCGAGGCGCCCCAGGCGGGGATGATCCCGGATAAGATGCCCGTCGCGATGGACACGAGCATCGAGACGACGACGAGGAGTGGCGAAAACTCAATTGGGAAAGAGGGCATCGCGCCCCTCACCACCGCGAACAGGATGTAGGTGAAACCGAGCCCGACCGCTCCGCCAAGGACGCAGATGGACACGGCCTCGATCAGGAACTGGAGGAGGACCGTGCGGCGGCGGGCGCCGAGCGCCTTGCGCGTCCCGATCTCCTTCGTGCGCTCCCGCACGCTCACAAACGTGATGTTCATGATCCCTATGGCCCCCACGAACAGCGAGAGACCCGTCACAAAGAGCCCGGCAAAGGCGATTCCCCTCTTGATGGGGTCGAGTTTCTCCTTGAAAATCGCCCCCCCGTTGATGTTGAAGTTATCGCGCTCTCCAGGGATCTGTCCGCGCACCCGGCGCATGAAACCCGTCAGTTCCTCGCGCGCCTCGTCCAGGCGGGTCTTGTCCTTTATCTTCACCTGAATCTCGGCGTAGTCGTCGCGGACGCCGAAGTATTTTCGGTAGGCGCCGAGGGGGAGCACCATCTGGTTGTCGAAGCTGAACAGGCCCAGGAAGGATCCCTGGCGCGCGAGGACGCCTACCACCTGGAACGGCTGGCCGTGAATGGTCACGGTCGCGCCCAGCGGAGAGCGCCCCGGGAACAGCGCCTGGGCCACGTCGTAGCCCAGCACGACCACCTGCCGGGCGGATTCGTCCTCGGTTTCATTGAACAGGCGCCCTTCGGTGAAATCCGCGGTCAGAATGCGCCCGTAGGCGGCGCCTGTGCCCTGGGTCCAGACCCCGCTCACGCTGTTGCCGTTGGATTTGATCGAGGCCGATCGCCCGTCGGCAAAAACGGCAAAAGCGAGCTGCGAGTCGGGCGAGGCCGCGATTATCCGGTTCAGCTTGACCGCATCCTCGGGCCGGAGCGACGGGCGGTTTGCGTAGTTCCACCAGTCCTCGGCTCCGGTCCAGGGCCACTTGTCCACATAAAGCACGTCCTCGCCTAGCATCGCCAGGCTCCTGTCAAAGCCGATGTTGATGCCGGCGATCGCCGTCCCCATGAGAGTGACGGCCACGATGCCGATGACCACGCCGAGCGCAGTCAGGGCCGAGCGCATCTTGTTCGCCCGGATCTGCGCCATCGCGATCCGGACCGACTCGATCAATTCATAGAGGATCCGCTTCATGCTTGCGTATCTCAGTACGCGGGCCCGTCGCTCTCGATCAGCCCGTCGTGCAGGCGGATGATCCGGCGCGCGTGGCGGGCGACGGACTCCTCGTGGGTCACGACGATGAGCGTGTTGCCCTTCTCGTAGAGATCGTTGAAGAGCGCCAGAATCTCGACTCCGGTCTTGGAGTCGAGGTTTCCCGTGGGCTCGTCCGCCAGGATGATCGAGGGCCGGTTGACAAGCGCGCGGGCGATCGCCACGCGCTGGCGCTGTCCGCCGGAGAGCTCGTTTGGCTTGTGGTGGATGCGGTTGCCGAGGCCCACGTCGATGAGGGTCTGCCGCGCCCTCTCGTGGCGCTCATGGGTCGGGACGCCCCCGTAGATGAGCGGCAGCTCGACGTTCCTCAGGGCGTCGGAGCGGGGGAGCAGGTTGAACGTCTGGAAGACAAACCCGATCTCCCTGTTGCGGATCTCCGCGAGCTCATCGTCGACCATCCCGGCGACGTCGTGGCCGTTGAACTCGTATTTCCCGGCCGTCGGCGTGTCCAGGCAGCCGAGCATGTTCATCAGGGTCGACTTGCCCGATCCCGAGGGCCCCATGATCGCGAGGTACTCGTTGCGGCGGATCTCGAGCGAGACGCCGCGCAGGGCGTGGATCGTCTCCTCGCCCATCTGGTACAGCTTGGTCACGCCCTCGATGGCGATGACCAATGGGCCTACCGGGCGAACCGGGCGCGCTTCAACGGGGGCCGGGGGGCTCATGGCGTCCGGGACCTATTTGGCTTCCGCCACGTCCGCCTTCGGCTTCTCGACGCGGATCTTCGAGCCGTCCTTGAGCAGGCGGCTGATCGCCGCGTAGGTTCCGGAGACGACCTCCTCGCCCGATTTCAGGCCGGATTTGACCTCGATCGTCGAATTGTCCGCGATCCCGGTCTCGACCTTCTTGAGCTTCACCTTGTCGCCGTCGCGGACGAAGACGACGCGCTCCATTTTCTCGCGGTCGCGCTGCGCGTCTACCTTGTTGTCCACGGCCACTTCGAGGTCATTGCCGGAGCGCTCGTGCATCTCCTTCGCCTTCTTCTCCTCGAGCTGCTCCGCTGTCAGGCCGCCCGCAGCCCTCACGGTGACGCTCTGTATAGGGACGGCGACGGCGTTCTTGACCGTCTGGGTCTCGATGTCGGCCGTGGCGCTCATTCCCGGCCGCAGCGTGAGGTCCTTGTCCGCAACGCGGATCTTGACGATGAAGTTCGTGACCTCGTCGGAGACGGATCCGGACGCCTGCCCCGATGAGCCGCTCCCCGCGGCGCCGTTGTTGTCGGCCGACGCCGCGATCTCGCGGACGGTGCCGGTGAACTTGCGGTCGGGATAGGCGTCGATGCTTATCTTGACCGGATCGCTGACCTTCACGTTGACGATGTCGTTCTCGTTCACCTTCACGCGGACCTCCATCTTGCTCAGGTCCGCAACGCGCATGATCTCCGTGCCCGCGAATTCCGTCGAGGCCTGGACGCGCTCGCCGACCTCCGAGGAGCGCGAGCTCACCGTTCCGTCCATCGGCGCATAGATCGACGTCTTGGAAAGCGAGTCCTTGGCCTGCTTGAGGAACCCCTCGGCCTCGTCGACCTGTGCGAGCGACGCCTCGCGGCTGGCCTTGGCCCCGTCATAGTTCGTCTTGTAGGTGATGTAGTCGAATTCGGAGACCAGCTTCCGGTCGTAGAGGTCCTGGTACTTCTTCAGGTCGGCGTCGGCCTTCTCGAGCTGCACCAGGCTGTTTACGGCGCCAGAGCGCGCGGCGGCTACGGCCGCCGTCTGCTGGTCGACCAAGGCCTGGTAGTAGTCGGTCTTGATCCTGACGATCACGTCGCCCTTCTTGACCGCGGCGCCCTCCCGGAACGGCAGCGCAGTGATCTCGCCGAAGACCTCGGGGTTAATCTTCACCTCGACCTCGGGCTGGACCTTTCCCGTCGCGGTCACCGTCTGGACGATCGTCTTGACCACGGCCTTCTCGGTGGTGACCGAGATGCCGACGTTCGCGCTGCGCTTCTTGACGACCGCGAGGGTGATCAGCACGGCAACGAGCGCGGTTCCGCCTATCACCCACCATTTCATCTTGGACTTCCTGCGCGGCTTGGCAGCAGCGGCAGCGACGGTGGCGTTTCCGGAGGAGAGGGAGGCGGACATGATGGGTGCAGCATTCACGGGTAATCAGTTGCAGGTCAATCGTTCAAGCCATGTCATTTTACGCGCCCAGGAACACAGCGTGGGGGGGCCGGCTCCGGCCCCCCCACGCCAACACAACTGGCAACGAGCAAGGGCGGACGGAGCAGACGGCCTCCGGTGTGGAGGCGGCCTTGCTCCGAGACGCCGCAACGGTGCGGCAAACGGGCCTTCCGACTGGGTCGGAAGGCCCGGTTGCGGGCAGGCATAGCGGCGGCATGAACCCACAACACGCATTCCCGGCCAAAAGTTACACTAAACTTTGATGAGCGGGCTTCCTGGCGGATAAGCGGGGCCGGGCGCCCCTCAGGCGCGGCGTTCCTGCTCGGCCCACAGCGCGGCTCCGACGATGCCCGCCTCGTTGAGGAACTCCGCGGGGACCATTCTTGCGCGCGGCTTGACGTACTTGAAGAACTTGGCGTGCTTCGCGCTCACGCCGCCGCCGATGATGATCAACTCGGGCCAGAACAGCCCCTCGAGGATATTGATGTAGCGGCTGAGGCGGCGCCCCCACTCCTTCCACGACAGATCCTTGCGGCGCTTGACCGAGGAGGCCACGCGCCTCTCGGCGTCACGGCCGTCCATCTGCAGGTGGCCCAGTTCGCAGGGGAAGAGCGCGCCGCGGAAGAAGAGAACCGATCCGACGCCGGTCCCCAGCGTGAGAAGGAGCACCTTCCCGCCAAAGTTCCGCCCCGCGCCAAACGTCATCTCGGCCAGGGCGGCGGCCGCGGCGTCGTTGGTCAGGGCCACGGGCCGTCCGGTCCCCTTGCCGAAGAGCTTGATGGCGTCGCACCCGATGAACTTCTTGTCGAGGTTCGCGGACGTCAGGATGGTGCCCCCGTGAATGACCCCCGGGAATCCTATCCCGACCGGGCCCCGCCATCGGAAGTGCGTCGCGATCATCCCCGCCGCATCGGCCATCTCCGCCGGAGACAGCAGGAGGGGCGTCTCGATCTTGAAGCGGCCGGCAAGGAGGCGCCCGGTGCCCGTCTCGACAGGCGCGCCCTTTATCGATGACCCGCCGATGTCGATTCCAAGCACCTTCATGGGATGGCCCACAAGATCAGCCTGGCCGTCCCGTGACAATGCCGTCTTTGGAGCCAGACCCCTTGACGCCGGGCCGTGCCCGCGTTCCTCTTTGCCTGCGTGAAGGTCACCTATTACCTCGAGGTCCTTTCGTCCTGGTGCCATTGGGTCGAGCCCGTCTGGGCCGACCTGAAGGCCCGGTACGCGGGCCGCGCCGAGTTTGAATGGCGGATCGCGCTCATGCGCAGGGAGGATTTCCCGGCGTCCCGCAGCCAGTGCGACTGGTTCTACCGCCGGAGCGGCGGGACGGTCATGCACTCGCATGTCATGCTCAACTCCGGCTGGTTCGAGGCGGCGCGCAAGGGCTCGTACGACGCCCCGAACCTGGTGGCGGAGGCGGCCCGGGACTTCGGCTTCTCGGACGACAGGATCCGGCTTGCCCTGGCGGACGCCGCGGTGATCGGCGGCAGGAAGGTGGGCGGCTTGGGCGAGGCCGTCGCGGTGGCGGCAAAGGCCTCGGGGATCCCCGCCAGGAAGCTTCGGGCGCACGCTGAATCCGCCGCGGTGAGGGCCCGCGTCGACGCCAGCACGGCGGAGTTCCACTCCCACCGGATCGGGCAGCGCCCGGCCTTCATCCTCGAGGACGCGATCGGCGACAAGGCCGTGTTCTCGGGCATCGTGCGGATCGAGCCCCTTGCGGCCACGATCGACTCCATGCTTTCCGACACGGCCGCCTACGCCGCGCACGCGGCCCACCACGGCCCCCCGCCCGGGAAATAGCCCGCCCCGCACCGATGGACTACGTCAATCTCGGACCCACCGGACTCAAGGTATCCCGGATCTGCCTCGGGACCATGACATACGGCTCGAGGAAATGGAGGGAGTGGGTGCTCGAGGAGGAGGAAAGCCGTCCCTTCATACGCCGGGCGCTCGAGCTCGGGATCAACTTCTTCGACACGGCGGACGTGTACTCGCTGGGAGCAAGCGAGGAGGTGCTTGGCAGGGCCCTGAAGGACTTTGGGCCGGGCCGGGACCGCGTCGTCATCGCCACCAAGGTCTGCGGCGCAATGGGCGACGACCCGAACCAGCGCGGGCTTTCGCGAAAGCACATCCACCACGCCATCGAGGACAGCCTCAGGCGCCTGGGGACCGACTACGTCGACCTGTACCAGATCCACCGGTTCGACCCCGCGACGCCGGTCGGGGAGACGATGGAGGCGCTCCACGACCTCGTGCGCGCGGGAAAGGCGCTCCACATCGGGGCATCGTCGATGTGGGCCTGGCAGTTTGCCAAGATGCTCCACGCCGCCGACTCGCGCGGGTGGACGCCGTTCGCCACGATGCAGAACCACTACAACCTGATCTACCGCGAGGAGGAGCGGGAGATGCTTCCGCTCTGCGCCGACAGGTCGATCGGCCTCCTGCCCTGGAGCCCCCTGGCGCGCGGGGTCCTGGCGCGCGGGCCCAAAGCCGCCACGGTCCGCGCGGGGACCGACGACTACGCGCACAGGATGTACGGCGCCGAGCTGTCCGGATCGGACAGGGCCGTCCACGCAGCCGTTGAGAAGATCGCGTCGGCCAGGGGCGTCCCCCTGGCGCAGGTCGCGCTCGCCTGGGTCTGCCAGAGGCCCGGGGTCGTCGCCCCGATAGTCGGCGCCTCCAAGCCGGGCCACCTCGAGGACGCCGTCGCCGCGCTTTCGCTGAAGCTCGGCGCCGAGGAGATCGCGGCCCTCGAGGCGCCCTACGTCCCGCATGCCGTCGCCGGCCACTGATGAACCCGCGCGCCGCCGCTGCAAGGGCAGGGCTCCTGGCTGCGATGGCTCTCGCGGCCGCCCGCCTGTGCGCGGCGGGCGGGTTCGTCTTTGACGATCGCAACGGCGACGGCCTGCGCGAGGCCGGCGAGCCTGGCCTGGCATCCGTCGCCGTGTCCAACGGCATCGAAGTGGCGCTGACCGACGGGACCGGGGCCTACCATCTCCCGGACCGGGCCGGGGCGCGGGTATTCGTCATCAAGCCCAGGGGCTGGCGCCCGCCGGCCGACGGCGAGAACCTGCCCCGCTTCCACGCGAAACCCGGGGCCGGCGGCGCGGCCGACTTCCCGCTGGTTCGCTCGGACGAGCCGGACGACCTGCGCGCGCTGGTGGTCACGGACCCGCAGCCCGCCTCCCCCGCCGAGGTGGACTATCTCTCCCGGGGCCTTGTCGGGCGCATCGGCCGAGGGGCCGGCTTCGCGTTCGGCGTCACGCTGGGGGACATCGTGTACGACCGGCCGGACCTCTTCGGCTCCGTGAACCGGGTGCTGGCGCGGATCGGAATCCCCTGGTACAGCGTGCCGGGGAACCACGACCTCGCCCTCGGCAACCCAGATGAAGGCGCCGCCGTGGCGCCGTTCGAGTCGGTCTATGGTCCGTCGACCTACGCGTTCCACGCGGGCCCGGCGCTTTTTGTGGCCCTGGACGACGTCCGGCCGCTCGGCGGCCCCCGCTACATAGGGGGCCTTCGCAGGGACCAGTTTGCGTTCCTCGAGAACCTGCTGCGCGTGACGGCGCCTGACGAATGGGTGGTCCTGATGATGCACATCCCGCTGTTCCCGCCGGACCCGTCGGGCACGGAGGGGTTTCGCGGGGCGGACCGCCTGCGGCTCTTCGGGATCCTGAGGGACCGCCCCCGCGTCCTCATCCTGTCGGGCCACACCCATTACCAGCGCCACGTGATGCACGGGCCCGAGGACGGCTGGGCGGGAAAGGAACCCATCCACGAGTACAACGTCGCGGCCGCCTGCGGCGGATTCTGGGGGGGGCCGCGCGATGCCGACGGGATACCGGTCGCCACGATGTGGGACGGCACGCCGCCCGGATACGCGGTCCTCGGTTTCAAGGGCGGCGCCGTCTCGCTCGACTACGTCCCCGCCCGCATGCCGGCCGACCATCAGATGGAGTTGCACGCACCGCGGGCCGTCGCCCCGAGGCAGGGCTTTGTCTCATTCTACGAGAACGTGTTCAACGGTCACGATGGGTGGACGGTCGAGGCGCGCGTGGATGATCGCGCGTGGAATCCGATGCGCCGGATCCTGGGCTGGGACCCCTCCTACGCCGCCGATTTCCTTGCGCAGGATTCGGCCGACCGCCCCCCGGCCGGCCCGAGGCTGCCCGACCCGGTCGTCTGCTACCACCTGTGGCGCGGCCTGCTGCCCGCCGACCTTTCCCCTGGCCAGCACGTCCTGCGCGTGCGCGCGACCGACCCGGACGGCCGGATCTATTCGTCGCAGCGCCCGTTGAGCATCGTCCAGCCTTAGTCCCAGGGGTCCGGGGCCATCAGGGGCCTCAGTTGTTGCATGGGCAGGGAAGCCCCATCGTCTCCACCGTGTCCTGCCTGGGAATCCCGGCCTTGCGGAGCGCCTGCACCTTCCGCTCGACCTGCCCGGGGCTCAGCACCGCGTCCTTCTCGAAATAGACCCAGTCGATGTCCTCCTCATAGGCGCGGAGCTGCCTCGGGGGCGCCACCCCCTCCCGCGTGAACCAGAGGTTGAAGTTAAAGGACATGATCTCACGGGGATAATACCCTTCGCCGTGGTCGGCGATCTGCTTTCCATCGAGGAAATACCGCACATGGCCGCCGGCGACCTGGAGCACAAGGACGTGCCAGCCGCCCTCCTGGCCGGGAACGACATTGTGGGAGTTGTCCTGCGAGCCGTCCGGCAAAGGGTCGGCGGTTCTCCAGGTCGTGACAAAGAGCGCAGGCCCCTTCTGTCCCCAGCCTCCCCCGGGCAAGTACTCAAAGTCGCATTCGCTGTAATTGGGGTCCTTGGGAATATCCACGGTCGAGTAGGTGTAAAAACTCTCGACGACGACGTCGCCGGCCGGCCCCGAGGCCGGGCCGAATGCGAAATGCACGCGAGCCGCGTAGGTTCCCTCCTTGAACTTGCGCTGCTGGCAGATCTGCGTCTGGACCGTGTGGGCCGCCGTCCCGTCGGTGGACGAGGTCATCCGGAGAATCCTCTTTCCCGGCATGGCGGGATCGGCCGGGAAAGAAACGTCTTCCTTTCTCCAGGCGGCGTTTCCGATTCCCGGCCAGCCGGCCCTTGTCCGGACGATCCAGCCGTGGGCTTCCAGCTCGTCCGGGTTCGCGTAGGAGAAATCGTCGAAGAACACCTGGGAGGCGGAACCCGGCGGGCCCGCTTGCAACGCGAGGAAGGAGGCTAGGCAGGCCGCGCCGATGGCCGCATTGCGAAGGCGGGAAAGGACCGAGGGCTTTGCCGCGGGAGCGTTCGCAGGAATGCCTGGGGCCGGTTGTGGGTCCACCTTGAATCTTACGATGGGCACGGGATCACCTTACTACGCTATCGTCCCGCCGCCTCAAGCCGCGCCTCGAGGATTTGTTCAGCCATGGCGGGAATTCACGGGGGGAACGACGGCGGACGGGGACGTCCCATTTCCGGGACGCCGGTGTTTCGCTTCCGAATCGCCCCGGGATTTCCATACCCCATCACAAATGTCTTTAAATAATGTCAATCAATAGCATGCGAAAATCCATGAGGTCTGGCACGGCCCCTGCGATGGAGACGGCGCATGATTCAGCTGAAAAGCGTAGATCGGGTGTATCCGCTCAAGGGCGGGCCATTCTATGCCCTCCGGGGCATCACGTTGGAGATCGCCGAGGGCGACTTTGTCTCGGTCATGGGACCGTCCGGATCGGGCAAGACGACGCTTCTGAACATACTCGGGATGCACGATTCCGGGTGGTCAGGAGAGTTCCGATTCGGAGCCGAAGAGGTCCACAAGCTCCCAAGAAAACGGAGGCTCGAGCTGCAGAAGAGGAACATCGGGTTCGTCTTCCAGAGCTACCATTTGCTCGATGACCTGACCGTCTATGAGAATCTCGAGATCCCCCTCACCTACCGCGACGTACCGAGGCCGGAGCGGCAGACCATCGTCTGCGACACTCTCGACCGATTCCACATCGTGGGGAAAAAGGACCTCTACCCCTCGCAGCTTTCCGGGGGCCAGCAGCAGCTCGTGGGGGTCGCGCGGGCGCTGGTCGCCCGCCCGCGGCTTATCCTCGCGGATGAGCCGACCGGCAACCTCCACTCAGACCAAGGCCGTGAAATCATGGAGCTCTTCAAGCAGCTGAACCAAAAGGACGGCATCACGATCGTGCAGGTCACGCATTCCGACACAAATGCCTCCTATGGGCGGCGGATCCTGCGGCTCTCCGACGGCCTTCTGGCCAAATAGCACATGCGCCGTGTCCCATTCATCGCGGCGTTCGCAGTGTCGGCGGCCTTGGCGGTGCCGTCCCCCGCACAGGACGCTGCGTCCACGCTGATCCTCGATGACGCCATCCGCCTCGCTCTCGGGCACAACCGCAGCCTGAAGGTCGTCTCCTACGGGCGCGGAATCTCGCGCGCGAACCTCCTGGTCGCGCAGGGGCAGTTCGATCCCTCGCTTGCGTTCAACCGCAGTTCCTCGGGAACGCGGTCCGCGGCGTCGCTTGGCCAGGTGCAGCTGGATGATATCCGAGCCGATTACTACAGCGCCGCGCTGCAGGGGCAGCTGCCGGTCGGCACCCTCTACAGCGTCACCGCCAGCACGCAGGATGTCCGCGACATGTATAGCGGCTTCGCAAGAAACTACCAGACGTTCGGCGGGTTCACCGTCACGCAGCCCCTCCTCAAGGGATTCGGATTCGACGCCAACCTCGAGGCCGTCCGGGTTGCAAAGGCAGACCGCTCCATTTCCGACCTTGCCTACCGCCAGTCGGCCATCGACACGGTCACGAATGTGTTCATCGCCTACAGCAACCTCCAGCTCGCGCACGACCAGCTCGACGCGGCCGAAAGGGCAAGGTCTCTCGCCGCATCGCTTCTCGCCGACAACGAGAAGAGCTTCAAGATCGGGAGCATCTCGCAGAGCGACGTGATCACGGCGCGCTTCTACGTCGCCGCCCAGGAGGAAGCCATCCTGATAGCCGAGAGGGCCGTCCGCGACGGCCAGAACCAGCTCCGAAACCTGATCGGGGAGGACACGTTCTTCGAGGATGAGCCGCTATTCACGCTGGCCCCGGTGTCGGTTCCGGACGTGACCGTCCAGCCCAAGGCCGACCTCGAGCGCGCGCTCAATATGCGGCCCGACTACCAGCAGGCGCGGCTCGGCATCGCCAAGAACCGCGCCGTCGAGGCGGCCGCGGTGAACGGCCTCCTTCCCGAGGTCGATTTTGTCGGAGGCTACGGCTACAACGGGCTGGCCTACACGTTTCCGGCCAGCCGGCAGATGGTTGAGGACCACCAGAACCCCTCGTATTCGGCGGGGCTGGCCGTGACGGTCCCCCTGACATTCGCGACGTCCCGCGGCAGGCTGCGGTCCGCGAGGCTCCAGCGAATCCAGGCCGAGCAGGACCTGAGGCGCCTTGAGGCCGACATCGCGGTCAGCGTCGCCGCCGCCGCCGGGCAGATTGAAACAACAAGGAGACGGGTGGTCGCCGACCAGGTCGCGTACGCCCTGGCGAAGCAGGCCCTTGAAGCCGAGGAGAAGAAGAAGAAGGCCGGAACAAGCACCACGCTCTCGGTAGTCCAGCAGCAGCAGTTCGTGGCGTCCGTCGAGAACAGCGTCTCGTTTGCGCTAGCCGCGGAGCGCCAGGCCGTGGCCGTCTACGACCACGAGCTCGGAACGACCCTCGAGCGCCACCATGTCAAGCTCACCGACGACTGACTTTTTGGCGCTCGTCACCCTCCCCACCCTGCTCTTGGATTAAGGCATGTCCGGCGCGCCGTCACACCGCATCCTGATTGCCGACGACCATGCCGACATAATCGAGGCTCTCCGCCTCCTGCTGAAGAACGAGGGCTACCAGATCGAGGCCGTGAAGTCCCCGGCGGCGGCCGTCAAGGCGGTCGAGGCGCACGACTATTCCCTGGCGCTGATTGACCTGAACTACGCGCGGGATACCACGAGCGGCAAGGAGGGCCTCGATCTTCTCAGCCGGCTGCAGTCGGTCGATCCCACTCTGCCGGTCGTGATCATGACAGCGTGGGCCAACGTCGAGCTCGCGGTGGAGGCCATGCGCCGGGGGGCGCGCGACTTCATATCGAAGCCGTGGGAGAACCTCCGCCTCCTCGCCATCGTGCGCAACCAGATCGAGCTGGGCGGGGCGGTCCGCGGGTACCGGAGGCTTGAGCAGGAGAACCAGCTGCTCCGCGGAAAGCAGGGACCCGCGTTAATCGCGCAGTCCGCCGCGATGAGGCCGATCCTTGAGCTGGTCGCACGCGTGGGGCCATCGGATGCGAACATCCTCATCACTGGCGAAAACGGGACGGGCAAGGGCCTTGTCGCGCAGGCCATCCATGCGGTCTCCCCGCGCAGCAGCCACCCCTTTATTTCCGTGAACATGGGCGGCCTTCCCGAGGGCATCTTCGAAAGCGAGCTCTTCGGCCACGTGCGGGGCGCGTTCACGGACGCAAAGGTCGACCGAGCCGGCCGCTTTGAGCTCGCCGAGGGGGGCACCCTGTTCATGGACGAGATCGGGAGCGTTCCCGCCGCGCAGCAGGCGAAGATTCTCAGGTCGCTCGAGCGCGGCGAGTTTGAGCGGGTCGGCTCGTCGCGGACGATCCGCGCCGACGTGCGGCTGATCTCCGCCACGAACGCCGACCTGTCCGCGGAGGTAGCCGCGGGACGGTTCCGGCAGGACCTCCTGTTCCGGCTGAACACGATCCAGATACACTTGCCGGCCCTGCGCGAGCGCCGGGAGGACATTGACCTCCTGGCCCAGCACTTCCTCAAGCAGCATGTGCAGCGCTACAAGAAGGCGATTACCGGCTTCGATGAGGCCGCCGGGGAGGCGATGCGCGGCTACGCGTGGCCCGGAAACGTGCGGGAGCTCAACCACGCGGTCGAGCGCGCCGTCCTGATGGCGCCCGGCAAGGTTGTCCGCGCGGTGGATCTCGGGCTGGACTCCGCCTCCGCCGCGCCGCGCCTGGACGACATGAGCCTCGAGGATGTCGAGGCGTTCCTGATCAAGAAGACGCTCGCCCGTTGCGAGGGCAACGCGCGCAGGGCGGCCGAGCTGCTGGGCCTGAGCCGCAGCGCATTCTACCGCCGCCTCGAGAAGTACGGACTGTAGCTTTCCGCCGGCGTCGCCAAGGTCCTCTCATGGCCAAAAGGTCGAGGAAGCTCACCCATGACCAGGCGATATTCGTCTGGTGCCTTCTGGGCGGACTGCCTGCCGTCGCGATCTCGGTCGCGTGGCTGTGGGGCGAGGGCCGCACGCCCGAGGTTCGCTCGGCGGTCGGCCTGGTTGTCCTCGCCTGCTGGCTCGGCTTCGCGGCCGCGGTCCGGCTGCGCGTCGTGCGGCCCCTGCAGACGATGTCCAACCTGCTGCTGGCGCTGCGCGAGGGGGATTTCTCGTTCCGCGCCCGGGGAGCCAGGCGGCGCGACCCCCTGGGCGACGTCCTTGCCGAGATCAACGGCCTGGGAGACACCCTCCAGGCCCAAAGGCGGGGCTCGCTTGAGGCCACCGCACTCCTCACGGCTGTCATAAAGGAGATCGATGTGGCGATATTCGCGTTCGACGCGAAGGGCGTCCTGCGGCTCGTCAATCCAGCCGGCCAGATCCTCCTCGGCATGCCCGCCGACCGCCTTCTCGGGCGGGATGCGACGGCGATCGGCCTCGCCGAATGCCTGGAGGGCGAGCCGAACAGGATCCTGAACCCGGCCGCGCTGCCCCGCCTCCAAGGGCGCTGGAGCATGCGCCGAACGACGTTTCGCGAGGACGGAAGGCCGCACCAGCTCGTCGTGTTCGGCGACCTGAGCCGGCCCCTCCGGGAGGAGCAGCTCAGGGCGTGGCAGCGGCTCGTGCGCGTCCTTGGCCACGAGCTCAACAACTCCCTTGCCCCGATAAAGTCGATCGCGGCCACGCTCGGAGCCGCGATGGAGCGGGTGCCCCGGCAGCAGGACTGGGAAAAGGACATGCAGTCGGGTCTCGGCGTCATCGCGGCAAGGGCCGAGAGCCTGGAGCGGTTTCTCCAGGGCTACTCCCAGCTCGCCCGGCTGCCGCCCCCGCAGGCAGCGCCCTGCGACCTGCCCGCCCTCCTGCGGCGCGCCTCGGCGCTCGAGCGCCGGCTCGGCGTGGAGCTTCAGCCCGGCCCCCCGGTTGGGCTGGTGGCCGATGCGGCCCAGATCGAGCATGCGGTCATCAACCTTGTGAAGAACGCCGTGGAGGCTTCTCTGGACCAGAGGAATCCGAAGGTTCGCGTCTCGTGGCGGCTGGGCTCGGGCGTCGTCGAAATCTGCATCGAGGACAACGGGGCGGGCGTTGAGGAGACGGCGAACCTGTTCGTGCCGTTTTACACGACAAAGCCCGACGGCTCCGGCATCGGCCTGGTGCTCTGCCAGCATATCGCCGAGAACCACGGCGGCTCGCTCGCGCTATACAACCGCGACGACCGGACGGGATGCATCGCCATCATGCGCCTTCCCCTTCCCAAGCCGTAACACAGGGGGACCGGAATGGGTTTCCCGCTTTTGGGACGATCCTTTCCCGCAACCGGATTAGTTCGAGGTGTTTTGGGGGCTCAATGGATTTGTTATACGTTATTATTAAGCATATTACATAATTGCTAGATGGCTGGCACACCACCTGCAAACAGGAACCAGTTCCATGGACATCCAGCGCCCCTCCCAAGCCAAAGCGAAGCTCCGGAAACGGCTCATGATCGGAGCCGTGGCGATTGCCGCGCTTGCGGGCATCACGGTCGTGCTGGCAAGGCTCAAGCCCGCCGTGCCGTCGGTCGACAAGAGCTTGGTGTGGGTCGACTCCGTGAAGCGCGGGCCGATGGTCCGCCAGGTGCATGGTCCGGGCACCCTTGTTCCGGTTGACATCCGGTGGATAGCCGCGCGCACCCAGGGCCGGGTCGAGCGGATCGTCCTCCTGCCGGGCGCCACCGTCGAGCCGGACAGCATCATCCTGGTCCTGAGCAATCCCGATGTCGCCCAGGCGGCCGTGGACGCGGAATCGCAGCTCCAGGCCGGCGAGGCCGAGTTCGCGAACCTGAGGGTCACGGTCCAGCGTGACGTCTTGCAATCGGAGTCCGACGCGGCGAACGCCAAGGCCCAGTTCGAGTCGGCGAGGCTCCAGGCGCAGGTGAACGACGAGCTGTTCAAGGACGGGCTTGTCTCCGAGCTCAGTCTGCGCCTCTCAAAGGTGAACGCCGAGCAGGCAGCAACGATCGACTCGATAGCGCAGAAGAGGCATGCGTTCGCCGAGGATTCGGTGGTGCCCCAGCTGGCGGTGAAGCAGGCGGAGGTCGACCGGCTCCGCGCCCAGGCCAAGCTCAAGCTCGGGGAGGCCGACGCCTTGAACGTGCGCGCCGGCATGCGCGGCATCCTCCAGGTCGTTCCCGTGGAGGTCGGCGCCCAGGTGCAGCCCGGAACCAATCTGGCGCGCGTGGCCGACCCCTCCCGGCTCAAGGCGGAAGTCCAGGTCGCCGAAACCCAGGCGAAGGACGTGCAGATCGGCCAGAGCGCGGAGGTCGACACGCGCAACGGGATCGCGGCCGGCAGGGTTTCGCGCGTGGCCCCGTCGGTCCAGAACGGAACCGTAACCGTGGACGTTGCGCTTTCGGGCGAGCTTCCGCGCGGCGCGAGGCCGGACCTGTCGGTCGACGGAGTCGTCGAGCTCGAGCGGCTGGACAACGTCGTCTACGTAGGGCGTCCCGCGTTCGGCCAGGGGAATTCAACCACCCAGATCTTCCTGCTCGACGCGGACGGGGTGTATGCCAACCGCACGCCCGTGCAGTTCGGCCGCACCTCGGTGAACACGATAGAAATCGTGAAGGGGCTCCAGGCGGGCGACCGGGTGATCCTCTCCGACATGTCGCAGTGGGACTCCCATGACCGGATCAAGCTGAATTGACGATGAACGACAACCGATCCGCCGTCTGCCAGCTTGCTAGGTCGCCCGGCGCGCCACAAGGGTCGAACCCGCAGCCGCCCCGCGCAGGGAGTGAATCCGCCCTCCCCCTCTTTCCCTAGTCAATCCAAAAACCAAGGACACAATACCATGCCCCAGAGCCTCCTGAAGCTCGACAACGTCACCAAGGTGTTCCTCACCGACGAGGTCGAAACCCACGCCCTTTCCGGCATCCACCTTGAGATCAACAAGGGCGAGTACGTCGCAATTGCGGGCCCGTCGGGGTGCGGAAAATCCACGCTCCTCTCGATCCTTGGGCTGCTCGACACGCCCACGGAAGGGACGTACCTCCTCAATGACCGCCCCGTGCAGGGTCTCACTCCAGCCGAGCGCGCCAGGATCCGCAACCGCCAGATCGGGTTCATCTTTCAGTCGTTCAACCTCATTGGCGACCTGAGCGTCTACGAGAACGTCGAGCTGCCGCTCACGTACCGGGGAATGCCCGCATCGGACCGGAAGGCCCGCGTCGAGGAGGCCCTTGAAAAGGTCGGCATGGCGCACCGGGCCAAGCACGTTCCCTCGCAGCTGTCTGGCGGCCAGCAGCAGCGCGTTGCGGTGGCGCGCGCACTCGCCGGCTATCCCGCGGTACTGCTGGCTGACGAGCCCACCGGCAACCTGGACTCCAAGAACGGCGACGCGGTGATGGAGCTACTGCACAGCCTCCACCGCGCCGGCTCGACCATCCTCATGGTGACCCACGATACGCGCTTTGCGCGCCACGCCCAAAGGACGGTCCATCTATTCGACGGTCGCGTGGTGGAGGAGAGCGTGGAGGAGAAGGCCTGAAAGGGCAGGCCGCTTCATGTTCTCCGATATCAGGTTCGCCTGCCGCCAGCTGATCAAGAATCCCGGATTCACAGCCACTTCCCTTATCACCCTCGCTCTCTGCATCGGGGCCAACCTGGTCATCTTCGCGGTCGTCGACGCCATTCTCGTCCGACCCCTTCCGTTTCCGCGCGCGGGCCGCTTGGTGACAATGTACTACGTCTACCCGAAGCTTCCCAGCGCTTCGCCTGGAGCATCGACCACGAACTACTACGAGCGCCGGGCGAAGATCCCCGCCTTGTCCTCGCTCGCCGCGATCGACGAGAACACCTCCGTAATCGGCGAGAGCGGGTCGACGTCGATCGAAAGACTGGGGCGGGTCACGTCGGAATTCTTCAGCACCCTGGGGGTGGCGCCACTCCTAGGGCGCGCGTTCACCGATGCGGAGATGACCTACCAGACCGATCACGTGGCGATATTGAGCTATGAGTATTGGAGAAGCGCGTACGGCGCCGACCCGAAGGTGCTCGGGAGGTCCATCCGCAGGGACGGGGTGATGTGCGCCATTGTCGGCGTGCTGCCGCCCAGTTTCCGCTTCCTCTCCTTCCAGGCGCCGGTCTACGTGCCCCTTTCGTCGGAGGAGGCTGAGCGCAACGTCGGATCGCGCCATAGCGTCGGCAAGGTCCTGATCGGACGCATGGCCGACGGGTCGCAGCTGGCGGACGTCCAGGCGCAGATCGACGCCCTCGACATCCAGATTGCGCCGCAGTTCGCCGAGGCGAAGCTCGTCGCGGACGCCGGCACCCACACGGTGGTCGCGCCGCTTCAGGCCGACCACGTGGCGCCGGTCCGGCCGATGCTTGTCCTCCTGCAGGCCGCGGCGCTGTTCCTTCTCCTCATCGGGTGCATCAACCTCGTCAATCTCCTGCTGGTTCGCGCGACCAATCGCGCAAAGGAGCTCGCCATCCGCCGGACGCTTGGCGCGGGCCAGCGCCACATCGTCAGCGGCGTCATGGCGGAGACAATGATACTGGCCGTAGTAGGGGCCGTTCTTGGGCTGTGGGTCGGCGCAGTCGGAATCCGTTTCCTTGGCATCCTGGGCGTGGATCAGCTGCCTCTCGGCGCCGAGGTCGCCTTCAATGGGCGGATTGCCGTGACGGCGCTGCTTGGTGCTGCGGTCGTTGGCGCATGCGTCTCGGTTCCCATCGCTTGGTTCAACCTGCGCGGCGGACTCGCGCTCGCGCTCAAGTCCGAGTCGCGGGGCGGCACCGCGGATGTTGCCGCCCTCCGTCTTCGCCGCGGCTTCATCGTGGCCCAGATCGCCCTCGCCTTCGTGCTGCTGACCGGCGCGGGCCTGCTTGGAACGAGCCTTCGGCGCGCGATGGCCGTGTCGCCCGGGTTTCGGCCCGACCATGTGATCACGGGGCAGTTCAACCTGACATGGAACGGGTACCGCACCTTGGACACGTTCCACACCTTCTTCGACCGGCTGTTCGAAAGGACCCGCGCGTTGCCTGGAGTATCGGCTGTCGGGGCGGCGACGAGCGTCCCCTTGGCCGGCCTGACCGGGGGCGATGTCATGACGGTTCCGGGCTACACGCCGGCCAGCGGCGGGGAAGGGCTCCTGGTGCATGACCAAATAGGCGTCGCGGGGGATTATTTTGAGGCAATGGGGATTCCCCTGCGCAGCGGCAGGTTCCTGGAGCCGGCCGACGCGGGCCTCGACCATCAGGTCGGCCTGGTCGATGAGGCCTTCGCGCTGCATTACTGGCCCGGTGGGGGTGCCGTGGGCAAACAGGTCTACCTCGGGACGGACACCGGTCCCGACAACAAACCCTTCACCATTGTCGGCGTGGTCGGGACGGTGAAGCAGGCCGGCCTGACGGAGCACAAAGCGAGGGGCACGCTCTACTTCCCTTTCAGCCGCGAGTACCTTCGCAAGTACGTCCTGGTCGCCCGGACGCAGCTCACCCCCGACTCCGTTGCAAACACCCTTGTAAAGGTGGTGCGCGAAGCGGACCCGGACGTGACGCTCTCCGACCTCCGCTCCATGGAGGTCCGTGTCAGCGACAGCCTTTCAACCCGCCGGTCCACGGCGTTGATGGCCGGGATCTTTGCCGCGTCGGCGCTGCTGCTCGCGACCATCGGCATTTACGGGGTGATGGCGTATGCCGTCGCGCAGCGAACGAGGGAATTCGGGGTCCGGATCGCCCTCGGGGCGCGGGAGCTGGACGTGCTGAGGCTCGTGTTCGTGGAGGGTGTCCGCCTTGCCGCCGTAGGGCTCGCCGCGGGCATGCTTCTCGCCCTGCTGCTCACGCGATACATGTCCTCCCTGCTATATGGCGTCGGATCAAACGACCCGCTCGCCTTCGCCGGCGTTGCGGCTCTCATAGCCCTGGTCGCCTGCCTCGCCTGCCTTCTGCCGGCGCGCCGGGCCACGAGAGTCGACCCCGTGGTCGCCCTTCGCGCTGAGTGAGGCGCGCCTGCGCGTTGCCCGCGAGATTTCGCACACAGATCAGCCGCCGAACCCCAAAATCCCATGCCGACCCCGCCATGTTTACCGGTGAAACAGGAGACTAGCCTTTCCGGCCGCCCATCCCCGGAGGGCCGAAGCTCCCATCCGGGACATGCGGCCCGGTGGCCCAGGATCCTCTCCGCGGTTGCAATCCTGCTGCTGTGTCTCTGCCGGGGGGCTCAAGCGCAGGATGCCGCACTAACCCCGGGACCCAAGCTCAAGGACGAGATGCGGCTGCCATGGGCCCGCAGCAACGACCGGTTCATCCGGTCCTGGCTTGTGGCCGGCGCCTTTCCGGGCGGTTTGAACGACGATTTCCTGGCCGCCCAAGGCGGCGAGCCGGCCATGGTTCCCACCGATCGGCTGGAGACCAAGTATGCGGGCTCCACGAGCGTCAAGTGGCACCCCCTGACATCCTGGGGCGACGCCGTGGGCCTCGATTTTCCCGGGGCGGCCAGGGACGGCGCGGTCGCATATGCCTTCGCCAAGGTCACGCCTCGGCAGGCGGGCAAGTCCCTCCTTTCTTTCGGCAGCGACGGCGGGGTCCGGGTGTGGCTCAACGGGAAACTAGTGCTGTCCCGAGACGGGCAGCGCACGCTTGCCCCCGATGAGGACCAGGTGGAGGTGGATCTGAACGCCGGCGACAACAGCCTGCTCGTCAAGGTTCTCAAGCAGGCCGAATCCTGGGCATTCTCGGTTCGCATCATCGAGACCGGCACGGTCCTTCCTCGCACAGCAGAAATCTATCCCGCGATCGTCACGCAGGATCGCGATGGATTGACCGTCAAGACCGACAATGGGAACGCCCTGGCCGCGGAAAGGGACGTGACGGTCGAGGTGGTTGCGCCTGGGGGAAGGATCCTCGCAGCAAAGACGGCCCATCGGGGAGATTCCGTCAGCTTCAACTCCCGCAACTGGCCGGACGGCCCCTACGAGGCCCGCTGCTCCACGAGAACCTTCGACGGCCGGTCCTTCACGACGCACGTACCCTGGTACAAGGGCGACTGCCTGGCCAAGGCTCGCGAACTGGGGGCGACGGCACTGAAGGCCGACGCGACGACGCCGGAGGGTTTCACGCTGCGGATGCTGGCCGACATGGTGGAGGACCGCCTGGGCTCGAAGATCGCGGACGCCAAAGGCAATCCCTGGGAGAAGATCCATTCCCCCCTGATGGAGTACGACGAGCTGATGCTCGAGCGCCAGGGCAGGCAGGGCCGGATCCGGCCCTATGGATTCTTGCGCCTCGCCTACCGGGACGAAGTCGACGGATCGCCGCAGTTCTGCCGCGCTTACCTGCCGGCCCGATACGATCCGGCAAGAAAATGGCCTGTCGTGATCGACCTGCACGGCTACAATCCGCAGAATCCGGTCTACGTGCGCTGGTGGGCGGCCAGCGACCGCCATTCCGGGTACGACACGGAGCCATCCGACGGCCGGGGCTTCATCTTCATGGCGCCCCATGGCCGCGGAAACGCCTCGTACATCGGCATGGGCGACAGCGATGTCGTGCGCGCGCTCGCAGAGGCGAAGCGATTGCTGAACGTGGACGATGACCGGGTGTACCTCATGGGCGAATCCATGGGGGGCTGGGGCACCTGGAACATCGCCACGCGCCATCCGGATCTCTTCGCGGCGATTTCGCCCATCTTCGGCGGTTCAGACTATCACGCGGAGATGTCCGAGGAGGACCTTGCCAGGCTCGATCCCGTGGCACGCTTCCTCAGCGAAAAGCGCAGTAGCTGGGCGATGGCGGATGGCCTGCTCAACGTCCCGGTCCTCGTGCATCAGGGTGATGCCGACAAGGCTGTTAACGCGGACTACTCGCGCTGGGGGGTTCGGCTCCTCCAGCGTTGGGGCTACGACGTGCGGTATCACGAGTATCCCGGCCGCGGCCACGAACAGCTGTTCGACGCGAAAAGCGCCATAAAGAATATCGAGTGGTTCCTGGATCACCGCCGTGATCCCGGTCCCGCCCACGTGCGGATACGCTCAGCCGAGCTGCGCCATGCATCCGCCTACTGGGCGCACGTGGACCAGATGGCGAGCCCCATGGCCTTCATGGTGCTCGATGCGGAGGTCATCGGATCCAACCTGATCCGGCTCGATACGGAGAACGTCCTCGCCCTGACGCTCTCGCCCCCGGCGGCCCTGGTCGACGCAGGCAAGCCCCTGCGGGTCGTCTGGAACGGAGCGCAAAGGAGTTCGCGCCTCCAGGAGGGAAGGCTGCATCTGGCCGCCGCGGGTTTTGAGCCCGCGCCGCTGCATAAGAATGAACGCATTCCAGGCACGATCCAGGACTTCACGGTCACGCCTTTCGCAGTCGTCGTCGGGACGATCTCGAAGGACCCCGAGATGGTTGAAATATGCGCCAAGAAAGCCGCCGGATTCGCCGCCTACTGGCGCGACTGGCAGAAGCAGGAATTGCGCGTGTTCAAGGACACGGAACTCACGGATAACGACATGACTCGCTACTCCCTCCTTCTCATAGGGGGGCCGGAGGCGAACAAGGTTTCCGCCGTGCTGGAGAGGAAGATGCCCCTGCGGATCTCCCCCGATCAGATCGTCGTCGATGGCAAGAGCTTCGTCGTGAAAGACGCCGCCGTGCGGATGATCTACCCAAACCCGCTGAATGCGGACCGCTATATCCTGATTGCCGCGGGCACCTCCGCCGGCGGCATGTACTATTGCGACCTCCTCAACCAGGAGCAGCAGGGATGGGACTACGTGATCGACGACGGACGAATTCCACCCTTCAAGCAAAAGGCCTTTGGGCACCAGATTCGCGTTGTCTCCGGGATGTTCGACTACAACTGGCGCTACGACAGATCCCTGGCAACGGAAGGAGACGCCCAGATCAGGGCGAAGGGCCGTCAACTTCTTCGTCCGAAAGCGAATCTCACTGTGGATCCGAAGGTGCTCGATGCCTATGTGGGGCGCTACCAGATCGAGAAGGGATCGGCCGTTTCGATCGTTAGGGAAGGCAAGCGCCTCCTTGCAAAGGGCGACGGCTTATCGGTGGAAATGCTGCCGTTAAGCGAGACGGACTTTCGCATCGAGGAGTACAGCGTCCAGCTCACACTGGTTCGCGATGGCACAGGCAAGATCGTCGGCTTCTCGGGTTACCAGAACGGAGAGGATTTCATGGTCACCAAGGTCGATTGACCCGGGCCATCCGGAATCGCCCCCAAGGGCGCCTCTCGCTGACGCGAGCAGCACACCAGCACGCCCAGGCCCAAGGCCACCATCGCCACAAATAGTTTCGACAGATCCTTTTGCCGCCGGATATCTCCCGTCATCCTTCAGGAAGATCCCGCTTCGGCTCATGTCCCCACGACCATCAGTCCGCCTTCGTCCGCTCCGCGCTGCGGACTATGATGAGGTCTACGCTATCTGGAAGAAAGCGGAGGGCGTCGGCCTCAACGAATCCGACAGCCGGGAGGCGGTTGGGCGATTCCTCAAAAGGAACCCCGGTCTGAGCCAGGTCGCCGTTTCCGCAGGCCGTGTGATTGCGACAGTCTTGTGCGGCCACGACGGCCGGCGGGGCTACCTGCATCACCTTGCCGTCGCCCGGAAATGGCGGCGCAAGGGCGTGGGAAGGTCCTTGGTCGCGGCCTGCCTCGAGAAACTCAGCAAGGGGGGCATCCACAAGTGCAACCTGTTTCTCTACGCCAGCAACAGACCGGGCAGAGTATTCTGGAGACGCCTGGGCTGGAACGTCCGTTCCGACCTTCGGCTCGTGCAGCGTGGGACGGCGAGAATCCCCGGCTCCTGCCGCACGAGCTGTTGAAGTGCGCCACCGCTGGCTTGGGGACGGCCGGTCGCGATCGGTAGGGCGCCGGATAGCCGACCCTTTCTCGCATCGCCCCGCACACCTGGCCCCAAGGCCTTGCAGACCGCCCGTATCCTCGCCTGAACGCGAATCAGGGTGACGATCGGCCAGCGCATCGGCGCCTCATTTCTCCGGCATGCCGCCAGGGGTCTTCACGCCGCCGTCGTCCGCGCGGCTTTCCCCGCCTGGCTTTGCGATTCTGGTCAGGGTAAGGGAATTCCTCTTGTCGTATTGCAAGATCGTGCCGGTGATGCGGTTCCCCTTGAGCGCACCGCGAATGACGAGGCCCCAGCCCGGGACCTTCACAGTTACCTCCCTTGCGCTTGTTGCCACCCACGCTGGCACAACTACATGCTGCCCTGCGCTCTCGAAGGTTGCTTTCCCGGTCGGATCAATGTGGATGACAAGGCCAGGGCCCGAGGAGGTGCGCTGCCAGTCTCCGACAACTCCCGATCGAGGGTCGAAAGAGCTCCCTTCCTCCTTGTCAGGCTGGTCGTCGATCGGCGTCGCTTCGCCCACATGGACGTGGCCCTCGGGAATCGGCTTCAGAACCAGCCCGTAACTGTCCTGGCCAAAATACAACGAGGCGTTTTGAGCCATGGCCGGAAGGTCTCTTTCAAAATCGTGGCGGCGCTCGGAAAGGCTGAACCGCGTTTCCCAAAGCAGCGTGAGTTTCTTCTGCTTCCACGCGGACTGGAAATCGAACGCGCGCAGGATCACGTAGTAGCGGTTCACCTCGATGGCGCTCAGCACGTCGGAGTGCACCTCGTCGAGGAGCCTCGACCTGAAGGACCTGCCAAAGAAGACGGTGCTGCGATCCAGCGTTGCCTGGATGGAAACCTCGGAGTCGAAACCCAGCAGCCTGGCGTTTTCAAAATTCAGCACGTCCCTCAGGTATCCGTCGGACGTGTTGATGCCGCCTATGGTTCTTCCCCAAGAGACCATGATCAGCAGCCTTGTCGAATTCGGGTCGCGGGTGGGCAGGTAATTCTGCCTGGCAAGCGGTTCCGCAAGCATGTGCGCTATGGCGGGGAAGGTTATATTATCGATCGTGGGGTCGCTCACCACGAACTGATCGTTGAAAAACCCCTCGACAACGCCCCCATTCCCATAGGCGAATGTCTCGGGTTGGAACGAGCCGTCCGCCAGGCGGGTGCGGACATAGCCGTTGTGTGCGCTCGAGGACACGACGGTAAGCTTTTCGCTGTCAGAAATGGAGCTGAAAAGTCCGGCCTCGGAAGGCGAGGCCGGGGTTGTGGCGACGGCTGCCAGGAGCCAGACCTGAATACGCAATCGCAGCATGTTCGATTTGAGGCGCTTACCGCAGGCGCTCAGGGCCATGTTTCGCTTGGCGGCACGTTCAAGACTAGCGCAGTTCCGCTCGTTTTCAAGGTTGCCCAAGCGGTCCCTTTCCGTGCCGGCTTTTTCAAGGCCCAGAAACGTCAAGAGGTTCTTGCCATCGCCCTCGCAAGCAGGAACCCCGTGAAGGCCTTTTGTGTGGCTCTAAAAGGGTCGGTTCTGGGTTGGTCGCCGGGCTGGGAAGATTCTCAAAAAGGCTGCATAGCCCCGCCCATGGCAGGACCGCCGGCAGCAAGATCCCATTCCCTATCGGTCATCCTCCTTCAGGCAGGCAGCGAGCTCAGCAAATCTCGCAACGCGAAGCGGATCCAGAGCGTCTTGCTATTTTGCATGCAGGATCCTTTCATCGCAATAAGCGGGAGCAATATACTCTGATGAGAGCAGGCTCCATAGCCATCTTCCTAGTCCTCTCAGGCGCCCTCTGCGCCCAAGCTGCGACTCCGAGCGCCACCGGCCCATTCCTTCCCGGAATGGATCAGGTCGACTCAACGGTTTTGGGATTGATGACGAAGTATAGCTGCCCGGGCGCACAGCTTGCCATCACCTACAAAGGGCGGTTGGTCCTCGCCCGCGGCTACGGTATGGCAGACATTGATTCGGGAACGCCGGTCCAACCCGACTCGCGAATGCGGGTCGCAAGTCTCAGCAAATTCGTGACCGCGATCGCCGTGATGACGCTCGTTCAGGAGAACCGAATCAGCCTCGACACACCGGCGTTCGCGCTCATCCCGCAGTTTACGCCGCTGCCCGGTGCCACAGTCGACCCTCGGTTGAAGACCATCACCGTCCAGCAGCTCCTCCACCACACCGGGGGATGGGATAGGTCCGTGAGCGGTGATCCGTTGTTCAACTCCGACGGGATTTCGGCTGCCGCGGGGACCCCTCCACCGGCATCCGCCGACACGATAATCCGCTACATGCTTGGCCAACCGCTTGATTTCAACCCCGGCACCAAGTACGCCTACTCGAATTTCGGCTACTGCGTTCTCGGGAGAATCATCGAAACCGTTTCCGGCCAGTCCTATGGCGACTATGTGCAGAGCGCGGTCTTTGCGCCCGCAGGCATCGCACGAGCCATCCTTGGTCAATCACTTGAAGCGAATCGGGCCCCGGGCGAGGTGACCTATTACGATTACCCGGGAGCGCCGCTTGCGAATTCCGTGTTTCCGCCCACGTCCGCATTGGTTCCCCAGCCATATGGCAGCTTCTACCTGGAGGCTGCAGACTCCTGCGGCGCCTGGGTGATGAATACCATCGATTATGTACGGCTGTGGGCGGCGATCGACGGCACCAAGCTTCCCGAGCCCCTCAGTTCGTCTTCGGTTGCCGCCCTCATCGCACGTCCAACTCAGCCCGTATCCGCCAATCTCACGGCCTATTACGCGATGGGTTTGGAAGCGTTTCCCGCCTACGACGATACCCTGACGGGCGCCACCTTCTGGCATTCTGGAGGCATTCCAGGGACTAGCACGTACGAGTTTCATCTCTTCACGGGCTGGACCTTTGCGCTCTTCTTCAACACCCAGCCGCTTGCGTTGAGTCGATTCGTAACAGATATCGAAAACGGGTTAGAGAACGAAATCGCTGGCATCACACCGCCGGCAACAGGCGATCTATTCCTCACCGCCACGCCCGAAATCATCACAGCTCCCCTGTCCCAAAACGTGGACCCCGGGGCCACGGTGACCTTTGCGGTGGCGGTCAGCAGCGTAACCGCACCGACCTACCAGTGGTTTAAGGATGGGGTTGCCATTCCCGGAGCATCAGGCGCGACGCTGAATATCAACGGCGTCACCGCGGCTGACTTGGGCGCCTATTATGTGATCGTCACCAATGCTGCGGGGGCGACTGAGAGTGCGGCCGCCACGCTTGCCTTTAGTGGTCCTCCATCGATCGCCGCCCAGCCGTCGACCCAAACAATCGCGAACTGGAGCACGGTGGTCTTCAACATTGTGGCCGTTGGTGCAACGGCGCCGACCTATCAGTGGTTCCTGAACATCTCTGCGATCGCCGGTGCGACAAGCTCCATATTAGTTGTGCCGAATGCGACCGCCGCCAACGCGGGCACCTACACCTGCACAATAGGCAACTCCTAAGGCTCGGTCACGAGCCTGCCCGCAATGCTCAGTGTGACCACCACGTCCGATCCGGGCCGACTTGTAAATCTTTCCTGCCGGGCGCAGGTCGGGACCGGAGGCGACATATTGATCGCCGGCTTCGCCGCAGGCGGACAGGGGACCTCCGGCTCGGAGCCACTTCTGGTCCGAGGATCAGGCCCTGCACTTGCACCCTTCGGCGTATCGGGCACGCTGCCCGACCCCCAGCTGCAGCTCTTTTCCGGAGGCACAGTGCTCGGCACCAACAACGGCTGGGGTGGAAACCCGGCTGTCGCAAGCGCCGCGGCTTCGGTGGGCGCATTCTCTTGGAACAACGCGACAAGCCACGATTCGGCACTCATTGAGAACCTGCCAAATGGGCCCTATACAACTCAGATTGCAGGGCAGAGCGGTGACACCGGCGCGGCGCTCGTCGAAGTCTATGATGAGACTCCTTCTGGAACCTATACGCCGACTTCGCCAAGGCTCGTCAACATTTTGACCCGTGTTAAAGTGGGCTCCGGAGGTGGAACCTTGATCGCCGGGTTCGTGATAGGTGGTTCAACAGCGCGGACGGTTCTCATCCGCGCTTCGGGCCCAGCGCTCGCATCCTTCGGGGTGTCCGGAGCGCTGCCGGACCCGCAGCTAGTGCTGTATTCCGGATCTACGGAATTGGCCAGCAACAGCGGCTGGGGTGGAGAAATGGAGATTGCGAGCACTGCTGCGGCCGTAAGTGCTTTTGCATGGAATGACCCAGCGAGCCACGACTCGGCGATCCTAGTGACCCTGCCCCCGAGTCCATACACTGCTCAAGCTTCTGGAGCGAACGGCGACATCGGCGTTGCGCTTGTCGAAGTCTACGAAGTCCCGTGATGAAGCTGCGTTCGACGTTAGAACGCGCTATGCCAGGAGTGTTCCAAAATGGTTAGGAGTGTATCGGTCATGGCCGAGACCTGTTATGCAGGAATAGATCCGAGCTGAGAGGCCATGATCGATACACTCCTAACCATTTCCACACCCTGGCTGGCACCCTCCCTTGGCTGTTCTAAAACTCCGGCGAGTTGAGCCCTATAGCTTCCAAAATGTTCGCAAAGGCAGCTCGAATTCCGCCCATTTCACCGTACCCTCCTCGCCTCATGTCCCTGCTTTCCAAACTGGAACGAGCCCTTGGGCGCTATGCCGTCCCCAATCTGGCCCTCTACCTGGTCTTCGGGCAGGTTACCGTCTACCTGGCGATTCTGCTCGGCCAGCTGGACAAGGGACTGTTCCTGTTCGTCCCGCGGCTCGCCCTCATGGGACAATGGTGGCGCGTCCTCACGTTCATGCTGATGCCGCCATCCATGAGCGTGATCTTCATCTGCTTCGCCTGGTGGATATTCTACATGATGGGAAGCGCCTTGGAGGACTACTGGGGGGCCTTCCGCTTCAATCTGTTCATCTTTATGGGCACGGCGCTCACCGTCGGGCTATCATTCCTGCGGCCCGAAATGGCGATTACCAACGCCTTCCTGGCGGGTTCTGTCTTTCTCGCCTTTGCATACCTGAATCCTGATTTTGAGCTGCTTCTTTTCTTCGTCCTGCCGGTCAAGATCAAGTGGTTGGCGCTGCTCACATGGGTCGTTTATGGTTTCGAGTTCCTGGTGGGCGGCTGGTCCGCGCGGCTGCAAGTCATTGCCGCCACTGGCAATTTCTTCCTCTTTTTCGGGCGCGACCTGTTGCTGAGTGCAAGGTCCCGTCGGCGCGCGATGGCCCATGCTGCGGATCGGTCCGAGGCGGCAGGCCGCGCGTGCCAGCCCCGGCATCGCTGCCGTATTTGCGGCAAGACCGACCTATCAAATCCCGAGTTCGATTTCCGCTATTGTTCGAAATGCGCCGGGGATGAGTGCTACTGCCCGGAGCATATTCGGAATCACGAGCATGTCGTGGACCCTGAGGAGAAATCAACCTAGACGCGACACCCTCGGGGGTCCGGACATCGGGTCGAACGGTCGGATCTGGGTCGCCGGCGCCAGGCAGATCGGCTGCTTTGAACCGGGGGCGTAGGGCCGGCTGGAGTACCATTCGCTCATGTCCCGCCCGCCGGAGGGCGCCACCGACCCGGGCGATGCCTGAAGGGTGTCCGCGAAGGGCGGCGGCCGATCAATTCGTGCTCGATTCCTGAGAGGATGTCGTCTGGGGGGACCCCTGAGCAAAACCCCAAGGAATTCCTTGGAGCGATCTCGCGGTGGCCCAACCAGCACCCGCCAGAGCCGACGCCACGAACATCATGGTCCATTGCAGCCGGCTCGCTGGCGCCGAGGCAACGCCCGGAACGTGAATCAAGAGCACGAACGAACTTATCATGATCGCCTCGAGCGTTGCCGCCAGGCGTGGAAGGATCGCTAACAGAATGCCGACACCGGCAGCGAAGTGCCCCACCCCGGTCAGGTAGGCAAAGACGACGCGGGCTGGAAGCCATGCGGGCACCATGCCGGCCGTCTCTTCCGTATACACGAAGTGCGAGAGGCCCAGCACGAGACACGAAATGCCGAACAGGAATCTTGCAACGCGTGTGCCGCCTTTGCCGGAGGCGAAGGGCATGCTCCCATTGTCCTCCCTCCTCACGAGTGATGCAAAAAGGATCCAGCCTCCGCTCATCAGGACAACGTTCTCGCAGAAGCCCAGCCAGGCGCCCACATTCGCCGGGGCCCCTGCCACGCGTGGGGCTTGCAGCAGCAATACCCAGCTTAGCACATAGATTGTCATTACGAGCGCGCAAGGCGCGGCGGTGCGTTTCACCAGCATGCCGATGCCGCCCGCCAGCAGGAGGAGGCCGGAGGCGTAAGCGAGATATTCCCGCCAAGGGATCCAATTTGGAACGGGCTGCCACGTGAACGCGAAATCGCCGGAAACGAGGCTAAGGACGCCGAGACCCGCCATACCGATGGCGAAGAGAAGTTGACCTGGCCCGATCACACGCATCGTTGGAACTCCTTGGACATTTCTTGCGAAGTGAAAGGCGCAAAGCGCGGCCGAATCAGTCTCGCCGGCCAGAAGCGGGTCCGCCTCGAGAAATGGGACATCCGGCCGTTCTTACAGCGACGCAGGTTTGAAGTCGAATTCCTGGTGCGCCAGCACGAGCACGGGCCTCCCCTTCGACATCGGAGGCGCAAACTGCCACTGTGCGACGGCCGTCACCGCGACCGCAGCCAGCTCCCCATTGGCCTCGATGGTTTCCTTGCTGACGGAGGGCATCCTCACGCGTCCCTGCGGATCAATGTAGAATTCCACCTCGACATGTCCACCGCGGCTGCTGTGTGCCAGTTCCCTCGGGTAGACCGGGTTGACGATCTTGGTGGGGCTGGGAACCCGATCCAGCTGCGGGAGTGTGCATGCGGTGTAGACGTCGCTATTTGGCGTTATTTTGAAATGCACCAGCTCGTTGTACAACATCACGTCCATTGAAACCACGACCACACCCTCCAACTCGAACCGGAAGGTGAGATCGGCCTTTGAGTTGCGCGGCGCGCCATGCATCCGCGCCGGTTCGAAGGTCCATTTCCGCAATGCAGCCAATGCCTCTTCGGCAAAGGCTGAA
Organism: uncultured Opitutaceae bacterium; assembly: GCA_937889545.1. Lineage (GTDB taxonomy): Bacteria > Verrucomicrobiota > Verrucomicrobiia > Opitutales > Opitutaceae > Palsa-1447. The sequence goes on from CALAOT010000116.1 coordinate 54,440, forward strand.
GTCGTATAGGCCGTCACCACATAGTCCGTCAGCAGCCCTTTGTCGTCAACGGCTATGGCCACGCTTGCCGCGCCGCTCTTGACACCGGCAGTGACCATCGAAGGGGGATATGTCGCGTCGACGGTCTGATTGACCTTGAGCGGGACGTATTCAGGGAGTTCAAGCTGGGCGAAGGCCACCTGGCCGACGAGGGAGGACGCAAATAGAACGAGGATTTTTACTTTTCGCATGTTATTGGGGGGTCTGCCCGGTATAACACCAACCGACGCCGATCCCCTTCACATCTGCTCTTTGCCTCCCATACTATGTCGACCCACAAAGCGATCGTGTCATGGATTCGGAGCGGCCCCGACTTTCTTAACGGCCGCTACTCGCGGGAGCATACGTGGACCTTTGACGGCGGCCTCACCGTGGCCGCGTCGCCGTCCCCGTCGGTCGTGCCGGAACCCTACTCCAATCCCGCCAACGTCGATCCGGAGGAGGCCTTTGTGGCCGCCGTCTCAAGCTGCCACATGCTCACGTACCTCTTCCTGGCGTCGCGGCAGAATCTCCAAGTGGACAGCTATCGTGACGAGGCAGTCGGCTTCATGACCAAGAACGACCGGGGAGCACTTTGGATCAGCGAGGTGGTGCTGCACCCCCGGATTGTCTACGGCGGGGAGAATATACCCGGGGCAGCCGATGAAGACCGGCTCCACCACCTTTCACACGAACAGTGCTTCATCGCCAATTCGATCAGGACACGAGTGAGCATAGGAAAGTGACCGGGGGGGTTCCGAGCATTCCCCAATGAGGCTGGTGTCATCGGGGGCGCCCCGTGCCCCAAACCGACCCAGTTCTAAACACCCTGGCCGAGCTGGCCGCTCCATGGTGATCAGCTCCATCATCTCAGGACATCACACTTTCGCCGGATCGGGATGAATCCACGGCGCGCGGTAGGGGCGGGCGAGCAGGCGGGTCGCCTCTGCGTCGCCGGGGACCGTGCGCGTCTTGGGATCGTAGGTGAGCGGCCGGCCAAGCTGCTGGGAGAGATTGGCCAGTTCGCAGCATGCGCTGGAGATATGGCCCTCCTCGATGTCGGAGATGGGACGCGAGCGACCATCCCGCGCCTGCATGAAATCCAGCACGTGCCGATTCTCGGTTTCCTTGTAAGCTTCTCCGTCCCGGCTGAAATCGATGTTCTCAAGGTTGCCGGTCCTCGATAGCATGTGCACGCCCTCACGCGGGCCGCCGGTCGCCGGCATATAGACATATTCGAGCATCGTCAGGTTGAGGGTGCCGTTCTTGCCGATGAATCGGGCCCCCCATTGGTCGCTCCAATGGCGCTCCGGAATCGGCGAGCCTCCCCACGAGCGGTGTTCCCAACTCACGTCGAGGTCGGGATAGTGAAACACACTGCGCAGCGTGTCGGAAATGTTGGAGGAGGACGCCTTGTCGACGTAGATGCCGCCCGTGGACCTGATGGATTCCGGCCAGCCGAGCCCCAGCAGCCAGCGCACCTGGTCGATCATGTGCACCCCCAGGTTGCCGATGATGCCGTTGCCGTATTCCATGAAGGGGCGCCACCCCTTCTCCTCCTTCATGGCCTTGAACGGCGTCAGTGGCGCGGGGCCCGTCCACAGGTCGTAGTTCAAATGGGCGGGCACCGGGGCGTCGGGGATGAACCCTGCCGGCCGGTCTGCGAGATAGCTGTAGGTTTCGACCAGCCCGATCTTGCCCAGCTTGCCGCTGCGCATGTACCTATCGCGGGCTTCCAGATAAAGGGGATTGCTGCGCCGCTGGGTGTTCACCTGGACGACCCGGCCGTACCTGCGCGCGGCGGCCACGAGCGCCTCACCCTCGATCACGTCGACGCTCACGGGCTTCTCCAGATAAACGTCGGCGCCAGCCTTCATGGCGGCGATGGCGGCCAGGGCATGCCAGTGGTCGGGCGTGGCGACGATGACGATGTCGTGCCCGCCCGAGTCCAGCATCTCGCGGTAGTCCACGAAGGTCCGGGGCACAGTCGCCTGGTATTTGGCGACAATCTTGAGCGTCTGTTGGAGGGAGTGCTCGTTGACATCGCAGAGCGAACTGACATCCAACCCAACGTTGCGCGCGAAGGCCTCGAGGTTCACGCCGCCGTACCAGCCACAGCCGATGATGCCGACCTTGAATCGCGGCTTCGAATCGGCGGAAAAAAGGCGCGAGCCGGTGGCGACGACCGCGCCTGCAGCAGCCAACGATGATACGAAGGTGCGTCTGTTCATTCTACCGTGCCCAGAGCCATCCAAACGTGCCAGCCGTCAACCCGGCGTAAATCAACCCGTCCACCGTGGCTATGATCGTTGTGCGCCAGGAGCGGCGGTACCAGATCGACATCTGCCATAGCGCACCGGCGTAGCCCAGGAACGACGTCACGCCGACCACTCGGAAAACCCTGTCATATCCCACCGCGCTGGGAAGCGCATGGCGTGCAACATAGCCGGCGAAGAAGCTGACCACGATCAAGTAGAGGAACCAAAGGGCGAGGCTCTTTCCTACGCCTATCGGGCCGCTCGGGATCACGGTGAGCATCATGACCGGCCCCTTTCTCAGTTTTTCGGCGAATTCCGGTGACCTCATCTCCGCGGAGCCGGAACATAGAGGGACCATGTAGTCGCCCGGAGGAGTCGCGAAGGGACGCAGGGTTTCCATCACTTTGGCCTCTTCGGGCACCTTGGCATAGTCGCCCTTGTGCCACCAAGGCAGCGCCATGTGAATGATGGAGCTAGCGATGAATACGAACACGGACGACAGCAGGATCGGGAGCCAAAGTGTTTGTAATACGGTCATGATGATCTCCTGGTTTTTTGGGGGGACGCGACGAGGCCGCACGGCCGCTTGGGGGATAACAACCGAGAATGCCCCCCCCCCGCCGACCGTCAATCCGAAGGAGCGAACTCGGGTACATGCTTTTGCGTACGAATATGCCATGACGACGTCCTGGAAGCCCCTTCTTCTTTCCCGTCGCTTCCGCCCCTTTGCTCCTCGGCCGCTCCCTTGCGAGCGGCGTTTTCCTCTGGATTGCCTCCGGGGATGCCGCGGCTTTGGAAGGCACCGCGGCGCAGCGATGGCAGCAGGGAACCGGAGGGATGCCTCCAATGCGCGTCTTCACGGCCCGGGACACCGGCGCCATGACGACGGCCTGGTCCGCAGTCCAGGACCGGACGGGGACCATGCACTTCGGCTGCGACACGGTTGTGTCGTTCGACGGCGACCGTTGGCGCTCGGAACGCATGGACCCCTCCTACGTCATCCGTGGCCTGGCCATCGGGCCGAACGGCCGGATCTGGGTCGCCGGAGTCAATCAGATCGGCTGGTTTGAGCCGGGGGAGCAGGGTCGGCTGGAGTACCATTCCCTCATGCCCCGGCTGCCGGAGGGCGGTGGCGATCTGGGCGATGTCTGGAGGGTGTACGCCGAGGGCAGTGACAGCGCCGTCTTCGTGGCGCGGGAGAAGATTCTGCGATGGGACGGCACCCGCTTCATGTCGTGGGATTATCCCGGCATGCGCATTCTTTGGTCGATCCGGACGCCGACGTCCCTATATGTCCACTATCCCCCGCTCGGCCTCCTAAGGATGGGCCGCGACGGCCCATCCGTGGCCGTGCCCGCCTCCGTGTTGGGCACCGCGGACATCCGCTGGCTGGATGATTCCGCACAGGATTGGCTCCTGCTGACGTCCGAGGGCTTCAAAACCCTTCGCGACGGGGCATGCACGCCGCTGGAGACCGACGCCTCCTCGTTCATGCGCGCGAACACCCCGACATCCGTGGCGCGGCTCAACGGCGGCCTGCTCGCAATCGGCACGCTCCAGGGCGGGATCGCAATCGTCGACCGCTCGGAAGCTGTCCGCCGCGTCTTCAACCTGTCGGCCGGGCTTCCCGCGAACCAGATCTACTCGCTGTACGTGGACCGCGACGGGGCCCTCTGGGCGATGGGGCCCTCCTTCATCGCCCGGCTTGCAATCGGTTCCGGCGTCGCGGTCTTCGGCCAGCGCAACGGATACCCTCCCGGAGGCTGCGAGTCTGTGGCCGAGTTCGCGGGAGCGACGTACGTCATCTCCCACAGCGACATCCTCCGCCTGTCTCCCGACGCCGAGTCCGGGGGTGCCGGGCGATTCACGACGCTCGGGATCACGAGCAGCCGCTTCTACAGCCTGCTCTCCCTGCCGCGCGGCCTCGCCATCGGGCACTTCCACGGCCTCGGGCTTTGGTCGCCCTCGGGCATGCGTCCGATGACCCTGTCCGACGATATCGTGTTTCGAACATGCGTGTCCCAATCCGCGCCCGGCACCCTTCTTGCGTCGCAGTACAACCGGGTGCTCTCGGTTGACCTCCAGACAGGGCGATCGAGCGTCGTCGCCGATTCATTGCCCGATTACGGCGATTCCCTGGCTGACGAGCCGTCGGGGAGGCTGTGGATTGGCACCCAGTCAAGGGGGCTGTTCGTGGCCAACCCAGGGAGTGCGCAATGCACCCCAGCCGCACCCCGCTTTGGGCCCCTTCCGACCACGGGCCCGACCCTGGTAACCCGAGCCGGAGCGACGGTCGTGGCGCTGGCCAGGGGGGCTGCATATTACCTCGACCTCAAGGCGGATCGGTTTCGCCGCGTCGCCGGATTCCCCGGCGGGAATCCGTCCGCGGTCTCAAACTCGGACAGCCGCGGGGCAGTCTGGGTGGCGCTGGAACCGGACGCGGGAGGCCATTCGCCGCGGCTGGGGAGGATCTCCACGACGAGCGACGGGGCCGCGTGGACGCCCCAGTCCATGGAGGGCCTTTCGAACATCGGATCGCTTCTTCGCCTCCAGGTGGTCCGCTCGCCTGATGGAGACATCCTGTGGATCGCGGGAAGCGAGTCGCTCATCCGCGCAGGCCCGCAGGCCCAGGCTGCGCATCCGCCGCCCGTCCGCCCGCTGATACGCGCCTGGGTCAGGACGGACGGCGGCGAATCCGGCATGATGATCGGGGGCACACTGCCGTACTCCGCAAGCGGCGTTCACATTGAATACAGCTCGTTCGATTACGGCATGCGTGAGTCGGAGAGATACCAGACGATGCTGGGTGGCGCGGAGAACGCGTGGTCTCCGCCGACAGACTCGGCCGAAAAGGATGTCTTGGGCCTGAGGGAGGGAAGCTACGAATTCAAGGTGCGCCTTGAGGCGGACTCCGGCGAAACCGGGGCCCCCGCCGTGCTCCGTTTCAACATTACCCCGCCCTGGTGGCGCACGGCCGGCGCCTATGCGGCGTATGCGCTCGCCGGCTCGCTCGCGCTTTTCGGAATCATCAGGCTTCGGGTGGGTTCGCTGAAGCAGCGAGCCCAGGTTCTTGAGGAGACGGTCCGTCAGCGCACCGAAGAACTGGAGAGGGCAAACGCCGCGAAGACGGAGTTTGTCGCGAGCATGAGCCATGAGATCCGGAACCCTATGGCCGGCATCCTGGGATCAGCCCGCGCGTTGTCCGAGACGCCCCTCCAGCCCGAGCAGCAGGAGCACGTCTCGACCCTTCGCAACTGCGCCTCCTTCCTCTCCTCGCTCGTCGAGGACGTGCTCGATTTCGCCGCGATCGAGGCCGGGGCGTACAAAACCATGAGGTCCGCCTTCAGCCCGCGCGAGGTGCTGGACGCCGTGGTGAAGATGCTCGCGCCGAAGTCGGGTGCGGCGCGGATGGATGCCGCCGTGGATCCTGCACTCCCGGACTGGATCATGGGGGATGCGGCCCGGATCCAGCAGGTGATCGTCAATTTCGCCGTGAACTCCCTCAAGTTTGGCGGAGGGAGGATCCGCCTGTCGGCTCGTCCTGAGGGAGGTCACGCCGTGTTTGCGGTCGCAGACGACGGCGCCGGGATTCCCTTCGAGGAGCAGCGAAACCTCTTCCTCCGATTCTCCCGGCTTAAGTCCGCCCGCAACTCCGCAATCCCGGGCACCGGGCTCGGTCTGGCCGTCAGCCGGGCGCTAGCCGAGCGGATGGGCGGGTCGGTCGGCGTCGAAAGCGCGCCGGGCCACGGCTCGACCTTCTTCCTTCGAATCCCCCTGGAGGCGGGGGCCAAGGCTGAATCCATGTCGCGGGAATTCCACGCCGGCGGCGCGCGGGCGCTCGTGGTCGAGGATATCGGCTATAACGCCCGCTCCTTGGGCCGGATGCTGGAGGAGCTCGGCTTTGAGGTCGCCTATGCGGCCGACGGCGACGAGGCCCTTTCCCGGCTCCAGGCGACCCCCTTCCAGGCGATCTTCCTCGACTGCGGCCTCCCCAAGGTGAGCGGGGCTGACGTGGCCCGCCGCGTCCGCGCATCCGAGGCCGAAGGGATGCGGGCCCTGATCGTGGCGACGACGGCCCTCTCGACGGCCGGGGATCAAGAGGCCTGCCTGGCCGCCGGGATGGATGCGTTCATAATCAAGCCGGTAACACCGGAGAAGCTTCGAGCAGTCCTATCGGCCCCGCCCGGGATCGGGCGCGCGGCAACACCCGCCCCCGGACCCATGAGCTTGGCCCCCGGCGCGCCCGTACTTGAGCTTGGAATGATCCGGCACCTGACCGACGGCTCGCTCGAAGGCCTGGATCGCGAGCTGTCGGGTTATGTCGCCTCGCTCGATGAGGCCATGCTCGCAGTCGCAGAGGCCCACATGTCGGGCTCACGGGCCGCGCTCCCGTCCGCCGCCCACCGGGTCCTATCCCACGCCCGGATGGTGGGCGCGACATCGCTGGCCGGATCTGCCGCGGACCTTCAGGACCTCGCCTCGGCCTACACGGACTCTGAGCTTGCGGAGCAAATCGGCGTGCTCGGACAGCGGGCCGCCGCGCTCAAGAAGTCGCTGGCTCCCTTTCGCCGCTGCCCGCCAGGGCCCGCATGAGCGTGCCCTTCAATCCTTCTCCGGCCTGCGATATTCCTTGTGCTCCTTCTTCTCAAACGCGCCGATGTCGTCCACCAGCTTCGCAGCATCGTCGTTTCTTCCGGCGGTGAGCGCGTCCCGGAGCTTTGCGAACATGTCCTGCAGATTCTTGATCCCGCTCTGGAAGTCCGCCTCGAACTTGGCCCGTTGATCCTCCGGGATGTCCTCGGCCTTTGCGGGCGTGAGCTCGATTGCCTCCTTCGCTGCGGCCTCCATCGCCGAGAGCAGCTCGAGCGAGGTGGCGTTCTGGGCCGGGTCCCCAACCTGCTTCTTCAGCTTTCGGAAGGCCTTCCCCATCCGATCCATCCGCATCTCCAGCTCGGTCTTCTTCTCGCTGCCGGGCGCCGCCGGGGCCGCCGCCGGCGCGGTGGCTGGGGGAGGCGACGCGGGAACGTCGGAGGCGGAGGCGGCCGGTGACAGGATTGGGAACGCGGCGAGCCAGGCGAGCGCAGGGCAAATCTTCATGACTAATAGTCTGTTGATGGTCGGAGGGGTTTTGGGGGCGGGACTCTTTCGAAAGACGGGCATCCCGGCAATTCGATTCACATCGGGCGGGCCCGATGCCGGGCGCCCTGGCGACCCAGCTCATGGATCAGCACCGCGGCGGCGGCGGAGACGTTCAGCGACTCGATCTGGCCGCTTCCTGGAATGGTGGCGAGACGGGTGCAGGCCGCCTGGACGTCGGGCGCCAGGCCATGCTCCTCGTTCCCAAGGACGAGCGCCCATGGGGCCGCGGCCTTGGCGCCCGCACCGGCGTCGGCGCCGCCGCGGGTGGCCGCTGCCACCACGTCGTAGCCCGCGGCCGAGAGCGCGCGCAGAAACGGCGCGATCTCGGGAACGGTCCAGATCTCGATGGCCTCCAGACCTCCCTCGGAGACGCGATAGGCTGCCGCGCCCGGCTTAGCCGACGCCGGGTCGCCGGCGATGACCATCCTGGGGACGCCGAAATAGGCGGCGGATCGCGCGATCGCCCCGAGATTGTGGGCGTTGCCGATCCGGTCGAGGGCGACCACGTTCTCATGCCGTCGGACCCAGGATGCGATGTCGGCTGGCGTGGGGGCTCTCGGAAGCCTGTCCTCGACCACCGCGACAATCCCTCCGTGGTGCACGGAATCGGCGATCTTCTCGAGCTCGGAAGGCTCGACACACCGGTAGACCTTGCGGGCGGCGGCAAGGGCGCGGCACATCATTCCCACCTTCTTTGATGTCGGGTGGTCGAAATAGAGCCGCACGATCGAGGATGCGTCCCTTCGGAACCTGGCGCGGACGGCGGCGAGTCCGCAGATCTTGATTTCATTGGCCTTCATTTTGCGACGGTCCCCGTGACGGTGAACTCCTCCCGGTCGTGGTACAGATGCACGATTCGGACCCCTGCCACGCTGGAGGCAAGGGGCGAATTCGCAGCGCGAAGCTCTCCCAGGAGCACGATCGGGTCGACCCGCCCGAACTTCAGGTTGACCACAAAGCGCCGGCACCAGCCGCCCTTGAGCCATGGCAAAACGATCAACTGGAGCACCTTGTTGGGGTCCTCCACAAGGTCGCAGAACAGCCAGTCATAGACGGAATCCTTCCCCGGGCTGAATCCAAATGCATCGGCGCGGCGGTGGTCGATTAGCGGGTGTCCAAGAGCGCCCCCTTTCAGCCGCCCGTTGTCGACGGCCACAACCCGGGCCCCCCTCTTCGCGGCGCTGTAGCTCCACCCCCCGGGAGCCGCCCCCAGGTCGCAGACCGACTCCCCGGGCCGTGGCTCGTGGCCGATGATCGCATACGACTCCTCCACCTTCAGGTAGGAGCGCGAGGGGGCGGCGTCATCGTCGGCCATCCGCGAGGGCCCATTCATGTATGCGGAGCGCGCCGCGTGCACCGTCCCAAAATCGGTGAACCAGACGAAAAGGCCCCGGACCGCGCCCACCCGAGGCTTCTGCGCGGACGCAAGCCTTGCGATTCGGCCGAGCTTCTTCTTCAGGATCCCATGGAAGGCCGCTTCGACGGCGGCTACGCGCCGGCCAAGTCCGGCGATGTCCTGCGCACCGGCGAAGATACAGGGCCACGCCGCCTCTATCCGCTCGCCCCGAAGACTGTCGGCAAAGAACTCCGCGATGCCCTGCGCGAGCTCGTTCACCCGTCCGCCGGACATCCCCGCCGGCGACTCCAGTATCGCGTGGGGGAAGGCGGCCCCCCGGAGCCTGCCTGCCGGCGCCCCGTCCTGCGCGCGCGAAGGCGGGCCGGCCAGCACCCATCCCGGCCCGCTCGCGGCCGCCGCCAGCCCGAGCCCAGCCATCTCGCGCACGAGGAGCCCCTCGTAGCCCGACTGGCAGACCGCAAGGGCCGCTTTGGATGACATGACCGCCTAGGTTACCCGCGCGCGGCCTCCCGTTCAAAGTAAAAGGCCGCGGGGAACAACCCCGTGCCCCGCCTCGATGTGCGCCACGGAGATGCGGCTGCCCTCCATGACATATCCCCCATCGAAGGGATTCTCGGCCAGGAAGAGGGGCGTGTCCAAGTCGGCATGCGCAAAGCCGCCCAGGCCGGCGGCAAAGCATGCCGACACGGTCATTGCGAGGACCGATTCGATGTTGCCGCCGATCATGAGGCCGATCCCCGCCCCGCGGGCGACCGACACCACCTCAAGGGCCTCGGCTATCCCGGCCTTCATGAGCTTTATGTTGAAGACACGGGCGGCGCCGGCGCGCGCCGCCAGGCGCGCGTCCGCCGCGGTCGTCACGCTCTCGTCGGCAACCACGGTCCATCCGGACTCGGCGCCGAGGGCGCGCATCCCGTCGAGGTCGTCCTTGGGCAGCCATTGTTCGACGAGCGCCGGAACGATCCCTCGCGCCTTGAGGCCCCTCACCAGCTCGGATGCGCGCGATCGGTCCATGCCGGCGTTCCCATCAAGGATGAGCGGCGAGCCGGGTGCGGCCTCGAGGATGGCGGATATCCTTTCCAGGTCCGCGCCGGCTCCGCCCTGCCCCCCCACCTTCGCCTTGATGAGGCGGATGCCGCGGCGCCGGATCAGCCGCGCTGCCTCCCCCGCCTCCCCGGGGGTGCCGATTGTCACGGTCATGTCCGTTTCGAGCTCGGTGCCGGAGCCCCCGAAGAACCGCCACAGGGACATGTTCTCGCGGCGGTTCAAGGCGTCGAGGAGCGCCGTCTCGATCGCGCACAGCGCGGATCCGCACGCCGGCCCTCCCATCGCGCGAAGTTCGGCCGCAATGCCCCGCCAGTCGGCCGCATCGCGCCCCGGCAGCCGGTTCGCAGCCCGCAAGAGGAGCCCTAGGGCGCCGGCCTGTGTCTCGCCGTTGTACGCGGGAAAGGGCGCCGCCTCCCCGTGACCCAGGGTGCCGTCGGAAAGCTCGACCCTCACGAGCACGTTGGCCGCGGTGCTCTGGCCCCCCCGGGATATCCCGAACGGGGCCCGGAGCGGGATGTCGAGCGGGGAGACGCACAGCGAACGGACCGTTGTCGGATGAAGCGCGAAGGCCACGGCCCGATGTTTCCCCGGAGGGGATGAATTGCAAACCGCCACGGCGCGGGTGTAGCAAGGGGCCAGCATGCGCGTCCTGGCCGCGTTCGACAAGTTCAAGGACTCGATCTCCGCTTCCACGGCGTGCGACGCGGCGGCGGGCGCGATCGCCTCGGTGCGCGGGGATTGGGTTGTGGACGCGTGCCCGCTCGCGGATGGAGGCGAGGGATTCGCGGGCATTCTCACGCGCGCGGCGCGGGGCGCCGAGTCCCGGTCCGCGGCGACGGGCCCCCGCGGCGAAAAGGTCACGGCCGCCTTCGGCATCGTGCCTCTGGCCAGGATACCCGCGGGCGCCCGCGACCGCCTAGGGGCGGCGGGGGCCGGGCCGGGC
>CALAOT010000117.1 GCA_937889545.1 uncultured Opitutaceae bacterium
AGGGGCCAGCGCGCGCCGCGGCCCGCCCAGGGGCCGGCCGCCGCGAGGTTCGACTCCTCCCACGCCTCTATGGGGCGCCAGGCGCCCTCATACGGGTCGAAGCACACGGCGACCGCCTTCCCGGCCCATTCGCGGCGGAGCGCCCGGGCGACCCGCTGGACCCCGGTCCGGGCCCGCGTGTGGCTCGTGTGCGTGAGGTCGAGGAGGAGGGGCACGGGCGTCTCAGGGTTTTGCCGCGTCAAAGTCGCGCCGCCATATGGTCACGTCGTTCACGCTCCCGACTTGGCTCCAATGGCCCGGCATCCTCGTCTCAAGGACGCGCGATTCGGCGGCCTCGAACGGGAAAAGGACGGCGTACAGGGGCCGCTTCGAGGCGCGGATGGCGGTCTCAACCCTGCCGACGTTTGCCTGGTCGAGCGTATCCCAGCGGATGATCGTGAACTTCGTGTAGTAGAACAGGGCCCCGCTCGCCTGCATCGCGAGGATCACGGAGTCGGGCGGGACGCTCCTCTGCAGCCAGTCCGCGAGGCGCCCGTACCTCTGCTCGTCTGCGCCGACGCTGAGAGCGGACAGGCTGTGGGTCTCCCAGGCGCAGCACGACGCCACCAGGGCGAGGAGGGCCGCGAGGGCCGGCAGCGAGCGGCCCGGGTCGATCCAGCCGGGCGCCCGCGAGAGAAGGGCCCGCAGGACGAGGAGGCTCGCGGCAACCAGGGCCGGGGCCGCCGGGAGCAGGAACCGCAGGTACCACCACGATTCATGGGTGTACTCGTAGGATGAGTAGAAGGCCGCGTAGGCGAGCACCCACGTCCCGAGGATCCACCTCGTGCGCGCCCCGGCCGCGCCGATCCACGGCAGGCCGAGGGCGAGGGCCGCAAGGGGCGTGAACAGGGCCGGCAGCCACCGGGCGTAGTGGAGGAGGGTGGCGGGCACGTACCGGGCGAGGAACGCGAGGGAGTTGTCCCCGTAGCCGGTGGTTGCGAAGCTGCCGTAGGCGGCCACGCTGTGCGCGCCGAAGAAGACGGCGCCAGGCAGGCCCCCGATGATCAAATGGATCCAGCGCCTGGGCGAGGCCCCGAGCGCGATCCCGACCGGGATGAAGGCAAGGACGTTGGTGGGGCGCAGGAGGACGTCGAGCGCCATCGCCGCGCCCGCGGCCAGCGCCCACGGGGCGCGCTCACGGCTCTTCCACGCAGCCATCACCGCCAGGGTCGTCCAGACAAGCGACGGGACGTCGCTCATCGCCTGGAGCGACATGAAGAGGTAGAGGGGGCTGAGGCCGATGACCGCAGCCCCCACCGCGGCCCACCGCCGTCCCAGGCCGGCCATCCGGCAGAGCAGGTACGTCGCGAGCAATCCTGCGATCGAGTGCAGGACGATCACGGCGTCGCCCGCGTGCGTCCAGCCGGCGAGCGGCTTGAGCGCCAGGACAAAGAGAGCCAGCCCCGTGGGGTAGGTGGGGACGATGCCGTCACCGTTCCAGGCCGGCTTGAACCCCAGGGGCACGTACAGGAACGTCGGGAGGCCGGCCTGGGGCAGTCCGGCCAGCGTGCGCGGCTGGACATGGATCCGGCCCGCGGCGAGCAGCCGGGCGTGGTTCATGTAGCCCGACGAGTCCGAGCCTCCCGCGACCGCGCCCACGTGCCGGACGAGGAGCACCCCGTACAGGGCCAGCAGCACGAGCGCCGCGCCGGCCGCGGCACGGCGCCACGGCGGGTGGGCCGGCGTCGTCATGGCGGTGGGAAAATCCATACTTGCTTTAGAACTGGGGGAAGAGTGGTTTGTCCTCTTTTAGTGGGCGGACTCAAATCATTTCTCTCGGATCGCGCCAAGCTTATGCGGTGGCTCGCGTGCGGCGCGGTCGCCGCCCTCTTCGCCTGGAACGTCGCCTTCTTCTACCTGCCGGGCCTCGGCTTCACCTACCTGATCCAGTTCGGCCAGAGGCAGCACAGGAGCTACCTTCCGGAGCTCAAGGCGGTGAACCATTACGAGGCGCCCGACTCGGTGGGGTACGACTCCCAGTACTACGCCCAGATCGCGCTGCGGCCGAACCCGCGCGACCCGCTCCTCAGCAGGGCGGTCGACGGGCTGCGCTACCGCGCGCGGCGGATCCTGTTCCCCCTCGCGGCGTGGTCGCTCGGGGGCGGCGATCCCGGGCGCGTCCTCAACGTCTTCGCGCTCGAGAACGTCGCCTGCTGGTTCCTGCTGGCGGCGCTACTATTCCGGTGGCTTCCGCCGGTCAGCTGGGGCAACTGCGCCCGGTGGGCGGCCGTGCTCTTCTCTTTCGGCCTCATCTTCAGCGTGGCGCGCGCCCTCCTGGACGGGCCCAGCCTGCTCCTCGTGGCCTTCGGGATGGCGCTCGTCGAGTCGAGGCGCCCCTGGCTCGCCGCGGCGCTCCTCGGGGTGGCCGGCCTTGGCAAGGACACCAACGTCCTCGGCGGGGCGGCGATAGACCCGCCCGAATTCCGGAGGCCGGCGACCTGGGCCCCCTGGCTCGCGAAGATGGCCGTCGTCCTCCTGCCGCTCGCCGCGTGGACGCTGTGCCTCAGGTTCTGGCTCGGCCGGGGGGACGACCTGGGCGATGCGCGCAACTTCGCGCCTCCGTTCGCCGCCCTGGCGGAGAAGCTCCAGCAGTCCGTCTCGCAGCTTGTCGCCGAGGGCTACCCGTCGGTCGCCAAGTTCGACCTGCTGGTCATGGCCGGTCTCCTCGCGCAGTTCTTCTTCTTCGTCTCCCGCCACCGCTGGAGCGAGCCCTGGTGGCGCCTGGGGGCCTCCTACGCCGTCCTGATGGTCTTCCTCGGGACCGCCGTCTGGGAGAACTACCCCTCGGCCGCTGCGCGCGTGCTCCTGCCGATGACGCTAGCTTTCAACATCACGGTCCCGCGCCGGGGATGGTGGCCGCTCCTCCTCGTCTTCGGCAACCTGGGGATCCTCGGCTCGCCGGACATCTTCAAGCCGCCCGGCAGAGAGAGCTACGTCGTCGAGGGACCGAACGCCCTGCGCATTAACCCGAGGGATGGGAGCGCGGTCGAGGCGATCTACGGCCCGCGCAACTGGTGGCGCCCGGAGAAGTCGCGGTGGGAGTTCTGGCGCTGGAGCCTGGGCGACGCCACCGTGGCGGTGCGCAACCCGCAGCCCTTCACCCTCGTGGCCGACATCAGGTTCAGGCTGCGCTCCGTGGACGAGCGCGAGGCCGTGGTCGCGCTCGGCGAGCGCGTCCTCTGGAGGGGGATGCTCCCCGCGGGGGAGGTGGTGAGGGTAAGGCTGGCGGACATCGCCCTGGCGCCCGGCGACACGGTCCTGCGGTTCAGGAGCGACCGGCCCGCGGCGTATCCCGGCAACAGCGACCCGCGAAGACTCAGCTTCAGCCTGAGGGCCTTCGAGATCGACGTGGAGCGGAGGCAACCGGGGCCATGAACCTCTGGCACGTGCGCCGCCACTGGGACGCCCTCGCGAGGGCCGATCCGTATTTCGCCGTCCTGACCGATTCGGGGAAGCAGGGCAACCGCTGGGCGAGCGACGAGTTCTTCCGGACCGGCGTCGCGGAGGCCGACAGCGACATGGCCCGGATACGCCAGCTTGCGCCGGGCCTGCCCCTGCGCCACGCGCTCGATTTTGGCTGCGGCGCGGGCCGGCTGACGCAGGGGCTGGCGCGCCACTTCGCCCGGGTGACCGGGGTCGACATCTCGGGGCGCATGGTGGACCTGGCCCGGGGGCAGAACCGCGACGCCAAGGTGGGCTTCGTGCACAACTTCAGGCCGGACCTGAGGGCCTTTGGCGACAACACCTTCGACCTGGTCTGCAGCCGCATAACCCTCCAGCACATCGCCCCGCGCTACACGAGGCGTTACCTGCGAGAGTTCGTCCGCGTCCTGGCCCCCGGAGGCGTGATGCTGGCCCAGGTGCCGGCCAGGGTGCCCGCCGGCGATCCGCCCGAGCGCCTCCGGTTCTCGATCTGGCCGCCCACCGTGTGGATGCGCGTCAAGCGGTATGTGCGCTACCACCATCCGGGCTGGTTTCCCGGCACGCCGAAGATGCAGATGTACGCCGTGGCCAGGGAGGAGGTCCTTGGGTGGCTTGCGGCGGCCGGCGCCGATGTCCTGTCCGTCGAGAGGGACGAGCACGAGGGCCTTGACAATCTCACCTACATAGCGCGCAAGCCCGGCGGCCAGCCAGGTTGACGCAGCTGCCGGCTCGACCCGTTGGCCTAGGTTCTGCACGCTGTTCCCCAAGGATGCGCGTGAAAGCAACGAAACATCAGCCGGATCGGTTTCGGACGCCGTCGCCACCGCCGGGCGCGCGTTCCGGGGGCCGGTGTTCGCGGCCGGCGCTGAGCAAGGGCGGAGGATGACGGAATACCCCACCTTGGCGCGCGACCAAGCGCAGGAGGACGGCAGGCACCTGCGGCTGCTGGTCATCCTGAATTTTGTCGCGGCCGGCCTCTGCTTTGCCGGGATCGGCTTTCTTTTCTGGCACCACAGGAGGATGCATGACGCCTTCCTGGAGATTGGGGTGCCCAAGAACCGGAAGAATGGGGGGATCGCGCTCGAGCAGTTCTTCGATACGTTCATGCTGTTCTATTTGTTTTCGGGTGCCGTCCTGACCGTGATCGGAGCCGGCAATCTGCTGTCGGGCCTGTGCATCAGGAGGAGGAAATACCGCATCGTCTCGCTGCTTGTCGCCTGCCTGAACTTCATCCTGGTGCCCATAGGCACCGTCCTTGGGGCCTTTGCCCTTGTCGTGCTCCTGCGCCCCTCCGTCCGCGGGGCCTATGAAGCCGGAGCCGCCCGTCCCGCCCCCCCGGGCGGCGACCTCCCGGGGCCGACGCCAGGCGGCTGATTCGATGCCGTTGGGGCCGGACCCGTCCCCGGGGCTAGATGCTTGCGATGGTCTCAAGGCGGCGGCGGTAGCGGCCGCCGATCGCGGCGGGGGAGAAACGCTCCTCGATCGTGCGGCGCGCGGCCGCGCCGGCCCGCGAGGCGCCGGCCGGGTCCGAGGCGACCCGCTGCATCAGTTCCGCGGCGTGCCCGATGTCGGGCTCGGCCCATGTCGAACCCTTGGAGTAGGGCCCGTGGCTCCGGTCCAGCTCGACGAGCGAGAAGCGGACCGGGAAACCGTTTTCCTGGTTGAGGTACTCGGAGGTCGCGGACCAGTCCGTGGCGATCACGGGCTTGCCCAGGTACATGCACTCCGCCACGGCGAGCCCGAATCCCTCGGACCGGTGGAGCGAGACAAAGCAGTCGCAGGCCGCCTCCAGGGCGTAGATGTCAGCGCGCGACAGGGTCTCGCTGATAAGAACTGTCCCGGGAAGGTCCCGGACGGACTCGGAAATGGCGGCGAATTCGGCCGCGTTCTCCGCCGTGTTCTGCAGCTTTATTACGAGCGCGGCGCCCCGCCCGGCGAGGCCGGACCTGCGGAAGGCCTCAATCGCCGCACGGGGATTCTTGCGGGCGGCATAGGAGTTCAGGTCGAACAGGCAAAGGAAGAGGAACGCGGCCGCGGGGAGCCCGAGCCGCGCGCGGGCCGGGGCCGGGTCCCCGCCGGGCCGCTCGAACCCTATGGCGTGCGCCATGGTGAGGACCGGGATCGGCGACTTGAGGGCGATCGAGTCGCTCACGAAGTTGCTCGGGCACCAGATCTCGTCGAAGTAGTCGAGCGAGGGCATCCAGGCGTCCGGGAACTCGGGAAGCTCCCAGGCAAAGTAGCCGATGTTGTATTTACCCCTCAGGAACCCCGGGCCGTGGTGGTGGTCGATGTCGCGCGCGACCGGAGGATCGACATGGATGACGTTGACGCCGTGCGGGTTGGACTCCTGCAGCCGGCCCGCATAGGTCGTGTCGCCGAGCCGGTTTCTGCAGTTGAGCTTGAGCGGGACAAGGCAGGTCGGGATGGACGCGGCGTCGGCGGCCCGCGCCATGCACCGGGCGGACTCGCCGATGCCGAGGTCGGCGGCGAAGAATCCGACGATGTTCATCCCGGTCCGCGAGTGGGCGCGGGCGAAGGCTATGCAATAGGGGCTTTCACGCCTGGAGAAATCATAGATCCGCTCCCCCGTTCCCGACTCGACCGCCGAGACCCTCAGCTGGCGGTTCCGGTTCTGCGCGCGGAATCTCTGGATCGGCCCGAATCGCGTCACGCGCCCCAGCCAGGCGAGCGCGTTCGTGAGGCCCGTCCCGTGCAGCCGCAGGGTCAGGACCGAGCCGATGCGGGCGGAGGAGGGATTGAGCGCAAGGGCGGCCTCCCAGGGTCCGGGCTCCCCGGACGAGACCGACCGCACGCTCCTGCCGTCCAGGAGCACCTCGAGGGTGGGAAAGCCGGCCTCGAGCCCGCGCGCGGACGGATGGGCGCGGAACTCCCCCTTTAGGAAGACCGAGTCCAGGCCCACGATCGGCGGCAGCCGGATCACGGCCGTTTCGCGGATCCACGCGGAATCGTTCGCGAACTCGTCGAAGTAGAGCCCTGAAAAGGACGTGAAGCGCCTGGCGAAGGCGCCGCCGAAGGGCGGTGCGTGGGGGTGCGTGGCCATGCTCAATCCGGGATCAAGTTCCGCCAGCGCGCGAGCTCCTTGTCGATCACTTCGTTCATCGCCGCGAGGCTGTTCGGGGGCGGACGGCGCCGGACGTGCGTCAGGAACAGGGCCACCCGGCAGGCCTCGAGCGGCTCGGGAAAATCGCGCGGCTCGTCGAAGGACCGGCGGAAGTGCCTCCAGGTCCACCTCCAGCCGGCCAGGACGGCGATCTGCCTGCGCCAGCGCCGGAAGAGGCGCCGGGTGTTGGCCTCGTCCCGGATCTTGCGCCCCGGGGAGGCGCTCACGTGGTGCAGGACGCGGCTGCGCAAGGCGACCGCGTTGATGAGGCCGGCCTCGCGGGCGCGAATGCACAGGTCGACGTCTTCGCATCCGTTGAAGTAGCGCTCGTCAAACCCGCCGAGCCGGACCCAGGTGTCCCGGTTGACCACGAGGCAGGCGCCGGTCACGGCGGCGACCTCCCGGACCGGGTCAAGCAGGATCGACGCAAGCCCGGGCTCCCTGCGGTCGTGCCTGGGCTTGCACTTGCGGTCGAAGTAGATCCCCGCGTGGTCCAGCTTGAGCGTGGCCGCGTCGACCTGGAGATTGCCGACGAGGCCCGCCATGACGCCCAGGGAGTCCAGCGCGCCGAGCATCGGGCCGAGCCAGCCCCGCGTCAGGACGAGGTCGTTGTTGAGGAGGGCGAGGATCCGGCCTCGGGCGACCGCGGCTCCCCGGTTTGTGGCCGCGCCGAAGCCGAGGTTGCGCTCGTTCAGGACGACCCGGAAGGGGTGCCCGAGCGTGGAGAGCCAGTCGCGCGTCCCATCCGTGCTTGCGTCGTCGACAAGGATGATCTCGTGGGCCATGCGCCGCGGGATCGAGGCGCGCAGGCTCTCCAGCATCGCCTTGGTGAGCTCCAGGCAGTTGAAAAGCGGCGTGACGACGCTGATGTGAGGCGTGCCGGAGCTCCTCGTTGACACGGATGCCGGCCTCCTATTGCCCGGAGAGGAGCCTGCGAAGGTATTGGGCGTAGCCCGACTCGCCGAGCTTCGCAATGTTTGCCTCGAGCCGGGCGTCGTCGATCCAGCCCCGGCGCCATGCGATCTCCTCGAGGCACGCGATCTTTAGGCCCTGCCTGTTCTCGATGACATGGACGAACTGGGCCGCCTCGAGGAGGGAGTTGTGCGTCCCGGTGTCGAGCCACGCGGTGCCGCGCCCCAGGATCTCCGCGTGCAGGCGGCCGGCCTTTAGGTAGAGCCGGTTCAGGTCCGTGATCTCGAGCTCGCCGCGCTTCGAGGGCCTGAGCCGGCGCGCGTACTTGACGACCTCTGCGTCGTAGAAATAGACGCCGGGGACCGCGTAGTTCGACCTCGGCTTCGCGGGCTTTTCCTGGAGCGAGAGCACGCGGCCGTCCGGCGCGAACTCCACGACGCCGTAGGACGAGGGGTTGGCGACATGGTAGCCGAAGATCGTGGCGCCCTTCGTGCGCTCGTTCGCGGCCGAGAAGGCCTTGGGGAGGTCCTGGCCGTAGAAGAGGTTGTCCCCCAGGATGAGGGTGCAGGGCGAGCCGGCGAGAAAGTCGGCGCCGATGAGGAAGGCCTGGGCCAGGCCTTCGGGCCTCGGCTGCTCGGCGTATTCCAGCTTGAGGCCGAAGTCCGAGCCGTCGCCCAGGAGCCGCCTGAAGAGGTGCAGGTCCTGGGGCGTCGAGATCACGAGCACCTCGCGGATGCCGGCAAGCATGAGCGCCGAGAGGGGGTAGTACACCATCGGCTTGTCGAACACCGGCATGAGCTGCTTGCTGACCGCGATCGTCAGCGGGTAGAGCCGCGTTCCCGAGCCGCCTGCGAGGATGATGCCTTTGCGTTTCATTGTGATTGCGTGGAGGGCCGCTCAGGCCGTCCTTCCCAGCCGCTCGCGCGCATAGCGCTTCACCGTGATCTCGCCGCACCATGCCCGGTTGGAGAGGTACCAGTCGACGGTTTTCGCGAGGCCCGTCTCGAACGATTCGGACGGGCGCCAGCCGAGCTCGCGCTGGAGCTTCGAGCAGTCGATCGCGTACCGGCGGTCGTGGCCCGGGCGGTCCGCGACGAATTCGATCAGGTCGGCGTGGGCCCTGCCGTCCTCGCGCGGCGCCCTGGCGTCCAGGAGCGAGCAGATGAGCCGCACGGCCTCAAGGTTGGCGCACTGGTTCAGGCCGCCGACGTTGTAGGTCTCGCCCAGGCGGCCGTGCTCCAGCACGAGCGCGATCGCGCGGCAATGGTCCTCCACGTGGAGCCAGTCGCGGACCTGCTTGCCGTCGCCGTAGATCGGAAGCGGCTTTCCCTCGAGCGCGTTGAGGATCGTCAGCGGAAACAGCTTCTCGGGGAACTGGTAGGGCCCGTAGTTGTTCGAGCAGTTGGTCGTCAGCGTGGGAAGCCCGTAGGTGTGGCGGTAGGAGCGCACGAGATGGTCGCTCGCCGCCTTGGAGGCCGCGTACGGGGAATTGGGCGCGAACGGGGTCTCTTCCGTGAATGCGGGATCGTCCGGCGACAGCGTCCCGTACACCTCGTCGGTGGATATGTGCAGGAACCGGAAGGCCTCGCGCGCCGCGCCCGCCATCGCCGTCCAGTGGCTCCGGGCGGCGTTGAGGAGCCGCAGCGTCCCAAGGACGTTGGTCTGCACAAAGGACTCCGGCGAATCGATCGAGCGGTCGACGTGGCTCTCCGCCGCGAAGTTGACGACGGCGCCGATCCCGTGCTCGGAGAGGATCCGGCCGACCAGCGCCTCGTCCCCGATGTCGCCGTGGACGAAGACGTACCGGCCGTCGCCCGCCACGTCGGCAAGGTTGGCGGGGTTTCCGGCGTACGTCAGCTTGTCGAGGTTGACGACCCGCGACGCGGCCATCGGCGCGTCCGCGAGGAGCCTCCGGACGAAGTTGCTCCCGATGAACCCGCAGCCGCCTGTGACGAGGGTGTTCATGGGGCGCGTGTTCAAGCCGCCTTCCTCCAGGCCTTGAGGTCGCGCTCGATGGCCTCGTGGACCTCGGTCAGCCGGATTCCGGCCCCCGCGAGCTTCGAGGGATTCAGGACGCAATTGGACCGGGGGGTCTTGGCCACGGCGCCCATGAACTCCGCCTCGTCCGAGAAGAACGCGAAATCCTTGTCGCAGACGCCCGAGCGGCGGATCAGCTCGACGACCTCGCGGGTCGTCACCTTCCCGGGATTGGTCACGTTGTACGTCCCGAATGGCACGCGCTTGGTCCAGCAGTCGAGCGTCGCCGCGGCGAACTCCTCGAGCTGGGAGATCGAGTTGGTCGCGTCCAGGAGCCTCGTGTAGCGCATGAGCTTCGACAGGTAATTCCGCGGATTGTCCACGCTGTCGAAGGGGATCCGCAGGCGCCAGACGAAGAGATTGGGATGGCCGGCCAGCACCTCCTCGCCCAGGCCCTTGGTCCCGCTGTAGAACGAGCAGCGGTTCGCCCGGAACGTGAAGTTTGGCTCGTCCTTCTCCGTGAAGCCGCTGCCTCCCGGCCCGTCCCCGCTGTAGATGCACCCCGAGGAGACGTGCCCCCAGGGGACGCCCGCCTCCTCGCAGGCCTGCGCGATGACGCCCGGCAGGACCGCGTTTCCGAGCAGGCACTCGGCCTTGTGCAGCTCGCAGGCGTCGACATTGGGCTTGCCGGTGTATCCCGCGGCGTTGACGAGAAATTCGGGCCTGTCCCTCTGGAGGCCCACGCGAAGCGTCTCGCCGTCGGTGTAGTCCACCTCGAAGCGGCTCAGGCTCCGGTAGGGTATTGCCTTGAGCCTGAACAGCGCCTGGTAGGCGTGTCCGACGTATCCCGAGCCTCCTAGAAGGTAGATCATGGTGCTATTTCCTGCGGTAATCGCCCCGACTGAAGTACTTTTCCAGCCACACGTACATGCAAATGAAAAAATAGCGGCTGCCCATCTCCTTGATCTTCAGCTTGGCGACCCCGTGGTTCCGGTTGCGCCAGGAGATCGGGACGACCTTCCATGTGTACCCCCGGACGATCGCCTTGAGCGGCAGCTCGACCGTGAAATTGAAATGGGGCGCCAGGAAGGGCCGGCAGCCCTCGATCACGTTCCGGCGGTAGGCCTTGAACGCGTTTGTCGTGTCGTTGAGCGGGATGTTGAACATCACCCTGATGAAGAGGTTCGCCAGGCGGTTGACGAAGAGCTTGAGCCTCGGGTAGTCGACAATGTCGCCCCTGCGCAGAAAGCGGCTGCCAAACGCGCACTCGCAGCCCTCGCCCAGCAGGCGCCAGTACTTGACCGCGTCCGCCGGAAGGTCCGAGGCATCCGCCATCATGATGACCACGGCGTCCCCGCGGATCTGGCCGAGCCCGTGAATGACGGCCCGGCCGAAGCCGTTGGCCCCCGGGTTCTGCACCGGCACGAGCGTGGGAATCTCGGCCTTGAGGGCCTGCAGGACCGTCCACGTGGCGTCCTGGCTCCCGTCGTCCACCGCGACGATCTCGTGGGGCACCCCCTCGCGCGAGAACTCGGCGTAGATGTCGCGCAGGGTCGACGGAAGCGATTCCGCCTCGTCGCGTGCGGGGACAACAACCGAGAACAGATTGAGGCTCATCCGAGCGGCGCCGACAACTCGAGCCAGTCGGGGTGGGTGCCGGCGTGCGCCGCTATCTCCTCCAGGACCGACTGGACCGGGATCCTTGGCTTCCATCCCCAGATCCGCCCGGCCTTCGACGCATCGAGCACGATCCACGGGATGTCGAAGGGGCGCGGCGCGGGGTCCGAGGCGACGGGGTGGGGGCCGAAGCGGTCGTCGCACCAGTCCGTCAGCTGCAGGAGCGACATGGCCGAGGCCGCGCCCCCGCCGACGTTCACGATCCGGTCGGCGGCGTCCGTCTTCGGGGCCCCGAACTGCGCCGCGAGAAGCGGGGCGAGGTCGGCCGGGTGCAGGCAGTCGCGCACCTGGTGGCCCTTCCCCCCGAACCCGATGTACCGGAGCGGCCGCCGGCGCAGGTGGCTGTTGATCCAGTAGGCGAAGATCCCCTGGTCCGGGCGGCCGAACTGGCCCGCGCCCGCAAGGATGCCGCACCGGTTGACGAAGACGGGCAGGTCGAACGCCTGGCCGTATTCGAGGGCAAGGGCCTCGCTCGCCAGCTTGGTCGCGCCATAGAGCGACACGGGCGCCGCGGTCGGGAAGGACTCCGAGACGCCCAGGGGGCCGGCGCCGGCGGGCAGGGCGCGCTCATCCGGGCGAAACGCGCGGTCCTCCACGCGCATGGGCAGCGCCGACAGGGGGGCGATGCTGTAGACGCGGCTCGTGCTCAGGAGGACGAACCCGGCGCGGCTGCGCCTGCAGAACTCGAGAAGGTTGAGCGTGCCGACAAGGTTGTGCTCGACCAGCTGCCGCGGGCTCGAGAGCCCGTCGACCCCGGCCAGGATGCTCGGGTTCGCGGCGGCGTCGATCACCCAGTCGCTCGCGGGAAGGGCGTCGATGTCGCTCGCCGCGCGGGCGTCGCCGTGCACGAGCCTGACGCCGAGGCGCTTCAGGTCCGCGCGGTTCCCCTCGCTCCCGGGACGGATGAAGTTGTCGAAGCCCGAGATCTCGTATCCCGGGCCGTGCGCCGCCAGCGCCCGGGCGATCGCGCTTCCGGCAAAACCGCAGATTCCGGAGATGAGTATGCGCACGCCCGTCTTGCCCCTAGTTGGAAGGCTGTGCGGGTGGCTCGGAGGCGGCCTTCTGCCTCGCCTCCTGGTAGGCCTTGCGCTGCTGGACGCCTATCTCGAGAAGGTCGCTCACGAGCATCCGGGCCTCCCGCTGCTCCGTGACGGCGTCCGCGGGGGGCGCCGGGGCGGGGGACGCGACCGGGCCGGGGAACGCCGGTTGAACAAGCGGCGCGGCCTGCGCACTGACGGGTGCCGCGGCCCTGGCCACCGGGGCCGGGCCCGTCGATGCGAACGTGGCCTTGCGCAGCGTCAGCTCCTTGAATGCCCCCCCGACGTTCACGACGGCCTTGTCGTGGGCGGCGTCAAAGCTGATGACATGGATGCCATCGCAGACCCCGCCGACGGGGATCCATTGGCTGCGCTTGGCCTGGCGCTCGTAGATGCACACCGAGACGTCGGATCCCTGCACGCTCGAGCCTGAAAGTTCGATGGCCTCCGCCTGGGCCGGCCCGGCCGCGCCGGAGCCAGCCGCTGGCGCAAAGGGCGAGTTGCCCACCAGCGTCACCTGCCCGAACCCGGCCGCGGCGCCCGCCGCCGAGGCGAGCGCGGCCATGCACAGGCTCCGGATCGCGGACGAGATGCTGGATTCGGGTTTACTCATCAAGGGCTTAAGACGCTAGGACATCGGCGAGGATACGTCAAACCTGCCGTCGTCGCCTCCAGGATTCGACAATCTGGCGGACGGTTTCCGCCAGCGACTGGGTGATTTCCCACTTGGGGTAGTGTCTGCGGATCTTACGCAGGTCGGAGTAGTAGCAGATGTGGTCGCCGATCCTGTTCTTGTCCACGTACGTGTACACCTGCGCCTTGCCGGTGAACGATTCCGCGGTCTTGAACGCCTCGAGGATCGAGGTGCTGTTGGCCTTGCCGCCCCCGAGGTTGTAGACCTCCGCGGAGCGGGGCGCCCCGACGAACGCGGCGATGAACCGCGCGACATCGAGCGAGTGGATGTTGTCGCGGACCTGCTTCCCCTTGTATCCCAGGACCTTGTATTCGCGGCCCTCGAGGTTGCACTTGACCAGGTAGCTCAGGAACCCGTGGAGCTCTACGCCAGAGTGGTTCGGCCCGGTCAGGCAGCCTCCGCGCAGGCAGCACGTGGGCATGCCGAAATAGCGACCGTATTCCTGGACCATCACGTCGGCCGCGGCCTTAGAGGCGCCGAATAGCGAGTGCAGCGACTGGTCGATCGTGAAGGTCTCGCCGATCCCGTCGGCGTAGGCGGGATCCGCGAAATCCCAGCGCGTCGGAAGCTCCCTGAGCGCGATCCGGTTCGGGGCGTCGCCGTAGACCTTGTTCGTGCTCAGGAACAGGAAGGGCGACTCGGGGCAGGCCTGGCGCGCGGCCTCGAGGAGGTTCATCGTCCCGACGGCGTTCGTGTCGAAGTCGTCGAACGGGATCGCCGCGGCCCGGTCGTGGCTCGGCTGGGCCGCCGCGTGGACGATCGCGGACGGCCGGAGCGAGCGCATCAGGGCGAGGACCCCGGCCCGGTCGCGGACATCGAGCTCGTGGTGCTGGAACCCGGGCAACTCCCGCTTGAGCCGCTCCTGGTTCCAGCGGGTGTCGCCCTGCGGGCCGAAGAACACCGCCCGCTGGTTGTTGTCGACGCCGTGCACGGCGTATCCCAGCTCGCGGCCGAAGTACATGCACACCTCGGAGCCGATCAGGCCGGAGGAGCCGGTTACAAGGAGGCTCTTGCTCATCGGGGCCGAGTTTGCAGCGAAGTCACAGCCTTTGGAAGCGGTACTTCACCAGGGCTCGCATCCAGGTGAGCGGGTCGCGGACCATGGAGACCTTCTTGCCCTCGTTGAACGACCGCGACCGGTAGGAGACCGGGATCTCTAACGGGCGGTAGCCCCTGCGCACCAGCTTGATCAGGAGCTCCCAGTCGAAATCGAACCGGTTGCTCTCGAGCCTGAGCCCCGAGATGCAGTCCCTGCGGAACACCTTGTACATCGTGAACGGATCGGTGAGCCAGATGCCGAGCGAGGCGTTGATCATGAGCGTGAAGGTCCAGTGCGCGAGGTTGAGCACGAAGGCGTGGAGCCTCTGGTCGGTGAACTTGCGTATGGCCCAGCCGTTCTTCCTGTGCCGCGTCCCGAGCACGAACGGGTGCTCCTGCCGGGCGATCGGCGCCAGCAGTTTCTCGTAGTCCCCCAGGTCGTACTCAAGGTCGGCATCCTGGATGATGACAATCTCGCCCGCCGCGGCCGCCAGCCCGGTGCGGACCGCGTGGCCCTTGCCCCTCGGCCTCTCCTCGAGGATCACGGTCACCGACGGCCGGCCCTGGTAGCCGAGCACGGCGTCGCGCGAGCCGTCGGTCGAATTGCTCTCGACGACGATCAGCTGCAGCTCGTACCCGGGGATCCGCTTTTCCACGAGGGCGTCCAGCAAGGTGCGGACGGTCGGAGCCTCGTTGTAAACCGGTATGATGACCGAGACCGTCGTGGCTGGGGGGGCGGTCAGGGCCATCTCGGTGAAGGATTTTGATAATCGCCAGCTTCGGCAGGTCTGACGTATTGGTTCATGCCACCACGATCCATGGATGCTTTTGCGCCTCCGTCAATCCGCGCGGAATCCCCAAGGTCCGGGCCGCTCCGCGTTGCCGGGGATGCGCTGCTCACCCTGGTGCTGGGGGTGTCCCTGTTCGGCGTCCCGCTGCCTCCCGACGCGACGCTCGACGGGTCCTGGCAGGCGATGCTTGTTTATGCCCATGCGCACGGCCTCCAGTTCGGGCGGGACCTGATCTTCACCTGGGGCCCCTGGGGCTTCCTCTGCTCGCTGTACCACCTGGGGAGCGCGGAGGCGGTCCCGATGCTCGTTTGGCAGACAGCGGGCCAGTTCCTTGTCGCGCTCTCGCTCGTGGTCCTCACGCGCAGGCTCGCCCTTTGGCGGAGGCTGGCGTTCGCCGCCCTCTTCCTCTGCTTCCACTGGCTGTTCCTGGACTCTGTCTACTTCGTCCTCATCGCGCTGATCGTCATCTCCGGGATGATGAGAAAGGACGCCCCGCTCGTCCGCCTGGTCGCCTGGGCGCTCGTCCTGGGTTTCCTGGCCCAGCTCAAGTTCACGTATCTCGTGCTGGCGACCGCCGGGACCGCGTCCGCGGCGGCGTGCTGGGCGGGGCGGGGCGCATGGGGCCGGACCTGGGGAATCGCGGGCGGCTTCGCCCTTGCGGTTGTCGCGGCGTGGATCGCGGCGGGCCAGAGTCCCGACAATCTCTACCCCTACCTGCTGCGTAGCCTCGAAATCGCCTCCGGCTACGGGGACGCGATGAGCACCGACGAGTCGTGGTCCGCCTTCCTCTGGGGCTCGGGACTGGTCCTCGTCTGCGTCGCCTTTGTCTGGACCGCCTGGCGTCGCGTGCCGGAGCGCGCCTTCGCCACTTCCGCGTGCGCCTACCTGGCGTTTTCCCTCCTGGTCATGTGGAAGGAGAGCTTCACGCGCGCCGACCTCGTGCCGCTCGGCGGCCACGTGTTCGGCTTCTTCACCTACGTGCTCATCCTTGCCCCGGTCATTGCCGGCCTTCTCTATCCCGGTAGGCGCTGGCACTGGTTCGACGCCACGATTGTCCTCTGCCTTGCCGCCGTCGCGTGCTTCGACCGCCCGTATTACTCGCTGGGGCCCAGGATCGAGTGGCAGCGCCTGCATGGGAACGCGGCGGCGCTGGGGCGCCTTGGCTCCCTCCCGCAGGAGTGGCAGGGCGCTTACGAGGGCGCGTGCGAGAAGGAGTCGCTCCCCAGGATCCGCGCCGCCGTGGGCCGCTCGACCGTCGACGTGTACGACTTCAGCACGGGCGCGGCGCTCCTCAACCGGCTGAACCTCGACCCAAGGCCGATCTTCCAGAGCTATTCCGCCTACACGCCGAGCCTCGAGGGATGGAACCTGCGCTCGTACCAGTCCGGCCGCGCTCCGGACTTCCTGCTCTGGAACGACGAGCGGGTCGACAACCGCTATCCCGGGCAGGACGACGCGATGCTCCTCGCTGCCCTTTCCGGGCACTACGAGCCGGTCTTCCCCGAGCGGGGCTACTGGCTCTTCAAGAGGGTTTCGCCGGTCGCGCGGGCCCAGGTCGAGCGCCGGCTGCTCCTTAACCGGGGCGTGCGTCTGTCCGAGGAGATCGAGCTCCCCCTGGAGCGCGACCATGCGATCTGGCTTACGGCTGATCCCATCCCGAACAACCTTGGGCGGCTGAGGGCGCTCCTCTACAAGCCTGCGGCCATCAGCATCTCGACGGCCGACGACATGGGCCGCCGGCGCGTCTGGCGTCTCCTGCCCCGGGTCGCGAGGGCCGGGTTCATCCTTGTCCCCACCCTCGAGAGCGGGGGCGACATGGCGTCGTTCCTGCGGGGGGAGGCGGACTCCTTCGTGGATTCATTCCATTTCGAGGCTCCCCCGGGCCAGGAGGAATTCTGGAGCCGCGTCAACGTGGCGGTGTTCGCCCTGCCCGGCATCCCGCTGCGCCCCGCGCGGCCGTTCCAGCGCCTCGTGGAGCTGGGCATCTTCGACCGGCCCCCCGTCTCGATCACCTCCGTGTTCCGGCACGAGGTCATCGAGACTCCCGAGGGGCCCGCGGTGCTCGTCCACGCGGAGGGCGAGGTCGTTCTTGGCGTCCCCGCCGGGGCGAGCCGCCTGGCGGGGGACTTCGGCATCCGCGAGGGGGCCTATACGGGCGGCGGGCACACGGCCGGGGTTCGGTTCGAAGTCTACGCAGCCTGGGATTCCGGCCGGAGGGAAAGGCTTTGGGGCCGCTTCCTGAATCCCGTGGGCCAGCTGTCGGACCGGGGAACGCAGCATTTCGACCTGGCGATCCCGGGCGATGCGCCCGACCGGCTGATCCTGCGCACGGGGCCGGGCCTGGCGGACGACAACCGTTGGGACTGGTCCTACGTCGCCTCCCTGCGCTTTGATGCGCCCTCCAAGCCATGAGTGGAATCCAGCCGCAGCACCGCGATCGCGCACCCGGGTCTAGCGACCGCTGGATCCTTCTTGCCGCAGGCTGCCTCGCCCTCGCGCCGTTCGTCGCGTATCACCGCCTGTTCGGGCGCCTGTACTGGTTCGGCGACGAGTTTGACCTGATCGACCAGATCGACCGGATCGGGTTCTGGCGCTGGATCTGGCTCGTCTTTGCCGAGAATTTCGTGCCCGTCTTCAAGCTCCTCTGGGGGGGCGGCGTGCTGGCCTTCGGGGGGTCGTACTTGGCGATGGTCGCGACGGTGTGGCTGACCCACGCCCTGAATGTCGCGCTCCTCGGACGGGTGATGCGCACGTGCGGCCTGTCCTGGGTCGCCGTGATCTGCGCGCAGGTCGCCTTCGGGCTTTCGCCTGCCAACATCGAGACCCTTGCCTGGACCGTCCAATGGTCGGCCGTGCTTTCGGTGACCTTCATGCTCCTGGCGTTCGACGGCTTTTTTCGCGCGCCATCGGGGCCGGCGTCGTTCGCCTGGTCCGCCGCGAGCGCGCTGTCCTTCTCCCGCGGGGTGCTCGCGGGGCCCCTGCTCGCGCTTGGGAGCCTCTGGCCGGGCCGCGGCCAGCCGGAGGCGCGCCCCGCGCAGCGCGCGATGCGGGCGGCAGGCTATCTCCTCCCGGCGGCTGCCGTGGCTATCCTGATCGCCGTCCTCGCAACGGGCAACCATCACCACATGAAGGGGCACTGGGGCGAGGCCGCGGTGTTTGGCACCTGGTACTACTGCCTCAACCCCGCCTATCACCTGCTCTCGGTGGAATCCTGGGGATGGCG
Organism: uncultured Opitutaceae bacterium; assembly: GCA_937889545.1. Classification (GTDB taxonomy): domain Bacteria; phylum Verrucomicrobiota; class Verrucomicrobiia; order Opitutales; family Opitutaceae; genus Palsa-1447. The sequence continues at coordinate 17,933 of CALAOT010000117.1, forward strand.
CACCGTCGTGCTGCTGGGTCTTTGCAAGTTTGCCCTTGCCGGTTGGGCCCTCGCGCGCAGCCAGGGGCGCCAGCGCCTGCTGTTCGTCCTCGTGGTGGCCTTCGACCTGGGCAACGCCGCCCTCCTTGGCATCGGGCGCTACCACACCGGCCTCCTGGCCACCGTCTCGTCGCGCTACCAGTACGCCTCGCTGATCGGGATCGCCCCGCTGGCCGGATTCTGGATCTCGCGGCAATGGGACCGGATCCCGGTCCCGGCGGTCCTGCGGGGCCTGGCCGCCTCCGCCCTCCTCGCGGCCGGCGCCGTCCACCTGTGCCGGCAATGGGGCGGCGACCTGGAACCCTTCACGCAGTCCCGCGGCACCGAGTCCCGCCGGATCCTACTCCTTGAGCCAAACCCGGATCCGCAGTCGGTCCCTGGGATCCCGGGGCTTCCTGTGGAAAGGGCGAGGGCGCTCATTGCCAAGTACGGCTTGCACTAGGCGGCAGGCGGTCCGGCAGAAGCAGGGGTTTTGCGTTTGCATCCGCAAATGCAAACATCCCTTCCGAACAGCCCCCGGGGGGAAGAAAGGCGCCGCCGGCCTCAGTCCGGCTTGCGGCCCGTCGCCGCGATCAGCTCGTTCGGCAGGTCGTGCACGCGCACGTCGGCGAATCCGGCCTTCCTCAGGTAGACGCCCAGCTCCTCGCGGGACGACGACATGCTCAGGTGGGCCGGGCGGCGCTCGAGGGGGTAGCGCGCGCTCTCCATAAAGACGTTCCAGCCGTGGTCCGAATCGAGCGAGAAGTTGTCGAAGTAGCACCGGCCGCCCGGGCGCAGGACGCGGAAGGCCTCCTCCACGTAGCGGAAGCGGTCCCACTCGAAGAGGTGCATGAAGACGATCGTGCAGTACACCAGGTCGAAGGCGTCCCCCGGGAACTCCTGGAGGCCCACGGTGGCCAGCTCGACGAGCGTCGTGTTGGGGCGGTCCCTGAGCCGCGCGGCGGCGTGCCCGAGCATCCCGCCGGAGATGTCGGCCCCGAACCAGTGCAGGCACTCCTGGCTGAGGGGCTTGCCGACGCGGCCGATGCCGCAGCCGATCTCGAGGACGATGTCGTTCGGCCCGATGCCGACGGCGGGGCGGAGCATGTCGATGAACCCGCGCGCGGTGAGGTCGAGGGTCGCCTCGTCGGTGTGGCCCGCTACGGAGAGCCATGCCAGGTCCAGGTCCGTCGCCTGCCGGTCCCAGACCTTCTTGTACGAGGAGCGGTCCCCGAGCGAGGAGGCTGCGGCCTGCCAGCGCGCCTGGGCGTCGGAGCTCATGCGCGGCTCGGCTCGCACCAGATCGAGGTCCTCATGATCCAGAGCCACCCGGCCCCCTCGACCTGCGCCTCGAGGCTGAGCGAGTGCCGGCCCGGGGGCGTCTCAAACGTGATCTCGAAGCCGGGGAGCGGGTTCGCCGCCTGGGGTCCGAACCTCGCGATCACCTCGGGCTCCTCGAGCCCATGGCGGCCATTGAAGATGCGCCCGCCCAGGTTGACCCGGACCGCGGTTACGGCCCGCCCGTCCTGGGGCCACGCCCAGCCCCGCAGCGTGAATCGCGAGTCCCGGTATATCCGGAAAGGCGAGGTGTGCAGGTAGTAGTTGAAGACGCCGGGCTCGGCGGGGGCGCGCTCCACGGGGGCCGCGGGAGGCTGCGCCTCGAACCTGCGCCCGATTGCGCGAAGCGGCGCAAGGAGCCTCCAGGACCAGGATCGCCTGATCCGCCCGAGCTCCGCCTCCAGGGCCGCGGCCTTCTCCCCCTCGGCCTCGAGCATGCGGGTCAGCTCCTCCAGGTCCGCGAATGACTCCTGCTCGCGCTTGACGAGCGCGGCCCGTTCCTCGCGCAGGACGTGGAGGTACGTGTTGCGCTCGCCGCGGTCGAGGAACTCGTGGACCATCTTCGCGCGAAACTCCGCCTCGCGCCGCTTCACGGCCTCGAGTTCGGCCTGGAGGGCGGCGATGCGCGGGCTGGGGTCGTCCGGGGCTGGGGTGTTCATGGGAGGTGGGCCGCCCACGACTTCGGCGCGCGGGAGAGGTACGCCGGCGAGAAGTCCTCCCCGACGAGCGTGAGGTTGGGGTTGTAGGCGGGGTCGGCCATGAGGAGCGCTCCCCAGGTGTTCATCATGTAGTCGATCTCGGCCTGGAAGCGCGCCTTCTTTTCAGCGGTGTCCTCCACGCCGCGCGTGGCCGACTCGTGGTGGTAGAACTCCGCGTACGGCGTCCAGACGTTGCGGTAGCCCGCGTGGATCAGCTTGCAGCAGAGGTCGACGTCGTTGAAGGCGATCTGCAGGTCCCTCTCGTTGAAGCCGCCGACCTCCAGGAACCGGTCCTTGCGGATGACGAGGCACGCCCCCGTGACCGCGCTGTAGTTCTGGACGAGGCGCAGCCGGTTCATCTGGCCCTGGTCGCCCCGGGGGAACTCCTTAAACGGGTGCCCGGCGACGCCGCCCAGGCCCAGGATGACCCCGGCGTGCTGCACGGTGTTGAGCGGGTAGTAGAGCATGGCGCCGACGGCCCCGATCCCGGGGAGGGCGGCGTGGCTCACCATCTCGGCGAGCCAGCCCGGCGCGATCGCCTCCACGTCGTTGTTGAGGAACCCGATGACCTCGCCGTGTGCCTCGCGCACGGCGCGGTTGTTGAGCGCCGAGTAGTTGAAGGGCTCGGGGAAGGGCAGGACGCGCAGCCGCGGGTCGGCGCCCCGGCCGATTTCCTTGAGGTAGGCCATCGTCTCCGGGTCGTCCGACTGGTTGTCGACGATGATGATCTCCAGGTTGGGGTAATCGGTCGCGGTCAGGATGCTCGCGACCGCCTGGCGCAGGAGCTTTAGCCCATTGCGGGTCGGGATGATGAGCGAGACGAGCGGCGCCGGCGACGGGAGCGGATACTTCACCCGCCAGTGGTCGCCCGGCACCGGCAGCAGCTCCACGGTCTCGCCCATGCGCCTGAAATGGTCCTCGAGGGCCATGCGGGCCGCCTCGATGGGGTAGGTCTTCTCGGCTAGCTGGAGCGCGGTCGAGCCCGGGGCGGCCCTCCAGTGGTACAGCAGCTTCGGGATGTGCCGGATGGCGGAGGCCGGGATCTTCTCGACTGCGCGAAGGACCAAGTCCCAGTCCTGGCTCCCCTCGTAGCCCTTCCTGAATCCCCCCAGGGAGCGGATGAGGTCGGCCCGGTAGACCGAGAGGTGGGAGGTGTAGTTCTGGCCGTGGTTCAGCTCGGGATTCCAGTCGGGCTTGAAATACGGGTCGAACCGGCGGTCCTCCATGTCGACCTTGTCCTCGTCCGTGTAGATCAGCTGGGCGTCCGGGTGCGCGTCGATCTCGGCCGCGACCTCGTACAGCGCCATCGGCGAGAGCACGTCGTCGTGGTCGAAGAACGCGACGAATTCCCCGGCCGCGAGGCCGAGCGCGGTGTTCGTCGCCTCGCAGATGTGGCCGTTCTCCTGCCGGTAGGCCACCTTGATCCGCGGGTTCTTCGATGCAAGGCCCTCCAGGGCCGCGCGCACGTGGGGCTCGGTCGAGGCGTCGTCGGCCACGCAGAGCTCCCAGTTCGGGTAGACCTGGTCCTCTACGGACTGGACGGCCTTGGCGAGGAGGGCCTCCGGCGTGTTGTACACCGGCATCACGACGGAGATCAGGGGCCGCGACCGGAAGGCCTCGATGTGCCTGCGGATGGCCGGCAGGTCTTCGTCCCCGAGGGTCTCGTGCTGCTGGCACCATTTCTCGTACTCGCTCGTTTCCGCGGGGTCGCCGGCCTTTCCGACGTGCACCATCGTCTGGAAGAGGGGGTTCCAGCGGTCCCCGTGCCGGACCTCGATGACGAGCGGGTGGTCGCCCAGGTGCGTGCGGACGTCGAGCTTGATGCCGCAGTACTCGGCCTGCTTCATCCCGGTCGAGGCGAGGACGTCGAGGCGCTTCGACCCGTAGATCCCCTCGACCGTCTGGCCCGCGAAATGGGCCCGGATGCCCAGGATCGGGACCGCGGAATTCTCATAGCACCAGCCGAGGATGAGGAGCTTGTTCGAGGCGGTGCTCCACGTCCTCGGGTGGTCGATGTTGAAGGTGTAGTGGTAGGCCGGCGGCGCGGCCCCGGCCTGCGGGGCGCCCGGGGCGGGCGGAGGGGAAGCCTTCGGCTCCTCCTGCTTCGCGGGCGCCGGGGCGGGCTGGGGCTTCGACTTGAGCCGCCGGATGAATCTCTCGACGTCCCGCATCGGCGCGGCGAGCTTCCAGGAGGCGGACCGGAAGATTGCCTTCAGGCGCTCCTCGCGCGCCTTGAGCTCCGCGTCCATCTCAAGGATCCGGGCGACGAGCCTCGTGTGCTCGGCGGACGCCGCGGCGCCGGCGGCTGCCGCCGCGGCGACTTCGGCGGCGGCCCTCTCGGTCTGGGTGCGGGCGACCTTCTCGATTCCGATTATCCGGGCCTCCAGGTTCTGTATATGCCGGTCGGATAATTTCTTGTGAAGCTTCAGGTGGCGGTCCTGCGATTCGATCTTTTCCTCGAGGTTGCGCGCATGCTGGTTCGTCAGGTCCCTCTGCAACTCCAGGTGGCGCACCTTCTCCTCCAGGCGCAGCCGCACGCGGTCCCTCTCCTCCGTCGCGCGCGATCCCCTCTCGTCCTCAATCCTCACGATGGCGGCCAGGTCGGCCGCGAGCGCCGGCAGATCATCCGCTCGGCCGCCGCCCCCGATGCCGGGCTGAAGCGCCTCGGCCAGTTCGCTGATCGCGGCGGTGAGGTCGGACCCGCGCGAGTTCCGGATGATCTCCCAGCACGGCCGCGGCGGCCTCGCAACGACCTCGTCGTAGGTCTTGAGCAGGGCCGCCGTGTTGGCGGCCAGGTCGAAATGCTTCCGCGCGAACGCGGCGCCGTTCTTTCCGAGGCTCGCCCCGAGGGAGGCGTCCTTGAATATCCGCTCGCAGCAGTCAGCGATGTCGTCGGGGGTTCCGCTTGACAGGAATAGGGCCTCGACCCCGTCGCGCATCCCGAGCGCGACATTTGTCGGGGGAAGCACGACCGGCCGGCCCGACGCCAGGAACTCGGGCAGCTTGGAAGGAAGCCGGTAGTCGTTGAAGGGCCCGGGCCTGCCCGGCTGGACGAGCGCGTCGGCGAGGACGAGCAGCTTCGGGAGCCTTGCCTTCGCGATGAAGCCCAGGTCCAGCACGTGGGCCTTGAGGTCGGGCGAGAGGCCCTCGAGGAATTCCGGCCTGTTGAAACCCGTGCGGACAAGCCGGGTCGGGATCCCCCTCTGGTTGAGGAGCCTGATGGCCACGTACAGCTCCCGCATCTCCGGCTCGTTCGCGAAGGTGTTGCTTCCCGTGAAGACGATGAGCTTCTCGTTCTCCGGGAGCCCGAGCTCCCTGCGCAGCCCCGGGTCCGCGCCGTGGGGCCTGAGGTAGTCCGGGTCCACGCCCGGCTGGAGCACGGAGCAGGGCACGGTGGGGGGGACGAGTTCCTTCAGGCGGCCGACGATCACGGTCGCGGCGTCCGCCAGCCGCAGGAAGGTCCTGTGGCGCACCGGGTGGGGGAGGCTTTCGGACACGATCGAATCGAGCTCCTCAAACCCCATCGACCGGAGCTCGCCGATCGAACGCCGGGCATATCCCGAAATCAGGTTCTCCTCGTTGTCCTCGAGGTGGACGATCAGCCTGGCCGCCCGCCTGGCCGCCTTCTGGTAGGCGACGACGAACTTGCGGACGCACTCCCGGGGCGTCCAGGCGTGGATCACGTCCGCCGTGCCGCGGTCGGGGAAGATCGCCGGCTGCTCTAGGGCCTCCTCGTAGATCGCGGCGATGAAGACCGGATTTTGCGTCGCCGAGAGGGTGTCCTTCCCGAAGGGCACGGCCACGACGCAGGCGTGGCCCCGCGCGCACAGCGTGTTCGCGAAACCGCCAATGTGGTTCAGGCTATTGGTGGTGAAATCGCCGTAGTTTACGAAAAGGATGTTCACCGGGGTTACGGGCGCGGCGCCCGATCTAGTAGGGCTTCACGGTGCTCGCGGCGTCGCTCACGGTGGTCGATTCGGCCTCCGGCAGGTTGTCGAATCCGCCTGCGAACTTGAAGACCACCGCGTCCCAAGGCGTCGCGCCGCGCTGCGACCGGTTGGGGGACAGGCTCCAGTCCATGATCGCCGTGGCGAGGATGCACGGGTCCGAGATGGGCAGCTCGGCGAAAGTGCTTTCCCGGACCACGAGACGGACCTGCGTTGAGTCCATCCGGCCGATGAATTCCGAGAGGCCCGCCTGGTCGGCATCGGCGGCGCCGCGCGCGGCAAGCTCCTTGCGCCCCCGCTCCGCCTCATCCATCCGGCCCGCCTCCGCATAGAGTTCGATGGCCTTGAGCGCGCAGGCGCGCCTGTCCTTCCCCGCCAGGTTCTCTTCGCGCGCATACGACCCCGCCTCGTCCAGCCGCCCCGCGTCCGCAAGGTAGCGCAGGTAGGCGAGGTGGGCGTCGATTGCGGCGCCGGTCCCGGGCCGGGCACCCATGGCCGCGCTGTACACGGCGAGGAGTGGAGCGGCCGCCTCCGGCCTGCCGGGAAGGAGCTGGGCGGCGACCGCGGCAACGTCATCCCTCACGGCTGTCCGCTGAACGCCGAAGTGGACGTCCGGTATCGAGTCGGCAAAGGAGAGGTGGAGCATCTCCTTGCGGTGGATCAGGACCGCGCGCTCCACGACGGCGCGCAGGGCTGAGATCCGGACGGCGTCCTCGGGATGATCGGCCACGAATTGGTACAGCTCGGAGCGCGGCTTTCCAAGCAGCACCTGGGCCTCGGCCATGATGGGATAGAAGCCCACCGCTGCCGTCTCCTCGGGGGTCGCCACGTGGACCATGTCCTCGGCGATCTTCTTCTGGTCATAATAGGCCGCCACGCGGAAGATGGTGCGCAGGAGAAGGGGCTTGTGCTCCTCCAGGACCGGGAAGCGCATGACCTCGCCCCAGCGCTGCCGCCGCGCCATGGCCTCCAGGATGCCCGACAGGGCCTCCTCCCGGATCGGATCCTTCCTCTTCGCGTCGAGACCGTAGAGGAAGATGGCGCAGTTGACGTCGTCGAACGCTCCGAGGCGCTTGCGCTCGAGGTTGGAGAGGACGCGCTCCTTGAAGTAGTCCAGCTGGTAGGGCCCGATCCTCAGGTCCCCCCGCACCAGCGCCCGGGCGGTCGGAGAATCCGCGTAGACCCGGCGCACCCGGTCGACGTTGGCCTGGGCGTGCTTCCAGTAGAATTGAAGGTAGGCGTACGAATAGCGCCCTTCCGCCATGGTCGTCACATAGTCATTGGCCCCTGCATAAAGCCTTGCGGCCTCGGCATTTCCGGCCGCAGCCGACGAGCCGTCCAGGTTGGCGGCCCCAAGGGGCGCCAGGACGGCCAGCGCGGGGACTGCGAGACTCAACAGGCGTATCCGATTGGGCATAAAGGAAACAGGCGGACTCCCAGAATTGGAGGAGTCCGCCCGTGAGGTAAATGACGAAGTGGGCGCGTCAGAGCTTGTATCCGCACTCCGCCGCGTCCTTTGCAAACATCCTGACCGTGTCGAGCGAAAGCTCGGTCAGGTCCATTGCGAGCAGCTTTGCGGCCTTTGCCAGGATGTCGTGGGGGACGGTGATGATGTCGCATCCGCATTCCTGCGCGTGAAAGATGTTGAGGACCTCGCGGGTGCTGGCCCAGAGGAGCTCTGCCTTGTCATGGCCCTCGAGGAGCGCCCCGCACGCGCGCATGAGCGGGACGGGATCCACGCCGGTGTCTGCGATCCGGCCCGCGAAGACGGAGACGACGGAGGGAACGGCGGGGTTCAGGGCCTCGGCCACCCCCGCCACCTGCCTCAGCGTGAGGATGGCCGTGATGTTCAGCTTTACGCCCTGTTTGGCGAGCTCCCGGACGAGGGGAAGAGAGGACTCGCCGCGCGAGTTCGTGATCGGGATCTTCGTGTAGACGTTGTCGCCGAGCGCGGAGATCTTGAGCGCCTGGCGCTTCATGTCGGCGAAGTCGTCCGTGAAGACCTCTAGGGAGATGGGCTTTGCCTTGACCGTCTGGAGGATGTCCTTGGCAAACGCCTCGTAGTCCTTGATCCCGGCCTTCTTCATGAGGCTCGGGTTCGTGGTCAGTCCCTTGATGTAGGGCTTGGCGTAGAGGTCGAGGATGCCGGCCTTGTCGGCTCCGTCGGCATAGAGGTGTATTTTGAGATCGCTGAGGGACTTCATGGTTTTTTGTGCCCCCGAATTGAGGTCACGGCCGGGAATCGGGCAAGTAGATTAGACATCCGACTTGCCTCGACCCGCTATCCCGAGAATCAGGGATGCCGCCTCGGGGAAGGTGCCCACGGTGTAGTCGGGCGCGGAGTTGAATTTCTCGGAATACCGGAAATCGATGAACACCGTCCTCACGCCTGCGCGCTTGCCGCAATCCACGTCTCGCCAGCGGTCGCCGACCATCCAGGAGCGCGACAGGTCGATTCCAAGGGCCTTCGCGGCGTCCAGGATCATGCCCGGCTCGGGCTTGCGCCGGAGAGATGCCTCGCCGCGGCCGGAATCGTAGCACGCCTCCACACGGTCGATCTCCGGGACGAGCTTGCGCAGGCGCGCATGCATAGCGTCGACGACCGCCTCGGAGATCGTGCCCCGGCCGACATCGGGCTGGTTCGTGACGACCACGAGCAGGAAGCCGGCCGCCTTGAGCGCGCGGCAGGCCTCGGGGACCCCCTCAAAGAGGCGGAACTCCTCGAGGGAGGCGGCCGCGAACGGCCTTCCGTCCCGGAGCACCTGGACGTTCAGGGTTCCGTCCCGGTCCAGAAAGACTGCCGGCCGAAGCGCCATCCTGCTAGGTCTTGGCCGTCACCGACTCCCATTTGGTCTGGTTCACCTTGAGGTCGGGATGCGAGACGAACAGGTGCCAGATGACCGCCTGGAACGCCTCGCTGTGGGGCGTGACGTTGTTGGGGTTAACGGTCGGCACGATGACGCAGGCGTCGGCTACCTTGGCCGTGTAGCCCCCGTCCTTGCCGATGATCCCGATGATCTTCGCGCCGACCTGCTTCGCCAGCTGCATGGCGGCGACCAGGTTGGGCGAGACGTTCTTCTCCAGGTTCCCGCCCCCGACCGACAGGATGAACAGGCAGTCCTTGCTGCTCAGCCTGCTGGTGCGCAGCCAATCGACGAAGACGCTGGCCCAGCCGTCGTCGTTCGTGCGCGCCGTCAGCTCCGATACGTTGTCGGTCGGGGCGTACGTCTCGATCCCCGTGATCTTCCGAAAGTCGTTCACCGCGTGGGACGCGTTGGCCGCGCTGCCCCCGACGCCCAGCATGAACAGCCGGCCCCCGTGCTCCCTGACGGCGCGCAGTTCGGCGACGCATTTCTCGCAGTCCGCCGGGTTGAGCTTGGCCACGATTTCGGCCGTTTCCTTGAGGTGTTGTGCGGAGTATGACATGGGATTCAGAATGCAAGGGGCCGCTTCGAATGCGAGGCGGCAATGAATCTTTAGCGGGTTTTTCGAAGGAGCCGGTCGAGCTCCTCCAGGCCCGCGTGCGAGCCGATCTCGTAGAAGCGCTCGGCGACCTCGAATCCGGCCAGCTGGCCCCGCGATAGGAGGGCCTTCTGGACGTCGGCCAGATCCAGGACCTTGTCCCCGGGGAACCCGTCGAATGCCGCCTTGCGGAAGACGCCGAGGCCGTAGTCGATGTGCCGCATGCCCGGGAGCCGCGTCTTCTTGTCGTAGGCCCGGATCGAGCCGTTTTCGAACCAGAGGTTGCTCGCGTCGTACTGCCCGCGGTTCTCGAACACGGTCATGAGGCCCAGCTTCCCCGACTCGATGAAGCTCTGGCCGACCGGCTGGTAGTCGATCGGCAGGTAGCTGTCGCCGTAGAGGACGTAGAACGCGTCCCCGAGCCTCGGCAGGGCGTGGATCAATGCGCCGCCGGTCCCAAGGAGCTTCGGACCGTCGAAGACGTAATCGATCCGGACCCCCCATTGCGCGCCGTCCCCATAGCGCTCGACGATCCTTTCGCCAAGGTAGCCGACGCAGACGACGATGCGGGCCAGGCCGGATTTCCGGACGAGCCGTATCTGGTGGGAGAAGAAGGGCTCTCCGGCCACCTCGACCAGGAGCTTGGGCACCTTCTCGGTGATCGGCTTAAGGCGGGTTGCGAGTCCGCCGGCCAGAATGGCCACCGGGAGTTCTGCGGGATTCATCCTGCGCCTGCCGGCAGCCTCCTTGTGGCGTCTCCTCCAAGGAGCGCGAATGCCCGCGCGACAACCGCGTGCACGGCGACGCTGACCGCGAGGGTCAGGCCCAGGGCCAGGAAGATGCCCGTAAGGAGCTGCTCGTGGGTCGGCGCGGGCACGTGGAGGATCACGTGGTAGACGTACAGGTTGTAGTCCCGAATGAGGGGCTGGTGGAAGAGATAGATCTCGTAGGAGATGAGGCCGAGCAGCGAAAAGGAGGCGAGGAGGGCGCCGCCCAGGGGGATCTTCAGGACCAGCCAGCGAAACCCGATCCATGTCAGGACGAATCCAATGGCGGGCAGCGTGTAATCGCACGTGATTCCCCGGAAGAACGTGAGGTAGTAGAAACAGATCAGGCCCAGGCCAAGGAGCAGATTGAACCTGATCTCCGCGGTCCCGGCGCCGAGCAGCCGTCCCGCGACCACGCCGGCGAAGAAACTCGGGATCCTGATCGCAAGGGAGCGCAGCCCGGCCTCATTGCCGTTGACCTGGTAGACGACCGCCGCGGTCACGGTGAGCAGCCCGGACACCGCAAAGACGAGCGAGAGGTTGTCGAGGTGCCGCCGGATGCAGGCGAACGCGACGTAGGCGGCGACAATCATCGAGACGAACCAGAACGCGTACGTGAAATCGGAGAAGGTTTCCTGCCGCGAGAAGGCATGGACGCCTGCAATGTGCTGCCAGATGCTGGACCAGGGCCTGACGATGCCCAAGTATCTGTAATGCATCCAGATGAACAACCCCAACGCGATCCAGTAGCTGGGGTAGATCCGCAGGAAACGGCGGAGGGCGAACCTGCCGAGGGGCATCTCGGCCGACGTGAGCGCCTGCGTGAAGCCGCTCAGGAGAAGGAAGATGTCCACGCCGATCTCGCCGTGGATGGTGTTGGGGGCGCCGAGAACCCCGCAGCTGTGGTAGATGATGATGAGCAGGATGCCGACCCCCTTCAGCTCGTCGACCGCCGCGATCCTGCGGCCCGCGAAAACCGTGGGCGAAAGGTTGATTCGGACGGAGCGCATCCCCGGCCTAGTTCTGGGCCACGACCTTGGTGCCCTCGAAATCAAACCGGAAGCGGACCTCCTGGAGGCCCTTCTCCCGCATCGCGTGGCGCAGCTGCCTCTTGTCGCCCGCGTAGAACATCAGGAAGCCCCCGCCGCCGGCGCCGATCAGCTTGCCGCCCAGGGCCCCGTTCGCCATCGCGTAGTCGTACCACTGGTTGATCTGCGCGTTGCTCATCCCGGCGCTCCGCGCCTTCTTGCGCTGCCAGTGCACGTCCATCAGCATCGCGAACTCCTCGAGGTTTCCCCGCTCGAGGCTTTCGAGCGACTTGTAGCCGAGCTCCTTCGTGAAATGGAGGTTCTCGAGGATGGACGAGTCCTTCTTCTTCGAGCGGTCGTTCTGGTCCTTGAGTATCGACGAGGCGCTCCTTGAATACCCGGTGAAGAAGAGCAGCAGGTTGTCCTCGAGGTTGTACAGCGTCTCCTCCGCGATCTTGCACGGCCGGAACTCGACCCGGCCGTCCTTGTGGAAGGTGAACGCGGTGATCCCGCCCACGGCCGCGATGTACTGGTCCTGCTTGCCGATGGGCTCGCCGAGCCTGTTTATCTCGATCTCGCAGGCCTGCTCGGCCAGCTCCGCCGGCGAGACGAGGTTCTTCTTGAAGGTGTGGAGCGCCTTTAGGAGCGCCGTCGTGAAGCTGCCCGACGACCCGAGGCCGGTCCCCCCCGGGATGTCGGCCATGGAGGTGAGCTCGATGTGCGGGTCCGTTACGCCCGTCAGCTTGAGCGCCTCGCGCACGATCGGGTGCTCGATCTGGTCGACCGAGGCGACCCGCTCCAATTTCGAGTACTTGACGATGATCTCCTCCTGGAAGGTCGTGTGCTTGGTGATGTACACGTACTTGTCGATGGCGGCGGCAACCAGGAATCCGCCGTATTCGCCGTAGTAGCTGGCAAGGTCGGTGCCTCCGCCTCCGAGGGAGACGCGCAGGGGCGAGCGTGTGATGATCATGGGGTGGGATAGCCGCTTTTCTTGTAGATCGACTCGACTATCTCGAGCGCCCGGATGCCTTCCTGCAAGCCCGGCGAGGGCGCGCGCGCCCGGCGGATGTCCTCCGCGAAGGCCGCCGTCTCGGCGGCCCATGAGCCGTCGCCGCTCGGGAAATCCCAGGCCGTGGTCTCCGGCGGACCCATCTGGGGAAGCATCCGGTAGTGGGTGAGCCGCTCGGTCCCGTAACTCCCGCCGAGCCCGTCGACGGACAGCTTCCCGTACCGGCCGTAGATCTCCAGGGAGAACATGTTCTTCCACTCGGTGCAGCTCACGTGCAGCCACGCGGTCTGGCCGGCCGCCGTGCGAAGGCTGAGGAACGCGTTGTCGTCGACCCTCATGTCCCAGAAGAATGTGGCCGCGTGGCCGTCCACCGAGGTGAAGTCGCCGAGGAACCACGAGGCCAGGTCGATCAGGTGCACCCCCTGGTCGATGAGCTCGCCGCCGCCCGACAGCTTCGGGTCGGCCCGCCATTCGCGGTCGTAACCCTTGCGCCCGCCGTGCCCGTAGCGGCCCCGGATGAACATGAGGGGCCCCAGGGCCCCGGAGTCGACGATCTCCCGGGCCTTCACAAGGCCGGGGTGGAACCGGTGGTTGTAGCCGATGCGCACGCGGACGTTCGTGGCCGCGGCGGCGTCCCGGACCTCGCGGAGTTCCGCTGCGCAGAGGGCGCCCGGCTTCTCGATGAGCGCATGCTTGCCGGCCCTGGCCGCCGCCAGGGCGATCGGCGCGAGCGAGGCGTTCAAGGTCGAGACGACGACCGCGTCGACGCCGGCATCGGCGATTACGCTGCGGAAATCGGTGGCGGCCCCGCATCCGGGGACGAGCATGGCCGCCTCGGAGGCCCGCTTCGCGTCGAGGTCGCACGCCCAGCGCAGGCGGGCTCCCGGAACCTGCGCGAGCGCTGCGGCCCGCCTCTTTCCGATCAGTCCGCAGCCTATGACGGCAAAGTTGAGCGGCGCGTCTGCTGCGGGGGACATGCGCGACCAGCGTCTGCCAATGCGGTGATGAAGATCAACCCGAAAAGCCCCCGCGGGATGCGGGCCGGCGCGCGAACGGCCGAAGGGGCCTGGGGCCCGGAATAAGGCGCCCGTCCGGAGGCAACGCCGCCTGCGGGCGGTCCGGGCGTTGGACGAGCAGTGCCGGTGGAGGACCGCGTTGAGTCTTGTCAGGGTTGGCGTGCTCCGGTTTGGCTCAGGCGGGTGCCGACACGTTCTCCAGAAACCGAAGGGATCTCCCTGATTGACCGCGCGGCCTCCCACCGCCTGGTGCGGTTCGCGTGCGTGGGCGGGGTCGTGACGGTCTTCTTCATGGGGTTCAACGCGCTGCTCGCTCGCGGATTCGGGTTTGGCGCGCAATCCGCGTTCCTCGCCTCCTATCCGCCGGCGCTGGCCCTGCATTTCACCCTGAACAAGATCTGGACGTTTGGGGACCGGCGCGCGACGAGCGCAAGGCACGTCGGGGACTACCTTTTCTCCGTGGTCGTCACGTTTCTCATCCAGTGGCCGGCCTTCATCGCGCTGCACGGGATGTTGAGCCTTCCTGGATGGGTCGCCGCCGGCGGCGCGAACGTCATCCAGATGACGGCGAGCTATCTGTTCCTGAGGCACAGGGTGTTCAAGGCCGTGAAGGACGAGCATCCGTCCGAATCCCTTTCCTCCTGGCTTCGCCTGGCGACCTTGGTCGCCGCGGTCGGCGCCGCGGCGTTCATTGCGTGGACCGTCTCCACGACGGGGTACAGGCTCGAATTCCATGGTCCCAAGCGGGACTATTACAACCTGCTGGCGCAGGGGTTCCGGAAGGGCCACCTGTACATGGACGCCGCGCCGGATCGCGCGCTCCTGGCGCTGCCTGCCAGCGAGCGCCCGGGCAACGCGCCCTTCCTGCTCGATGCGAGCCTGTACCGCGGCCACTATTACCTGTACTTCGGCGTCGTCCCGGTCGTGCTGCTCTACCTTCCGTACGCGGCCCTGACCGGCCAGGGGCTTCCCGAGGCGGGGGCCGCGCTGTTCTTCGCCTCGGCCGGCCTGATCTTCGCGGCGCTCTGGTGGTTCGACGCCCGCCGCCGCCTCTTCCCAAGGTCGGGAGCCGCGTGGGCCCTGGTGAGCCTCCTCGCGATCGCCCTCGGCTCGGCGATGCCGTCGACGCTCCGGCGCCCCATCTTCTACGAGGTGGCGATCACGGCGGGTTATGCGTTCATGATGCTGGCGCTCTGGGCATTCACGCGGGCCAGGTACGCGAGCGAGCGCAGGACGGCCTGGCTTGTTCTTGGGGCCGTGGCCGCGGGGCTTGCGGTCGGCTCGCGCGCCAACCTTGCGCCGTCGTGTCTTGTGCTTGTTGTTTGCGGCGCGGCCGCCGCAGGGACGGGCCGCAGGCGCGGCATGGCTTCGGCCCTTTTCGCGGCCGGGCTGGCATTCAGCGCCGTTATCGCGGCCCTTGGGGGCTACAATGCCGCCCGCTTCGGCGACCCGCTGGAATTCGGCCACACCTATCAGATTGGGGTGGAGCCGAAGCAGTTGTTCCACCTGGCGAACCTCGGGCACAACGCCCGGCTCTACTACCTGCGGCCGCCGGCGCTGAACGGCTTTTTCCCGTTCATGGCGCCCGCCCCCGAATCGATCAAGCCGGACGACTACGTGGGCCGCGAGAGCGCGCATGGCGAATGGGTCTGGCTGCCGCTGGCGATCGCCGCCCTCGGGGCTTGGATAGGGATGTCACGGGGCCGCGCCAGGGAGGGGCAGCGGGAAGCCAAATGGATCGTTGGGCTGCCGGCGGCCGTGTTTGCCGTGAATTTCATCGTGACCGCGTCCGTTGGAGTCCGGGCGAACCGCTACATGCTCGATTTCCATCCGATGCTGGTTCTTGCGGTGCTCGGCGTTCTCGGGATGGGCCTGGCTGGGGCGGGGCGGCTCGCGCGCCTGGGCTCGCTTGCCGCCGGGGCCGCCATCCTCGTAGCCGTTGTTTTCAACATGCTTGGGAGCATCCAGGCGCAGGGATTCTTCCGGTTCACCGACCCGATTGTCTACTCGCGCGTTGCGGCCGCCGCCGACCATCTCGTGTGGCCGCTTCTGCGGGCGGAGCCAACTGTGGGCGACCGGGTCGTCCGCCTGCGGTGGCCCTTGCACCCGACCCGGGCGGCGCTGGAGCCGGTCGGCGCGGCGGGCACCCCCGGATACGACGATGTGCTGTGGGTCGAGTACGGAGCCGGGGAGCAGGCCCGTCTTGTCTACCAATACTGGGAATACGGCCGGGCATTCGGGCGATGGTTTGCATTCGAACCCGGAAAGACTTCGGAGATGAGGGTATCCGGGGCGTTCCTGCTGCCGAGGCCGGGCCATCCCTGGTTCGGCGGGCGGCCGATGGACGAGCAGGAGATCCTCAAGCGATCGCTATGCGTGTCGGTGGACGGCGTGACGCGGTTCGAGCGCGACGTCCCGAGCCACGACTCGTCCCCGGCTCTGCAGTCCTGGGGCGCGTGGAGGCACGCCGACGGCACCGAACACGCATTCAGAGGCGCGATTCTGGGCGTCAGGAGCGAGCCCGTGCGGGATCCGGTCGCCCTGCGACAGGCTGCGGACTGGGGGACGGTCCGCATGCGGCTGGAATTCTCCCCGCGCTGCCTGGGGACCAGCGAGCCGCTTCTCCAGAGCGGATCGCCGCAGGCGTTCGACACCCTTGTCGTCCGCTATGTCCGCCCGGGTTTCGTCCAGCTGATCCACGACCAGCTCGGGGGCGGGGCCCGTTCGTCGCGCGAGTTCGCGGTGGACTATTCCGGCGCGCAGCATGTCGAGGTCGAGCTGCCATTCGCGGACGACCGCGTCGATTGGCTGGCGGATGGCCCGGCCTTCCGGGACAAGGACACGGAGCGGATGCGAGTCACATGGAACGGCCGGGTCGTATTCGAACCCGAGCTTCCGCCCGTTCCCGCCGACAGGCGCAGCGTCGCCCTTGGAGCGAATCTGCTGAACTCAAGCGTGGCGCGGGCCACGTTCGAGGGAATCCTGGAAGAGGAGCCGCCCAGGAAGGCGCTGGGGGCCATCGGGGCGGGAAGCCTCGAGTTCAGGCCTGAGGCCTCGGTCGCGTTCGAGGACGAGCATGGGACTCTCGTTCGATTCGACCGGGACGACGGCAGGGCGGCCGGGCTCGCCTGGCGCCGGGGCGAAACGGCCGGCAGCGTGTACCTGGGCTGGACGGAGGGGGGGATATCCACGTGGTCCAGCCGTCCGGTCGCCGGGGTGAGGGGGCCGATCACCGTGAGCCTGTCCAGGGACGGGGCGGCGATCGGGGACGTATCGGCACGCGGGGATCCTGGTTCGCTTGGGCGCCTGGTGGTCGAGAAAGGGGCTTCGCCGGTGCTGGCGCAGCGCACGAGTTTCTTTTCCGCCGGTTCGGTGCGGGCGCATGCCTCCGGCGGCGGCGCATGGTCCGGGACGGCGCTCGTGGGGGCCCCCGGCACGGGAAGCGCCAGGTCATCCGCCGCGCAGCCTCCGGCGCTTCCCGGCAGGATCCGCCTGAGCTTCCTGACGCCGAGGCAGGGCCGGATCTCAAGCTCGCCCCTGGTGGAGGCGGGCAGGGCGGGGGCTGCCGACTCGCTCTACCTCCGGGGTCTTGCCGACGGCCGATACGTTGTCGGGCTCGATCACTGGTCCGTGGGCGCCGTCGAATCGGCGCCGTTCGACCTGGCAGATGGCGACATCCACACGATCGGGGTCGAGATGGCGTCGCTCGATGCCGGCAGGCAGGCCCCCGGCGGCGCGGTCAGGATCTCAGTGGACGGGCGCATGGTCATGGATCGCGTCACTGCGCTTTATGCCGTGCTGCCCGGGGAGGTTGTGTTCGGGGCAAATCCACTGGGCATGTCCACAAGCGGGAGCCTGTTCGAGGGCGACCTGATAGTGGTCCGCACGCACCAGGCCGCCGAGGACCTGTTTCCCGGGAACCGGTAGCACCGGGCCGGCTAAGCCTGCCAGCGAAGGCCCCTGTCCTCGGGGACAATCCGGCGCAAGGTGTAGACATCGCTCGCCGCCAGGGCTTCCTTGTTCTTGGCCAGACCCGGCCATGGATCCCAAGGGGCGCTCAAAAGCCTGCCGCTGATGCCGTCGCTCTCCGGGGACAGAAGCCATTCGACGAGGTCCAGGGCCCGCTCGAGGGGGGCGCCTCCGGCGTCCTTCTGCTTGAGCGCCGCCTGGTATTCGGCCTCGCCGGCGACCGAAGGGCCCAGCGCCAGGACCTCCTCGGTCAAGCGGGTGTGGATTGCCCCGGGAGCCACGGCATTGATGTCGAGCGCAGCCGACTTCTCCTCCTCCGCGATCGTCTCGACGAGCCTCGCGACGGCGGCCTTCGCCGCTCCATAGGCCGAGAACCTGGCGCGGGCCTTCGTCGCCCCGCCGCCCGAGAAGCACACGATCTTCGCGCGTCGGGGCACGCGGGAGAGAAGGGGGTGAAACGCGCGGATCGCGTGAAACGTCCCGTCCAGATTGGCGCGCACGGTCGCGCCCCAGCGGGCGGGGTCGGCCGTCATCGCGCGTCCGATCTCCCCCTGGAGCCCCGCACAGGTGACGAGCCCGTCCACGTGCGGCCACGCCCGTTCCACCTCCCGGGCGGCGCGCTCCAGTGCATCCCATTGCGCCACGTCGCAGCGCGACGAGCGGAACCGGCCCTTGTGCTTCCCCTCGAGATCAGACTGGTCCGACCGGGCCAGGCCCCAGACAAGGTGCCCGCGGCCGATGAGGCGCAGGACGAGGCCGCGCCCTATGCCCGAGCTGCTCCCTGTGACGACGAGGTTCAAGGGGCGGATGCGTCAGTAGTTGAAGCGTGGGACGGCATAGTCGGGCAGGACTCGCGGAGCCTTGCCCTCCTTCTCGGGTGAATGGTCCAGGATCCAGAAGGCATCCACCCGCGGATACTTGAAGCTGACCTCGTCGCCGAGGAGGATCTCAAAGCTGATGCTGGTGGAGGCCCGGCTCTCCGTGCGCCGCACCGACACGATCCGGAAGCGCGTGCCCGCCTTGATGACGTCGAGAATCCTGACATCGGGGAATCCGGCGCCGATGCTCCTGGGGTCCACGGTCTCGGGAAGCGCCGGCACCGTCGCCCTCGAGGCGATCAGGGGCCAGTCGCTGTTGTCCTTCTTGAACTTGAAAAGGTAGCAGTCGTGCTCGAGGAAGTACTCGCGCCCGGGCAGCGAGCTGTAGGCGGGCAGCCCGTTCACATACGAGACCTTTGCCGCCAGGGACTGCCAATAGAGGAGCCCGACGATGACGATGGCCGCCACGGCGGCGATGACCCATTTCATTGCGGGCGAATTAACCGGCGCGCCCGGGGCTTGGCGACACTTTATACACAACGCCATTAGTCCGCGTCGGAACTGACCCTCAAGCACAGTATATGAAGGTCATGACCGAACGGCAATGACGCCCCCTCGCGAGGCTCGTAACGGAGGACTTTCGACCTGGGGTTGACGAGCGGGGCGAGGCGTGGGTTCCCGGGCGGGAGCTGGGGCCGCAGATCGGCCCGGGAACGGCGGCGTGCATCGGCCGCCTTGGGTTGGAGCTGGCTCCAGACGCTTTGCCAACCCCCGAGGGCGGGCCCCTTTCGGGGCTTGGCCCGCGCGCCATCCTTCCGTCGGCGGCGCGCGTTGGGCTTCGGGAGCTGCGCAGCATCTTTCTGCGGAGCGGAAAACCTGGCAGGCCAAATCGCCCTGCGGCCGAGTTCAACCGCCGCGCAGGCCGGATCTGGAACACGCAGGACATCAGCCCAGAGGTGGTTGCCCAGTTTCGAGGAAAAGGCACGGTTCTCCTCCGCATGGGCGATACCGGCGGCCTGCAAGCGCCTTATGAGCGGCTCCAGGAGGCCACGGCGGAACCACACCTGGTTGATCAAGCGGTTATACCGCCTGCCCTTGCCGTGGTCCTTCGGCCCCAACGCTAGCCGCTCCGTGACGACGGCGGACACCCGGTAGTGCTTCGCCAGAATAGCCACTTTCTTCGCTAAGATTGCCAGTTCGTGGCGGCGTTTGTGATTGTGGGCCAACGAGCGGCGATCGTCCGAGGCGAACCCGAGGCGCCGGGCGAAATCCGAGTACTCGAACACCCCCCAGGCCACGCACCGGAATGCACCCGGTCCTGTATGGCCGTGTTCAACCACAGCCCATCCCAGCCTTGCCGGGTTCAGGTCAAGTGCCAGCACCCGGTTGGCGATGCCGCATGCAGCAGGCATCGGCGGCTCATTCCAACTCAGGGCGATTTCCGCCGCGTTGATCGTAACGGTGAAAGGAACGTCCCGGAGGGTTTCGCACCGGGCCTGCAGCTCGATCAACCGGCGCCGGTACTCGCGGCTCTTTCGGGAAAGGCAAAGCTTGATTGGGAAGTCCCGGCCGTCCGGCCCATGGTAGATCACCCGGTCAGAGGCGATATCGAGCGTCACCAGATGGTTCCCTCCCTGCAGGCCGTAACTCTTTGCGTGTCCCTCGACATAAAGCGGCATCAGCATGGCGCTTCGCCACTCCTCGCGACTCATCCTGCCTTGGGCACGGTCAAGGAAGGCTCGCCTCCCGCCGAATACCACCTTGCCGCCGGGATGGCGCGAAAACAGTGCGCTGGCCTTTTTCATTCCGGAGAGAGTGAGCCATGTATGTAATCCCTGGCCGACGGGATGGGCTCGCAGCGCCGCATAGAGGTCGCGCTGCGCCATGCCGGCTACCAAGCACCGATAGGCGGAGCGGATCAACCGCCCCTGGCGTCGCCGCTGGTCCGCGAGCACCTCAGCGAAACCAGCGATTGGCTCATAACGCAGTTTGATTGTGCGGGTCATCTCGATCCTGCTCGAAAGGTTTCGGTCTTCTCAATCCACCATAGTAGGCGTTCAAATGAATGGCGTTCATCTGAACGGTATCAAGGAAAAAATGCTCTCAATTGAGCCCGTATGCAGTCATCAGCCCAGGCGATGGGTCGAAACCCCCGATTTCCAGTTCCTACCACGCCGTACCCCCGCCGTTTTGGGCCCTGCGTTCGTCACGAGCATTTTGCCGCAGGCGGCCCGCATCGCCGCTCGATTGGGCATCTCGGCTAACAATAGATGTTGATCCAGCGTGTCGGGACTTATGTCGTCGTGTATAGAAAAGAACTTGAACGGTTTGCTCTGCCTTTCCGGAATGTACCCGTCGCTTCCTTTGACCCGCAAGGTATGGCCGTTCCTGGCGTCCTTCGGCCTGCGCGAGCGGACCCTGTTCCTTGTGGCCGTGGCGATCGTGCTGGGAGCATACGCCTACCTGAACGTCAAGGCGACCGTGCCCGTGCCCGACTCCGTTCCCCATTCGTATTACCAGCTTCTCACCGAGGCGTTCTTTTCCGGCAGGACGTACATCAACCTGGAGCCCGATCCCCGGATGAAGGCGCTCCCGGATCCATGGGCGGGGGCCCAGGGCGTGCCGCGCGCGCACGATGCGACCTACTATGACGGCAGGTACTACATCTATTTCGGGGTGGGCCCTGTGCTGGCCCTCCTTGGGCCGTGGCGCCTGCTGACCGGGACCTATCTGAGGGACGGGACGGCAACCGGGGTTTTCTGCGCAGCGGGCTTTCTCCTAGCGGCGTTTTTCTACCTGCGGTGCAAGCGCCGCTATTTTCCCGGGATCGCACCGGAGTGGACCTTTCTTGCCGTGCTGGTCCTTGGCTTGGGCTCGTTCATCCCGTTCGTGATCAGCAGCTCGAGGATCTACGAGGTGCCGATAACATGCGCATTTGCGTGCTGCATGCTGTCCGCGCACGCCATCCTCTCGGCGGCGGCGGCGGCCGAGTCGAGGGCCCGCAATCTCTGGATCCTCGTGGCGAGCGCCGCATGGGGGCTGGCGGTGGCCTCGCGCCCGAATTATGTCTTCGGATTCATCCCCCTGTGGATCACCACGGGCCTGATTTTCCGGCGCATCCGGGGGGAGTCCAGGCCCCTCGCGGCCGCGGGGCTCTGGATCGCCGCCATCGCACCGGCCGTCCTCGTCTGTGCCGCCATCGGCCTCTACAACTACGCGCGCTTTGCGAATCCGCTCGAGTTTGGGACCACGTACCAGGTGTCGGCCATGGACATGCGCCGCACGAATCTTTTCGCCCTTTCAAATGTCGGCCAGTCGCTCCGGGAATACCTTTTCAACGGAGTCCACCGCTCCGCCTATTATCCGTTTCTGAACCAGGACATCGCCGTTTTCGGAGTCATCCCGTGGTCGCCGTTTTCCCTCTTGGCCCTCGGGCTTCCCCTGACGCTCCTCCTGCGCCGGATGCGCGACAATATCTGGGCTCCCGTGCTGGGATTCCTTGTTGCGGCATCGCTGTGCAATTTCGCCACGCTATTGCCGCTGCCCTTTGCCAACGGGCGCTATGAGGTCGATTTCCTCCCGTCGGTGATGCTCGTCGCGCTGCTTGTCGCCTCCGTCGGTATCTCGGCTATTGGCGGCGCGCCCCGATGGGCCAGGTCGGCCGCGGGGCTGGGGATCCTCGCCGCCCTTGCGCTGTCGCTCATCGACTCGGTGGGAAGCGCCCTGCCGGCGGTCGGATCCGGTTCCGGCGTTCGCGCCGCCGCGCGCCTCCTCGATCTTCCGGCCGAGGGGATTGAGCGCCTGGTCGGAATCCGGCAGGGCCCGGTCGAATTCGACGTCGAGTTCGCGGACCGTCCCAGGGGGCGCCGGGAGCCGCTGGTCGCCACCGGCGGCAGCGGCGACTGCGTGTTTGTCGAATACCTGGGCGGTGGGGAGGCAAGGTTCGGATACTTCCACCTGGGGGCGTCCGGGCCCCTGAGCGCGCCGGTCTCCGTGGGCGCCGGACGCCACAGGCTCCGCGTCGACCTGGGCGGGCTCTACCCGCCGGCCGAGCACGCGGCGTTCGAGGACTGGACGGACGAGGAGATCGCGGTCCTAAGGCGCAGGGTCGAGGTGAGTCTGGACGGCACAACCGTCCTCAGGGCTTCGTCGGCGTTCTATCCCTCCGACCCATGGCAGACATCGATCGGGTCCGCCTCGGTTCCCGGGCAGATGGAGGGCAAGTTCTCGGGGCGGATCGCGAACGTCTCCAGGCTGGGGATCCCGGAAAGGAGCGACGTTCCGGGCGGATTGATGACCGGGCCCGTCCGGCTGGTCGCGCGGCTTCCCGAATTCCGTGCCATCGTCGGCCAGCCGCTGGTGAGCACGGGCGTCCACGGCGCGGGAGACCTGGTTTATGTCTTCTATCTCGCCCCCGGAAAGGCGCGCTTTGGCCACGACTGCTGGAATTACGGCCTCTTTGAGACGGAGCCCGTGCTCTTCGATCCAAACGAGGACCAGGTCATCGAGATCGACATGGATTCGCTTCACGCCGTGCCCAACGGCGGAATCCGCCCGTTCAAGCTGCGCTTCAACGGGCGCGACATCGCGTCAAACGTGGGGCTCTGCAATCCTTCGACGCCGGAGGAGGTGGCCTTTGGCTACAACGCGATCCGCGCCAGCACGGCCGAGGTCATTTTCAGCGGGCCAAAGCTCGACCCCGAGAGGCTGCCGTCAATGCCCTCCGGGGAGCCTCCCGCAGGCGGCGTGCACATGGTCCTGAAGCTTCCCAGCGAGCGGAACCGCGGGCCGGAGCCGCTGCTCGTGACGGGCCGGGAGGGCGCGGCGGACTTCGTGTACCTTTCCTATCCGGACGCCGGCCACGTGCAGATCGGATACGACCACTGGGGTGTGGGGGGACCCATCAGCGCCAAGATCGCCGTGCGCGGAGGCGAGAACCTTGAGGTCGAGGTGAGCCTTGGGTCTCTCCACTACGAGGCGGATCCGCAGTGGGCCGCGCTGAGCGCCGCGACGCGCGAGCGGCTCGCCTCCACCGTCGTCGTGCACGCCAATGGCGCAAGGGTTCTCGAGGCCAGGGCCAGCCCCTACGCCTGCGGGCCGGGCGAGATCCACATCGGTGCCAATCCCCTCGGGGGATCGACCTGCGGTCCAAAATTCGGGGGCGCGATTGTTTCAACCCAAAGGATCGGGGTCCTTTACCTTAGGTAGCCGCGCATGCCGACCTCCGCCCCCAAACTCCGTGTGGTCATTGTCGGCGCCGGGCCTGCGGGCCTGACGGCGGCCTGCGGCGCGCGGGAGGCGGGAATGGAGGTCACCGTCCTCGAGAAGGATCCGGACTATGTCGGGGGGATATCGCGGACGGTCGTCAAGGGAGGCTTCCGGTTCGACATCGGAGGCCACCGGTTCTTCAGCAAGAGCGAGGAGGTCACGAACTGGTGGAAGAGGCGGCTTCCGAACGACTTCATCCGGGTGCGCAGGATATCCAGGATCTATTACCGGGGCAGGTTTTTCGATTACCCGCTGAAGCCATGGAACGCGCTATCCGGCCTGGGGCTGTTCACGAGCATCTCCTGCGTGGCGAGCTACCTCTGGGCGCGGCTCTTCCCGCGCCGGCCCGAGCTATCCTTCGAGGATTGGGTGTCGAACCGCTTCGGCCGGCGGCTCTTCTCGATCTTCTTCAAGACCTACACCGAGAAGGTCTGGGGGATGCCGACGAGCCAGCTGAGCGCCGACTGGGCCGCGCAACGGATCAAGGGGCTTTCCCTGTCGAAGGCCGTCATCAACGCCTTCAGTGGCGGCCAGCCGAATGCGGGAGAGACGATCAAGACCCTGATCGACACCTTCGACTATCCGAGGCTGGGTCCCGGGCAGATGTGGGAGAAGGCGGCCGCGGACCTGAGGGCGCAGGGCGGGCGCCTGGAGATGGGCAGGCGGGTCGTCCGGATCATCCGCGAGGGCGACCGGGTGACCGCCGTCGAGACGGAGGACAGCGGAGGCGCCCGCACCGTGGTGCACGGGGACCAGTTCATCGTCTCGATGCCCCTCCGGGAGGCGGTGCTTGCGTTCGACCCTCCGCTTCCGGAGCAAATACAGGCGGCTGCGCGCGGGTTGTCGTACCGGGACTTCATCACGGTCGCGCTGGTCGTCGAGGGCGAGAATCCGTTTCCGGACAACTGGCTCTATATCCACGAGCCGGGCGTAAGGCTCGGGAGGGTCCAGAACTTCAGGAACTGGAGCGAGGCGATGATCGGCCGCCCCGGAACGACGTGCCTGGGGCTCGAGTACTTCTGCTTCGAGGGCGACGGCCTGTGGACCATGGCGGATTCCGACCTAGTCGAGCTGGGGAAACGCGAGCTGGCCCAGCTCGGGCTGTGCGGCGCCGGCCGCGTGACGGACGGGTCCGTTGTCCGGGTCGAGAAGGCCTACCCGGTCTACGGCCCGGGCTACCAGGCCAACCTGGACGCCATACGCCCGGCCCTGGGCGAACTTTCCAACTTCCAGGTGGTGGGTCGCAACGGAATGCACAAGTACAACAATCAGGACCACTCGATGATGACCGCCCTGCTCGCCGTGCGGAACCTCCAGGGGGGGCATTTCGACCTCTGGAAGGTGAACACCGACGCCGAATACCACGAGGAGGCCGACCCATCCGCCGTCGACCGCACCGGACGCGTCATGCCTGAGCGAGCGGAGGGGCCGGAATAGGCCCACTTCCGGCGTTGCCCCCCATGGGGCCGGAGCGAAACTGGCGGATGGCCCTGGATGCAAGCCAGCCCAGGGCCGACACGGCGAGAAGGCATCCGGTCGAGAATGAGGCCCAGAACGCCGCCAGGAGACGAGGCGTGCCGGCATAGCGAAGGTTGAATTGGTGCTCGCCCGCCGGAACCTCGACCATAACTGAGTGGTCCGGCGATTCGGCGACCCGGGCCGGGCGTTCGTCAACCGTTGCCGCGTAGCCTGGAATGAAGCGCCTGGGGGTTTCCAGCCACGCGGCCTCGCCCGCCCGCACCAGTCCCGACAAGGGAAGAAGTCCGTCCACCTCGACC
This sequence comes from uncultured Opitutaceae bacterium, assembly GCA_937889545.1. GTDB lineage: Bacteria > Verrucomicrobiota > Verrucomicrobiia > Opitutales > Opitutaceae > Palsa-1447. Next base: position 43,052 of record CALAOT010000117.1, read on the forward strand.
GGAAGACTCCGGGGGTCGATTTCGCGCAGTTCATATCCGCCGACCACGCCGGGCTCATTCACCCCGATCAGGGTCAGCCGGACCTGCGCGCCGACCGGATTGGTTGTCCAGAGGACAAGCGAGCGGTCGTTGCCCGGTTTCATTCCGAATCCGCGTGGTTCGCCTGCGCTCGGAAGCGGGTACGCGCGCCGGAAGTGATCACCCTCCATGATCAGGGCGCCGGTGACCGGGGGAATCTTGAGATCAAGGGTGAGGCGGTAGCAATGGTAGGACTCGATCCGGATCAGGGGCGCGATGGCAAGGGGCGTCATGTCATAAGCGCGCTACCGGCGCGCGTCGTAGACCCAGCGATTTGCCTCGAGCCAGCGCAGGGTGCGCACAATGCCCTGCTCGATCGAGAGCCTGGGATTCCATCCGGTGGAGAGGATTTTCTTGGTGTCGAGGAAGATGAATGGGTTGTCGCCGATCCAGCCGCGGTCGCCACCGCCGTAGCGCAGCTCGGGCTTAAGGCCCAGCGCCGCGCAGATGAAGCCCACGCTGTCGCTCACCCGGACGTACTCCGAGGTCCCGAGGTTGTACACCTGGACCCGGTGGCGCGATTCGCGGGCCGTCCCCATCCGGGTCGTGCGGAGGATGGCCTCCATGCAGTCCTGGATGTAGAGGTAGCTCTTCCTCTGCGTCCCGTCCCCGAGGATCTTGAGCCAGCCGGGGTGCTCGGTGAGCTGCTGGTAGAAGTCGAACACGTGCCCGTGGGTGTAGCGCTCCCCGAGGATCGAGACGAAGCGATAGACGTACCCCTCGAACCCGAATCCCTCGCAGTAGGCGCAGATGAGCGCCTCGCACGCGACCTTCGACGCCCCGTAGAGGGACGTCTGGATGGGAAACGGCGCATCCTCGGGGGTGGGGATGAGCTCCGCCTCGCCGTAGGTGGAGCCGGTCGAGGAGAACGCGATCCGCTTGATTGCGTTCGCCCGCATCGCCTCCAGCACGTTGTGCGTGGCGATCGTGTTCTGCTCGAGGTCCCTCCTCGGGTGTTCGGTGCCGAAGCGCACGTCGGCGTTAGCGGCCAGGTGGAACACGGTGTCACAGCCCGCCATCGCCTTCGAAAGCGCCGGCAGGTCCAGGTTGTCGCCGCGCACGAGCCGGAAAGCGGGGTGCCTTGAGGCGCCCTCTAGGAAGCGCTCCTGGCCGGTGGAGAAGTTGTCCCACCCGACCACCGTGACCCCGTCCGCCAGGAGGCGGTCGACCAGGTTTGAGCCGATGAAGCCGGCGGCGCCCGTGACGAAGGCCGTGCTCATGCCGGGCGCGGCTTCAGGGAAAGGCCGATGCACAGGTTGCTGAACACCCACGGCAGGAACGGGAGCGGGAAGAAGACCTTCCTCTCCACCGTGAAGTAGGGATCCAGCTCCTCCAGGATCTCGTGGGGCCGGTTGATGTGCTCGCGCGCGATGAGCCAGCCATATCCGCCTTCGAAATACCTGTTGTAGACCCGCTCGGCCGAGATCTTCCGCGCGAACGAGTACGCGAGGCCGCCCTCGCACGGGATCACGGCAAGCATCTGGCCGCGCTGCTTGTCGAGCAGGCGGTGGGCCTCGCGAAGGCAGGCGGGGAGATTGGGCAGGTGCTCGAGGACGTGGACGGCGATGTAGCGGTCGAAGTGCCCGTCCGGAAAGTCGAGGCGCGCCTGGCAGTCTCCCATGACGGCCTGGACCTTGGGGAAGCTCTTGCGGATCTCTACGACCATGTTCTCCCGCAGCTCTACGGCGCAGTAGGCCTTTTCCTGCTCGGGCGTCAGGGTCTCGTAGTGGAGGTGCTCGCCCAGCCCGGCGCCGATCTCCAGGGTCGCGCGGAACCCGGGCAGGGACTGGCGCACGGGAAAGGAATGGTTGAAGCGCTCGACGACGCCGTAGCGGGTCGGAAGCTGCTCGTGCCAGCGCTTCATGAACTCGTCGCTGATCCGCTTCTGCTCCGGGGTGAGCGGGGGCAGGACCTTGGGCCACTTGGCTGTTTGCATGGAGGCGCTATTGGACGGGCATTTGGCCCTTTGGAAAAGACATTAATGCACGCCGCCCGGCCGGGCCGGCGTCATGCGGGGCCCGACCTGCCGCCAAAGCCCTCGGCCCGGTCGACGATGAATCTCGGGCGGGCGCGGACCTCCTCGTAGATCCGCCCGATGTACTCCCCCAGGATCCCGACGCTGATCAGCTGGATGCCCCCAAGGAAAAGGATCAGGATGACCAGGGTCGGGTTGCCGACGGGAAACGGGAAGCCGCACAGCTTCATGATCAGGTAGGCGAGCGCGATCAGGAACGATGCCCCCGCGATCACGAAACCGAGCTGGGTGCTGAGCGTCAGGGCGTAGGTCGAAAAGCAGAAGATCCCGTTGAATCCGATCCGCAGGGACCCGAAAAACCGGTTGTACTTGGTCTCCCCGGCGAACCGCGCGGGGCGCTCGAAGGGCAGCAGGTACTGCCTGAAGCCAACGACCGCGACCATGCCGCGCAGGAAGCCGTGGCACTCGCGCAGCCTGACGACCTCGTCTGCGACCCTCCGGGACATGAGACGGAAGTCGCCGGTGTTCGGGGGGATCCCCACGTCCGCGATCTTGTTGATCACCTTGTAGCCGGTGTCGGCCACGAGCCTCTTGACCCAGGGCTCGCCCGTCCGGCGGGTGCGCTGCGGCAGGACGACGTCGTAGCCCTCGCGCCACTTGCCGACCATCTCGGCGACCAGCTCGGGGGGGTCCTGCATGTCGACGTCCATCACGATGATGGCCTCGCCCGAGGAATACTGCATCCCGGCGAGGCTGGCCATCGGCTGGCCGAACCTGCGCGAGAACTTAAGAAGCTTGATGCGGTCGTCCCTCGCGCGGTGCTCCAGGATCACGTCCTCGGTCCGGTCGGGCGAGGGGTCCATCGCGAATATGATCTCATAGTCCTGGGTGATGCCGCCGACGATGGTGCCGATCCTGCGGATGAACTCCGGAATGTTCTTCTCCTCCCTGAATACGGGTACGACTAGGCTGAGCAGCATGGCGGCCCGGAGGATTGGCGAAAACTCAGTCGAAGTCGATGTTCACTACGCGGTAGGAGCGGATCCGCATGTCGGGTGCCGCCAGCGGGAAGCTCTCGTCGGTCGAGAGCACCGCGTCCGTGTCACGGGTCCTGGACAGGGGGATCCGGATCCGCTCGGTGCGCTCCAGGCCAAGGGTCCGCTCCTTCTCGGAACTGCCGTCCTGTGACACCCCGAGGGAGATGTCCCACTTGGACGGGAAGCGGACCACCTCGACAATAGCCTCCTTGAACCTCTTCGTGGGCGGGAAGCGGAATTCCAGGCGCTTGTCGACCCATCCGTCGGTGTCCGCACCGCTGATGCCGAAGAGGTATCCCGACCTGTGCCATCCCCGCGCGAGGAGATCAGTCCGGCCCAGGTTCTCGAAGGAGATGTTCTTCAGGGCGAAGGAGCGCATCCTCCCGTCGCCGGGTAGCGCGAAGACGTCGGAGGAGTCGAGGCGCACGAGCCTCTGGCCGCCCGGGGGAAGGGGCACGTAGACGCTCTCGTACGTCTGGCGGGGGACGGAGTCCGCCTGCACGACCTTGCCGTCTACTGACACCTTGATCGTATTCGAGGCGATCGACGCCCAGCCGGGCATCTCGAGGTCGAGCCTCAAGACCTTGAAATCCTGGAAGGACGGGGCCTTGAATTCGGCCGACTTGGCGATCCAGCCGTCGGGGTCAACCCCCGCCAGCTCGAACTTCTCGCCGTAGTCGTTGGCAATGTTGCGGAAGCTCGTGAAATCCGGGATGTCGTTGATCGAGATCTCGTCCACGAACGCCGAGACCGCGCGCTTGTCCTGGTCGTTGTCGTAGACCTGCGCATCCGAGAAATGCAGCGAGATGGAGGTGATGTCGGAGGATTCCTTGATGAGGCGCGTGAGCGTGAACCGGCCCGCCTTCAGCTTCACCATCTCGGTCGGGCGCTCATTGATCGAGATCGTCGCGTCCACGCCGTCGCGCCGGAACCGGGGCGTGTCGGGGATGAATCCCTTGAAATAGAGCACCTGCCCGGCGTGGGAGGCGCCCAGCTTGAAATACGCGTCCTGGCCGGTCCAGCCGTCCTCGTAGATCCCCGAATACTCCAGCCCCTTGTACTCGAGAAGGTCCCGGGGGAACTTGGAGATCTTCGTGGGCCGCAGCATCGCGCGGTACTCCTCGTCGGTCAGGACGGATATGTCGCGCGTGAAGCCGATGAGCCGCCGGTCGTCGAGGGCGAACTTGATGCCGTACCAGCGCATGAGCCCTGTCTTGGGCTTGTCGATCACCCTGGCCATGTCGCCAAAGTCGATCGTGATGTAGGCCTGCCCCTCGTAGTACTCGGGCGTGACGACCGGCGAGACGACCCGCGCCGAGCCGCCCCCGACGAACGGGAGTCGGTAGTCCTCGTCGCCGACGACGATCGCCTTCTCGGGCAGCATGGTTCGGCCGACGCCGAGCGACGTGCGCGAGAAGTCCACGATGACCCTCAGGCCCGGGGAGGGGTTAACGATGTGGAACACGTTGTACCGGCCGGTGCCGTGGAACGAGGAGGTGCCGTGAGAGACCGGCTCCGTCTCCCTCTGGAAGAACGCGGCCTTGAAGCGGGCCGACGAGTAATAGTGCGGGCTCAGCTCGGAATGCACGAAGACCAGGCGGTTCCTGACCTGGCTCTCGAGCTTGTACTGGTACATGTTCTGCAGAGTCCAGCCCGTGCCGGGATTCAGCTTGTTGAAGTGGTCCAGGTCGGTCCTGGTCGAGACGAACAGGCGGTCGTCGTACCTGAGGTGCCTCGAGCTCGTCTCGGTCCAGTTGTTGGCGTAGAGGACGCTGTCGGCCTCCTTGTGGATCGTGGCGACGCGGTAGTCCGGGATGTCGCCCGACAGGATCTCCTCGGGCAGCATGAAGCGCAGGAGCGAGAGCTTCTCGACGAGGCGGGCCTGCGGCCCGAGGTCGGGGTCCTCCGTGCGCAGGAACTTGAGCACGGCGATGTTGGCGATGTTGTCCATGTAGCTCCTGGACAGGAACCGCGTGTCGATGCCCCTCGTGTACTGCGAGAGCATCTTGGCGCTCACCACGTTCGAGATGTCGCTCTCGATCCCGCTGTACCTGATGTTCTTGGGCGGCGTGAAGCCCACGCCGAGCGCGGAGCCCTTCACGATTTCAGTGAGGCCGCCGCCGTAGGTGCCGAGCGAGGCGATCGTGTAGTAGAAGAACGAGGCGGTGGTGCCGACAAAGAAGACGGCGATTGCGATCCGGGCCCTTCTCCTGACCGGTGCGCTGGGCGCGAAAAGAAAATGGGCGAATCCCTGGGCGAGGCACAGCGTGGTGATGGGCTGCGCATACATCGCCAGCTTGAACAGCCCGAAATCCTGCCCCTTTTGGAACAGATAGATGCCGAGGAGGATCGCGACGACGCCGAGATAGCCGACGGGAGCCCCCTTGAGCAGGTTCCTCCAGGTGCGCCAGGCGAAAAAGAGCAGGAAGGCGACGCCGACCACGATCTGGGCCGATATCCACGGATCGACGCCCACGATGCCGAACGGGTGCAGGCCGAAGAGCATCGGGATGAAGGAGGGCACGAGCGTCCAGGGGAAGAGGACAAGCCCGCCGCTCTGGTCGTTGATCTCCGCCATGGCGCCGAGGCCCGCGGAGCCCACCGACTGCATGACGAGCGTGTTGACGAACTCGTAGGTGTTGCTGGCGATGAGGAGGAACGTCAGCGCCGCCACTCCCGCGATGAAGAGGAGATAGGGCCGGAAGCGGGCCGGCTCCGTGTAGTGCACCCGCATCGCCACGAGCAGGATGCCGAGCGCCACGAACGGCGAGACCTCCGGATAGAAGATCGCGAGGCTCGCCGTGAGGAGCCCCCCGACCGCCCCGATCCGCACCGAGATCCGGCGGGGCAGGAAAAGAACCGAGGCGATCACCAGCAGAAGGGCGATGCCCCCGACCTGCGCGATCAGCTGGTAGAGCGTCCCCAACCCGAAGAGCGGGCTCGTCGCAAACAGGAAGAACGCGACCAGCGCGATCCGGCGGTACCGCCCCCTCCAGATCGCGATCGTCCCCATGGCGAAGAGCTGCATCAGGCTGAGAAGGAGGATCGCCGGCATGAACACCTCGTGGGCGCGGCGGCCGGTGAGCGAGGCGATCCACGCGATCGTCATCTCCGAGCCGGGCCGGATCTGCTGGAGCGCATGCATGAACCAGTAGTGCTGCGTGTAATCGCGGCCCTGCAGCTCGGTCTGGAGGGGGATGGCGTAGTAGCCGTGCTCCAGGAACCGCTCGGCCGCCAGGACGTAGTTGGCCATGTCGTCGTTCGCGTAGGAGATCCAGTTGAACCCGTAGCGGAGCGAGGGCCAGCCCACGTAGAGGAGGTAGCCGGCCCCGATGCCAAGGAAGGGGATCAGCTTGCGCAACGGCAGCAGGGGCCGGCGCCAGGCGAGCACGGCGGCGGCCCCGGCGAGGAGCGCGAGCGTGGTCCACGGTCCCGCGGTCCTGACCGGGATCCCCCAGACATTGAGCCGGGTGATGATCACGATCAGGAGCGACAGGCCCAGCGTCGGCGCCGCGAACCAGCTCCAGAGCACGCCCAGGCGGGGCCTGAAGAGGCTCACCACGGCCTGCCCGATGACGGAGAGGTAGGCGTAGAGGACTGCGACGAGGAGCAGGGCGATCATTCTGGCGGGAAGGGGTTAGACTTCGGAATCCACGTCAAGAAAACAAGCTCCTACCAGCGGATCCCGGCCGCGTGCAGCCTCGCGGTTAAGGCGCCCCGGAACCGTATCCTGCGCGCCTGGCTCTCGATGTTCGCGGCGCTGTCCTTCTCGGCCCCGTGAAAGCGCGAGCGTATGCGGGACATCTCCTGCGCCCCGGTCGTGTGGATCACCTGGCTGGTCTTCTGCTGGGCGTGGACGCGGAAGCAGCCGAGAAAGTAGGGCAGCCGGACGATCCTGCAGCCGGCCTGGCGGAACCGCGCGAGGAGGTCCCAGTCGAGGGCGAACTGGAAGGTCGGGTCGATGCCCCCTGCGAGGTCCCATGCGCGCTTCCTCCAGAAGAGGGTCTCCTGCGGCACGTAGTCGATCCACTCGATCGAGTCCCGCTCGTGGCGGGGCATGATCCAGCGGCCGATCTCGCGGTCGGCGTCGTTGATGATGATCCGGTGGCCGTAGACCGCATCCACGCGCGGATGCGACGCGAAGTAGGAGGCGACGAACCTCAGGGCCCTGGGCGCCACCAGGTCGTCCGAGTTGAACCACGCCATGACGTCGTCCGGGCTGAGGTCGGGCTCGACATGGGCGAACGCCTTCCGGATGGCGTCCGCCTGGCCCTTGTCGGGCTCGGATGCCCAGTGCCGCAGCTTCGGGGCATACCGGGCGATAATCCCCGCGCTCGCGTCGTGCGAGGCGCCGTCCTGGATGACGTAGAGGAGCTTCGGGTAATCCTGGTTCAGGATGCTCACGATCGTGCTCTCGAGGAACGCGGGCTGCTCGAAGCTGGGGGTCACGATCGCCATCTTCGGAAGGGCATGGTCCGCAACCCCGGGCCTGGGGAGCCTGCGGTCCCACTCGATGGGGCGGGGTTCGTACTGCCTGAGGACGCCGATCTGCATCCAGTAGTCCTCGACGACCTTCCTGAAGATCCAGCGGTCGACGGGACGCCAGAGCTTCTCGCGGACCCCCAGCTTCAGGGCGATCCAGAGCTTGCGCAGGGTCGCCGTCGCGGCCGTCGCCTCGGCGGCCATCTGGTTGATCACCGCCTCCCGCTCGACGCAGGCGCGGTTAAGCTCCTGGATCACCGCCTCCTTTTCCGAGAGGAGCCGGCCGTAGTGCCTCGCCTGCTCGGTGTTCGCGTGGCCGGACGCGTAGTTTGCGATCTCCTGCTTGAGCGCCAGGATCTCCCCGTCCTGGTTCCTCATGGCAGTCTCGATGTTGCCGATGTGGACATCCTTGTCGTGGATGACCTGCGCCCACAGCGCCGCGTCGGGCGGGAGCTTTCCAAGGAGCTCTAGCCGGGCCGCGAGGGCCTCGCGCTCAGCCTCGATCCTGGCCACCCGGCGCTCCCACTCGGGCACCGCCGCGATGTGCGCCTTCAGGCCCGCGTCGAGCCGGACGACGATCCTCTCGCGTTCGTCGCACGTCTCCTTGAGGGCCGCGATCTCCCCATCCTTGGTGTCGGCCTCTTTCTTAAGCTCGGCGATCTCGGTGTCCTTGTCGGCGCACTCCTGCTCGAGCTCGGCCTTGATGGCCTCCATCTCGGTCTTGCGCTCCTCAGCGGCGCGCTTGAGGTCCTCGATCTCCACGTCCTTGGAATTGGTCTCGACCTTAAGCTCGGCGATCTCGGTGTCCTTGTCGGCGCATTCCTGCTCGAGCTCGGCCTTGATGGCCTCCATCTCGGTCTTGCGCTCCTCCGCGGCGCGCTTGAGCGCCTCTATCTCGACGTCCTTGGAGTCGGTCTCGTCCTTGAGCTCCTCGATCTTGTGCTGGCGGTCCACGCGGTCGCGCTTGAGCGCGATGATCCCGGGGGTCGACGCGGAGATGAGCTTCAGGGCCTCCGGCGGCAGCGCGCGGGATTCCACGACGGCGTCGACCGGCTGGTCGGCCGCAGCCAAGGCCCGCCTTATGCCCTCGATGACATCGGAGGCCGGGATCGTCTTCACGCAGGGACCGTCGCCGAAGTGGCAGTCCCAGTTGCAGCCGAAGCAGGGCAGGGGCTGGACCACGGAGACGCCCTGCCGGGCCGAGGGCTTGAAGCGGGGCCAGTGGCCTCCGCCGAATATCCCGACCACCGGCCGGCCGGCCGCGCCCGCCATGTGCATGGCGCCCGTGTCGTGCCCCACGTACAGCCCGGAATCCTTGAGGAGGGCCGCGAGGAGCGGCAGCTCGCCATCCTTCCCGAGCCACGCCCCGGGCCGGGAGCCGCCCGATCCCGCCACCCCCGAGGCGACGGCCTCGATTCCGGAGGCCTCGTCCGCGTGGGCGAGGAGGAGCACGGGCATCTTCCTCGCCTGCAGCCACGAGACCACCTCGGCAAATCCCTTGGCGTGCCAGGACTTCACGGGAACGTTCGCGAGCCCGCCCGGGAACACCGCCGCCCACTTGCCCTCGGCGAGCCCGTGGCTGGCGGCGATCGCGCGCGCCCTTGCCGACAGGTCCTTCGAAATCTCGATTGACGGGAGGACCTTCGGAAGGCCGCGGCCGATCACCTTCTCCGCGAAACGGTGCTGGCTCTCGACGTCGCCGGCGGCCTTGTCCGCGGCCACCGTTTCCCTGAATGAGCTGGCGGGATCGACGCCGAGATCGAGCCTTAGCGACGCGGCAAAGATCGGGTCCACATCGGCCCCGCCGAGGACGACGCTCCGGACCTTCCCGAAATGCGCCGCGACGGCGATCTCGAGCCAGGTGCGGTTGAGCGTCGGGGCAAGGATAAGCTCCGGCTTCAGCGCAGCCAGGTCGCCCAGCAGCGCCGCCAGCTCCGCGCGGCATTCCGAGGGCCTCTGCTTGAAGGGATTGAGCCGGGCCACCTTCCACTCAAGGGCCCCGGGAAATAGCGGCGCCAGGCTTTCGTAACCGTGCCTAACGACAATGACATGGCGAGCCTTCGGCCATTCGGCGATGAACTGGCCCAGCGCCGGGGTGAACAGGATCAGGTCGCCGATCGTGTCGGGGCGCAGGTAAACGATGGTCTTGGGCTGGGCGGGCACGTAAAAGGGGTCACTTCACACCAAGTGCGCCGGGTGAGGCGAGCCTGTTCTAGGGGTGCGGCGGCGGGGGGTTGAGCTTCGCCTCCAGGCGCTGCATCGCCCACCAGCGGTCGGCGGATTCACGGGCCTTGTCGAGGAGCGCCTGGACGAGGCGCCCGACGGGCGCCTTGGAAAGGGAGGCCGCCGCAGAAGCCTCGTCGTTGGGCTTCAACGGGGACCGTCCCGCGACGAATGACATGTCGTAGGAATAGACCGGGCTCGAGAAATCGAGATGGGGAAACCCGAGCCTTGAAAAAAACACCCCGGCCGAGCGCCTGCTGAAAAGGTACAGGTGCTCCTCGTTGTTCCGGTCCATGTGCTTCAGGAAAAGGTCGTTCTTGGCCCGCAGGTCCGCGTAGCTCAGGTGCTCGATGTACTCGGGAGTCTGGATGACGAAGAACCCGTCCTTGGACAGGAGCCCGGCGCAGTGGCCCATCGTCCTCACGGGGTTCGGCAGGTGCTCGATCACATCGTTTAAGACAATCACGTCGAAGCTTCCCGCCTTGAAATCTTGGCTTTCGACATCCCCGGTGAGGACCTTGATCCCGAAGGTCTCATGGGCAAAGCGCGACATCCAGGGGCTTATCTCCGTGCCCGTTGCCTCGAATCCGGCCCAGCCGAGGAGGGCGACGTAGCCCCCGTGGGCGCAGCCCACCTCGAGGACGCGGGCGGGAGGCAGCCGGAACTCGAGGAGGCGCCGGAGCCAGTGGGTGCACCGCTCGGGCAGGTCGAGCCGCGCGCGGTCCCGGATATCGGGCAGCCCGTGGTGTCCGGTCTGGCGCTCGGTCCAGTACTCCCGGCTGTAGAGCCCCTCGACCGGCAAGGCGCTGCTCACCAATGTCCCGCACGCCCGGCATACCCTGTAGTCGTCGGAGTAGGACTCCAGCTGCGGATGGCCGCACCAGCAGGCCCGTTCGGCGGGTTTGTCGCTCATTGCTAGAGATAGCTGATGTCCATCGGCAGCTGGGCGATGCCGTAGAAGGGCAGGGCGCCCGAGCCGAAGTTTCCCACGTTGAGCGGCCCGAGGCCGCCGATCCTGTCGTAGAAAGCGCCCACGTTGGGATTGTCCTCGTCAAATTCGGCGGCATCGAGCGACAGCGTGTAGGCGCCGGGCTGGAGGGAGAGAGCTATCCTGAACTCCAGCAATATCTCCTCGCCCTTGGACAGGGCCGGCAGCGGAAAGCGCAGCTGGGGCGTCCCCGCGGCAAAGACCAAGTTGCCCATCCTGTCGTGGAGCTGGATCCCGGCCGACGGCCTCTTGATTTCGGCGTTCGCCCTGAGGTGCATCCGGACGGCCGCGCGGTGCATCATCTCGAAATCCCAGGTCGCCGCGCCGTGCCCGTCGACCACCACGGCGGCCGCGATCTCAAGGGCCTTGTCCCCGTGCCGCGACTTCGCCGTGGAAAGGATGTCGCCCGACCGGACGGAATTGAGCACCGCCGGATTCACGGGGGGGTGCTTCCCCGCGACGGACTGGCCCGACTTCATCGAGACCTTGTGCAGGTTGAAGTACCTGCTGACGCAGTCCTCCGGGACCCCGTCGAACATGAGGCTCCCCTGGTTGAGGAGGAGCGCCCGGTCACAGAGCGACTGGACGGCCCCCATGTCATGGGAGACGAAGATGAGCGTGGCGCCGCGGTGGACGATCTCGCGGATCCGCTGGAAGCATTTCTGGGAGAAGAAGACGTCGCCGACGGCGAGCGCCTCGTCGATGATCAGCACGTCCGGCTGGACGTTCACGGCGACCGCGAAGGCGAGCCTCATCATCATGCCCGAGGAGTACGTCTTGACCGGCTGGTCGATGAATTCGCCTATGTCGGCGAAAGCGGTCACCTCGTCCATCCGCGTGTCCATCTCGGCGTGGGTGAACCCGTAGATCGCGCCGTTGAGGAACACATTCTCCCTCCCGGTGAAGTCCGGGTTGAAGCCGCTTCCGAGCTCGAGGAGCGCCGAAATACGGCCGCTGGTCCTCACGGAGCCGGCCGTCGGCATCAGCGTACCGGCGATCAGCTGGAGGAGCGTGCTCTTGCCCGAACCATTGCGCCCGATGATTCCCGTTGCCTCGCCGCGGCGGATGCAGAAGCTCACGTCGCGCAGGGCGTAGAAATCGCGGAACCTGCTGGAGGCATGGCGCGCCAGCGCGCGGCGCGCAGAGGACCCCTTCGGCAGCAGCGCCGATGCGGCCTCAAGGAACGGCACGGTGAGGCGCGAGGACGGGCTCTCCCAGATCCTGTAGGCCTTGGTGAGGCCGCCGACCTCGATTAGGGGTTCGCTGGACATGGTTGGGAGGTGCCCCTTAGACCACGTCGGCAAAGGCCGGCCGGAGCCTCATAAACACCCAGCGGCCGGCAAGGAGTACGGCAAGTCCCGCGGCGTACGTGTAGCCTAGGTGCATTGCGTTGACGGGCATGCCCCAGAGCACCACTTCGCGGGCCAGCACCACGGTCTGGAGGAAGGGGTTCCACTTGAGGATCGCCCACAGGTTGGCGGGAATCCGGCTGACCGGAAAAAAGACCGCGCTCGAATACAGCACGATCTGCGCGAAAAAAGGCATCACCTGGGCGAGATCGCGGTAGAAGACGCCGAGTGCCGCAAAGAGCCATGCGAGTCCCGCGGTAAGCATGAGAAGGGGAATCAGGATGACCGGCAGCCATGCGAGGCCCGCCAGGCTGAGGCCGCTCCCGAAGATCAACGCGCCGCCGAGCGCAAGGACAAGACCGATGGCCAGGTTGAACCACAGGCCCCCGGAATGCGACAGGGGCAGTATCTCAAGGGGGAAGACGACCTTCTTCACGAGACTGGTGTTCCCGACGATGAGGAGCGGCGACGTCCCCAGGATGTCCGCGACCAGCATGTAGAGGGTCAGCCCCAGGAACATGACCATGGCGAAGTCCGTCTCGGTTTCCACCTTGGGGTCGCGGAAATGACCTTTGAAGATCTGTCCAAAGACGACGTAGTAGATGCCAAGCATCAGCACGGGGTTGAGCACGGCCCAGATGATGCCGAGGTAGCTGCCGCGGTAGCGGGATTCAACGGCCCTAACGGTGAACTGCCACCAGAGATCGCGTTTCCGGGCAATGCCTGAGAAGGGCGAGGCTGTTGCTGGGGCGCTCATAAATGGCCCTAGAAATACCGCACAGACAAGGGGTTGGAGTCAACCTGAACTGGCACTAGGCTGGTTCGCCCATTCTGGGCGGGTTCAAGTTCTCGCGAGAACTCCCTACGTTACGGCTTTGCCTCCCAAGTCACCTCACAAGGAGTGATCAACGAATCAAGCCCCAGCCCAGCCGGCGCTTTGATTGCGGCATAAGTGCGGACGGAACCAAAAGGAAGCCCATCGTCGTTTGTGTAGAAATAGGAAAGATTCCGGTCGAAATATAGACTGCGATCGATCGCGCGGTCGCCGGACACCTTCACCACATTCTTCGTGGTTTCGCCAAGCCTGGTCCGCAGATAAGACTTCTGCCCCCGCCTCCCCACGAAATTTCCGGCATAGGCGATTGCCAGGATTAGAATAACAATCGCAGAAAATTCTGGCAGCCCGCGGGCGAGCTTAGCATTTCTATCGCCAGGAGTAGATGGCTCCACAAGCAAGCAGATGAGAGCGACGAACACAAAGATTTCATACGTCACGCTAACGCGATAGCCGCTTACGAACCCAAGAACGGCGTGCAACGTAAGGGATCCAACATAGCACAATGCAAAACAAACGGCCATGGGGCATCCCCTAAGGATTCCAGCGGCAGCGATCACCCCGGCTAGGATCAACGCCGGGTAATGAAAGGCTACCGCGTCGCGCGTCACAATCATCCATATCAAGACTATGACGCCGATCAGGCAGATCCCAATTCCCCAATCCCGCCACTTGATCTGATTGCCATGCTCCGGAAATGGCTTGTTGGGAGATTCGTGGTCTTTGCGATTTGTCCACCACCCAAGCGCTGCACAAACAAACAAAAGACCGAGGAATGCGGAGCGCCTGATATGGAGGGCGTCCTGCTCCAGTGGATAGGCCATTGCCGAACGCACGAAAGCACGGCCACCCGGACTGGCGATGAACTCGACGAAGTGCGTAACGACGACCTGATTCGACGGATTCTTCAGGTGATAGAGTTGATCGGTCTGTGGGGTCCAGGCGTGCGCTGGATCGGTATAAGCGCAATAGAGATTCGCCATGGCATTATTGGTTACTCCATAGGCTGTTCGGATCGAGTTGTCGCAGAGTGTCGGAGCGAGAAAAGTGACGACAGAAAGCGTCAAGGTCCTCCATTCGCGTTCCTGGATCCAGCGTCTTGCGCACCAACCCAAGACGAGGCCCCCGCCAAGCAGCTGCGGCCCCTGTACCGCCGCTGCGACACCCACTAGGCCAAAGCCGGCGACCGCCGGCAGCCATCGCCGGGTGTCAGCATTCCGGCTTAGTCCAATCAGAATGAGACCGATCACTGAGAATGACATGGTCCAGAAACCCATCATGATACACTCGGGATGAAGTGCCGAAACGAACGCATCGTAGTTCAGATTCAAGGTGACCAAAGTCGCGACTATGATGATTCTCAAAAAAATGGGGCCGCTGACGAAAAAGTAGATCGCTGCTGCGAGGAAGGCTGCAATGAGGACCTTGGGGATTGCCGAGACCGCCTGAAATATTGTTAGAATCGTGCTGAAGAATAGGCCGATAGTTGGCCGATAAAGATTGGTCGTGGGCGTATCGTGAAGATAGTAGCTCATTGTCCCTCGGAGCCACGGGTCCATCGCGTCGGAAAAGGGTGCGCTGGCGTTGCCATAGCCGATAACGGCGAGACGCGGTTCGGTTAGCCGTAGGAACGAGGCGTGCACGTGGATAATAAAAAGAATCAGGGCTCCCATGAAAAAAGGCGTCATGTAAAACTCCAAGGCCTGGAATCGTTTCGATCTAGGGGTCAACCAGTGAGCGCCTGGCAGCTTCGATAGCTGGCGAGTCGCACCGCGGGCTATCCGTGCTGCGAAATCCAAATTTGCGGCCACGGCCACCAAGAGGCACAACGCACACAGCCATTGCGCACTCAAAGAGGGGACTGCAACTATATGGGCGACATAGGCCCGACCGTTGGAACGGGGGTCACTATTGTCGGAGGTGGAGAAATATATCGCTGAACGCCATTGAGAAAATGCGCCGCGTCCTTCCATGCGGACATGATCATGAATCGCGTGAGCGGGGTGGAGGGCATGTCCGTCTTCGAACAATTGGGTAGGAGCGCGATGCGCATTCCAGGGATCGTCATCCAGAGGCGTCAATAAATCCGGAGTCGCGAGTGCAACCTGGTAGGCGTATCCCTGCTCTGCCGAAATCTCATCAGCCGCTATTGGGCGCTTGATTTCGATGCCCCTGTTTGCCTTAAGAAAAAGGGCGGCTAAAGCCGCCGCAACCAGGAGGCTCAGTCGCCGCCAAAGAAGCCGTGCTGCGCGATCCAAATTTGCGGCCACGGCCGCCAAGAGGCACAACGCACACAGCCATTGCGCACTCAAAGAGGGGACTGCAACTATATGGGCGACATAGGCCCGACCGTTGGAACGGGGGTCACTATTGTCGGAGGTGGAGAAATATATCGCTGAACGCCATTGAGAAAATGCGCCGCGTCCTTCCTTGCGGATATGATCATGAGTCGCGTGAGCGGGATGGAGGGCATGTCCGTCTTCGAACAACTCGGTAGGAGCGCGATGCGGATTCCGGGGATCGTCAGCCAAAGGCGTCAATAGATGCGGAGTTGCGAGCGCAACCTGGTAGGCGTATCCCTGTTCTGCCGAAATCTCACCAAACGCTATTGGGCAGTTGATTTCGGTGCCCCTATTTGCCTTAAGAAAAAGGGCGGCTAAAGCCGCCGCAACCAGCAGGCTTAGTCGACGCCAAAGAAGCATAGGCACACAGGCATCAACGACGTACAGCCATAAGTCTCATATGTACGTACGAACAGCGCCGGCGAGGGCAAATCGATATTGTGGCATTCCGGGCTTCCATGGAGCGGCTTTGCGCATGTCGTTACGTTACCAGTTTCGGCCCAGGATGGCGCCGACATCGAACTTTAGGGCCGACGGGTTGTCGTAAGAAGAATGGTTAGCCTGCTGCCGGATCCGGCGGCCGCGCTCGGAATACGTCCTGCGGGGCAGGAGTGACACGCTAGCCTTGGCCTCCTTGGGTCTCCCGAGGAAAATTGGAGCTGAGTTCCGGATGGGCAGCCTTGGGCGGCTTGGATCCCAATCCTGTCGCTCGCGCAGCGGTCCAAAGGGCAGCGACGATCCAACCCACGGCGCTCAGCCAGAATGCCAGGTGCAGGGCGAGCGGGCCGGCGAATCGCAGCTCGACCTGGCTTTCTCCCTGCGGGACCGGGAAGGCCACCAGTCCTTCGGCGGACCTGCGCACCGCCGCGGCGGCGCCGTTGACCGTGGCGGCGTAACCGGGGACGAACATTCGAGGGGTCTCGAGCAGCGCTGCCCCCGGGCTGCGCACGGTTGCGCGGTAGGGGATGAGCGAACTCACGCGCACCGGCAGCGCCTGCTCATCGATCTTCTGGAGGCGGTACCTGGCAAACGGGATGTAATCGCTCGGTTTGGCCTGCTCCGCCGTGGGAATGAAGCGCAGCCTGACGGTCTCCGATCCCGGCGCGCTCGTCCAGATAGTGATGGATTTTTCGGATTCGCGTTCGCTGCCGAACGACTTCAATTCGCCTGACCGCGGCAGACTGTATTCCCGGTAGAGGGTGGGGCCGATTATCTGGAGCAGGCCGGCCGTGTCCCTGCGTGCGAAGCCGAAGGTCAGCAGGTATTGCTCGCCCGGCCTGAGTGTAAGCGGCGGATCAAGGTCAAGGATGCCGGGATTGACATCGATCGTTCCCCGAAAATCCTCCTGCGGCGCCTTGGCGCGGCCTTGGTCGTAGTCCGAGATGAGTAGGCTGCCCGTAGTGGGATCGAGCAGGCGGCTCTCCAGGCGCGGCTCAACGACGCCGTGAGTGAAATATGCGGGCCGCCTCGGGAATAGGCCGTAAGTGTGGCGCTGGACAGCGACGTTCTCCAGGCGGGACCAGCGGCGCGAATCGAGAACGGTGTCGCTCTGGCGGCGGGCCATCTCGATGAACTTTCCGGCCTCCTTGGCGCTCCAGAGCGTCGCCACCAAGAGCCCAAGCCGGACCGAGTCGCGCCCAATCGCGCCTGTTGCCGGAAACTCCCGCAGAAGACGCTGCCCGCAGACGACAGCGGCCGCAGCGATGAGGATGTAGAACCTTTGCATCGGCCAGTAGAGCGTCATGCCGACGACGGTCTCGGGAAAACTGAGCCAGAGAGCCCTGTTAATCCACGGAAAGGGAAACAACAGGAGGACCATCAGTGCCGCCGATGCGAGCAACAAGGCGACCGCCCAAAGGCGGGGGCGAAAGCACCACGCAATGCCGCCCGCGAGCAGGACGAGCCATAGCCCGTAACCGAGTTGCATGTAGGTGAGGATGGGAGCATTGAGATCAATCGGCTGGAGCGAGGAGGGGAACGACTTGCGCACCACCTCCAGCAGCGCCTGGCGGTCCATGATGTAGGGGACGATTGCCTCGCCGGGGGTGCGCAGCAGGAAGACGGACACGAACGGATAGGCTGCAAGCGCGGCAAAAATGCCGGCGCCAATGGCGGCGCGGGCGAACCCAAGGCGACTGAGCCTTCGATCGATCAATCGGACGACCTCTCCGACCGCGGCGAAGGCCGTAGCCCATAGCGCAATTGGGGAGTGCGCCCACCACAGGGCGGCAAGGCTCGCCGCGAGGACGGCCTGCGGTCCCAGGCTATCATCGTCGAACGAGCGCACCAGGGCGGCGAACGCGAGCGGGACCCAAGGCAGGGCCATGCCGCTCATGTAGAGGTCCTGGGCGTAGAACAGGCCGGCGACGCCCGGGCACATTACGTAAAGAAGGGCGAGAGCGGCCGCCGACCAGCGCTGGCCCGGGGCGATCCATACGAGGGCCCAATAGGCGGTGGCCGCGCCCGTAAGGACACTCACGATGGCAGTCAGGTGCTCTAGGGCAAAGAACCCCAGCGTTCGGCCGGTGAGCAGGTCGAGAAGCCCTGCGAGATATTGGTAATAGGGGGCGGCGCGAAGGGGATAGATCGAGCCGTTGAACGAATAGTCGGACTGGCCTACGAACACGGGAAAGACGCCCGCGCGAAACTGCGTGACGGCGTCGGCCAGCGAATGGTGGTACCAGAGCGCATCGCCCGTGCCAATCAGGCGCGCCGCGAAGTACGGGTGAACGAGCCAAATCGTGGCGGCGAGCAGCACGAGCCAGCGTGCGGCCTCGGCGCAAAGAAAGGCGCGGCGATCAGGGCCGGCCGCGGGGCTTCCAGATTCCGACTTCAAGGCCGGTGACAGGGTTGGTGGTTTGGCTGATCTTCGTGTAGCCGTCTGGGAAATCGATCCCGCAACTAAGAAACTGCGGGCGAAATGGACGAACATCCGCCTGGGTAATGATCCATGCATGCTGGCGGCGCTTCAACGGGACCCGATCCAGTTTTAGCTGGTCGATGTTTTCTTGTTGGTACCAGGTGCCAAAGTACCACGGAGCTCCGGGTTCCTTTGCGCCGACGGAGAATATGATGCCGGGAAGGTTGAAGAAGCCGAACACGTCATCACCGGGTTTGTAGCCATTTGCGTCGAGCGCTGTGCGTACGTCGCGGAGAAAGGTAGCGAGGGCGGGGTCGATCTTTAGCCTGGTTGCGGGGAAGCCGATCTCGACGCTCTCGGTCTGTTTCCAGAGGCTTGGCTGATACATGTACGGCCGAAGAAAATGGCCTGAGAAAATATGCCCGGCGGCGCCAAGCGAGATGAGGGCAGCCATTGCGGGCCTAAACCAAGGCGCGGCGAATGCCCCGGCAATATGATCCGAGACGAGTAGAAGGCCGGCAACCCAATACACGGTCTCATGGAGGGCGGTTACATACACTGTGTTTGTGCTGCCAAAAGAGCTGATCAAGGGCAGCATGAGCAGGACTATAACCCAGGCGATGTGCCGAGGAGTCGCCTTGTATCCCGTTCCGGTCCTTGGCCAAAAGCTAATAATCCAAACCGGCAGCAGCGAACCCCAAAGGAGCAGGTAAAAACGTGATGCTTCACCGCTTACTGCTGCTTGAAAACTGCTGTCCCAAAGCCGTCTTTCGAGCAGCGCAACGGCGAATGCCAATAACAGGAGAAGCAGGCTGGCTGCCGACCACCTCCGCAGGCGATTAGTGCGCGAGGTACCGAAAAGCGCCGCCCCACACGCCAAGATCATCGGGCCCGCTGTCCAACTGAAGTCCAGGCGCAATGCGGGCAATAGGCGGACGATTTCAGTCCAATACCTCAGTAAGGTGTAATAAATGAAGTTGGGGGTTATGAGCAAGCCTTTCACAGAGAACGCCTCATTTATTCCAAAGCCGCGCCGGGTTACGACAAAGAGCGCGGCCCCCAAGCCAACGACGGCCATTAATACGCCTATAACGACAAGCGCGCGGCGCAGCCGGGCATCAAGCCGCGATTCGAAACAGAAAAGGAAGTAACCGCAAATGGCAAAGGCCGCCGCAGCAGGAATCTTCGCAAGATAGACGCCGTAAATCAGTGCAGCTAGCACGAGAGCAATTGCCCATCGGATTGACCGTCTCGGTAGCCAAGCCGCTAGCGATTCAAAAGATCCCAGGATAATCGCGAATCCGAGCAGGCCGAATAGGGTCGGGATCGAATTGTAAGTCAGCGCTACGGGCACCCATGTGAGGCCGGACATGGTCGCCAGCCACAGCGGCCACCAACAAATGCCTGCGTTCTCGTAACGCGGCACCAGTCGCTTCCACGCTCGCCAAAAAAGCCAGCTCGCTGCCGACGCCAGTGCGAGAGTGACGATTCTGAAGGCGACAATATTCTGGTCGCACAGCAGCCATATCGGGCGAGCAAGCAAATGAAACCGCGTCTGTGTATCGGAAAAATCCGCGGGGTTTTGAAAAAGCAAAAAGTAATATGCCCCATCAAGCATGTCATAGCTGCGGAACTGGGCCCAAATAAGTGCCGCTACCGTGGTCGCACCGAGGCCCGTGAGGGCGAGCGCCAACGCTCGGCTTGCACGGGCACTTTGAGAAGGGGCGGCGCCGGTCATTCCTTAATTCACTCGGAAACGATTGGCTGCGGATTCGAGCAGATTGTCATATCCCTTGCAACTAACCGGTGGTGTTCATTTTGCGGCGATATCGAATAGGCTCCGTCCTCTCGGCTTGAAACAAAGCCTCCGGAGGCAGGTTCGAGACCGTAGCTTTCCACCCCGTAGTCGCGGCGCAGGACGGCCAGGAAGATCCCAAATCCGCTGCCGACCTCGAGCAGCCGCTCACCGCGCAGATCCTCGGGTTTCAGGCCAAAGGTGCCGCGAAAGAGCGCGACCTGGTCATGGACCTTTTCCTCATCCAGCACGTCGCGGGCGCATTTCTCCGCGGGAATCCTTGAATAGGCCTCATAGGTGGCGCCATAGGTTTCCGTCACGCGCCGCAGAATGGAATCGGGGACACGGATCATGACCCCGCTGCGGGCGGACGAGAACCGGAGAGGAAGATCACGATTTGCCAAAGGCCGCCCACAACCGCCTGGAGCACGCTCATCGCCAGGCATAGCCAGGCGAACGCCACGCCAGCCTCCCCCGGCAGGTGGTAGGCAGCAAAGAATCCCACGGCGAACCAGTCCCGCAGGCCGATCCCAGCAAAGGTGATCGGAGCCAGGCCCAGCACCGCTATTATTGAATACAGCGCGAAAGCCGGGATCAGGCCGAAGTGGATCGCGAGCGCGTGCAAGAGAGCGACATACATCGCAACGCTCAGGCCCTGTGAGAGAGCGCTAAGCGCGGCGGCCTGCCACAGGCGCCCGGGCTGCTTTGTGTAGGCAAACGTCGCCTCGGCAAACCTTTCGAACACATCCCTTGCCGCGCCCCATGGGAGATTTGCCAGCACGGCCAGCACGAGCCTTTGGCATGGCCTTGTCCAACCAAGCAGCAAAGCGCAAAAAGCCAGGAGCCCGATGCCGGCGGCCGGCAGAGCAAACCGCGCCAGCTCGGGTGAAGCGGATGCCTTCATGACCAGCAAGCTGCTCAGGCAAAAGAACAGCAGCATGACCGTTAGGCCGACCAACCGGTCGGCCAGTATGGACGCTGGAAGGGCGGCCTGCCGCGCATCGGCGTTCTTCCAGGCTAACAGACCACCCTTGGCAATGTCGCCCGACACGGCGCCGGGCAGGATGATAGCGTAGAAGGACCCGATCCACGTGAAGGCCAATGCATCGGGCCAGCCGACGACTGGCCGAGCGAGCACCCACCAGCGCAATGCAAGCACAACCGGAATCGCAAGAGAGAGGGCTGCTGCCGTTATCATGGAGGACGGCAGCGCGTGGGTAAGCCGCTGCGCGGCCTCCCCGATGTTGATCTTGGAGAGGACAAGATAGAGCAGGGCGCCAGCCAGCAGGATCTTCGCGCCGATCAAGAGCGGCAGAGGGATCTTCCGGCGTGAAGAGGTAGCGGGTGCGGTCACGGCTAGCGGGAGGCGTCTAGAATTTGGAGGGGCGCGACAAATTCAACCTTTCAAGAGGAGAGTGTTGAGGCGCTGGGAATAAGGAAGATGGGCCCCCGTACACAGGAGCCGCAGCTTGGCCCGCCTGCGTTTGCGCCAGGAAAACAACCGCAGCCGACAAACCGAGTTTGAGCCGGGCAACGGCTTTGCTTGCGGGTCATTCGTCGTCGGTGCCGGGTGGACGTGCGCTGAAGGGCAGCGCGCGGTAGATGTTCAGGTAATATGGGCCGCTGATGTACTGGCGTGCAAAAATGAAGCGGCGAGGGTCGCGAAGGGCGACGTTGACAGCATCAGGGGGCGGGGGGCTGAAAAGATTGCTGACGATGATCCAACGCGCATCCAGTGCGGTGACGCTCGCAGGGCTGAGGCTTGTGACGGCTTCGCGGTAATTTGCGGCGTAGTACGAATCGCTCCAGTACCATCCAACCGGCAACTGCACATGTGCGAGCGTTGCCAGCCTGAGCCATTCGGGAAAGACCTCCGTGGGCGGAATCGCATCTGTGGGCACAATGACGATGGCGCGTTCGCGACCCAGCGTCTGTGGATAAAGGTAACGCCGGGCAAGCTCGGCCAGCTTGGTGATCGCGGCAGCCCGCTTTTGGGCTGGGGACAATTGGGCTGGAACAACCGCCGCCTGCGGCGACGCTACGCGTATCCCATCCGCGGCAGGTGCCGCTGTTTGGGTGCCGGGTGCCGTTCCTTTAGCAAGAGGCCCCGCGTTTTCTTCCAGCGATGCTTTCTTCAGCGAACCCGCGCTCTGATTTACGTCCCGTACTGCGGCGAAGGTCGAGCCATTGAGGCCGATCAGGCCTATGATGAATGGGTTCACAAGCACGCAGCCGCAGATCAGCAGCGCCGCGCCGCGCGCCAATTTCGGGCCGCGTCCCCACAGATTGCCCACGAGCCAGCCGAGCAGCAGCGCCGAAAAGGAGAAGGCGCCGGTGAAGAACCTCAGGAAATCCGTCGAGCGGAATCCCCAATCGAGGAATATGGGCGGCAGCACTGAGAGCAGGGCAACCAGCGCCAAGAGCCGCAGAATGGGCTGCTTTCGCCTGAGCGCGAGCCATAGGCCGAACGGCAGCCCCAGCAAAAGCACGGGAGTGCATTCGGCGATGAAACGAAAGCTCAGCAAAGGAACAAAGGTCCCTCCACTTGATCCTGCCCCCTCCCAGGACGGGATCAGTCCGAAGTGGCGTAGGTTCAGCTTAAGTGGGACCAGGCCGGGCGGCGTCCAGGGTAATTCCAGGAGCGGCGAATCTCCGGGGGCTACACCGGGTGGCAGCTTCTTAGGAGTCGGGAACTTGTGCGTCAGGCTATAATAGATGTGGTGCACCTCGGCGTCCCGCGCCTCTTGGTCGAAGCGCGATTGCTCCATGCGCACGCCGATCGCTGAAGATTGCTGCATGCTGTGCATCCAGAAATGCCCAAATACCCCTGAAACATAGGTGTTGTTGAAGAAACCCCACCCAATGGCGATCACCAGGGGCGCCACGCGCAGCCAGACCATGGTTTTGGAGTGCGCGGCGAAACGCCCGCTGCGGATCTCCGTGAGGGCCCTGGTCAGCAGGATAAGTGCGACGGCGCCGATGAATGGGAAAAAATACCATTCGGCGATCAGTGTGAGTGCGCCCGTCCAGAGTCCCAGCAAGGCGGCAAGCGGCCAGAATGGGCGGACGCAGAAACGCCAAAAGATAACGATGCCGACCAGCACGGCGGGTATCCCGCAGGCGTGGGACGGTGTGAACATGAGCTTGAGGAGGCCGTCTACGGATCCGCTGTTCAGCCTTTCCAAGACATGCAGGCCCGCGAAGGAGCCTGCGGTCGCCAGCCGCAAGAACAGCAGATTCCCACCGACGACCAGGAACGCCGCTCCGGCCAGGGCGCCGAGATGGCTGCGGCTGCCACGCAACACTAGGGCGTAGCCCAGCAAGAACGCACAGGGTGCGAAGATGCAGACGACGGCGGCAAAGCCAGTCTGCACCGGGCAATCGAGAAGATAGGCCCAGGTGCCGGCGAGGATATCCGGCCCAAAATGATAGTACAGCGGATCATCGGGCGCGAAGACGCTCGGGAGCGGGAAATACTTTAGATCTTCAACGAGGGTGGCGGCAGGATAATGAAACCACCAGGAGTCGTTCAGGAGGCCTCGCGCGGCCGGCACGCCAAAATAGAGTGCCGTCATCGCAGTGCCGGTCAGAGCGAGCCCCGCCCACAGTTTTCTCCTGACTCCTCCCGCCAACCGAAGGCCGAAACGTGGCCGGCGTGTGAAGACCAAAATGGCAAATGAGGCCGCCAGAAGAAGCTTGTAGGCAAACCAAGCGCCTATCGACATCTCCAGCCAGTACCGCAGCTCGTTCATGGTCGCCATCAGGGCGACGCAGCCGATGACAACGGAACCTGGCAGCAGCACCAGCCAGTCATGCTCGCGGACCACGCGGCGCAGGACAACCCAACCAAAGAAGGCCGGGCAAAGAAATACGACGGAGGCCTGGAAAAGATAGAGCAGCGAAGTCATTTATGGGCTCGAACTGGAACGCGGAAAATCAGGGCGCGCGTTGCCTTAGGATGGCAGGGTTCTCAAGTGAATTCTCCAAGAAGGTCGGGTCGTAGTTGGCATCGGCGGCGTGTGACCGCCCCAGAACTACAACCTTGCGGCCCTTCTCTTTCAAGTGCCTCGCATCGATGATCAGGAATGCGGTCTCTGTGCTGCCCGGGCACACGAGGGCGACTCCAGGGCGAGAGAGCGACTCAAGAAATCCTGCCTGCTTGGGATAAAATGCGTGAAACGACCCAAATATGTTTCGTTTGAACAGGTCGGCCGGGACGTATCGCGTGTTGGACCTGCGCGAATCACTGGATGACGTCAGTTCGATCCATGTGGCCCGATTGACATCGAGTGTCAGTTCGGTATCCGGGCCCCTTTCCCTCAGGCTGACAGCAGGGCCGCTTGGGGCAACAAAGCGGGCGAACAGCGGCACCAGCAGCATGACGGCGAGATAGGGAAGGACGCAGTAAAGCAAGCCGGGGGAATCGTCAGCGGCGTCATTGAGAACATTGGGCTCGGATCGACTTAAAATGGGAATGCTGGGCGCAAAGCGTCCCATCCAAGCCCGCCAACCCGCCAAGGAGAAGGCTGGAATCAGGAACATGACTGGCATGGTCGCAGCGTATATGCGCATCCTGTCCGCATCGGATGTCGGAAGAAATGGCACGGAAAGCACGATGCCGACGCCCGCGGCAAGAATCAAGGGAGACAGGCGATGCGAAACAGCCAGTGACCATAGCAAACCAAGTCCAGAGAGCGCCAGAAGCACGTATTCCGTGTTGGGATGCATGAAGAACGAAAACGGCCCGAGCGCGGCTTTGCTCCGGGTGAAAAAGTCCGACCAATTGCGCGCGGCGCCGCGCCATATCAAGGATGGATTCGCCCGTACTGCAGCGGCAATCCGACGGTCTATCTCAGTAACCCGCTCGGATCGGTCCATCTGGTTGTAATTCGGGATGTCGGCGGCCGGCTTCTCCCAGTTGCCGCCAAACACGATGCCGTACGCGATGTCATGGTAATTTGCCATCAGCTGGCCCCGCGGCGCTCCGAGCAATTTTAGGAAGCCAAAGCTCAAGATGAAGGCGGCGGCCACGCTCATGGTGGCTAGGACTAGCACACGGACGCGGCCCGGATGTTGCCAGCGCCAGGCCGCGGCGGCGACCAGCACGGGCAATATCAACATCGCACCCGCTCTGGCATTGAGCGCCAGGCTCAAAAGAAAAAGGCCCGGCCATAGACAGCGAACGGCGTTTGCGGCAAACGCACGCATGAGAAGAGCAACCCCCAAGGCGCCGAACGCCACCCCCGCTTGCTCGCTCAGCATTTGACCGAGATAGCGGCGGCAATAAACCAACAACATCCAAGTCCAGAGCGTTGCGGCAAGAAGACCCATGGTCCTTCGCACCTCTACGGCGGCCAGGCCTATCGCTGCTGCGCTGAATATGCCGGCAAGGGCGAGCGCGAGGGCGACGTTACCTCCAGCGATGCAAAGATGCCCGGCCAGATACGTGTCAGAGAGCGGGCGAGAGGCCCAAGCAGTCAGGTTTTGCCCCTCAACCAGCCGAGAGGCTTCCCGCAGGAAATTGTTCGCGTCGGAGTAGGGAATTATCCCGCCGACAACTATTCCGTCGGTAAGAAAGCTGCCTCGCAACTCCGCCAGGCCGGTAGTGAACCAGATGCATAGCCAACCGATGAGGAGGCAGTGGCGGAGTTGCGGCGTTGCGGCCAGCGCCAGGAAAACGCCAACAACCCCAACCGCGACGCCCCAGGGCCCGTGCAGCAAACTGAAGGCTGCTGGCATGCTGAGGCCGTGAGAGTAGAGAAAACAGCACCCTGCAGCTGAAGCAAGAAGCACCAACGCATTCAGGATCGTCGCATTGCGGCCGAATGCAGCGGCGCATCTCGCAGCGAACGACCCTGGGGCGGCAGTGGCGGATTTCACGTTTCGCGGGAACTGGTTTCGTGGGACGAGGGCCAACGCGCCTGGCTGTGCGAACCGCGGTTCAGCGGGAAGTGGCAAACGGGGGACCGCCTGGGGGTGCACTTAAGATATTTGATGCCGAAGGTTCTCATCTCAGGCTCCCATTGTTGACGATCACTTGGTGGTGGGATGATTCGCGCAAGTCTCCAAAAGAGCAATGAGCTGGAGCATCGAATCGCGCCTAAGCGGGGTGGGTGGCTCGGATTCAAAGAAGCGAACCGGGTCGAGGGCCGTTTGCTTGCCTGTCACCTTGCCGCCATCGCTGGTATCCACGATGCAGTTGGACGCCACAAAACCTCTGATCGCCGTGTTGACGTCGGCGGTCGTGGAGTCTCGGTCTATGACCAACAATTTGAGAGGGAAACGTTGGTTCACCCGCAGATAATATTCCCCGGAAACGGGAAAATGGAGGCGACGGGATCCCATTACGAAGGGCTTGATCGAATTGATATTCGGGCCGCTGCGGGTGGGTTGGAAGAAATCTATCGAGCTGACGTTATCTACGAGAGTCACGGTATCCCCGGCGCGGATCACGGGGAATCGGTTGATCCCAAAGGAATATGCGCCAGTCGCGCCCGAGTCGTAGGCCGCCAATGCCGGGCTGCGCGCAAGCAGGGTTTCGTCAACGGCTAGAAGCAGCCAACCGTCTGCGATGAACCGAAACCGCAAATCAACTGTTTGCGCGCGGCCCGGGTTTGATACGTGACTCCCGTCAACTGCATAAAAATGGAACTCGTGGGAGCCTGGGAGCAGTACGCAGTCGGCAGGCAGACTCGCGAGCAACGCGGCCTCTCCGGGATAGAGCCTGCCGAAGCCGCTCAGTCCGGCCCTGAAATCAGTCGCTCGCAACGTCAGCACGCCGCGCGGCGTCGAGTCCGGAACGAGTTTCAGCGCAATTCCTGGCAAATAGACAATTGAGCCATCGGTTCTGTTTTCCCGGTACGTGTCCTCCAGGGACCGAGTGGGCGGCAATACGCTGGGGCGAAACAGCAGCGGCAGGAGTGCGCACAGGATGACCACGGCCGACAGCAAACCCATTGATGCGCGGCCAAGGCCGGGACTTTCGCCCTTGGCCTGCAGACTCGGTTGGCCTCCGGCTAAAGCGGTGGGGGGAGAACTTGGGCCGATGCCCCGGGTGCGTATGGCCGACGCCGCGGCAAAAACTCCGAACGCGGCGGTGAAGGCGACCAGTGGCATCGTTGCGGCGTACGACCTCATATTGTCGGTGTCCCACGGAGGCAGCAGCGGCATGGATGCGAGCAAGCCGGCAAGCAGGGCGAAAAGCCACCATGCGCGCCGGTCGCGCCAGAGACTTAGCACGACCGCAATGGCGCCCGTTGCAAAGGCCAGGTGAAGGCTGATATTGAGCAATCTGGCGTTCACGAAGCCGAAGAGATAACCTTGACGGGCAAAGGCCATCAGCGAGCGCTCGCCGCCCATGAGAAGCGAAAACGGGTGTGCGCGCAGCTGAACCTCGACGGCGTGCCATACGGCAACGCGGTCATTGCCATAGCGATTCATGGCATCAGTCCAGGTGCCTCCGTAAACGAGGCTGTGGAGAACGTAGGCCGCGTTGCTGACAGCAGCTTCGGGGCTTGGATTGCCAACGACCTTCGCCGACAGCTTGTTAAGCAGGAAGGCTGCAAGGGCGGCGCCGGCCATGGCGCTCGGGAGGGCCCAGCGCCGGCGTTCCTTTTGCGGCCAAGCCAAGAATGCGCCGCCAATTAGGGCTGGTATTGTCAACATCGCGCCTGGCCTGGCGAAGAGAGCCAGCGTCAACGCAAAAGACGCCAGGATCCAGCAATGATCTCGGCCGATGCGCACGGCGCGACAACCCAACGCCAGCCCCAGATTGCCGAGAACCATGCCCAAGTGCTCGGATAGCGGCACCCCGATGAACCGCCGGAGGAAAAGAATGTCCACCAACAGCCAGACGGCACCGGCGCTCACTCCAAGAAGCAGCGACACTTCGGCCATGGCAAGCCATGCGGATGCGGCGCCTAAGAGCGTGATCAAAGCAAGGATCAGCCGATAATCGCCCTGCGTAGCTTTCCACAATACGGCCAACATCGAGGTCGCGAGCGCATGTTCATTGGCGCCATTTTGACCTTGGAAGCGTTCTCCGCCGGCCAGCAGTTGGGCGTTGAATAGGTAATCGGAGGCGTCCGAGAAGGGCAATAACCCCCCGACAAGCATCGTGTCAGAGGCGCCGGAGAACCAAAGCCACCACAATTGCAGGAGGAAGAACCCCGCGACGACGGTGAAGGACCATGCCGGATATTCGACGCCCCGAAGCCTAAGCGCGACGGCAGCCAGCACGCAAAACGCCAGAGGCAGGAGGATCCCGTAGTGCAGCTCCCTCCCCAACCGGGATGCAGAATCGGGAAACAGGCAGATCCAGCCGATGGCCGCCAATGCCACAAGAAGTCCCGCGATGTGCTCGAGCCAGAATGCAGGAGCGTGTTTATTCGCGGGCGAAGGGAATTCCGGGCGTTTCTGAGCCATTGCAGGACCAGTCTTGCTTCACCTAAAACCGGGCCACGGTCAATGGCAGGCCGCGCATTGAATGGTTGCCATGCAAGGATATCGGATTCAGGTGCAGCGCGGCCTGGTCCGGAGGAAAGGAGTCGGTCGCGCGCCGCAGACAAACAGACATGAATCAAGGTTCCTTCATGTCCCAAACGAAGCTTCGAGCATCTAAGCGGCAGACGGCATTTCTTATTAGAACACCGCCCCCAAATTGCGTCTGTGATGAACACAGGCAGATTGCGCCGGGTCGCAGCGCGTGATTGGGCGTTCAGCGCACCCCGTAGAGGTCGGCATACTTGAGGCCCGTCAGGCTCTGGACCAAGGCGGCCAAGCCATTGTGATCAAGCAACGTGTGACGAGATCTATCGGTTAGATAGAGCTGGAAATTCTGGTTAATCAGAAGGTCAAGGAGCTCGACCGGAGAGCGGCCGGCATGGCGGAGCCCCGCCGGAAAGAATTCGAGATAGATGGCGATGTGTGGACTTGCCGCGAGCGTCCGTTGCATCCCGCTAAGCACGTCCACCTCCCAACCCTGGACATCTATCTTCACCAGGTCGGGCCGAAGCATGGGCAGAAACTCATCGAGGCTGACCACGTCCACCGCCACCTCGGTGGGGAATTGTTTGCGGTCGGCGTTTCCAAGGGTGTTGGCTCCCGAGTTGAAGAACCTCCTGCGAAGGGCAAGGCGGCCGCTGCCGCTGCCGAGCGCCACGTTGTGCGCCTCGACATTGGCGCATCCATTTAGGGCGCAGTTCTTGGTCAGCAAGGCGACATGATGCGGGTCGGGTTCAAAGGCGATTACGCGGCCGGTGGGCCCGACCAGGCGGGAAAGCAGTACCGTGTAGAGGCCAAGATTCGCGCCGACATCAAGGACGGTCATCCCCGGGCGAACGATCCGCTGCAGCGAGTTCCGCTCCGAAGATCCAATCCAGCCTGCGCGGTGCAGGCGCAGGTAAAGCCATCTATCGAATGAGGCGGAAGCCATGAGCTGGCCCCAAACGCGATGCTCGCAATGCCATAGGGAGGAGCGGTTGAGCAGCTCGGCCACGCGTGCGAGTGATCTCCAAAGCATCTTCACGTCTTCCCGGAGGGAAGGGCTAGGCAATTCATGGCGCGGCCGGGCCCGATATAGCGGCGCAATGCTGCCGGATCGCTCGAGAGCGGACGGCCCGTTCGGGCCGCGATGAAGCTGTATCCAAGGTCGGCGATGAAGCGCACGTAATCGTCAAATTCCGAACGCCGGTCATCCTTGTAAAGGAACGGTGCCATCTCGATCAGGATGCGCGGCCGAAATCGCTCAATGCCGCGGCGAAATCCACGCAAGACCGGATATTCGTGGCCATCGACATCGATCTTCACGAAATCGAGGCTGCGCAGGTTCTCGGCCGCACAGAAATCGTCGGCGGTAATGGCGAGGGCATGGGCGAGTGTTTCCGGCTTCCCGAGATGATCCTGATCGAGGTCATCGTGGTCATGGGCAACCGGCCACCGAGCGGCCACTGAGGCAGGCAATACCTCGGTGCTGTCTGAAACAAGGAACCGCTGCTGGAAATTCACCCGGCATGCCAGTTCCGGATTGATCGACAGATTCAGGCGAATTTTAGCCGCCGCATAATCGGTGGGTTCAAAGGCAAATACGCGTCCCAAAGGGCCGACAAGTCTGGCGAAATGCAGCGTATGAGCGCCAATATTAGCCCCAATATCGAATACTACGTCTCCAGAGTGTATCATCGAGGAATAGGCCCGGAGCATGCTCCGTTCGTAAGCGCCTAGCAAATAGATGGATAGGTCTATGCCTTCATCAAGGTCGAGGTCCCAGTTGACGCCCATGCGATTGCAACGGGTGCGCATTGGCTGGCCGACGAGGCCTCGTGCCAGGCGCAGGGAGCCGTTCATCATCCGGGCAATGAACATCTTTTGCCTAATGCTAAGCATGAAATCGAAAGACGGTTGGATTAGCCTTGGGGGTACAGTCGTGTCGGTCCGTCGGCTTCAGCGAGGGCTGATGGCATTCCTTGGCCCAAGCAATGGGTCAAGGGCTGTTTGTTGGGCTGGGCCCTTTGAGGCGATCGTCGAGGGATTCATGCTCGATAGTAGGCGCGATACCAGTCGATGAAACGGCGAAGGCCGGTCTCGATGGGAGTATTGGGCTCGAAGCCGACATCACGGGTGAGGTCGGAGACATCTGCGGCGGTGGCAACGACGTCACTGGGCTGGACGGGCAACATGCGTTTCACCGCCTTCTTGCCCAAACACTCCTCGATCACCTCGATAAAACGGAGGAGTTCGACGGACGAATGGTTGCCAATGTTATAGAGGCGGTAGGGCGCGGGGCTGGTGGCCGAGTCGGGAGCCTCGCCTCGCCATTGCGGATTGGGGATTGCGGGCCTGGCCATTGCGCGCACCACGCCTTCAACGATGTCGTCGATGTACGTGAAATCGCGCTTCATATTGCCCTCGTTGTAAACGTCGATTGGTTTGCCCTCGAGAATCGATTTGGTGAAAAGAAAATACGCCATGTCCGGCCGGCCCCACGGACCATAGACCGTGAAAAAGCGCAGGCCCGTCGTTGGAAGCCTGTAGAGGTGGCTGTAGCTGTGCGCCATCAGCTCGTTGGCCTTCTTGGTCGCGCCGTAAAGGCTGACGGGATGGTCGACGTTCTGGTGGACGGAGAACGGCATGGCGCTGTTCAAGCCGTACACGGAGCTGGAGGAGGCGTAGACCAGGTGCTTCACGCCGCAATGGCGGCAGCCCTCGAGAATGTTGAGGAAGCCCAAGACATTGCTTTCGACGTAGAGGCGGGGGTGCGTAAGCGAATGGCGCACACCGGCCTGGGCGGCGAGGTGGATGACGTATTCGGGGCGCTCTTTTTCAAAAACGCCGGTTACGGCGCCCTGATCAGCGACATTTGCCCGGTGAAATGTGAAGCCGGGCTGTGCGGCAAGCAGGCGAAGGCGGGCCTCCTTGAGTGCCGGGTCATAATAGTCGTTGAGGTTGTCAAGGCCGTGCACGGTCTGGCCATCGCGCAAAAGGCGCTGTGCAACGTGAAAGCCGATGAAACCGGCGGCTCCGGTAACTAGAATCATGCGATTTGAGAATGTGGAGAGGGCGAAGCCAACAGTTCAAGATAACTTTGGGCGGTGCGCGCCCATGGATACTCGCGTTCCGCCCGCGCACGGGCTGATATCCCGAGTTCATCCCCAATATCCGGCCGGGTAAGGAGCGTTCGGACGCAATCGGAGAATCCAGCGGCATCGTCTAGCGGGAATAGCCATCCAGTGACCCGGTCGACGACGGCGGAGTCATTTCCCGGCACCCGGCTGGCGAGAACCGGGCGGCCGCAGGCCATCGCCTCCAGGACAACGTTTGGCATTCCCTCGTATAGGGAGGGATTGATGACAAGGTCAGCCGCTTGGTAATAGGCGCGGAGCTCGGCACGGTCCTTCCAGCCTTGAAATTGCACAACGTCGGTGAGCTGCAGCTCGTGGACCCTGGTGGAAAGGGCAGGGCGGAGCGGACCATCACCGACCAGGTCGAGCACAAACGACAGCCCGGCGGCACGGCGGATCTCAGCGAGCTGCTCGAGCAGCCAGAGCAGGTTCTTCTGCGCCTGAAACCGCCCGACGAAAAGCAGGCGTGGCTGCGGGTTCTTTGGGCGGGGCGGCGCGGCTGGCACGAAGAATGCCGTGTCGACGCCGTTGGGAATCATGTGCACAGCCACCGGATCGGCCTTCTCGGACATATCCATAAGACCTGGCGAGTTGGCGACCACGGCCCGGGCCGACCGCAGGATCTGGCGCCGAAATGGACTAAGGAAGCGATGAACCAAGGCCAGACCGGGTTCCGCGCCGGGTACATCGCCCCCGCGGAGCGAAACGACATAGGGGACGCCCGTCTTCCGGTGCGCCCACCAGGCCGCGGGGCCCGACGGGAATGAAAAAAAGGCGATTATGCCCTCGATGCGCTCCGAGCGGACAATTCGGCGCACGGCGCTCCCAGCGTGCACCATGAATGAAACCATTTCAGAGATCGTTGCGGATTCGCGTCGTCTCCGTCGTGAGGCCATGCGAATCACGCGAATGCCCCCGTCATCGCTTGTCCCGACGAGGTCGCCAAGGCCTGTGGTGAGGACGGTGGAGGGATGCCCCGCGGCGACAAGCGAGCGGGCGATAGCCTGCGCGGCGGTGGCAGCCCCAGCGCCCACGGGAGGGTATTCGTAGTTGATGAGCAGGGTTCTCAAGCGAAATCGGCTGCGGACTCGAGGGGCGCCTCTGTGCGCACTTGCAGGTGCGCGGCGATCAAGGTGCCGAACCGGCACAGCAAGGGAACAAAAATATGACTGGCGCTTCGGGAGACATCGGTCAGGCGCGCGACCACTGGCCGAGGAGCCAGGTGTTCCAGAGAAAGGCGCGCTGGTCGGTGCGGTTGGAGCGGTGCTCGGCGAGCCGTGCCTTGACGAAGGCGCCATTCAGGCATGGCAGGGGCGCATCATCCAGGCCGAGCTGGCCATTCTTGAACCAGGCGCCGATGGGCACGCCAAATCCCTGCTTCTTCCGATAAAGCACGTCCGTGGGAAGGACGGTCTCCAGCGCCTTTTTCAATATATACTTTGTCTGGCCATGCCGGTATTTCCATGCGGAAGGGATTCGGCGTGCGAAATTGACAAAATCAATATCGAGGAAAGGAGCGCGTACCTCCAAGCCATGCATCATGCTCGCCCGGTCGACTTTGACGAGGATGTCATCCTGGAGGTAGAGCTTGGTGAAGTATTGCAGCGTCCGGTCGACGACATCGGTTTGCGCGCAGCCTTCCCAGATTGCGATGGCCTCCGAGAAGATCTCCTCCAGGTCGGCGGGCTCGCTGAAAAGATCGCCAAGCTCCGAGGCGTCGAGTGACGCCGTCCAGACCGGAAGCCAGAGTCTAGGAGGATAGCTTAAGCCGCGGAGCGTGCGCTTCAACCGGAAATCGAAACTCATGTAGCTGTGCG
Organism: uncultured Opitutaceae bacterium; assembly: GCA_937889545.1. Classification (GTDB taxonomy): domain Bacteria; phylum Verrucomicrobiota; class Verrucomicrobiia; order Opitutales; family Opitutaceae; genus Palsa-1447. Next base: position 76,451 of record CALAOT010000117.1, read on the forward strand.
AGACGGGCATCCTTGCCGCCAGCATGCAGATAGCTCGATGAACAGGCCGGGGGACAATCTTGGAGTAGAGCTCGGCCTTGCGCAGCGCGACAAAAGGGTCGTAACCAGCGAACAGCTCGTCGCCGGCATCGCCACCGAGCGCGACCTTCACTTGCGAGCGTGTGAACTGGCTTAGGAGATAGGTTGGCAACAGCGAACTGTCGCCCATCGGCTCGTCGAGCCTCCGCGCGATTGTCGGGAGCAATGAATGGGCCTTCGAAATCGAAAGCGTCTCGAGATGGTGGTCCGTTTTGAATAGCTGCGCGACCCGGCGCGAATAAACGGACTCGTCAAAGCTCGCCTCCTCGAAACCGATGCAGAACGTCTTCAGCCGGCCTGCGGGTACATGTCGCGACGCAAACGCGGTGACCGCGGACGAATCGATGCCCCCGCTAAGGAACACGCCGACCGGCACGTCTGCCACCAGACGGCGCCGCACGGCATCATCCAAGCGCGTTCGAAGCTCCTCGCCCCATGTGCCCTCGGGATCCGCAGGAATCTCGCTCCCGGTGAACGGCTCGAGGACAAAGTCCCAGTACTTCTCGACACGCGGCGCCAGCTCGGGCGACTCGATGTCGAGAATGAACGAGTGGCCCCCCGGCAGCTTGTAGACGTTCTCCAGGATCGTGTGTGGGGCGGGGATGTAGCCGTAGCCGAAATATTTCTTGAGCGCCCGGCGCGACAGCGCGGAACCGACGGCAGGGTGGGCGCGGAGGGCCGTCAGCTCGGAACCAAAAACGAATGCGCCATTCTGCGTGGAGTAGAAAAGGGGCTTCTTTCCGAAGCGGTCGCGGCTTCCGAAGAGGCAGCGGCGGACGCGGTCGTAGATGACGAAAGCCCACATGCCGTTGCACCGGCCGGGCAGTCCGGCACCCCATTCGCGATAGCCGTGGAGCAGCACCTCGGTGTCGGAGTGGTCCGTCTGAAACCTGTGGCCGCGGGCGACGAGCTGGGCGCGAAGCTCGGCAAAATTGTAAATCTCCCCGTTGAAAATGATGACAAGGTCGCCGTCGGCAGTGACCATCGGCTGGTGACCTCCGGCGATATCAAGGATGGAAAGGCGGCGGTGGCCGAGTTGAACGCCTCGGACGGGGTCGCCCCAATAGCCGCTGTCGTCTGGCCCGCGATGGGCGAGCGCATCGGTCATGCGCCTTAAGTCGGTTTCGTTCCCCGCGCCGACAAAGCCCGTTATGCCGCACATGGTAAGTCGGCCCACGCCATCGACGCCACGGCAACGCCCACTGCCAATGGTGCCGTGCAGGGCAATGGCTCGGACCGGTTTACGCGACTATTCACGCTCGGAAGAGATGCCCATTTCGGCGAGCAGACAAAGCAAAAAGGAAGGGTGGGCGGCCGAGGAGTGCCATGATCTATGAGGGGAAGCGGGTATCGCGCGACGGAAAGCTGCCGGTTGGCGCCAAGATTCAGGGGAGGCCGTCTTCAACGAAAAAATCGCCGTCTACCACGTTGTGCACTTGGCCGCGCAGGTGTATGCGCTCTCCGGGCGAAACTTCCCTTTGGCGGACGACGATGAAGCCCAAGCGCGTGCTTCCAGGAATGATGAACATGGGATTATGCGGCACCAGCCTGCGCAGGTAATCGGCCTGTTCGTGCCACATTATGCCATAGTATCCGAACCTCTGAAGAAAATCGCTTTGGCGGACGTCGGGCAGGTAAGTGCGGGCTGCGGTGTCCGGGACGATGCGGAGCAGGTTTCCCGGCTTTATCGTGATGGTCAGCTCCGCATGACCGTCAGTGCGGCGCAGTACCGGCGGATCCTGATGTGCAAACGCAAAACGCACGAGAACGGGCAGAAGATAGAGGCACAGTAGCATTGTTGCGGCCATGGACATCAAAAGGCCGGATGAAGTGGCGGGCGTTAGCCCCATCGTTGCGGCTTGCGGCCGAAGGCTATGCCAGAATCGGCCGATCACGGCGCAAAGCGCGGTTGCCCCGGAGCCGCTTACAATTGCAAAGAGCGGAATCGTTACGGCATAGGCGCGCATGTTATCCGAATCCCATGCCGGGGCGAACGGCAGTGACATGGCCACACCGACGGTAGCGCACAGGACCAAGCAGGAATCGCTGCGCCCGCGCACCCCATGTATCGCGAATGCAATGCCAAGCACGGCCAGGAATAGCAGGGCCCTCTCCAAGGCCTGATTCGGCACATAGCTGAAGGGCCCGTGGCGGTTCATGGAGAAATCCCCCCACGCGCGGATGGCCCCTGTCCAAGCAAGCGAGGGCTCCTTCCGAACATCCTCCCATACCATCTTGTAGGCCGCCACGGCCCGCCTTCCTTCCGGCATTTTCAACAACTCCGGATGCTGCTCGTAGGCCAATGTCCAGTTGCCGCCGTGGATCGTCCCGTACAGGACAATCCCGAGATTGGAAAACAAGACGCCTTCCTTTGTGCCCAGCACCCTGAAGACGCCGACATTCGCTTCCGCGGCGATCGCCATGCAGCAAACGGCCACGGCGGCAACGCGCAGCGAGCGCCACCCGTCGCCTCGCCAGTGCCAGATTATTGCGAGCACCAGGCACGGCAGGACAAAAAAGGCCCCGGGCCTAGCATTGAACGCGCTCACCAGGCAGATGCTCCCTAAACCCACCTCGAGGGTCCCGCGCCGCTCGAAACCGTCCAGGAGCAGGGCTAGCCCAAGCGCGCCAAATGTGATGCCGCAGCTTTCGCAGGCTGTGGAACCGAGAAACCGGCGATAGAACAGGAACAGCACGAAGAACGCTATCGCCGCCGCCCCTCCTCCGAATTGCCTTCGCGACTGGATCAAAAGCAGCGCAAAGGATGCTCCAGTAAAAAGACCAAGCAGCGAAACAGCGACCTGCAGATTGCCGCCGGAAAGCCACAACATAGCGGCCATATACGCGCCGGTCAGTGGTCGGCTGGAGCCCAACTGGGTAAGGTCCTTCCCCTCCGTCAGGCGCGCGCCCTCGATGACGTAATCGCGAGCATCCGAATTCGGCAAAAGACCGCCCACGACCGAGACTGTGGATGCGCCGCCGCCCCAAAGTTCGGCCAGTGCCAGCGAAAAGCCCACGAGCACCACGCACAGGGTTGTGACGCGCCGAAGACGCTGCGGACAGGAAAGCGCTCCGAAGGCGGCCATTGAGAATGCGAGGGGCCCAGCCAGGCCGCCGACCAAGGTTCCTCCGGCCTCAGTCAGCGCATTGCGGCCCGGCAGTGACAGGAGTCTGAAGGCCTCAGGCAGCTTGGCTCCCATTCTAAGAATCGAGACGCAGCCGAGAATGATTATCACGCCCGCCCCAAGTTCGAGCAGCCAAGCCTGTCGCTTTAAATCTCGGAAGGACATTACCTGGTCAAATTTGGGTTTGCTGCCGAAGAATATCAATAGTCGGTCTTGTCCGTAAAATGGGCCCGGTTGACAAGTCGGGCGGAGCGCACGGCAGTCTAATCAGAAACCATCGGGCTCCCGGTGGAAGGGTCTACTAAGCTGCGCCGCCATTGGATGATGCTTCACGAGCGCTTCCCTTGTCAGCAGCATCGGCGTTGCCTAATCGCGGCGGCGGCGAGAGCCGGAAAATATGATCAGGCCGTGTGTTGATGTTGCTCCAAAGGAGCGGCACAAGGGCAACCGACAGATAGAAAACGAATTGCGTCGGACAGCTGTAGCGATCGATGGCTGGCTCCAACAACGCGACGACAATACCGGCACCCAGTGCGACTAGTGAAAGCGCGAACAGCAAGAATGCGCCCAGGTGCCGTCCATGAGACTGAAACAGCAGCAGCCCGCTCATGGCAAAAATCGCGAAATAGCCCCAAACCCAGAGGCCGTTCAGAAAATATTTCCAGTGCTTCGCCTGCCAAGCGATATGGGGCCGAGTCAAATAATGCTGCGCGAGGACCACTTCATGGGCCCCGCCGGCGGCCACGATTTGAATCGCTGGCGGAAGGGGAGGGATGACGGGTCCCAATTCCCCCGGTATATTCTGATATTCGGGCTTCCCGGTGATGAACTCGTCCGTGACCCTTTCCTTGAGGGCAGAGTAAAACTCATATCGGGAATGGATATTCCTGAAGAAGAAGCACACAAAATTCGTCCAGACATACTTGGCATAGAAGACCGGGTGCTTCCGGATGGCCATCAGCGACACCTCCCTGATGTACGGCCGATAGAAAAGGTAGCCCCGGCTGCCAAAGGCGCTTCCGGACCCCCAGCCTGAGACCCAAACGAGGCTATTGTACTGCTTCTGAAACAAGGGGGCCAACGAGTATGGGTCCCAGGAGGTCCGCAAAGTGGCGAAGTCAACTCTCGTTACGCCTGCCTTCTCGTATGAAGCTGGGAGATCCCCCAGCGCCTTGTTTATGTATTCGGGGAAACTGGGATCGGGCTCCCAGTACAAGGCGGTCGCGCCCGCCAGATTTGCTTCGACAAACGGGCTGACGACGAAGTGCCCCAGCGTGGCAAAGTTATACGAGCAGACGACCAGAAGGATCGCCGGAAAGGGAGTGAGGAAGCGGAGAATGTCTCCGGTGGAATAGCGGTTCCAAAGGAGGAATGCCAAGACGATGACATATATGACAGCGAAGTATATCCCCGCGGGCCGGACCAGGATCGTGAGCGCCATGAATACCGACGCGAGCGTGAAGCAAACTTTTCTGGATCCGGCGAACGCGAGAAAGAGGAAAGCTACCGCGAGGATAATGGTGTTCGAGTAAAGGCTCTCACTTACTATGCCCGTGTCGTATACCAGGTTCTGTGAGCCGCCGACGACGGCGGCCATGGCAACCGCAGCGGGCAGCGCGAGGAGGCGCCGAAGCCGGTAGACGGCGTAGACGAGACATAGGGCCGAGGCGAGGGACAGAATGTTCTGGAAGACGACGGCGGCCAGCCAAGGGTCGGGCAGAAAAGTGAAAGGCCAGAGGAATAGCGGATAGCCTGGCATCCGCATTATAAACTGCGTCCACCCGGGGCTCTTGAGCGCGGCTACCAGACTCAGGTAGGAGACCGAGTCTACCGAGATGCCGACCACGGGGTAATACAGAAAAAACGGAAGGCGCGTGATCAGGAAGATAAAGACCACGAACGCCGCGGGAAGGCAGAATGGAGGATCAGGGAACTTGCCGCGGCGCCAAACAAACGCTCCAAGAACCAGGAGCGCGCCGGCATAGACGGCAAATGCGACGGTACTCCCCACCGTTACGGGATAGCGAATCGCGTAGGTTTTTCCGTTGCGGTCGGGTGCGCTGTTGTCGGAGGCGGAAAAATAGACGAGGTCGCTCCAGAACGAAAAACGGCCGGCGCCCAGTTTGCGAATGTCCTCGTGGCTTGCGCCGGGCTCACCGTGCAGCGGCACGCCATTCTCCAGGACGGTCGCGGGGGGAAACTCGGCTTCGCTGATTTCCGGATGGAAAGTGTGGGCTTTGAACGCAAATCCGCTTTCATTATGAATGTCTGCCAGCAGGTCCGTCTTCCATCCGAGCGGAAGGAGCCCCTCGCGGTTTGCGTAGACCGCGCAGGAGAGGAAGAATAGGAAGGCCGGAAACGCCGGTATGCCGTGGAGGCGGGAGTTGAGAAGAAAGGCGGCCAGACGTCCGATTGCCTGCCGCAGGCTGGGTGCCTTGCTGGCATACCAGGCGGACGAACCAAGAAGGACGAGCGTGTCTGCATAGATCACGAGGGCGACGGCAGCGGGTACTGTCCTCGGATAGCGGATCGCGTAGGATCGCCCGTTGGTGTCGGGCGCGCTGTTGTCGGAGGCGGAAAAGTAGACAAGGCGGCCCCAGAACGAATAGGAGCCGCTGCCCTGGTTGCGAATCTCCTCATGGCTCGCGTCTCCGGCAGTCAGTGGACGGCCATTCTCCAAGACGACGCCAGGGGAGGGCCTTTCCTCTGCGCTTAGTTCCGGGTGGCGGGTAGAAGCTCTAAACGCGAATCCGGTTTCATGCGAAATGGATGTCAGGGCGTCTGTCCTCCAGCCGAGCGAAGGCGTCCCTTGCCGGTTTGAGCTGGCGGCATACGACAGCGCGAGGAAGAATGCCGAGAGGCCTAGAAGAGCAGAGAAGACGGGCCCAGGCGTTGTGGCCAACGCGCGCCCAATCGGCTCCCGTAACTCAGGCGCCCTGATGGCAAGCCGAATGGCCCATCCAAGAAGGAGAATCGTGCCGGCGTAGAGCGCGAACGCAAAGGGGTCGGTTACATATCGGGGATACCGAATCTCGTAGGTTCGCCCGTTTGTGGCTGGGGAGCTGTTGTCGGAGGTGGAAAAATGGATGTATCTTCCCCAAAAAGAGGTGCGGCCTTTCCCGATCTTGCGGATGTCGGCATGCTTGGCCCCGGCCAGCCTCGAGAGGGGCACGCCGTTCTCCAGAACCACCCCCAGGGAAGGATCCAATTCCTCGCTCAACTCCGGATGATGCGTGGGGGCAATGTATGCGAATCCGCCGTCGGAGCGGATATGTCCCAGTTTGGCCGTCGTCCAGCCGAGCGAAAACATTCCCTCGCGGCTCCCATATACGAAGCAGGACAGGACGAACAAGGTGGCCGAAAGCGCAATCAGGACCGAAAAGGTCCTTCTTGGCTGTTTACGCGGGAACACGGTCACAGAAGCCTTTCGTGGGCCCTGGAGCAGCGGGAGGCTTCAGCATGCGGCAAGAAGGTATGGGGAAGCGCGCGGCCGGCTGCCGTGCCCGACCACCGCAATTCACGGCGGATGCGATGCCCGTAGTGGCGGCAAATCGGAGGAGATGCGATCGGGAAAAGATTGCGCCATGAAAACGGCCAGCTTTCGCGATGCGAGAAAATTGAGCGAGCGAGCCTGGCAACGTGGAGACAGCCCGGGATTTCGCGGGATGCGGTTGACGGTTCGGGTGTTTTCCATTCGGGTACGACTGCCTTTCGCGCACATGGCCCTCAACAACCCAGACCGCCAGGATGCCGGCAACGGTAGCCGCGGTGTCACATTCATCGTGCCGTGCTTCAACGAGGAGCCCGGGGTGCTTTTGAGGACGGCGGCCCGCCTGCGGGACGCCGCTTCCGCGGCCAAGTGGGCGCACGAAATCATTGTCGTGGACGATGGCTCGACCCGCTTTGCCTATGACGAGGCGGCCCTCGGCGGTGCCCGGTTGGTCCGGCACAAGGAGAACCACGGGTATGGCACTTCGCTGTCGACGGGCCTGCGCTACGCGAAGTTCCCGTGGATTGGGATCATTGACGCGGATGGCACCTATCCGGCCGAGAAATTCGCCGATATGCTTCACCTCACGCACGAATACCAGATGGTCATCGGTGCGCGTGGCTGGGACGACATACCCTGGCTGCGGCGCCTTCCGAAACGATGCCTGACACGGCTCGCGAGCTTCCTGGCCGACCATCCAATCCCGGACCTCAACTCGGGCATGCGGGTTTTCCACCGCGAGATTTACGATGACCACCGGCGCCTCTATCCGGACCGCTTTTCGTTCAGCTCCACGCTGACGATGGTGAGCCTGACGAGCGGATATGAGACGTGCTTCGTCAAAATCGACTATCTCGAGCGGGTCGGCCGATCGACTATCCATCCGCTGAAGGATCCGGTCCGTTTCGCCTATCAGTTGATGCGGCTTTCGCTGTATTTCCGGCCGCTGCGCTTCTTCATCCCGCTTAGCGGGATGATCGGGGTGCTGGCGGTGGCGCGCGGGCTTAGGGATCTCGTGCTTAACAACCATTTCGGTGGGCTTACCTTGGTCCTGTTCTTCATGGCGTTTCAGGTGTTTTTCTTCGGCCTCATTGCTGAGATCATCAACAAGAAGTGAGGCGCATCAGGGGCGCGGCTTGGTCCCTGCTATCCGCCGGACCGATGCTCGGCTGTCTGCGCCGGCCGTGCGCGCGGAGAAAGTTCTCTGCCGATGAGCGCGAAAGGAGAGCCACCTTCGCAGGCCAGTGCCAGTGAGCTCCCGCTGACGATGAGCTCGGCGATGGCCTCCCTCGGCCGGTATCACGAGTACCTCTGGTCATTCGTGCAACCGTGGTTGGGGCAGCGCGTGTTGGAAGTCGGCGTCGGCTTTGGCCAGTACACCAGGCGAATGCTGGCAGAGAAGCGCCGCGTGCTCGGCTGCGACCTCGACACCGGACACCTGGAGACGCTCAGGATGTCGAGCCCGTCACCATCGTTGGAAACACAACACCTCGACCTCGAGGAGCCCGAGACGTCCCGGGCGGCTAGCGCGGCTTTTCTGCCCGACACGGTTATCCTGCTCAACGTGCTTGAGCACATCCGCGCAGATGAGAAGGCTCTCACCTTCCTGCGCGAGGTCGCCGCCCCAGGCGGGCGCATCGTCGTCATCGTGCCTGCCCTCGCTGTGCTGTACAACGGCCTGGATCGCGAGGCCGGCCACCAGCGGCGCTATTCCCACGCGTCCCTCTCGCGGGCATTGGGGGCGGCCGGATGGGCCGTGGTGACGGCGCGCTACATCAACCTGCCGGGCATCCCGGGATGGCTAGTCGCGGGCTGGCTGAGCCGGGCGAGCCGGTCGGCGACCGAACTCAACGCGCCGTCCACGAATTGGCTGCTCCGGTTCTACGACCGCTTCTTCGTGGGCCTTTCGCGTCTGACGGATCCGCTGGCGGCAAGGGTCGCCGGGTTGAGCGTGCTGGCCGTTGCGCGAAAGGCGTGACCGCTTCGCAGCGGACGCCGCACGGGGGGGGCTTGGGGGGAATGGCCGCGAGCGGATGTCGGCGGGCTCAGGCGACGCGGTCCGTGGAGCGGCGTGCAGGACCTGCGACATTGTCACGCGCGGCGATGACGTAGGTCGGCTTGCCCTGTGACTCGTGGTAGGTGCGGATGCTGAGCTCGGCAAGAAGGCCGAGGAGGAAGCATATGACTCCCGTGAAGAACATCGTGACGGCAATCAGCGGCAGCGGCGTCTCGATGAATGACTTGTGGCCAAAGAACTTGTAAATAACCGCCGCGAGGCCGGCCACCCCGCTTATGAACCAGCTGAAGAGCCCGCAGGTGCCGAAGACATACATGGGCCTCTGGGCGAAACGGTGAAGGAAAAGGACAACGCTCAGGTCGAGGATGACTTTGACAACCCGCTCGAGGCCATATTTCGAGACTCCGTGCACGCGCGGGTGGTGCAGCACGGGAACCTCGGCGATTCGGGCGCCATTCCAGTAGGCGTAGACGGGGATGAAGCGGTGCATCTCGCCGTAGAGCGCGATGCCCTCGAGCACGTCGCGGCGGTAGGCCTTGAGCGAGCAGCCGTAGTCATGCAGGTGCACGCCGCTGGCGTGTGAAATGAGGCCGTTGGCAACTCGGCTCATGAAGTTGCGCCGGATCGGGTGGTCCTGGCGGTCCTTGCGCCATCCGGAGACGAGGTCGAATCCCTCGCCGAGCTTGGCGACCACCTTTCCGATGTCGGCCGGGTCGTTCTGCAGGTCCCCGTCCATCGCGACGATGATCTCGCCGCGGGCGTGGGTGAACCCGGCCTGCATGGCGGCCGTCTGGCCGTAGTTGCGGCGGAAATGGATGGCTTTGAGGTGGCGGTCGGCGGCGCAGGCCTCGTGCAGGCGCGCAGCCGTCGCGTCGGTGCTCCCGTCATTGATGAACAGCACCTCATACTCTCTCCCGAGGGTTCCCAGGGCTTCGGTGAGTTTGCTGACGAGGATGGGGACGTTCGACTCCTCGTTGCGCAGCGGAATGACGACGGAAATCATTTGGTCAGGGATAAATCGTTGATAAAGAATGAGACGCCGGGACCGGCAAGCAAATCTTCATCGCGACGCTTTCTTTCCAATGCTAATGAGCATCTTACCACTTCGCATGCTGAGGCATCCGTGCTTGACTGGGCGTGGGAGGGGCAATCGAGCCCTTGGAAACCGAGCGGCCGGAACGGGCGTCACCAGTCGAGTCGTTCAGCCGAGAGAAGTTGTCCAAGGAACCGGGGACCGGTGCTGGAGCCGCCGATCAGGTTGATGCCAGCGGTAATGGAGGTTGGGGAAGCGTCGTTGGCGTATGCTCCATCTTCCAGCACGACAACGCCGTCCAACTTGATGCGCAGTTCCGACTTATGGCTGTTGCGCTGGCTCTGGGAGGCATTCGCCCATTGCGGATCATTTAGCGGCGGATAAAGACCGCCGTGTTCAATTTCAACCTGATGTTCGAGGTTGAGGTCTATGGTCACCATAGGCGACGTCTGGCCGCCAAAGCCCCAGCAATCATGGCTGAATGCCACCTTGCCTTGGCTGGGATAGAACGCGTATATAAAGTCTCCCTTGCCGGCCACGCCGCTGACGAGCAGCGGGTCGTGGTACCCATGGGGAGCTTCGGCAGGGAAGGTGACTCTCAAACGCCACGGCCCGTAATGGAGGCGGTTGCGCGCACTCGAAGTCAGCGTAGCCGCCGAGGCGGGCACTGGAATGGCCTCGGTGATGAAGCCGTTAAACGGCATCAGCGTGGGGCCCGCCTCGCCAGCCGGGCGGCCGGCGCGGGCAATGGACGGAGAGTTTATAATACCGGCGGTCGAACCGGAGAGAACCAAGTCGTCGTCCAGGCGAACCTCAAAACGCGATCGTTGGTCGGCCCGGGCGTTCACCAACCAGGATCCGATGGTGAGCAGGAGTCGATGTGGACCGTTGGACGGGGATGGTAACGGCGAACCCACTCGGTCCGGCTGGCCGCTTGTCTTGAGGACAAAGGCGATCCTCGACTCCGGAAGGTGTCTGATGACCAGCATGGTGCTTCGGCGTTCTGGGTCCGAAGCCGAGAAGAAAACCTCTTCGCTCCCGGGAGCCCGCGCGCGCATCGCATAGAACGAGAAGTCGATCGGGTTTGTCATCCAGCTCCTGTGCAGGGGGGGCGCCGGCGGGAGAAGAGGAAGGCTCTGGGTTGAAAGGATCCTTCCCGAGAAGGCGGGACCACTGACTCCAGGCGAGAGGGTGTTGCGGCCGGGCAGGGCCTTCACCCCATGGGAAGAGCCGAAATCAAGCATGGTGTGGTAGACAGGTTCATCATCGAAGTGGACGTCGACCTGTCCCAAGGTTTCCTGCACGGCGGCTTCGGGCCACCGATCATAGGCTGGGTGCGATTCGGGAGGCGCCAGGGCCCCAAGCCGGATTTCAATCACGTGGGCCGCGGAATAGTCCGTTGGAATCGCTTCAGACAGCCAGTGGGTGGTTCCGGTCTGGAAAACCCCCAGGCGGATATGCTTTGCATCAGCGTAGTGCACAAAAACCAACTCACCGCCGAGGGGTTTGGATGGAACGCTCAGGATTGGTTCATAGGCACCGGCCCGGTCCTTGGGGAATTGCACGACGACGCGCTGCCCGCCCGACGGTGGCGCGTGCAGGGCGTCCCAGGCGAAAACAGGGCTGTTCATGAAGCGAGCAAGCGGCCTTAGCAGGTGAATCCGGGTTGGTCGGCTGACGCTCCACGATTGAATCTGGAGCAGGCTGCCGACGAGTGCGCTCACGACGAGCAGCACCGCAAGGATCGATCGGCAGGCCAGGCGCCTGCCATATCGATGATCAAGCGCGAGGGCGCACACCCCACCGGCCAGAACGATTCCTGGCAGGAAATCGATCATGTAACGAAGAACGGCGACGGAGAAAAGGCACGCTGCGACGAAGCTGAGCACGCAGCCGAGCGCGAGTCCCCGAAGCCAGCCCTGCAGCTCCCTGCCAACTTTTACGAAGACGAGCCCGAATGCGAGCCAGGCAACCGGAAGCGCACTAATGATGCCGAACGTGTCTTCCGGGCCCAGTGTCGAAAAAGGGAAGTACCTGTTTAGCGGGATTGGATTCCACCCGTAAACCTTCCAGTTGATCGCGAGATTCTTGACCCCCCAATAGATCCCCCCCGGCCCGGAGCCCATCAATGCATACTTTATGCCGAATTCGAGAGGGTTATCAAAACGCTTGAAATTCAACCACAGGAGGCAGATGGCCGCCAAGAGGATCGGTGCGATCGCAGCCGAAGCGATCTTCCAGCCTTCGCCGGGCCGCGATTTGATCGCTGCCGGCAGCACAAGAAGGAAGGCCGGTGCCCACAGCCAATAATTCGGGCGGGCTCCCAAGGCGAACGCTACCGCGAATCCGCACGCGAGACCCCACTGGACGGCTCGCCTTGGATTAAGTGCACCAAGCAGCGCGGCCCACCAGGCGATGCCGTAACAGGCCGCTGCACAGGAAATAGGGACACCGTATACATGGTTGTTGGCGGCTACGGTCGGAAGCAGAGAACAGGTTTCCAGGCATAGCACGGCAAGGACTGCCGTGGAATATCCGGCCAGCGGGAAATATAAGCGGCGGATCGCGAGGATGATCCAAGCGAGGGCCGCGATGCAGATGACCCCAAAGAAGGCCACCGCGAGCGATTCGCTGGGCCACCAGCCAGTGGCCACCTTAAACGGCGCAAAGAAGAGAACGCACGGCGACAGCCCCCAATAGAGATAATACTTCCCCCGATACAGGCTGATGTCATGCCAACGGTAGGGTTGATTAAGAGCGGGATCGTAGGGATCGGAGAGTGATAATAGCTCAGGCTGCGGCAGGATCTTTAAGGACAACTGGCCCGATAACAGGGCATCGGTCGCATAGGTGTAGTAATTCTGCGGAATCCTTGTGAAAAGACGGCCGTTTGCCGCTTCCCTCGCCAAGGAGAACTGGAAGATTGCGAAGAGGACAACGGCAACCATCCAGATCATCCAGTCGCGCCTAGCCGGCGGTTGGGTCAAAAGGTTGGCCTCAGTAAATGGCATCAGGGGTGATGAATCTCGACGGACGCGGGCGAATCCTCGTTTTGGACCGGCCTCAGGTTCGGTCTGGATTGGTGGGTGAAGCTGATACGACTGCCGCTGGTTGTCCATCCCTGGCGAAGTAAGGGACACGGTTCGGCCCGATGGGCCGCGGCCGGGATGTCCCGATACTTTCCGGTGCTGGGAGCCTCGCGCCAAAAGCAGCGATAAAGATCGCGAAACCTGCCTAAGTCTCCCGACGACCGGCCCCATTGACCGACAGCCATCCGGAAGTTGGTGCCAATAATGTTTTGGGCACGAGCTTGCAGTGCACGGCCATCGTTCATTTCAATTGATGCCCGCTTTCGCCTACCATGCCTCTTACCACGTTTGTGATGTCGGTCCATCAAGCCGCGTGCCCCCCTCAGTACGCAATGGCGAGCGTGAAGACGGATGTTATTCGCAACATGTGGCTTATGGTGGCGAGTGGTGGGCCGACCAACGCGACCGGACACGTGGCCGAGGAAGGAGGGCGATGCGATCCGCGCATGCGTTCTTCGGACCTCGAGCGAAATGCCGGCCGGGCAATTACGAGTGACCGGGGGGGGGGTGACCCACAATCGCCGCTACCGGGCATTTTGAGCGCGGATGATCCGGCGCTGCCGGACCATCTCAAGGCCCAGGTTGAGAGTCTTCCGAGGGAAGTGGATGTCGGCGTCCCGGGCTCGGTGGCATATTTCGCAAATCCAGGGAAACGGTCTTTGCCCGCGTTCGGGGAGTTGCCGACATGACGGGAGGGAACTCACGAAGATTGGTGCTGGTGACCTCGTGCCTTGGCGGTGGCGGAGCCGAGCGGATCGTGGCGACAATGGCGGCATATTGGGCGCATGCCGGCCACGAGGTTCATGTGGTGGCCCTGCGCGCCGACGAGAAGGGGCCGGCCTACACCTTTCCGGCGACAGTGCGGATTCACCGCCTGCGGTTGATCGTGGAGCACAACGCCGTCTTTGATATCCGCCACATCGGACGCCTGTGGCGGTTGCGCCGCCTGCTGGTCGGCATTCGCCCCGCGCTCGTCCTGTCGTTCATTGACAAGCTCAACGTGGCGGTGCTCCTGTCTCTGGCGGGCACCCGTATCCCGGTCGTGGCGACCGAGCACCTGGTCCCGTGGATGAATCCGCTTGGCCCGGTGTGGGAACGCCTGCGTGCGGCGGTTTATCCGCGGGCACGGGCCGTGGTCAGCCCGACCCAGGCCATGAGCGACTGGTTCAAGGCGCACTATGCCGGGAATTTTTTGACGATGCCCTCTCCCGGGCACTACGAAATTGCTCCGGTGACGACGGAGAATCACTTGCCGGTGATCTTCTCGGCCGGCCGGCTGGCGCGCGAAAAGGGATATGATCTCCTGCTTTCCGCCTTCGCCGATGTTTCGGCGAAAAGGAAGGGGTGGCGGCTGGAGATAGCAGGGGAGGGCCCCGAGATGAGTGCGCTTACCGAGCAGATCGAGGCGTTGGGCCTTCAGTCGCAGGTTAGCCTGCTCGGCCATGTGTCCGACGTAGCGGCGCGAATGAGGTCGGCGGAACTCTTCGTGCTGTCGTCGCGCCAGGAGGCCTATCCGATGGTGCTGTGCGAGGCCATGGCCGCGGGGATGGCGATCATCGCAACGGACTGCCCGGCGGGGCCGAGGGAAATCATCGAAGACGGGAAAGATGGGCTGCTGGTGCCTCCGGAGGTCCCTGCCGCGCTCGGTTCCGCGATCATCCAGCTCATCGACGACGCGCCCCGGAGGCGGCGCCTCGGGGCCGCTGCCCGGATGAAGGCGCCGCAGCTGGCCGCCGCGCATGCGATGCTTGCCTGGGATCAATTGCTGACGAGCATGGACGGCAGGCGCGCATGAAAATCGCCTACGTGATCGACAGCCTTGCGCTCAGCGGCGCGCAAAAGCACCTCGTGCAGCTGGTGCAGGGAATGCGGACGCGGGGGCACGAGGCCGTCGTCTATTGCCTGAACGACAAGGTGCATCCGACGCGTCGCGCCGGGCTCATTGCGGCCGACGCGCGTGTGCGCGTGATCGGAAAGGCCCGGGTGGCATGCGGCGCTGCGGTCGTCCAGCTGGCCGCCGCAATGCGTCGCGAACAGACGGCCGTCGTCGTCACGGTCTTGTTTGTCAGCGACGTCGTGGGGCGGCTCGCAGGGCGGCTGGCCGGCGTGCCGGTGGTCACATGCCTGCAAGCGCGCAACGTCAACTTCCAAGGCTGGCGCAAGGCGCTGCTGCGGGTGACCGCGGGGCTCAATTCATATACGATCTCAAACAGCCGCGCGGCCATAGCCTTCGCTGCGGAGCACGAAGGTGCCGACCCGGCGCGCTGCTATTATGTGCCCAATGCCATCCAGGTTCCTGCCGGTCTCCTCCCGGCTCCCGACTGGGGAAGCTGTGGCTGGCCCGAGCTCGTCGGCCAGCGCGTCATCGGCTCGGTCGGGCGCCTTGTCTCGCAGAAGGGCTACGATATCCTGCTGGCTGCATTTGCCCGCCTTGCCGCTTCGCACGGTGATGTGTCGTTATTGGTGGTGGGTTCAGGGCCGGCGGCGGCCCTAAACGCCGAGGCGAAGGTGCTGGGGCTCAACGGCCGGGTCGTCTTTGCGGGCGAGCGGGCCGACGTGCCGGCCTTGCTGCCCGGCCTGACGCTTTACGTTCAGCCTTCACGTTTCGAAGGCATGCCCAACGCCCTCATGGAGGCAATGGCCGCCGGGCTTCCGGTGGTGGCCTCGGCGGTGGATGGGATCACCGAACTGATCAACGACGGGGTTGATGGCTGGCTCGTGCCCCCGGGAGACGCAGCCACGCTTGCAGCGGTACTTACGAGGATACTCGACGATGCCCCTGGCAGCGGGAAAATGGGGATGCAGGCGCGGCGGACGGCAATCGAGAGGTTTTCGCTGGAGCGAATGATCGAGGCCTACGAGGAGATCCTTGGCCGGGCGTGCTCCAGGCGTTCGTGAGCCCCTAGCGCTCCTTCCCATGGCCAGAGTCCTTCTCACCGGCGGCGCTGGTTTTGTGGGCAGCCACACGGCGGAAGCCCTGCTCGCCGCGGGCCATGAGGTCGCCGGGATCGACAACCTGCGCACCGGTTGCGTGGAGAACCTGAGCTCATTCGCCGGGCACCCCGGCTGGCGGTTCTTCCGGCAGGACATCCTCGATGCCGAGAACTTCAATCGGGTAGTGCGCGAAGTGGCCCCGGATGTCGTCCTTCATTTCGCAGGTCTAGTGAGCGTGCCGGAAAGCATCGCGAACCCCGGGCTCAATTCCGAAATGAACGTGCGGGCGGTGCATGTCATGATCGACGCCGCGGTCATGGCCGGAGTGCGCCGAGTCATTTTCGCCTCATCGGCGGCGGTGTATGGTGATTCAACCGCCGTGCCACTGGACGAGCATTCGCCGACCCGGCCGGTAAGTCCTTATGGCGAGGCGAAGCTGGCGGGTGAGGCCCTGGTTCTTGGACGGGGCAGGACCCTGGGATTTGAGCCGGTGTGCCTGCGCTACTTCAACATCTATGGCCCGCGCCAGCACCGAGACTCGCCCTACAGTGGCGTCGTCTCACGCTTCCTCGATCGGTTGCGGGCAGGCCAGCCGCTGGTGATATTCGGCGACGGCCGGCAGACCCGCGATTTCATCCATGTCCGCGACGTGGCGCGCGCCAATGTGGTCGCAGCTTGCGACCCGGGGCCGCTGGCCGGGATTTTCAATATCTGTTCGGGCAGCGAGGTCGCGGTAAACGACCTTGCCGCGGCCTTGCAGCGGCAGTTCCTGTCGCGCCTCGATCCTATCTTTGAGCCCGGGCGGTCGGGAGACGTCAAGAGGTCCGCTGGAAATCCGACCCGGGCCCGAGAGATATTGGGGTTCTCCGCCCGCATCGCATTGGCAGCCGGGTTGAGCGAATTTGAAGGAAATTCGGTTGCGCCGTGAGTCACGGCGGCGAGTCCAGCTGCGCACTTGTCCCCACGAAAAAACAGCAGCGGACGAATGATTCGGATTCACGAAACTTGGGATGATCCGCTTGTGCTGCGCCAGGGCGTCGAGCCGGCGGCCCTCATGGATGCAGGTTAACTGGTGCATTGGCCGCGGGCCTCGTCGAAATCGGCAAATTATGCTACTCCATTGGAAGGAATCATGGTGGACGCTCATCAATCCCATCGCGAGCAGGCGCCGGTTGCATCGCCAGCGCCCAGTGTTTCGATAGTAATGCCCGCATATCAGGCCGCCGGCACGATCGCCCGTGCGGTGGCCAGCGTGCTCGCCCAGACTTTGGCGGACTGGGAGCTCATTGTGGTGGATGACGGTTCAAGCGATGCCACAACCGCCGCGGTGCATGCGGCCGCCAAGGGTGACCCCCGTGTTTTCGTGAGGCGATTGAGCAAGAACATCGGCGCGGCGGCAGCTTTGAATATCGGATGGCGCAGCAGCCGGGCGGAATTGGTCGCCATACTTGACGCTGATGACATCGCCTTACCCGAGAGGCTGGCGCAGCAGCGGAAGTCTCTGGAGGGGCAACCGAACATCAGTGCGTTGGGCGCAGCCGCCCATTTTGTGGATTCGCGCGGGAAACTTTTGCGGACGGTCATACAGCCACCCGATCACTCGGCCTTGCAGCGGCGGCGCTGGTATCGAAACCCGTTCATTCATTCCACGGTGATGATGCGGAGGACATTCTTGAAAGCGACGGGCGGCTATGCAGATGGATTGCCACTGATCTATGATTATGACCTATGGATGCGCGGCTTTTTTCTTGGCGGTTTTGAGTATGCGAACCTGCCAGAGCCTCTGGTCCTTTACACGACGCAGCCCATTCAGCGTTGGGCAATGGTTCGAGCGGGTGCCCGGGTGCGGCTGCGCGCGGGCGCCCGGGAAGGACGGCTGCTAAGGGCGTGCTGGGCCGCCACGCGCGTCCTAACGGAAGGCGCGGTCGAGCAGACCGGAATCTTCTCCTGGCTGCATCGCCGGCCTTGAAGCACGGCGGCAATTGCTGTACCACTCGAACGTGCTTGTATTGAGAAAGTTGAGCCGCACTTCCTGACCACGATAATTGATTCTCCCTCATGCTGCTCTATCAGAAAGAATCGTGGTGGTCACTCGTGAGCCCACTCAACCTGGTGCGCAAGCTATACCGCCAAAGAAACCTCCTGCGGCAGTTTACCTGGAGGAATATCGAGATCCAGCACAAGGGCAGCACGCTGGGGCTGTTCTGGTCGGTGTTGAGCCCGCTGCTCCTGTTCGCCGTCTACGCCTTTGTCTTTGTCGTGATCTTTAACGGCCGTTTTGGTGTCGTGCCGACGGAAACGCGGGTGGACTACGCCATCGGGCTGTTTCTCGGACTGGCACTGCTCCAGCTTTTCCAGGAGGCGCTGACGGTCTCACCGCTGTCGGTCGTGCAAAACCCGAACTATGTTAAAAAGGTGGTTTTCCCGGTCGAGATCCTGCCGGTCGCCGCTTTCGGGGCCGCCCTTTTCCGCTGCCTCGTTTCGCTGGGACTGGTCATGGTCGCCTGCGTGTTCTGGGGGCCGGGCTTGAGTTCAACCGCGTGGTGGCTGCCATTCATTGTGGTAATGCTCGGTCTTCTGTCCCTGGGCATTGGCTGGATCCTGGCTGCCCTGGGGGTATTCGTGCGCGACCTGGTGCCGTTGATGCAGTTCTTCTCGATATTGCTGATGTTCATTAGCGCGGTCTTCTACTCTGGGGACCAGATCCCACATGCCTTTGCGTTCCTCCGGTTGAGCCCCCTGCTTATAGTGATCGAGTCGGGCAGGGCCGCGCTGCTCTGGCATATCCAGCCCGCCGCCGGCAACCTCGTCTATCTCGGGATAGTTAGCGTGGCGACCTGCATTCTTGGCCACGCGTTCTTCTGTGCCGTCAAGCCGGCGTTTGCCGATGTGGTATGACGCAGGAGCCGGTCATCAAGGTCCGTGGCGTCAGCAAGGCCTACCGAATCTGCCATAGCCCGGCGGCGCGGCTAAAGGCGATCGGCCTGCATGCGGCGAAGCATTTGGTTCCGCCCCTCTGGGAACGCTTTACGGCCGCGCAGGAACAATGCTACCGGAACTTTTACGCGCTCAGCGATATCTCGCTCGATATTTGCCGCGGCGAGGCGGTGGGCATCATCGGACGCAACGGCTCGGGCAAATCGACGCTGCTTCAGATCATCGCGGGGACGCTGACACCCACTTCGGGAACGGTTGAGATTTTCGGGCGCGTCGCCGCGCTGTTGGAATTGGGTTCCGGCTTCAACTCGGAGTTCACGGGGCGCGAAAACGTGTTCATCAATGCCTCAATCCTGGGCCTGAGCGACGGCCAGGTGAGGGAGCGTTTTCCGAGCATCGCCGCGTTTGCCGACATCGGGGAATTCATGGATGAACCGGTGAAAATCTATTCGAACGGCATGGTAATGCGCCTGGCCTTCGCGGTGTGCGCCCATGTGGATGCCGACGTGCTGATCATCGACGAGGCGCTTGCCGTCGGTGACGCCCAATTCCAGCTCAAGTGCGCCCGCGCTATCGACCGTTTTCTTGAGGAGAACAGGACTCTGCTTTTCGTCTCGCATGACGCTTCGATGGTGAAGCGTCTGTGCAGGCGAGCGATCCTGCTGAATCAGGGGCATCAACTCTATGTGGGTGTGCCCAACGATGTTGTGAATCTTTACTCAAAGCTCACCGCTGCCGGAGGTTTGGCCGAATCCATCGCCCCTGACATCGCGGCCCTTAGGAAGAACGCGACCGCGAAACCCGTCGGCCCGGCAACGGGCCCGGACGCTCCCAAGGAGCCGCGAGAAACGGCAGCCCACAGGAATCCGGAGCCGGAAGCGGCCGATTCCGCGCAACTGCACCGCAAATTGAAGGCATTGGAGATTGCGCTCGCCGCCCACCCACGAAGGACCGAGGTGGAGGAGAAGATGCGGGCATTGCTGTCCGAGGAGTGCAGGCCGACGCAGGGCATCGGGCAGGAGTTCGCTTACGGAGGAGCTCTGGGACGCATCCATGAGGTGGCTGCGCTGGACGCGGACGGCCAGCCCCGCACATGGTTTCAAACGGGGGAACCGGTTGTCGTTCGCATGCTGGTGGAGTCGTTTGCCGACTACCCTGATCCGATCTTGGCCCTGACGATCAAGAACACGACGGGAATGGAGATATACGGAACCAATACCTTTGCCAGCAACCAGCCCAGTGGCCCGATAGCAAAGGGCGAGCGGCGCGAGGCCCTGTTCCGCTTCAACCTGAGCCTCATGCCCGGGCACTACTTCCTGTCCTTCGGGTTCACCCACTTCATCGGCGATGAACTCGTGATCCTGCACCGCCGGTACGATGCGATCAAAATCGAGGTTCATGGCCGAGACAGAACGTTCGGGATAGCCAACCTGGACGCCGTCATCGAAACGCGGTCCCCCGCCGCCGCGGAGCCCGATCATTCATGACCACGTTTCGGCACAAGGGCAGAACGGTGACGCTGAACCCCGGGGCAACGTGGTGCGATGAGAAGATCGGAGACCGATACCGCGACACCCCCTCGGATGAAATGGCCGCATTGCTTCGGCAAATCGAAACGGGCACCCCATGGCGGAAGGCCGTCGCCCAGGAATATGAGGCGCGGTTCCCCTGGCTATATCAGATAGTGACCTCGCCCAAGAGGAGCCTGTTCTTTCGCCAGCATCCCCCTTCGCCCGGATCGCGCATACTCGACATCGGCTCGGGGTGGGGGCAGGTGGCGCTTCCACTGGCAAAGTCAGCCAAGGTCACCGCCCTGGAACCCACTCCCGAAAGGCTCGCGTTCATTCGAGCCGCGGCCAGGCAAGATGGCGTCGAGGGGAACCTATGCTTCATGCAGGCGGACTTCCTCGATGTTGAATTCGATACAAAGTTTGACCTGACCTGCTGCATCGGGGTGCTGGAGTGGGTGCCCAAATTCAGGGAAGGAGATCCCTATGAGCTGCAGGTCCAGTTCCTCAGAAAAGCCCGCCAAGCACTTACGCCAGACGGCAGCCTGATTCTGGGGATCGAGAACCGCCTCGGGCTAAAATACATCCTCGGGGCGGTGGACGATCATATCGGGACACCGCTGATTGCGGTCTACGATCGGCTGCTTGCCGGGCGCAAGTGGCGCGAGAAGACCGGTCAGCTCCTGCGAAGCTACACCTATACGCGGGCTGAACTCGGGGCGATGCTGGCGAAGGCCGGCTTTGGGCGTGTGAGGTTCCATGCCGCCTTTCCCGACTACAAGCTGCCTGAGGTTATCCTGCCGGCGGGAGATTCGGTAAACGCCTTCTTCATGCAGGGGAGATTCATAGAGGAACATGATGGCACCACCGGGCAGAAGCTCGGCCTGCAGGGCGAGCTAAAATCCCACTACCGCTCACTTGCCGAGCTCAATGTCGCGCATGAGTTCGTCCCGAGCTTTTTTGCCGTGGCGCAGAGCTAATCGAGGAAGGCCAACGGACCTTGAAAGAACCAACATCAAATCGGATCGAGGCTTTAGGCGGCTCCTTGACCCCGGAGATCGTCGGCCGGGAGCTTGTGAAGGCCGGGATCGTTTCCGACCCGGGCGCCCTTCGCCTTGAGCCAATTCCGCGGAACCCGGAGCGGCGCGACTATCTGGCCCGCGCCTCGTTCCGGGTCCTTGGCGGGAGCCGCATCGTGTGCCATCTGACGGTCGGCGCGAAC
This sequence comes from uncultured Opitutaceae bacterium, assembly GCA_937889545.1. Classification (GTDB taxonomy): domain Bacteria; phylum Verrucomicrobiota; class Verrucomicrobiia; order Opitutales; family Opitutaceae; genus Palsa-1447. The sequence continues at coordinate 97,884 of CALAOT010000117.1, forward strand.
CTTGAGGACCTCTGGATGAGATCGCGGGATTTCGCGGCCGCCTGCCCGGATATCGCGGCCCACCCGCTCTTCCTGCACCGTGCCGGAGACACCGATTACCTTGGCGTCGAATACATCGAGGGCACGGACTTTGAAACACTCGCGTTGCAGGGTCGGGTGAAGGCGGCAAAGGCAAGCGAGCTCATGAAGAGCGTCGTGTCCTGCTTGGAGGGCACGTTTCAGGATTCCACGGTTTCCGCCGCGCTGGAGGAGATGGAGGCCCTGTTTGCCTCGCTCAGCGAATCGCCGGTGTTCGGCGGCCTCGACCGGCGTTTCCTTGAGGAATTCGTGTTTCCGCTTATCCGCCAGGGCGTGCGCGCATCGCCTGCGCAGGCGCGCTGGACCAATGGCGATTTCATCCCATGCAACGTCCGCATCGATCTGCAGGGGCGCTCCCGCCTGGTGGACTATGAGTTTGCCCGCCGCACTCATTTCCACGGGGAAGATGCATTGCGCTGGTCGTTCTTCAGCAAAGGACTGCCGAAGGAATTCCGCAGCATCGCGCCTTTTGACGATAGTTCGTGCGTGGGAAGCGCGTGGTTGGAAGCCTATTTCCTGCTCCGGCAGATGCACCTTAGCGCGGAGACAAGCGGAAGCGCACTGGCCGTGGGCAACACAGCTTCATATATCCGCGACCGGTTGCTTCACCTGGTCTCAGCGTATCATAACGGCTTCCAGTCCAGCCTGTTCTACAAGGCGATATTCGCCCAGCTTTCCAAGGGCTCCGGGGATTCACCCAGCGGCATGGCTCAGCTTTTCTGGAGCGCAGACGGGACGTTTAGCGAAGACCGGTCTTCGCGGCTTCAACTTCCCTACGACAGGAAAACTATTCTGCGTTTTAAACTGCCGCCACTTTCGGGCCCTCTGCACCTGCGCTTCGACCCCGTCGACGCGGCGGCCCTTGTTCACATCTCGGCTTTGCGCGTGCATTTGCCACGGACCGATCAAACGCTGCTCGCGATCGACGGCCAGACTGGCTGGCAAGGATTGGGAGTTTGCCCCGGCATGCACCGCCTGTCGGATACGCAGGAATTCAATTCGCTTAGCTGGAGCACGGATCCCTTCCTATTGCTGCCCGTCCTGGATTTGGGTCCGGCCGAACAGGAGGTCGCCGTCGATATCGGTATACGCTTTACTCCCAAACTGGAAGGTCTTCCGTCTCTGCTTGCGCCGCCTGCACCGGCTGAACCCGCCCAAACCCGCCAGCAGCCCGAATCCCCTGAGGCGGGCGCCGGCCCCCTCAAGGCCATCGAGGTCCTTCAGGGCGATTTGATGACCACCGCCATCCGGGCAGCCGAGCTGCGCAAGTCCCTTGCCCGACTTGAGGAAGGCGGACGGAACCTGGCGGCGCTGGAGGCGGCCGTGGCTGAACTGGCGACGAACAACCGCACTTATGTGGAGTCTCTACTTGCTCAGAACGATGAGATTCGGCGGCTGGAGGCGGTCAACCGGGTCGTCGGCGAGGCTTTGGTCGAATTGCGAGATCAGCTAACCGCTTCCCAGCGATGGCTGGGTGAATTGAGAAACCGCGCATTGGTGCGCCTTTCATTGGCGATACACCGGGAAAAATGGCCGTTATGAAGGCACGCATTGCCCCCGGGACTCGATTTCGGCGTTACGACACAGGACCAGTCCATTCCCTTTCTCCATGTTGCCCTCCAAGCTGACCCAACTGTTGGCGTTCTACCTGCCACAGTATCACCCCATTCCGGAAAATGACGAATGGTGGGGCAAGGGGTTTACCGAATGGCGCAACGTCACAAGAGGACGCCCGCTGTTTCGCGGTCACTACCAACCCCATGTTCCCGCCAGCCTCGGCTACTATGATCTCCGGCTGCCGGAGGTGCGCGAGCAACAGGCGGCACTCGCCCTGCAGGCGGGCCTGAATGGCTTTGTGTTCTTCCATTACTGGTTTGGCGGGCGTCGCCTGCTGGAGCGGCCGGTCGACGACATGCTGAGGCTCGGGAAACCCGACTTCCCCTTCTGCCTCTGCTGGGTGAACGAGGCATGGAGTCGAAACTGGGACGGCGACAGCAGGGATGTGCTGATGCCTCAGGCATACTCAGTGGCTGATGATATCGAGCACATCAAGTGGCTCTGCGCGGCGTTCAAAGATGATCGGTATCTCAAGATCGATGGCTGCCCGCTTCTTTTCGTTTACCGCCCGTCCGACCTCCCCAGCATGCGGGAAACCGCCGAGCGTTGGCGCAAGGAGGCCGCCGGGCGCGGCTTTCCGGGGCTTTTTCTCTGCGGAGTGCAGTCGCTGGCCGGGGATCTGCGCGACCCGGCGGAGTTCGGACTCGATGCCGCCGTGGAGTTCGAGCCCACCTCCACGGATCCCGGACCCCCGCTTCGCTCGAGCGACCCGCTGCAGATCGGCTATCAACTGCACCGGGTGTGGTCGTACGATTCCTTGGTCCGGAAATGCCTGGAGCGCGATCTGCCCCCGTATCGGTTTTTCCCGGGGCTTTGCCCGTCGTGGGACAACTCGGTGCGGCGGCGGGAGGGAGGCGTGATCCTCAAGGACTCGACGCCGGCCAAGTACCAGGCGTGGCTTCGCGAGCTTCTTTACCGGGAATGGTTTCGCCCGCAAAAGGAGAGCATTGTCCTCGTGAACGCCTGGAACGAGTGGGCCGAGGGCAATCACCTGGAGCCATGTGAGCGTTGGGACAACGGCTATATCGATGCGACGCGGCAGGCGATCGACGACTCGCGTGGCACAATCGCAAGCATCGGTTCCTTCCAATCAGGGATGAAGGTCGTCTTGACGCCCCAATACGAGGTCACCGGGAAGATCGATTCCCGGCGCTCCGGCCCCGGCGAGGCACATCTGGAAGGCTGGTCCGTGGAGGCAATGGCGAAGGGGGCACCGGACATGCTCGCGTTGGCCGAGCGCCTCAAGGATGGAGGCTTTGGCCTGATCGGCCCAGTGCAGGCCCAGCGGATCCCCCGCGCCGACGTGGCGGCGATTCATGGGCAGGCATCGATGCTCAGTGGATGGAAGGCAAGCTACCGGCAGCAGGCCGGCCAGCCCGCGCCCAGGGAAGTGGTCGTCCTCGCCCTGCGTGGCCACGATCGCTCGGTCGCGCTCGTTGCGCCATTGATTCTCTGAGAAAGTGCGGCTGTATCCTTGACCGATGATAAGGTTCCCTCTTTGACGCACCCGAGGCATCAGAGGGTGGACCATCCGGAACCAATGCCCAAAGCCATAGCCAATCTGTGCCGGAGGATTCTTGGGCGCTGGAACTCATCGACGCCTGCTGAGAAGAGGCATCAGGTGCTCGTCGTCAGTCATGACGCCGCACTTGCGGGTGCGCAGCAGCTGCTCCTGTACCTGCTGGCGGAATGGAAGCGTCGAGCCCCGTTCCCCGTGAAAGTCATTTGCGTCGATGACGGCGTGCTGCGTCCACAGTTTGAAAGTCTCTTCCCCACGCTTTTTCTCTCCGATTTTAGGACGAATGACGACCAGGAAGCGGCCTTGCGGGATTTCACCCGCGGATCCTTCCGGGTCATCTACTCAAGCACGGTGGTAAACGGGCCGTTGTTGGAAAGGCTGCGCTGCCTTGGTGCGCCGGCCGTCACCCACTGCCACGAACTGCAGAAGTCGATCGAGCGGTGGGCCCCGGGGGAAATCATGGAAGCCACTCTCCGCAACAGCGATTTCTTCCTGGCGGGAAGCAGCGCGGTCGCGGCCAACCTTCTGGATCGTCACGGGGTTCCGGAAGACCGCGTGGCCGTGGTTTATGAGTTCACCGAGCTATGGGATGCTGCGCGGACCCCGTCCCGCCCCGAACTCCTAGCCATGAGACGGGAATTGGAGATCTCGGAAGCAGATGTCATCGTTTACGGATGTGGCACGACCGACTGGCGCAAGGGTCCGGACCTGTTCTTGGAAATCGCCATTCAGGCCTGCGCGCAGGAGCCAACGCTCAAATTCGTCTGGATTGGCGGGGAATCGCGCTATGGGTACGACGGACTTGCCAGGAAAGGGCTCGCCGGCCGCGTGCGGTTCATCGGAAATCGGCCGCAGTCCCGGCGTTTTTACTACACCGGTCATATCTTTGCGCTTACTTCGCGCGAAGATCCCTGTCCTCTAGTCGCCCTTGAAGCCGCCGATGCCGGGCTTCCCGTAGTCTGTTTCGACAAAGCGGGGGACATCCCCCTTGTCCTGGGAAACGAGTGCGGCGTTGTCGTTCCGCTGGAGGATGTCGGCGCGGCGGCGACGGCGATTGTCACGCTGGCGAGAAATCCGGCCAGGCGTGAGAATTTGGGCCGCGTTGCGCGCCAGCGTGTTCAACTGGGACACAATGTCCAGGCGGCCGCGGTTGCCATTGAAAAGGTCTTCGACCGGGTTCTGGCCCGGGCGCCTGCGTCGGATGTGAGCTCCGGAGCGCCGCTGGTCAGTGTCATCATTCCCAGCTACAATCACGAGAAACACCTGCCCGAGCGCCTTCGAACCGTTGCCGATCAGGCCTTGCGAGACATCGAGATTATCCTGCTAGATGACGCCTCGAGCGATGGCAGTTTGGGCATTCTTTGGGAATTCGCCGCGAACGACAAGCGGGCGCGGCTGCTCCGGAACGAGCGGAACAGTGGTTCAACCTTCAAGCAGTGGCGCAAGGGCATACGCGAAGCCCGGGGTAAGTACATCTGGATCGCTGAATCCGACGACATGGCGGAGGTCTCCCTGCTCGAGACCTTGGTTGAGCGGCTCGAAAAAGACTCCGCCGTCGCGCTCGCCTATTGCCAATTGCGCATGATGGATGCCGAGGGAAAGTTGGGCGGGACCCCAGACGAATGGCTCGACGAGCTTCATCCCAGGCGTTGGAAGGCGGATTTTACCAATGACGGGCTAGATGAGATTCGTCACTTCCTATGCAAGAAGAACACCTTCCTGAATGCCAGCGGAGTTGTCTTCCGTAATTTCGAGGGAGTGGACAAACTCGTGCCAGACTCCATGCGGCTTTGCGGCGACTGGCTGTTTTGGATCCGGCTCTGCGCCCGGGGCAAGATCGCCTACGTTGCGAAGCCCCTCAATTACTGGCGACTCAACACCTCAAATGCCCGTTCCCGGGTGGGCGGGGACCTCGAATGGAGTGAGGGGCAGCAGATTCTCCATGAAGCAGCCGATCTGCTTGGCCTGGATGCCGGGACACGTGCGGCGATTGTCGATGCTTTCCGGGTCCGGTGCCTTGCGTGGGCGGACTCCAACGCGGTTAAAAAGTGAGCGTTCACAGAATCTTTGTAGCCGGTGGCAGTGGTTTTATTGGCCGCAACACCATCCCGGCGCTGCTCCGCAGATCCTGTCAGGTCGTCGCGCTGGAACACATTCATCCCATCCTTCCGCAAGAACATGATGGTCTGAAGATTGTGCGCGGCGCGATCGATCGCCGAAACCGCAAACTACGCGAAGGAATCGACAGTTGCGATACGCTCCTTCATCTCGCGGGAGCTTCGACCCCGGCTAGTACAGTAATGGATCCTTCGCTTGACGTCCGGGTCAACTTACTGCCGATACTCGCGCTGCTTCAGGCGGCCAGCGGTACCCGTATTAAGCGCATCGTGAGCATCTCCTCTGGGGGAACGATTTATGGCGTACCCGCCTATACGCCCATCGACGAGAGTCACCCGACTATGCCGACGTCACCCTATGGCGTCGTTAAGCTTGCGATCGAACACATGATCCGCCTGTGGGCAATCCAGCAAGGGGTGGAATACATCATCCTTCGTGTTGGCAATCCTTACGGCCCGCACCAGCGTGGGCATGGCCATCAAGGGGTCGTGGGTTCGTGGTTGCCCCGGGTATTGAACGACCGGCCGCTGGTTGTCTGGGGCGACGGCAGTATCGTTCGAGATTATATCTATGTCGGTGATGTTGCCGAAGCACTGGCAATAGGCTGCATCCAAGACAATCTGGCATCGGGCCCATACAACATCGGCACCGGGACGGGCGTTAGCTTGCTGGAGGTCGCCCAAACGCTCGCCGAGGTTACTGGCCGGCGTGTCAAGCTGAAGTTCGAGCCGGGACGGCCCTTCGACCCTCCTGTTAACATATTGTCGCCCAATCGTTATGCCGCGGCAACCGGTTGGCGAGCAACTACCCGCCTGCGGGAAGGAATCGTTCAGACTCTTTCCTTTGCAGTTTATCATGGCATTACCTCAGACTAGTACCGTGCTGGGGTAAGGGTCGTGTGCGGGAAACGCGCGTAAAATTGAATGCGCCCGGCTTTGCTCACCATTAGGAGTGGTCGCTTGCAGACCCAGTTCATACCTCGCCAGTGCTTACGCTCTTGTTAAATGATCTTCACCAATAGTGGAATCTGCCCCTATTGTTCCAAAGCTGTTGTTTTCGAGGCACGTCAGGCCTGGCTTCGCGATCACTACGTCTGTCCAAGTTGCGGATCCATTCCGCGCGAGCGAGCGTTGATATGGACAATCGAACATTTCTTCCCTTCATGGCGAAACCTAGCCATCCACGAATGCTCGGCGGTGTTTCGCGGAGCCAGTTCACGGCTAAGGGCCGAGTGCCGAAACTACACACCGACTCAATACTTCACGAACGTCAGTCCGGGAAAGGAGTACAAGAGTTTCCGTTGTGAGAATATCGAAAGGCTCACCTTCCCAGATGAAAGCATCGACCTACACGTGACCAAGGATGTGATGGAGCACGTCTTCGACCCGGCGTCCGCATTCCGCGAGATCGCCAGGACGCTCCGGCCGGGTGGCGCCCATGTTTTCACTACGCCCTTGGTCAACAAGGAAAGGAACAGCGAACGAAGGGCCCAACTCGGGCCTGATGGCGCGGTCGATCACCTTCACCCGGCCGAGTACCACGGCAATCCGGTCTCGGACAAGGGCTCCTTGGTCACGATGCACTGGGGGTACGATATCACCGACTTCATCGCCTCAAGCTCCGGATTATTTACGACAGTTGTCTATATTGACCAGCTCGATGCTGGTATCCGGGCGGAATACATCGAGGTGCTAGTCACGCGAAAGCCCGCACTAGCAGGGGCACTAGGGCCTGATAAATCCGCCTAGGAGGCACCCTCGGCATTCTGCGAAGGGGCCGCAAGGCGGAAGCGATCTTCTAGAAAAGAGGCCGAAACAGTCGAGTGCCTGATCACACGCGCAGGCGCAGTCCCGCCGGCTGGCATACAAAGGCGAAAGATCTAAGTTATGAAACTGCGCGGCGACCATTACGAACCAGGCTCCTCAAGGCGGCCCGGGCGAAGGAATCGCTTGCACGGAAGTTATATCGCGGGTCGTGCGAAAAAACGCCGTCGTGAATATCTGCGTCAGTTGTCAAAAAATTTTCAGTCCGCAGAACCTGCTACAGCAATCCGTTTTCAAACCCTCTCATCCCTTTCTCCCGCCACCATAGATTCCCAGAAAGCTCAGTCCCATTCCCAGCGCGAGTCCGATAAACCCGCCAATGGCGCCAGCCACAACCAGCGGCCTGTACTTGCTGCTCGTCTGGGGTTGCATGCTGATCCGGATTGCATCGGCAAACTGCTGTTTGGCGAAATCCGCATGGGTCTTGCGAATGCTCGAGACCAATTCCTTGTAGGACGCCTCCATGTCAGAGAGCGATTTCTGCACCTGCGCGATAAGGATCGACTGATCTTTGCCCGCGTTCGCGACAAACTTCTCCATGCTTTTGAGGCGCTCGAGCAGTTGAGCCTTCTCCGCCTGGATGCGTTTGACCTCCATGCCGGCGTCGAGCGCCCGGCGGACGAGAAAGTTATAGGCATCGTTTGCCAGCAGTGAGTCGATGAGCCCCTGATCGACGAGTGGTGTCTCGGAGCGCTGCTGGGTCGCCTGGGATTTGATTCCCAGCACGTAGTTTTGGGATCGCTCCTGCGTCTTGCCCAGCAGGTCGACGACGACCTTTTCCTCTTCGATGGCCTTCTGCTCCTGGTCCTCGAGCGTGCGCAGGTAGTAGTCCATTTTCACCATGGCGAGGGCGCGATCTCTGGACAGGCCGTTCTGTCGGATAATTCCTAGAGTCTCGTCTAATTGGAGCTGTGCAAATCGCCCCGTTTGGTTGAGAAGATCGCTGAAGGAAAGATTGGTGGTAGGGGAGCGGTACGTCTTGGCCTGATCGAGCTGTTGATTGAGAAAGGCGGTAATGTTCTGGACCTCGTCGTTGAGAATCAGCTCATATTCGAAATAGTCGGCCTTGCGCAGGGACTCGAAAGCGCTTCCGAACGCCACGGGCACGTCGGCATAGGTGCGCTGGAATTTCTCCTCGTATAAGCTGACAATCTTATTCAACAGCAGCTCGCGCTGCCGGCTATTGAGCGGGGATTTGCGCGGCAGCGTCAGCGTTACGAGGTATTCGTCGGGGAGGTAGGGAGCTGGTGCCTGCCCGGCGGCTCGCAGTCGGTCGCGCTCCTTGGTTACGTTGGGCGGGATGATACCCTCGATGGTCAGCGCCGCTCGCACTTTGCCTTGAAAGTCATCGGTGGTCTCCAGCCCCTGTTGCTTCAGGGCCTCGACGATAATATCCGGTGCGCGGACGTCGTCCGGCTGAAACTTGGAGTGGTCTGGATATTCCCCTCTCCCATAACCACTGAAGGCGAAGGTCACTCGCATTGAGGTCGTGGCGGACGCAAATGGACTGGCCACGAGATAAATGCCAGCGGCCATTGCAAGACCTAACGCAGCAAAACCGAGAGTGGGTGCTAATCCGCGGCATAGCCGTGCAAACACCTCGCGCAGGTCAATACCCTCGTATGGATCGTAGTCTGTATCTATGGTATGATGCGATTCGCTATGGATTGGGGCATCAGATGAAGGAGTGGGGGAGGAAGTCATGGATTCGCCTATGAAACGGCGTCGTGGTAAAGGAGCAAGTTTGAATCAAGTAAGATTCCGCTAAATCTAACGTTTCTTGTCTCGAAATAATTTCGGCCGAATAAGGCGGAGGCACATGGTCGGCCTCAACTCGTTCCTGCAGCGTATGCCGTGAGCTCGACGGCGTACGGCTCACTAGCCGGCATCGCGTTTGTACTTTAAGCCATGTAAATCCCGAGGCGACCTGCCGCGCTGGTGGAACATAGAGGGCGAAGTGAATCGCATCACGGATCAATCTTCGGTTGCCGACAAGTGAGAACAGCAGGGCGAGGCCGGCCATGAATCCAAGCCGAATGAGCGCTGACTTGGCATTGGCCGGTCGGTAAAAGGCAAACATCATCGCTAGCAGCAGGATCCACAACATCAAAGCAAGATATCCGGTGGACAGGAGGCATCGTTGCAGGTTGCGATTATTCATGCCCACAGAAAGGATCGGCGTGACGACGGCGATGCTTGCCTTGGGTTCAATCCCGTCTAAGGTGGAAGTGATGTTCCAGCCGTTGGCTGCCGGTGCGATGGCGGCAATTTGGTAAAGGGGACCGAACATATCCCTGGTGAACCGCCGAATCTCGTGACCCTTCCGGTCGACGATCCGCATCTGCGTGACGGTAAGGGTACCTCCGTGGGCGGGCGGATCGAGCCGCAGCGCCACGATTGGTGCATCCGGCAGGGGAAAAGCATAGGTAAAGCCCTGATGGGTCGACGAGATGGGCCAACGGAACGAATCGAACTCATTAAGGCCCTCGGTTGTATCATACCATATCTTGACGAAGTCTGCCTTGTCTGAGGCGCAGGTTATTTCGAGATACAGGATATCGTCACCGGGGTGATTGAGCGGATAAAACTCCAATGGAACTTTCACTTTCTGAGGCATGCAGAACGCCCCGGCGGCCGCCAATACAGCCAGCAGGCCACGCCTCCAAGTGGGCCGGAAAGGATCGTCCATGCTCGTCCAATCAATGGGTATTACCGCAGAAGGAAAAGCGAAATCCCTAAATCGGGAATTGCTCGAGCGGTTGTATTATCGGGGCAACATATGAGTGGCACAAAAAAATGGTAACGAAAGAGATGCGAGATATCGTGAACAATTTTTAGCTTAGAGGACACTTCGGAGTGCGACCGCGAGAATCCGGCAATGGGCCCTAATAACAGGCGGCGCCAGTATTCGTGCGCAAACGTTGAGTCCGGGGCGAGCCTCTCGTGCTGAACCGCAATTCTATCAAAAGGGCTAAGGCGCTTGCAGGTACTGAAAACGCCCAACCCAGCCGCGGCAGGTTTACTCACAGGAAGTCATTCTATTGCCGATCGACTTGTCCAATGGATTCAGTTTGCTTTACGCTGTGGCCGATAAAGATACAGTTTTACGACTGATAGCGGTAACTCTCGATACCCGAAAGAAAGCGCGGTTGCTTCGTACTCGGGACCGCCTGCGTATTCGAGTGCAACCTCGTTGGACAGCCAGTGCTTCGATAGGAAAGCGGCCATAGACTGAGAGCTGATTAATATCTTCGCTTGTGGTACAACTAGCAAGGCTGAGACACCGTCATTTGGCACAACACTGATGGAGTGCACGAGCAATTCAACGCATGCGGGAGGTTGCAACGCGGGATCAATCAGGCGAGCAGCACCGTAGATATTCGACTCGCCATTTACCAACAGTACAAATCCGGGACCTGGAGGACATAATATCCGTTCAACATGGTTATTCTCACGGTACCTCTGGTTCCCGCTGATTTTCCCAATTGGCGCCATATTTAGGTCGTCAGCTTGTATCGCTAGGGTATTCCAAAGGCGATTAAAACTAGGTCCATTCGAAGGAACGAGAACCAAGGCCCCGACTGCCACCAGCCCGGCGCCGAAGAAAAGCGACTGAAGGTTGGGCGAGGGATGCCCGGAATCAGCCCTTCTCTTTAGCCGAATTTTCCACGCATGGGCTGCAGTGGCTGATAAATAGGTCAGCGATAGACCCGGGGGAATAGCGAACAATAACCGATGGAAAACGAAGATTTCTTGTCCGTTCTTGGCAAGGGCTTCGCAAAAAGGGATCGCCACACAAGGAAGGCCAAGGGCAATTAGCGGGCCAATTGTGAGCCAGCCGATTACGTTGTTTCTTCGAAGCAGAGCGAGACCCGCTGCGAGATTGATAATTCCGAAGAGTCCGAGGATCTGCATTGCGCGATCGGCGGCAGGCGATGGCCATGCAAATAAATTGAACCCATACCAGACATTCAACCAACCAATCGGTCGATACTCCGAACCGATCAATGGGTGTCTCGGCCACCAAAGAATGGTGGCGGCACTTACCGCTATAGCTCCAACAGTCAGGAATAGAATCATCGAGCGTCTCCATTCGATCAGCCGCCATACCACGACTGAGGCGATGCTCAACCCGACGATACCGAGACCCTGGACGTGATTAAACGCGATCAGGACAAGGAGCGCCGAGCATTGAGGAAGGAGCATCAATGCAGAGCGCATCTTACCCAACGATCGCTCTCGACAATCTGAGCTTCCTGGCGCTTCACAAAGCATGGCTTTTGAACCGACGCCTATCGTCATTTTTGCAGCTAAAATGGCTACACGAGTCAGCGCCACCGCGCCGATCTGCGCCAATATCGTGCTCGCTAATCCGTAGTATCGGTAGAATGAAAAGCAGGCATTTCCAAACATAAGGACGTTGACGACGACAGACAGAAACGCCAAGCGATTGCCAAAACCGACAGCTTTGGCCAAGAGATAATACTGCCAGGCAAGCAGCAGACAGACGCCAGTGTAATAAAGATTTAGCCAGAAGAGCTGCCTACCCGAGGAAATCCCACCCACAAAGCTATAGGCAAAGAAATACAGCGACTTATAACCGGCCGAATGACCGCCAACGAGATCGTGTGTGGCCCATTCGGTAATCCTGCGAAAATGCTCCCAAGAGTCCGACGGCCACTCGAGATAGACGCCGGGAATGAAGAACACAAACGCGAGGAGGAGCCAAGGCGAAATAGCAGCCGCCGCAGAGTGAAGAGTGGGATGGAAAGGTGCTGATTGCGAGCGTCGGACCGTGGAATCCGCCGTTGATGGTAAAGAGCCGAGAGCAAGCTGCTCGGAGGCTTCCGGCGAAAACTGATCGTCCAGTGTCTTCTGCTTAGAGTATTTCCACCACCCATGAAACGTTATCGCGGCCAACACTGCGTGGATCGTGTGAAGGGTCCAATAAACATGCAGGAGGGGAATCGGCGTAATGGAAGGAAGGAGGGACGAGAAGCAATGGGCCCCTTTAATTGGCCCGCACGCAATGGCGACTTTATACGCGGCGTTCGCCGGCCATTGTCGCCAATAATATATCAAATAGGTGACGAGGTATGGGATGAAGAATGCCCAGCCGGACCGGATGTAGGCGGTGAGTTGACGGTCGAAAAAAGAAGCGGATCGGTCAGTGGGCACGAGAGACGATATGCGAAGGTCGATGAGTCATATTAAGTCTTTCTCGATGTGCTAGTTGCGTCTATACCTATATAGCAGCAGGGTTTCGGTTGTTTAAAGCTTCTGAGTTATGTAGCCGCAAGCGAAACTAGGAGAAAAAGCACCGAGAAGCAGGCTCAATGCTCCGTTTCTATCTTAAAGCCCTTGGCTGTCATGGTAACTGTGACATTGCCGCGAAGACCGGCCACATACGCCGGAGCACCCACATTATAAAAGTAATTGCGCGTTCGCATGCAACGTGCAGATAGCCAAAGAGCCTTTGACACAGGCACGAGCACCGCGCTGGCGTGAACCTCCCTGTAGAAGACGTCTGGAACGGTACCTTCCGCGCCATGATGCGGTGCCTTTAACAGATTAGCCTGCAAATCCATGCCGCTCTTAACCAAATAGGCTCCCAATTTTTGATTCAAATCGCCTGTGAATAGCGCGCGTATGGGTCCATGGGACAAGCGTAACACGATAGAAGTGTCGTTGACGTCAGTCACCCCAAATGGAGTGTGTACGCCATCATAGGCGCATAACACGTCAAGGCTAACGATGACCCCATCCGAAGTCTTGTATTGATAAATCCTATCCCCAGCTTTGGGGGTCGTGTACGGAATTTTTCGTGAACGCAATTCTGCAAGCACTGATTGCACGTCGCTCCAATCGCAACCCCATGGAATTTCAGCATCAGCGCAGCGTTTATCGGGAACGTTCAAAATCACTTTCTTGACGACGATTCCTGCTTTAATGATTGGAATTAGCTGGGCGTAGTGGTCTTTGTGAAAATGGCTTATGACCACCAAGGAGATCCGATGAACTCCCAGCTTTTTCAACAGCGTCACGGCCAAATTGGGTGCGTCCCAGGCTTCGCCTGCATCGATCAAAATGTTGGAACCATCAGGCAACTGCAATAGGTGGCAGTCTGCCTGTGCCTGAGCCGGTGTGACATTCAGCATGATCCATTTAGTGGAGCTTTGGCTCGCTAGCAAATCGACTGCGGTGACGATAGATAGACTGACTGCTACCAGAAAACGAAGGCACATATTAGGATTAGCGGAGAGTGAGGGAAACACGGGAGTCAAAAACAGTTTTTGTCAGGCATACTTCATTACCGCAATCCCCTTCCAAAATCCTTTATCCCTTTCCCCCGGCAACGTAGATTTCCAGCAGGCTTAGTCCCATGGACGGAATCAAGCTCAATTTTAAACGACGGTCGCTCCGGCCTTTTATGTTCATTTGCTCTTGAACTTGTTGGAGGTCCCTGTTCCTGTCATCCGCGGTGAGTACCGCGAGCAATGCCGTCCAGGCAATAGTCCAACGCTCCCCGGGCGCCGACGAATTCTCCCGCGCGTGCGTGGGATTTTTCAGCGAGGCGGTGCAGCTGTTCGGGCTCGTTCCGCCTTCCGTCGGGCAAATCTATGGGCTACTTTATGCCTCTCCGGAGCCGCTCAGTTTTTCTGACATTTTTGAGCAGCTCGACATCAGCAAAGGCTCCGCCAGCCAAGGACTCAACCTCCTCCGTTCGGTCGGCGCCGTGTACACGGTGGCCCCGGTCGATGCGAACGGCCGCCGCGAATATTTTTCCCCCGAACTCAGCCTGCGGAAGCTCTTGCGCGGGGTGTTGGACGAACGGGTGAGTCCGCTGGCCGGAAAATCGGCTGGGCGGTTGGCGCACCTTCGTGAATTAGCGGACGGGGCGCGAGGTAGGGAACGGAAATTTCGATTGAGCCGGGCGCAACAGCTCGAAATCTGGCGCAGGCGGCTCAAGACCGTCGTGCCGGTGCTGGGCACGCTCCTCGGATCCAGGGCGTAGAGGGAAATGTCACGCCGGATGCGCGGCGAGAAAAGCTTAGGCAACCACCTCCGGTCGCTCTTTCCTCACAGAAGCGACGGAGCGAAGCCATAGGCAAAAAGAACCGTCTTAGTCGATATGGTATGATTGAGAGATCGTCTCGACCGAGCGTGCAATTGAGGAATCTGCAGTTTTGGAATTTACTAAAAAGAATGCAGGGACGCTTGTCGAGATGCCTGAGATCTAAACCGAATCGCGTGCTTTGAGCAGATACGGTTTTGTTCGAGAAAAATGCCTCTAATTGCGTTTCGGTGAGTCGCCGGAAATCATTCGCTTCCATGTTAGCAGGCAGCGCCATTAATTCGGCGCTGGCTGCCATCACCGCATTGGTGATTACGCCTATGGCGATAGGCGTAATCGGTCCGAGCATTTATGGAGCCTGGCTCGCGTCAGGCGACCTTATGATTTGGTTACAATCTTCGGATCTTGGCCTGTGCAACCTCATGATTCAACGAATTGGGGCTGCCCACGGGAAAGATGATGCAAACGCAGTCGCGCGCAATTTCGGAACAGGCATGGTGCTAATTTTCGGTATCTCATTGCTTGTTGGCGTCGTCGGTGTTGCCCTGTCCTTTGCGTTGCCATGTATACTAAGAATTGAGGGAGGATCGGCGCATGTCGTCGCAAGTTGTTTTCGGTGGGGCAGCCTCGCCTGTGCTCTTATGCTGCTGCACTTTGGGTTTCTTGGCTATTTCCGTGCAGTCCAACGAACGATTGCAATCAATCTGCTCTCGCTAATCGGAACATTGCTGAATTTGGTGGTCGTAGTCGCTTTGCTCCGCAATGGATGGGGTCTTAACGCCCTAGCGGCCGGTATGGTGGTTCGTTCTATGTGGATGCTCTCAAGCAGCGCCATATTGTTTATTGTCGCGGAGTGGAAACATTTCTCAAGGCGGACTCTTTACGACACAGCGACCCGCCGCGATATGATCAATGCTGTTCCGGCGACGGCCCTTGGCGTGCTCGCATTCGCAGTCATGAATTCATCCGATTCATTGGTAGTAAGCCTAATTCTGGGAAACGCTACCGTCCCCGCCTACACTTTTACAAAGAAAGCTGCAGATGTCTTAAGATCAATGTTAGACATGGTGGCTTATGCAGCCTATCCTGGTTTTGCCCATCTCGTGGGATCTGAGCAACGCGCAAAGGCGCCCGCAGTCTACCGAAACATAATGGCGTTTTTTGTCCTTATCTCAGTATGCGCTGCAGTAGGGTACATGACGACGAACCATGTTTTTGTAAACTTATGGGTTGGTAATACGTTTTACCTTGGGGGAACACTCACAACCCTTTTTGCTCTGCAAATGATAATCTCTAGTGCCTCGCTTTTAGTGAATTATCTTTATCGAAGTATAGATCGTGTCGTACACGGCTCCCTTGTCTTTTCGCTAGAGGCACTGGCAAAACTTTCCGCCGTGTGCGTTGGATGTTATCTGCTGGGCGTTGTTGGAATTCCAGTGGGATCGATAATGATTTCGCTTGTCTTTATAGTCGCTAATTATCGCCTAACGTTTACTGCGATGGGCGAGGCCATTCGGAAGGAATCATTCTCGAAGTCAATATGGATTGTGCCTGTAATCTGTTTAACACTCGGCGCGACGTATGAGTATACGACTAGAGACGTCGGCTCATTGTATCAAGGAGCAGGAGGTGTGCTGATGGCTGTGTTCGCGGCGATTACAATGTTGTTGTTTATGCGAGAGGCTCGGGTATTGAAACAGTATGTAAATTATAAGCTTTGGTAAATATTGGCGATAATTTCGACGTTATGGGCTCAAAAGTGAAGACGACTAGCGGGCGGGATAAACAGCCCGAGAATCGGACAGATAGGGCATCGGCATCATTCTTGTTTATAGGTCCAATGTTTGCCGTGCAAGCATACCTGACAGCTGTATTGATCGCATTCATTTGGGGTCCATGGCCATGGCCGGTAGTAAACGCGTATAAATTGTATGGGTTCTTGATTTTGGCGCAAGGCATGCTCTTATTTGGATATCTTTCTTCAGGGAGGAAACGACCATGCCATGACTGTTGGCGGTTGAGCTGGAAGCACTTGCTCTATATCTCTCTCGTCCTTAATGGATTGTGGCTCTACAACAATTTGGTAGAAAGGACTGGTCACGAGTATTCTAGCTATACGGAAATCGTGGCCTCCGTACGTTCCGGGTTCGTTGAGCCAGGCGTTGTCTATAAAGCGAGTCACGAAGCGATGAGAGAACGCGGTGGGGCATCACTAGGATATCTGCTTACCTTGGCCGTCAGTCCACTGCTTTCTTTTATGTTCCCGCTTACGGTCCTTTACTGGAATCTGCTGGGATTTGGCGCAAAGTGTCTGGTGGCAGTTCTTATGCTATTGGATGCTTTAACTTGGGTCGCAAGCGGTGCAAATAAGGGATTAGCTGATATAGTTATCTTACTTCCATTCTTGCTGTTTGCTCGGACGGCGATGGTTAAACGCAAAGTTCCTTGGCGGAAGATACTCGTTGCCGTGGTTGCGTTCGCATGCCTTGGAATTGGATTCTTCGTATCTTTCGAAAGAGGACAGATTGGACGAGCTAATAATGTAGTCCACAATTTATACGACGACTCAGCCGGAATCGAGGCCGACCAAAATAACGTTATGCTTAGACATCTAGCTCCAAACGAACGATACGGAGTCGCAGCACTGCTTATTTATATCACTCAGGGATATTATGGATTGTCTCTCTGCATGGAATTGCCGTATGTGCCGACATACGGGCTGGGGAACGCTTATTATACAGCGTCATGGGCAGGTAAGTTTCTGGCGCTTAGGGACGTGAGCAATAATACATACCCGGGGCGCGCGAACGAAGCATTCGGATGGGATGATTTTGCCCGCTGGGACAGCATATATCCATGGTTGGCATCAGATCTGACGTTTCCAGGAACTATTCTTGCAATGGCTTTGATTGGGCGCCTGTTTGCGTTAGCTTGGCGGGACATGGTGTGGGGAGGGCATCCAGTGGCTGCGATTGTGTGCTGCCATTTAATTATCTTGTGCATTTATATACCGGCAAATAATCAGGTCTTGGGTTTCCCAAGATCGGGTGCCAGCTTTATCGTTACATTGTTGTGGTGGCTAATGTCGCGAAGGAGATTAATATGAAAGGCGTTACTTAAGTTTCGGCCATTATTTGGCGAGTCTTTAATATGCGAATCTTAATCGTTGCTTTTGCAGATATTGTTGCGTCCGCATTGGGGAAACGAATACACGAGCTTAGCAAGGGGTTGGTGAGAAATGGT
Organism: uncultured Opitutaceae bacterium; assembly: GCA_937889545.1. Classification (GTDB taxonomy): domain Bacteria; phylum Verrucomicrobiota; class Verrucomicrobiia; order Opitutales; family Opitutaceae; genus Palsa-1447. The sequence goes on from CALAOT010000117.1 coordinate 115,357, forward strand.
TGTGATGTTTCGGTAGTGGCGCCGATGAATTTTCATGGACATGAGCACGAGGAGTCTATCGAAGGCGTTCGGGTGTTATGGGCGACATCGGCGATTCCATCTGATGTGCATAGCAACCTTAAGCGGATTCGCGCCAGGGTGAAATTCTATAGGCTGCTGATTCGGTTACTCAACAGCGGTGTTGATGCGGTCGTTTTTTCGAATCCGAGCAGTGAGATGGTCCCTGCAATATATCTCGCAAGACTGAAGAAGGCAATCACCATTGCTACATATGATGATGCTCGGAGACTGAATATGCCGGCAACATTTACCGATTATGTAACGTTTTCTGCAGGCTCTGTGGCCGATCGAATCATTCCGCGAATCGTGTCGGGGAACGCCGCAACGAGTACGATGCTGCGTAAGAGAATTCTCGAGATTGCGCCGGAGAAACGGGCCTTTATTTTTCCGCCAGTTGTTGACACAGAGCAATTTCAAGAATGCAGCGCTGGGCGAGCAGCATATCGACGGGAGTTCGGGGTGAAGGAAGAGATGCTTGTTGGCTATCTAGGCACATTTTGGATAGTGGAAGGGGTAAAGGTGTTGCTGTCTGCTGCTAAGGAGCTTCGGAACAAACAATTAGGGTTTAAAATGGTAGTTTGTGGAGAGGCGCACGAGGGGCTTCCTTGTGACTGTGTAAGCGAATTAGTTGATGAGTTTGGACTACGTGATATAGTAAGACAGACAGGCTGGCTCGAGAAAAAGGATGTTATCAATGTGATGAGTGCCTGCGATGTGTTGGTAGTCCCTAAACTGTTAAATGAGGCGAATAAAGCGGGCATGCCGGCAAAGCTTGCGGAGTATATGTCGATGGGGAAGGCGGTGGTTGTCAGTCGGATTGGGGACATCCCGCTGTATGCAAAGGATGGGCAAGATTGCTTGATGTGTGAACCTGGAAATGCATCAAATATTGCGTCGGCGCTGTATCGGCTGGGCTATGACGAACCATTAAGAAGAAGCCTCGGAGCTGCCGCCCGAATTAGTGCTCAAAAGCATTTCGATAGCAGGGGGGTGGCTTTGAGTTTTCTCACGGAGATGACGTATCTCACGCGTTAAACGATGTGGCCTATGTGTGTCTCTTTAAGTGTTGTTGTTCCGACATATAATCGGTCTGGTAGATTGCGGCAATGCCTTGCGAGCCTGCTCGCACAAAAGGTCGGATGCAAATGGGAGATTATCGTTATAGATGACTTTTCAGAAGACGAAACGGCCGTTGTGGCGGCGGAGTTCGCGGCTCGGTACCCGAACGTGCAATATATCCGAAACCTTGAAAACCTAGGAAGATGTAAGACCCGAAATAAAGGAATCGAAATTGCCGCAGGGGAATTGATTGTGATGATCGACGATGACGTAACGGTCGACGCTGGGTGTCTGGAGGCACATCTTTCAATTCACCGGGATTTCGATTTTGCAAGGGTAGCAGTCATGGGGAATGTGAGATATGCACCGGAGTGTATACGTGGCTCGAATTTCGGACGGTACTTACAATCGAGGTACTTGGGATTTCGAATCGGCAGGGTTAGGGATCGAGATGACTTGCCCGCCAAGCATTTTGGAACGTTGAACTGCTCATTTCGTAGAGAGGATGCAATTAAGGTAGGAATGTTGGACGAGAGGTTTCGCTATTATGGAGGTGAAGACGTCGATTTTGCGTTTCGGCTAAAGCGAAGGGGGGTGCGGATAGTCTTTTGTGAGAGGGCGAAAGGTGAGCATGTTGATATCGTTACGCTGAGTAGGTATAAGGAAAAAATCCTGCAAACGGCGCGTAATGCTTTAAAGATAATGGCGACAGAGGCACCTGAACTTGTAGAGTCTTCTGGCTATAGATATCTCGTTCCGTATAATAGATGTAGAGATTCCGTGACTATGCGTTTGTTGAAGTGTTTTGTGCCTTTCCTGATGAGCCGAAGGATTGTGAGATGTGCCGAGCGGTTTGTGGGATGGAGTGACTCGATGCCGATGCTATACTGGGCGTGGGTTTATCATTATCTGATTGCGGGATGGACTATTGCTGGAATGGCTGAGCCCGCTTCTGATCGCGAAACGGTTCGTTATGGAAAGTCGGGGCAATAATGCCTCAGTAATGTTTTAGGTATTTGCGGGCAGTGATACCGGAAGAGGCGATGCGAAGTTAATGCAACGATAGGCCTGATGCAGGTATCTGGAGATTGCTGAGCGATTAAGCGCGAAGCATGAAACAGTTATATTAACCTAAATCCCGCAGTTGACGCGAAGAGTTTCAACTGCGGCGCAGTTGAAGGCAAATGACGCTTTCACCATATAGACAATCACTTAAACCTGCCTTACCATCCTCCATTCATCACTAATTTTGATACCAAGAGCAACTCACCCATCGGGTGAACCCGATATCTCGAAATCGACCTCTGTAGTGCGAGTTCCAACTGCGGGATTAAGGATTAATGGAATACCCGGGTTCGTGCATGAATGATTGCGCCGTGTGGTGTTACGCAATATGTGTTTGCGCAACTGCAGCATGACGGTAGTCGAGGGAGGTTTAAATTGCTTGTGATGTCGGTACGGATAGATATCTGGGTAAGAGGATAATCAGAAAAGTGTTACTGCCGGTTAAACTAATGTACTATTAAGCTACTGCCGATGAAATCGCTTGTTACTGGGGGCGCTGGTTTTATCGGCTCCCATGTTGTTGGTCTGCTTCTTAGCGAAGGGCACGACGTCACGGTGCTCGATAGCCTCGCTTCGGGATATCGCGAGAATCTAGGTCGTTTCCCGGAGGCCCGACTAATAGTTGGCGATGTGCGAGACCTATCGCTATTGCGAGTTGCGGCCCGTGGGGCGGAGGTGATTTTTCACTTAGCGGCGTCTGTAGGCAACAAGCGTTCGATAGAGCACCCTCGATTAGATGCTGAGATCAACGTATTAGGCACATTGAATGTGCTGGAAACTGCGCGGGACATTGGAGTACGGAAAGTAGTTTTTTCGTCGTCCGCAGGAGTCTTCGGAGAGCTGAAAACAATCCCGATTTCGGAGAACCACCCCGCTGAGCCTACGTCACCATACGGCGCAACAAAGCTATGTGGAGAAAAGCTATGTCTTGCCTACGCAAACATCTATACGCCGATTGAAGCGGTTTGCCTACGTTATTTCAACGTTTATGGCGTAAATCAACGCTATGACGCCTACGGCAACGTCATACCGATATTTGCGTATAGGCTACTTCGTCGAGAATGTATTACGGTTTTTGGTGATGGAGAACAGACTCGCGATTTTATTAATGTTGCCGATGTCGCTCGCGCCAATTTACTTGCCGCAAAAAGCCGTGGGCTAAGTGGGGCATTCAATGTCGGCAGCGGTTCACGAGTGTCAATCAACGCGCTAGTGACTATAATGCGCGAGACCTCTGGACTCGATGCTAAGGTCCTACATGCGCCGCTCCGTGCCGGCGATGTGCGGGATAGCTTAGCCGACATCAGCGCGATTCGTTCGACACTTGGTTTCGAAGCAAGAGTCGATTTGCGCTCAGGGCTACGGGAATACATAGATTGGGCGAAGACCTCCCTGAGTGGATGGGCTATTTAGATAAAAGATTTCAGTCAGCTGTTGACATCTCGGTGGCAGATGCACATTTGAGCGCCTATGTTTGAGGGGAAAATACTTTTAATCACTGGTGGCACAGGTAGCTTTGGGAATGCGGTGCTGCGGCGGCTCATCAAGAGTGACATATCTCAGATCCGAATCTTCTCAAGAGATGAGAAGAAGCAAGACGACATGCGCCATGAATACGAGGATCTGAAGTTGAAATTCTATATAGGGGACGTGCGGAATAAGAGCAGCATCGCCGAGGCGATGAACGGTGTGGATTTCGTGTTCCATGCAGCGGCGCTCAAACAGGTACCCTCCTGCGAGTTTTATCCTATGGAGGCGATTCGGACCAATATACTCGGCGCAGAAAACGTTCTTGACGCAGCCTTAGAAGCCAGAGTCAAACGTGTCGTGGTGTTAAGCACAGATAAGGCGGCGTACCCGATAAATGTGATGGGAATGTCTAAGGCGTTGATGGAGAAACTTATGATTGCTCGCTCGCGTGTGGCCGCGGAAAGAGGCGTTGTCTTTTGTGGTACACGCTATGGCAACGTGATGGGATCGCGAGGTTCGGTTATTCCGCTCTTTATGCAGCAGGCCGATGCGGGCCAGGCATTCACGGTGACGGATCCGAACATGACACGATTCATGATGAACATAGATGGCGCGGTAGATTTGGTGCTGTTCGCGTTTAATGAAGCGAAGGCGGGGGATCGATTTGTTCTAAAGGCACCAGCAGCTACCATTGGCACGCTGGTCGAGGCGATGAAACGTTTATTGAAGGCGGACAATCCGATAAAAATCATTGGAACGCGTCACGGGGAGAAACTCTATGAGACCTTGCTAACAAGAGAGGAAATGACTCTCGCAAAAGACCTAGGAGCATACTACAGTGTACCAGCAGACAACCGGGATTTGAACTATAATCTTTATTTTTCGGAGGGGATGCCCAAGGCGGCAAAGGTAGAGGATTATCATTCTCACAATACAAGGCGCTTGAGCGTCAATGAGATGATGGAGTTATTGGTCGCATTGCCCGAGATGCGGCATGCGAGGGAACGTCGCGGTGTTGCGTAATAGTTATAAGGATTAGGGTTGGATGTCCGAACAAAAAGAATAGAATGCGACTGTTTTGCGGCAAAAAAATCTAATGAAGACTGTCTTGGTCACGGGTTCGGCTGGGTTTATCGGGAAGCACGTGGCGGAGGCTTTGCGGCGAAGGGCTGACACGAATATCATTGAGTTTGATCTCATTACACCCGCCGAAAGACTCGACCGCGGCTTAAGAGAGGCAGATTTCATATTCCACTTTGCGGGTATCAATCGGCCGGAAATTGATGCGGAGTTCCATATCGGAAATACAGGCTTTACCCAGGAGATCTGCACGAAACTTGCGCAATATGGACGGAAGCCGATGATCGCGATTTCATCGTCGATTCAGGCCGAGCTCGACAATCCCTATGGCTTGAGCAAGCGAGGGGCGGAGGCTTCTTTGCTGGATTGGTCAAAGAATAGCGGGGGAAGGGTCATCATCTTTCGGCTGAAAAATGTGTTTGGGAAATGGTGCCGCCCAAATTATAATTCGGTGACGGCTACGTTTTGCTACAACATAGCCCACGATATTCCGATCAACATCTCAGACCCAAGCCGCGAGCTAGAATTGGTTTACATCGACGATGTCGTATCGGCGTTTTTAGAATGTTTGGATTGCTCGGCCTCTCCCGGCTCCGAGATGCGCGAAGTTAAGACCTTTTATCGAGTGACCTTGAGAGAGTTGGCGGCGAAAGTTCGATCATTCCGCGAGTCGCGGCGTTCGTTGGTTTTGCCGTCGTTGGACGACGAATTCACACGTCGGCTATATGCCACCTACTTGAGCTATCTTGAGGAAGCTGACTTCAGCTACCTATTAGAACAAAGAACGGATTCACGTGGGAGCTTGGCCGAATTCATTAAACAAACGCATTTTGGGCAGTTGTTTGTTTCACGGACTAATCCTGGTATCACGCGTGGTAACCACTATCATCATACAAAGACGGAAAAGTTTTTCGTTTTGGAGGGCGAGGCAATTATTCGTTTTCGTCATATTTTGAATGGTGGGATAATTGAACATCGGGTGAGCGGCAAAGATTTCAAGGTGGTGGATATTCCACCGGGCTATGCGCATTCGATAGAAAACGTTGGGGAGAGCGAGTTGGTCACTCTCTTTTGGGCTAGTGAGATCTTTGATTCGGAGAAGGCAGATGTATATCCGATGACGGTGAGGGGTAGAAGCTAAGTGACCGGACGCAACGCTCATAGAAAATGAAACAATGAAAGTAATGACCATTATTGGCACGCGGCCGGAAATCATTCGCCTTTCCCGCATTATTACAGTACTCGATCGGTATGTGGACCACGTGCTAGTTCACACTGGGCAGAATTACGACTATGAGCTCAACCAGGTTTTCTTTGACGATCTCGAGTTGCGGAAACCGGATCACTTCCTGGACGCGGTTGGTAAGACCGCGATGGAGACTATTGGTTGTATCATTGCTCGGACGGGTGCGCTGTTAGAAGTAGTGAGACCCGACGCATTTCTGGTGCTAGGCGACACCAACAGTTGCCTCGCGGCTTATGCCGCGAAGCGTTGCAAGATCCCCGTGTTTCACATGGAAGCGGGGAATCGCTGCTTCGACGAGCGAGTGCCAGAAGAGATTAATCGAATGATCGTTGATCACATTGCGGATATCAATCTTCCATACAGCGACCTCTCGCGGGAATATCTGCTTCGGGAAGGGTTGCCGGCAGATCGAATCATTAAGACTGGCAGCCCGATGAAGGAGGTATTGAATCATTACCTTCCCAAAATCCGCGCTTCGAATGTGCTCAAGCGATTAAGCCTGACCGAACAGCAGTATTTTTTGGTCAGTTTCCATCGTGAGGAGAACGTGGATGCACCGGTCCAGTTTCAGCGATTTGTCGGTATGATTAATGGACTCGCAGGGGCATATGATCAGCGTGTGATCGTTTCGACCCATCCGCGCACTCGAAAGCGTATTAAGACGGAAGGGGCTCGCTTCGATCGACGGGTTGAGTTGTTCAAGCCCTTCGGTTTCTCTGATTATGTGAAATTGCAGCTGCACGCGCGCTGCGTGCTCTCTGACAGTGGGACTATAACAGAAGAATCTTCTATCTTGAATTTTCCTGCGCTAAATATTCGCGACACTCACGAGCGACCAGAAGGTATGGAGGAAGCTGTCGTCATGCTTACGGGCGTTGGCTGGGACAACGTGCGGCTGGCGCTTTCCGTTCTCGAGAAACAGGGGCGAGGTGATCAGCGAACCTTGCTGCCTGTGCATGACTATGACGTGCCGAATGTTTCTGAAAAGATTGCTCGTATTATCCTAAGCTACACCCATTACGTGAACCGAGTTGTTTGGCAGAAAGGATAACAACTATAGACGGGTGACATCATGCCTATTTCGTAATAGCGTGTGAGGATTCTTTTGCTCTGCCAGCTATGCACACCGGAACCAGCTTTTAAGAGCGTTCCGTTTGCGCGTGAGCTGTGCCGTCGGGGGCATGAAGTACGAATTCTCACAGGTTTTCCGAATTATCCTGGCGGGAAGCTTTATTCCGGATATCGACTGCGCTGGTACCAGCGCGAAGTGATCGACGGTGTACCCATTCTCCGGGTTCCTTTATTTCCAAGTCATGACGCTTCTTCCCTTCGACGTTCGCTGTGCTACCTTAGCTTCGCCCTTAGCGCTGCTTGGCCGTTGTGGACTGGATGGAAGCCGGATGTAATTTACGTCTATAATTTGGTCACTTTGGGCACACTAGCAGCGATAAATCAGAAATTGCGTGGCGTGCCCTATGTACTGGATGTTCAGGACTTGTGGCCCGATTCAATCCTTAACGCTAGAATGGGAGGATCCTGGATGCGTCCGCTTTTGGAGTTTCTATGCAGGGTCGCATATAAAGGAGCGTCAAAAATCATAGTGCTTTCCCCGGGCTTCAAAACAATCCTTATAAATCGCGGCGTGTGTTCCGAGAAAATCGAAGTAATCTATAACTGGTGCGATGAGGATAATCTTCAAGGAGCGCCGGTCACGTCTAGCGCATGCCCTGAACTTAAGGGTGGATGGTTCAATATCGTATTTGCAGGGAATCTTGGACAAGTCCAGGGGCTTGAGGCTGTTGTTGAGGCCGCTGCTTTGGTACGCGCGTCACCACATCGAATTTGCTTCGTCTTCATGGGGCAAGGAGTCATGCTGGAGCATCTTCGGGAATTGGCGAAGCAGCGGGCTCCAGAAAACACCCTCTTCCTTCCGGCACGATCATTCCAAGATGCCTCCAGGATTCTCCGAATGGCTGATGGATTGCTGATCCACTTGCAAGACTCGCCAGTGTTCGGCGCGACGATTCCATCTAAGACACAAACATATCTGGCGTTAGGGCGGCCCATTTTAGTGGGAGTCAGGGGAGATGCGAGCGAGCTCGTACGGCGAGCAGGCGCTGGCTTGGCCTGTGAACCCGGCAATCCATCAGGTATCGCGAAGGCTGCTATCCAGTTAGCCGAAACCTCGACTGATCGATTGGCTGAGATGGGATGGCGCGGTGCCGAGTTCTATCGAAAAGAGATCTCGATTGCTGCTGGAGTGGCCCGCTTCGAGCGGGCATTTAAGTGCATTGTCAGCAAGAGTGTTTTAGAATGATCTCGACCAAGCCGAAAGTCACCTTAATGGATCAAAATGCCGAACTGCAGGCCCTACACCGAAATTCTGAGGAATGAACAAACCTGATTTAATTATATACGGTGCTGGAGGACACGGCCGGGTAGTTGTTGATGCGGCGCTGGCAGCCGGCTGGACGATTCAATCTTGGATCGACGATCATCCACCTAGTTTAACGCAATGGGACATATCTATAGTTGCGTCGAAAGACGTCGTATGGGGTACATTGACCTCGCGCAAGTTTATCGTAGCTATCGGCGACAATCGGATCCGGGCAGATGTTTATAGACGGCTATGCGAGCTCGGATTAATCCCGGCATTGGTGATTCATCCTTCTGCAGTGATTTCCCATTTTGCGCGAATTGGGGAGGGCACAATGGTAGCGGCTGACGTTGTGGTAAATCCGGTAGCTAGTATCGGCGAAAACTGCATCCTCAATACGGGATGTTCGGTCGATCATGATTGCCGCATGGGTCCGCATGCCCATCTTTGTCCCGGGGTGCGATTGGCGGGCATGGTGGTTGTCGGAGCAGGTACGACGATCGGCACCGGAGCCGTGGTGATACCAAGCATAAACATTGGAGAAGGATGCGTGATAGGAGCTGGAGCCGTGGTGACGACGAATCTACCGCCGAAGGCTGTGGCTTATGGCAATCCAGCGCGGATCGTCCGGTCGATCGAGTAACCTTGGTTGCATCTTGACTCAGTGCAGGAAAGGTTTGGATTAAGGACGCGGGCGAGATTGCATTTGAATTAACTTACCACGATGGTAAAGAATTGACGCAACTGGGCGACGCATTTGCCCTATATTCTTTTCCCCATGAGCAAACCACGTATTTTCCTTTCCCCACCACATATTGGTGGTGATGAACTAAAGCTGGTGCAAGAGACGTTCGCCAGCAACTGGATCGCGCCGCTGGGGCCACAGGTGGATGCCTTTGAAAAGGAATTCGCGGCCACAGTGGATGTGCCGTACGCCGTAGCGCTATCTTCCGGAACTGCGGCCCTTCACTTAGCGCTACGTTGGCTTAGACTTAAACCGGGCGATGAAGTGGTGTGTTCGCTACTAACTTTCGTGGCAAGTGTGAATCCCGTGCTATACGAAAGCGCTACGCCTGTGTTCGTGGATAGCGAAGTGCGTTCATGGAATATGGACCCAGCGTTGCTAGCCGAGGCGGTGGAAAATCGAATCAAACGCGGCAAGAGGCCCAAGGCCGTTGTCTTGGTGCATCTTTATGGGCAGAGCGCCGACATTGATGGCGTATCAAAAATCTGTGCGCAGCACGAAATCCCGTTAATAGAAGATGCTGCAGAGGCGCTCGGAGCGACTCACATGGGGAAAGCGGTAGGATCAACCGGTCTTTGCGGGATATTTTCATTCAATGGCAACAAGATTATTACTACCTCGGGAGGAGGAATGCTTGTGTCGCAGGACAAGGCGCTGATCGACAAAGCGCGATTCTGGGCCAGTCAGGCACGCAATCCGGCGCCACATTATGAACACTCCGAAGTGGGTTACAATTACCGCCTGAGCAATGTGCTCGCGGCCATTGGGCGCGGTCAACTGCGCGTGCTAAAGGAGAGAGTGGAGGCGCGGCGGCGCAACTTTGAGTATTATCAAGACGCGTTGAGTGACTTGCCGGGACTTGCCTTCATGCCCGAGGCCGACTACGGCCGGAGCACGCGGTGGCTAACGTGTATCACGATAAACCCTACAGAAGCCGGTATAGATCGTGAAAGGGTTCGCGTGGCCATCACAGAGGAGAATATTGAGGCTCGTCCCGTTTGGAAGCCGATGCATCTCCAGCCACTCTTCCGAAATTGTACTTGCTTCGGTGGAACGCTAGCAGAGCGGCTGTTCGATCATGGGCTGTGCCTTCCGTCAGGATCGAGTCTGTCGACGGCTGATTTGGATCGTGTGATCGAGGTCATCCGACGTGTTTATAAAAGTCGCTGACATGCGCAGTCTAGTTCTCAAGCGAGCGTTCGATTTGATAACGGTCATCTTAATGATGCCGCTGTGGTTAGCCGTTTTGCTTATTATCGCATTGCTAGTGTGGCAACAACTAGGTGTGCCCGTTTTATTTTATCAAAAGCGGCCCGGCTGTCGGGCGAGGATATTTGAAATGATCAAGTTTCGCACGATGAGCAATGACCGCGACGTTCAGGGGAAGTGGCTACCTGACGAAGCACGACTTACCCCGATGGGCCGGTGGCTGCGGTCGACTTCCCTCGATGAACTGCCGGAGCTCATTAACGTGCTGCGTGGCGAAATGAGCTTGGTTGGACCACGGCCACTGCTGGTAGAGTATCTCGGTCGCTACAACCCAGAGCAAACCCGAAGGCATGAAGTATTACCGGGGCTTACGGGTTGGTGTCAGATCAATGGCCGCAACGCGCTCTCATGGGAGCAGAAGTTTGCGCTCGACGTGTGGTATGTAGACCATCGCAGTTTCTGGCTCGACGTGAAAATACTCATTCTGACAGTTGAGAAGGTCTTTGTCAGGCACGGCATCTCTGCCCAGGACCATGCGACTATGCCAGAATTTAATCCTACAGGTTCTGCTGAAATTCATCAGAATAACGAAAAGCACGAACACACAGATTACCTAGTTACAGGTCACAACCGAGGCAGCCAGCGCGCGAGCAAGTCATAGCAATTCAGGACCTTCTCTGCTAAGTCGATAGGAACGTAGTAATACTGATTAGACGCCTCAAAGCCGATGCGTGAATCCCGCATCTGGATCTCGTACATCATCCGGGCGAGAGCGATTTCATGGTTGATCGTCTCTCTCAACGCGGCCACCGCGGGCGACTTGGCTTGCGCAGTTTGGCTATCTGCAAGTGCTCGGCGCATCTCGATGAATTGGGATTGGTTTGCCGCGCTGCGGAAATGGATAGCAGCAGCTCCAGCAACGTTGAGCTCTTCATCTAAGGTCCGGGACTCGGTTAAGGATCCGTCGTTATTTTGGGCGACCGCGGCCCTCAGTTCCACAAGCGCCCGCTCGAACCCTTGAGCGACCTTTTCAAGCTGGCCGATGAACACGTCTATAGGATAGCCCGTCCTCCAAAGATCAAGATCATCGTAGGGAAAGCCGACCATGGTGGCATGATAACCGCTCGGTTTCTCCCAGAGCAGGTTCGATGGGCCGACCTGCAGGGGAGTAAAATAGAGGCCAGCCCCAAATGGGAATTCGCGGAACGCCACGCTAAATTCCTGCCACGCTTTTACTACGGCGTGGCCCGCGCCGACGCCGAACCGCTGGCGCGCGACTTTCTCCATCGCTTGAGTCGGCGAACAATCGGAATGACGTCCGATCTCGGCAACGACTTCGAGGTTGGGTGAAGGATAACCGCCGAGAGTCCAACTGAGCATGAGTCCGTCCACCTTGGCGTCTCGAAGATTCGCCGCGTGTTGTGCAACATTTGCCACCGCGGGGATGTAGGGTACTGCCGAGAGTTCCCAGGTGTTTCCAGCTTGAATCTTCGCGATTGCTTTCAAACCCCATTTGTGTGCCAGCTCCCAGCTTCGCCGGGCGCGGGGGCCAGGACCGACCGCCGAGATGGAGTATTCGCCGATCTCGCCTTTCACCCCCCCGCGATGGATGGGAAGCCCCCATTCGCTGACACTCATCAAAGCGGCCTTCTGGGGAAGTTGCTGGATAATCTCTTCCGTCCAAGAGTCGGCCCATCCCCAGTCCCAAACGATGAGCTCGGCGGTGCTCCCTGCTTGGCGGATTCCTCGCCAAAACAGATTGTTCACTTCGGCAATGACGTCGCCCGGAGCCCGTTGGCCACATCGCGGACAACCGGAGCCAAGCTTGTGCGACCAGCAATTCGTCAGGTTTTCGGATGCGGTGATGCTAAAAAATCCGCCAAGTTTGGGCACGGCACGGCAAATTGAAGCCACTGCCTCGACGAGATACTGCTGCACCTCAGGAACGCTGGTGCACAAAGCTGCATGATCCTCTTCCGTAACACCCTTAATCTGCTGACGATCGTTGAAGAAATCGGCGGGCATGGCCCTCGGCTCGTTCAGATAAAGATAAACACGGATGCCGTGCTTGGATGCGCGCTGTACGAGCGCCCGAAGATTCGTCAGCCGTTCCTCGTAATGCACGCTGAGACTCGCCTCCCACGCAAAGGGCGCCAGTTTATAGAGCACGGCCTGCAACCAAACTCCGTCGACCCCTGCAGCGGCCAACTGCGCGAGATAACCGTCGGGATATGGATCGGTCTCCGACTTTAGCAAGGGGTCTCCGTATAACGCGAAATAGGAATAGCAAAATCTAGGAGAGAAGGCGGCCGGCGAAAAGGAAGGCGGAATTAGAATACCGGGTTCGGCTGCCGAAAGCCGGGCGACAAAACTGAAGAGAGGATCTTGGATTTGACCGACGCCTCCGGGGAATTCCTTCCGGATAATCTTAGTAATCTCCCGTGCTCTCTCCTGCGTCTTTGCGCTCGGTGGACCGTACTGCAACATTTCACACTGCGGCTTAAGCCCACCGAGCTTACCGAACAGAAAGTCGTCTTCCCTCAGCGTAAAAGCCAGCTGCTCCGGCGTCCAGCCGAGCAGATCCAAGAGCTGCGAATAGGGCAAGAGGTGCCAGTTTCGCTTGATCACGGTGATAGATGATCGACATTGCTGGTCAGACGTTATTGTCGGCGGCCCAGCGAGGCCCATGGACCTCCCCACCGCGAGCAACTCCTCCGAGGTGGCCGCTAAGACTTTGGCCAGCCGGTCAATGGGGACCAGCTGCCAATTGCGCCAGACGCAAGCATGCAACCGATCAGGGAAGTGCGGGAAATCCAGCGCAGCAGGCGTTCCGCCCCGCGGGAGATCTGAAGGCAAGAGCATCCCGGGAAACCGATCAGCGCTAAACAGGGTCTCGCGGCAAAACGCTAAACTACCCAGCGAAAATGCGGTAGCCTTTAGAAAGCGGCGTCGGCTGATCTCCGCCAGGGATGGGTTCATAGAGATTGGGAAATATTACCGATCTCCCTATTGTTTATCATACGGCTGTCGAATTTAAAGGGAGATTCACATCGATGGGCAGAAAGTACGCCTCGCCCCAAGCGCCGGCAAATGACGAGTAGGTCTGAAAAAACCATGGCAGATACGCTATCGAAATTCCACCCGACATAGACCTGATTATCGGCGTTATCCGCTACGTCGACTTAACTCGAGCTCGGGTGCGAGTGATGTCGTGATTGCATTGTTGGAAAAATTTCAAACTCGACGTTTACCATGTTGGCCATCAATACTCGTGTTGGATTTGTGTCTTCTCGCCTAAAATATCAATATACAATCCCGCAATGAGTGCTCTCTGCTTTCAGGGAAACGGCCGATCCGTGCTTCAATCCCTCAAACTAACGTGACCATAGGACGTAACCCGCTTTCGCGCGACGAGTTGCCTAATGATACGGGCAGTTCTCCGCCTTTCGCTTCCACGATGAGTGGCAGTGGCCTGCCGTTTGCCGATTCGGCGAGCCACAGTCGATCGCCTTTCAGTGATGCAAGCAGCTTCACCAGAGTGCTTCTGTTGGTAGTTATCTATAGTGGAGCGATTGTCGTTGCGCACTGGCTGGCCTACCTAATCCGATTCGAGTTTCGCCCGCCGATTGAAGAGCAGACACTCTTCTGGCGGACGCTGCAATGGATCTTGCCGGTAGAACTGATGGCGCTGTTATTGTTCGGTCAGTTTCGCAGCCTGTTGAGCTACTTCAGCCTCCCGGACGCCCGGCGTATCGTGCTCGCCTGCGCCTCAGCCAGCTTGGTTTCGCTCGGTGTTTGGTTTGCAACCAAGGGGCAGCACGCCCCACCACGGTCGATCATCGTAATGGGCTTTATTCTGGACTCTGCCGCATTGGGCAGCGCGCGTCTTGCATTTCGGATACTACGGGAAAGGCAGAAAGGGAGCGGGACCAGCGATCGGCCGCTGCGCCGGATCGTAATAATTGGAGCGGGTGACGTAGGCGCAAACTTGGCCAAGGAGATGAAACTCAGACGTGATCTGCGCATGCATCCGATCGCCTTCTTTGACGATGACCGTGCGAAGTGGAATACGCGGGTACATGGCGTGCCCGTGCTCGGACGTCCGGAATTGCTGATTGAAGGCAAGATTCAGGCGGATGAGGCGGTCATCGCCATGCCCAGCGCTTCCGGGCGGCGCATTCGCGAAGTGGTACAGGTGTTCAATGAAGTGCGTCTGCGCTTCGAAACGGTTCCGTCCATGGAACAAATGGTGAACGGGGTGGTGAAGGCTTCTCAGATACGCCCGGTGGAAATCGAGGATCTGCTCGGACGCGAACGCATCAATCTCGAGACCGAACGCATTAGGGAGCTGGTGCGTGACAAGGTGGTGATGGTCACCGGGGCAGGCGGCAGCATTGGCAGTGAGCTCTGCCGGCAGATCGCGGGGTTTCATCCCCTGCGCCTGTTGCTCGTGGAGCGTTGCGAGGTGCAGATGTTCCAGATCGAGCAGATGTTGCTCGACCTGGGTTGCGGCTCCCAAATTGTTCCGTTGGTCGCCGACATCTTGGACGGCGAACGCATGCACGGGATATTTGCGCGGTTCCGTCCTCAACTGATCTTCCATGCCGCCGCGCATAAGCACGTGCCCATGATGGAGCACCAACCCTACGAAGCATTCCGCAACAACACGATTGGTACCAAGCAGCTGGTAAAACTTTCCATCGAGTTCGGCGCCGACCGCTTCGTGCTCATCTCGACCGACAAAGCCATTAATCCCACGAATGCCATGGGTGCCACAAAGCGCCTGGCCGAACTGTACCTTCAGGCGCACCAGCGGCACAACAGCACACATACCAGGTTAATGGCCGTGCGGTTTGGCAATGTCCTCGGTTCGTCCGGCAGTGTGATACCGATGTTTAAGAAACAAATCGCCGCCGGAGGTCCGGTTACGGTTACCCACCCGGAGATCACACGGTATTTCATGACTGTCCAGGAAGCCGTCGGGTTGGTGCTCCAGAGCGCGACGCAGGGACAAGGCGGCGAGATATTTGTTCTCGATATGGGCAAACTCGTGAGAATCGTAGACGTGGCGCGGCAATTAATCGAGCTAAGCGGTTTGAAACCAGAGATCGATATTGAGATCAAATTCACGGGGCTGCGGCCAGGAGAGAAACTCTTTGAGGAGGTAAATTACATCACCGAAAACGTGGTGTCGACCGAGCATCCCAAAATCATGCGCTTCACGGGCGAACCGCTGCCATTCGAGGCCTTGCGGCAGGGCCTCGTCAACATTCACGAAACCGCAGCGAGTATGGATGCAAACCAAGTCAAGCTGGAGATGCAGAAGCTCGTGGCCGAATACACGCCGCAGCTGACCGCGGTGTGAACGCACGCGTGCGCCGATCCAAGAGGGCAGATTTAATATGGGGAGTCTCGTCATAGCGCCTGTAAGGCTTCAGCGAGGAGCGTCCTTTCCTCACAAGTTACTCAAACTGTGCCTTTTTTGGAATGATCGGATATCTGCCTCTCATTCAGTTCAACTGAGTCCGTTATCGGCTCCCTCCTTTCGAATCAGTCAATCGACCAAACACCCAATTCCGGATCCAGCATTTTTCAGATAGACTGGCTGAATTAGCAGCCGGCGCAGGCACCTAAATCTGCGCGCTAACGTCAGGCGCATAGGCAGGATTAGAATGCTGTGCGGTAGGACCCGCTAAATGGAGAAAATCCGGTCGCGCCGATCTGGGCGCAGCGCCGGAGCCATTGCCATTCTCTGCCGCATGTTGCCGCGACGACCATTCCTAACCCTGACGAGCCTCTTTTACTGTAATGCGGGCACTTAGAGCCACGTTGGCATCCACCAAACGAACGTCTTCGTTCAACATGCACGCGGCCAGGTGAAATCAGAAGCACGGATTCTTATGTCTTGCCCATCTTAACTAGAGTGCCTAATACTCCGAAAAAACTCAGGAGAAGCTGACTTGGTTCCATGTGATGAGCGCCCGAATTTCCTTACATCGCCGATAGCCCTATATAGCTTGCATAGTGAGGAAAATTCTATAGTTGGAAGGGCTCCTAAGGACATCACTAGCGAGGTTTCCCGAATCGAAAAACCCATGATAAATGCGAGCTTGTCCTGTCCTTCAGTCGGCAGTGTGAGAACGGGGCGTTTACCGCTAGAAGGTTGAGGCAGGGAGTTCAACCCGCAAGAGGGTCAACCGAGTGGCCATCATATTTTCCAGATAGCATTGGCAACAATGAGCAAAGCTTCAACTATTGGGCTTTCACTAAAGAATGGATGATCATTCTGCATTCTGCTGCGTTAGGAAGCATGAGACCTCCTGGCAGTCCGGAGCGGCTGGAAGAACACCGCCGGAAAGCGATCGCGTTGCTACGCTCGGGCGAGACCTATCAGAAGGTTGCCTGGGCTGTGAAGGCGTCGGTGAGCTCCGTGGTACGGTGGAATCAAGCCTATCAGCGGAGCGGGAAGAGGGGCTTACGCACAAAGCCGATCCCGGGGCGGCCGCCGCGGCTGACGCCGGTCCAGACGGCGACCCTAACCAGGGTGCTGGTTGCCGGCGCCCCGCAGGCGGGGTATGCCACGGACCTTTGGACGCTGCGCTCGGTCGCCGATCTGATCGAGAAGCGCTTCGGAGTGCATTACGGACTGACCGGCGCCCGGCGGTTACTCCTACAACGCTTGGAATGGACTTGGCAAAAGCCCGAGCGACGGGCGATGTAACGCAAGGAGGACGTGATTGCCGGATGGAAACGGGCCGATTGGCTCGATATAAGAAAACGCCCGACACCTCAGGGCTAATCTGGTCTTCCTCGACGAAAGTGGCTTTATGCTTACCCCGAACGTCCGGAGGACCTGGGCGCCAGTCGGACAGACCCCGATCCTTCGCCGTAGCTACCGGCCCGACTGGGTCTCGGTCATCTCCGCAATCACGATCTCCTCGGCCCGCCAGTGGATCGGCTTGTACTTCCGGTGCCATCGGGACAACATCAGCGGGGAGCGGGTGGTCGAGTTTCTCCGAATGCTCCTGCGGCACCTCCGTGGCGAGGTCGTGCTCCTGTGGGATAGCGCCAAATTCCATCGGAATGAAGCGGTACGCCTGTATCTGTGTCGCTGCCGGCGGTTCCATCTGCATCACTTCCCGGCCTACGCATCGGAACTCAATCCGGAGGAACAGGTTTGGACTCAAACCAATCAAGCGCTCGCCAATTCTACACCGACGAACATTGACGAGCTTGAAAAGGGCGTCCCGCAGAAGCTTCTTCAGCTGCAGCATTCGCCCCAGCTTCTCTGGAGCTGCATCGACGCGGCGGAGCTGCCGTGGTCGTAAGCCCAAATGCATATTCATTGTTTTGTGAAAGCTAATAAATACACCAACCCGTAAGGAAACCATTGAAAACGACCACAAGAATCCTCAGCTTGATCGCCGCGCTACTTATTTGCGGCACCGCGCATGCGCAGACCAACACGGCCACCGGCACGTTGGCGCTTACTTCCAACACGACAGGAACCTACAACACGGCTGACGGCTACGCAGCGCTCTATCTCAATACGACAGGAACTTACAACACCGCCACTGGCGCCCAAACGCTTTCCGCCAATACAACGGGCGTTCGAAACACGGCCAACGGCTTCGAAGCGCTTTATTTCAATACGGTAGGTAACTATAACACGGCCGAGGGCTTCGAAACCCTCGTATACAACACGACAGGATCCTACAACACGGCCACTGGCGCCCAAGCACTCGATTCCAACACGACCGGCACCGGCAATACGGCCACCGGAGCCCAAGCTCTTTTTTTCAATACGACCGGAGACCGAAACACTGCATTCGGATACGACACGCTCGTATCCAACACGACCGGCGGCAACAACACAGCAATGGGCTTCGGATCGCTTGCTTATAATGTGACTGGAGTCAACAACACGGCCACTGGTTGCGGAACGCTCTATTTCAATACCGGGGATGTGTCCGGCAATGGCTCGGACAACGTGGCCAACGGCTACTATGCTCTTTTTAACAACACCACTGGCAACGACAACACGGCCATCGGCTACGAAGCGCTCTATTCCAACACGACCGGAAATGGCAATACAGCCAACGGCTACCTAGCGCTTAATGCCAACACGACCGGCGATAACAACACGGCCAACGGCACGGGAGCGCTTGAATCGAACACGACCGCAAGCGGCAACACGGCCTTTGGCTATGTAGCGCTTAATGCCAACACGACCGGAGCATACAACACGGCCAACGGCAACGAGGCGCTCTTTTCCAACACGACCGGCATCGGGAACACGGCCTTCGGCAACGAGGCCCTCTTTTTCAACACGACCGGAGGAAACAACATGGCCAACGGCTACCAAGCTCTCTATTCCAACACGACCGGAGGAGGCAACACGGCCAACGGTAGCCAGACGCTCATTGCCAACACGACCGGAGGCAGCAATACGGCCAACGGCTACGGTGCGCTCGCAGGCAACACGGCCGGCAGCAACAACACGACCAACGGCGCCGGTGCGCTCGGAGCCAATACGATCGGCATCGGCAACACGGCCACCGGCTACCAGGCGCTCGTTGCCAACACGACCGGCGGCAGCAACATCGCAATCGGCATGAGCGCTGGGTCGAACCTGACCACCGGCAACAACAATATTGATATCTTTGACTCAGGTGTAGCTGCGGAGGGCAACACGATACGCATTGGCACGCAGAGCACCCAGACGACGACATTCGTCGCAGGCATTTTTGGTGCGACCGTCACTGGCAGTGCGGTTGTGGTAAACAGCAGCGGCCAACTCGGGGTCGCCCCGTCCTCGCAACGCTATAAGAGGGACATCCAGGACATGGGCTTGGCCAGCGAGGCTATCCTCGCCCTGCGCCCGGTTACCTTCCGATACAAACCCGAGATTGACCCAACGGGCACGCGCCAATTCGGCCTGGTGGCCGAGGAGGTGGAGAAGATTTCACCGGATCTGGTCGTGCACGACGCCCAGCACCAAATCTACACCGTCCGCTACGAGGCCGTGAACGCCATGCTGCTTAATGAGTTCCGGAAGCAGCACGAACAAGTGGCGGAACAAGCCAAGACGATTGCCAGGCAAGAAAATGAGATCGCGGTACTGAGAACGCAGTTCGAGGCCCTAACGAAAGCTGTGGCTAACAGGTAGCGAACATGACCGGGCCTCGCCGAACACGAGGCGGCCGAGGCCTTCAAAAGGGAACTTCTCCCGATGAATTCCTCCGCGATCTCCCTCTTAAGCGCGATCGCAGCCTCCATGACAACGACTGCGCCCGCAAAGGCCGGTTTCCGACTGGTCGGTGTCATGCCAGCGCTGGCTGATGCGCGGGTGTTTGCGGGGCGCATCGCGTTATCAGGAAACCTGATAGCCTCCGCAGCGGCTTCTCTGACGCCCGCCTCGACGCCGCAACTGCACGTGCCGCTGCCCGATGGCGATCCGAATCACAATTCGCAGTCACTTCAATTCGAACAGATTAGCGACGGCTGGCCAAACTGCACCGAGCCACAATCCTGCCAGAGACTGACCACACGAACCTCAGAAAGGTGCCCGCGGCAAAAGCTGTTGCGATCCTGCGAGGCAAAGCAGCCAACAATTCGGACCATAGGATTGGCGCTGAGGTTGCCGGGCGCAGAGGCACAAACGCGTCCACCATGGGAGCGCATAGAGTAGCCGTAGCCGGAAATGTCAGCGCAGAAGCCTCGGATCATGACAAGGGACAATTCAAGCGCGGCGAAGCCGAGAATTTCGCGCGGGTGTCGTCGGAGCAGGCGGACCATCCACTTGCCGAGGTTACTACCGGATTCGTGCCTTTCAGCATCGAGGACCTGTCAGTGGCGTCACGAGCCCATCCTCCTCTTGTCGATGCCAGCCTTAGGAGCCAGTGCCTCGCGCCCTTTCCGCTCTAGGCGTATGTCGAGGATGGTCGAGTCCAAGGCCCGAGCAATTGGTTATTGGGCGCATCGTCGGCATGGGTACATGCGAATCAGAACCGTAACAGATTCCTGCCTCGCCTTTGAAAATTAGTCGCTTCCTGCTGTGGCAAAACCCAGTGTCGACATCTTCGGGGTTTAGCGGGTTATCGCGATAAACATAAAACGCTGTGAAACATCTGCCAGAGTGAACCCGGGCTCGCCGCCTGATGTGTGGTGTCCGGCTCGCACGCTGTTTTTTTGCATCGATGAGCGTGCTGAATCTAGCAGATTATGCACTCGTTGCGGAAACATGCGACAGACGAGATCATGAGCGAAGCGAGCGTGCCCATGGTGGGAAAAGAGGTGCCTTTGGTGAGCATCGTAGTCCCGAATTTCAATCATCGGCGATTTCTGCCGGAGCGGTTCAATTCCGTTTTCACCCAAACCTATCGGAATGTAGAAATTTGCTTTCTCGATGACGCTTCTGATGACGGTAGCGTAGAATATGTGCGGGGGTTGGCCTCCCCGTTTCAAATCAGTATTGATGTCAATAAGCAGAATTCCGGTAGCCCATTCCGCCAGTGGGCCCGAGGTCTATCGCTCACGCGCGGAGAATTCGTCTGGATCGCCGAGGCTGACGACAGCTGTGACCCCGATTTTCTCGAAAGAATGGTCGCATTGGCGAAACGCAACCCGTCGGCCGGTTTCGTCTATTCGCAGTCGCGCATCATTAACGAGCGGGGGCAGATGCTCGAGGAAACACCGCGCTACCTGTGCGAGATTCACCCGTCGCGCTGGCGGCAGGATTACTTTGCCCGGGGCGCGGAAGAGGTTTCGAATTATCTCATCCTCCGCAACACCGTGCCCAACGCCAGCGCATGCCTCTTTCGACGCGAGGCGCTGCTGGAAATTGACCTGGCTGAGATGCCCCTGCGACTGTGCGGAGATTGGTTGGCCTATGCCCAGATCCTTCGGCGGCACGACATCGCCTATCTCGCCGCACCGCTAAATAGCCACCGCCAACACGAAAAGACGTTGCGGGCGTCAAGCGATCGCGGAGAGCAGCGGATTCGCGAAAGCTACCGCGTGCAAGAATCCATCGCGGAGAAATTCAAGATCGCTCCCGAAATTCACGAGCTGGCGTGTCGTTTTACGTTCCAGGAATGGAAGCATTTGCAGCGTACCGCAGTGGTGCCATCAGATATCCGCTTGAGTTCTCCCGAACTGCTGCAGGCTGCAAGGTCCTTTGATCCGGCTATTGATCAGCGGTTCGACAACCCTGGGGCGCAGGCCCTGCCGAGTTTGCTGGTGCAGCAGCGCAGTTGGCGCACGGCGTGGCGTTGGCGGTCACAATGGCAGGCGTATCGGGATGATCAATCGGTCCGCTTGCGCATGGGTCCTTACCGGGGAGAGGTCAGGCTTGATCCGTTAGCGAAAACCGGGACCGCGATGATCGAACGGCTGTCGTTCTTTGAAACGAATTCACGGGATTTGGTCGCGGACCTTAGCGGTTCTGATCTGGGATGCTGTTTGCGAGCATCGAGCCGTGATATCGCGTGGCATATCGACGCGAAGGGTTTTCAAGTGAGGCGCAATGAGGAACCTGCGTCCTTGCGCGTCATTCCGCCAGCCGGGTTGCAGGGGCGTCCTTATGAATTCGAGATCGTCCTTCGCGCAGAGCCCCCCCTCTTCGCTGGTTTTTCGCAAGCAATCTGATTGGATGGCCGAATGAGCGCGGCCGAAGGTTTCGATTTTCAGAACACCCCTGCCGCAGAACGCAGAGGGACCTGGCCGTATGCTAAGGCGGCAAGTGGCGACTCGCGGCCAATGGTGTCGATCGTCACCCCGTTCTTCAATCCGGGTGCCGTATTTGCGGAAACCGTGCTTTCGGTTCGGCGGCAGTCATGGCAGATTTGGGAATGGATCGTCGTGGATGATGGCAGCACGGACGCGGCCAGCGTTGCCGCCCTGGCGGGCGCCGCGGCGCAGGAGCCGCGCATGCGGACGATCCGTCTCCCCGAGAACCGCGGGCTAAGCGCGGCGCGAAACCGCGGGCTGGCTCAAGCGGCGGCGGATTATGTCTGCTGGCTGGATGCCGACGACCTGATCGAGCCCACATTCCTTGAAAAATGTCTATGGCGACTGCAGGCGATGCCGCACCTCGCCTTCACGAAGGGTTTTACCATAGGATTCGGCGCATCGCGTTATCTCTGGCGGCACGGGTTTCACGAGGGCGACCGTTTCCTCAAGGAAAACAGGGTGGATCCGACAAGCGTGATGCGGACTGCGGCTGCCCGGGCCATCGGCGGGTTTGACGAGACGCTCCGCACGGGCCTCGAGGACTGGGACTTCTGGCTGCGGGCGGCGAATGGCGGTTATTGGGGCGACACGATCACGGAGGCGCTGAGCTGGTACCGGTGCAACGAGGGACATCTGAAACGATTTCCAAACCTGCAGATTGGCTCGAAGCGCGAGGGGTTGGAGCGGCAGATCCGCGCGCGTTATCCCAAGCTTTGGAGCGGCGGGTTCCCGAAGATTCAAGGCGGAGAGCGACCGGCAACGGAATTTGCCGCCTCGGCATCCGTTGCCAACCCGTTGCAGAAAGAGCGCCCGAGGGCGTTGTTGGTTGTCCCGCATCTCGAATTGGGCGGAGCCGACAGCGTCAACCTCGATCTGCTCGCGCAGCTGACTCGGCGCTTCGATTGGGAAATCACTGTGGTGACCACCCGGCGCTCGGAGGACCCCTGGCAGCAGAAGTTCTACGAACTGACGAGCGACGTCTTCATGCTGCATCGCTTCCTGCCGTTTGGCGCGTATCCGGCCTTTCTAACCTACCTCATCGAGAGCCGGCAGCCGGATGTCGTATGCCTAAACCACAGCGAACTCGGCTATCGCCTGCTGCCCTGGCTGAAGGAGGCGTTTCCGACGCTCCCGATCGTCGATCTAGTGCACATCGTGATGGACGACTGGAAGGACGGCGGCTTTCCGCGCCTTTCGTGCCGGTCGCGCCCGTGGCTGACCCGGACCGTTGCGACTTCGCAGGCGCTCCGGCGGTGGCTCATCGAGAACGGGGCGAATGGCGAAGGCGTCGATCCGGTTTACACCGGGATAGATGCCGCGCACTGGACGCGCTCGGCCGAACTGACGGAAGCGGCGCGGGAGCGCTGGAAGATACCCGCCGATCGGCCAGTGATATTGTATGCGGCGCGGTTCGCCGCACAGAAGCAGCCGCGTTTGCTTCCGGAGATTGTGCGGAAACTGGAGGCACGAGGCCGAAAGTTCATTTTGCTCCTTGTGGGCGACGGACCCGAGCGCACATGGCTTGAGGAACATCTCTGCCGGGGGCACCCAAGCTCGGTCAAGATGCTGGGAGCGCTGGACCTGGACGAGATGCGCCTGGTGATGAGCGCTTCCGACCTGCTGCTGCTGCCGTCCCGGGAGGAGGGGATCGCACTGGTGCTGTTCGAGGCGATGAGCATGGGCGCGGTGCCCGTTGCGACCGACGTCGGCGGCCAGCGGGAATTGGTTACCCCGGATTGCGGCGTGCTTCTTCCGTTCAACGAGCGGCTGGCTGATGCAACGGCGGAGGCGTTGGACGCCCTGCTGACAGATGAGCCGCTGCGCCGACGGCTTGCCGGGGCCGGCCGAAAGCGGGTCGAGGAGCAATTCCGGCTGGATCAGACGGGCACTCAATTGGATGCGATTTTCCGCGGTGTGATGCGTCAGCGGGGGGCGCCTTTGAAGGCACGAGCAACGCCAGTGGATATCGGCGAGATCGCCGGTGAACTTGCCGAGCTTCAGGCGGACAGCCTTGCCCCCGATGCCTGGGACCAGCAGGTGCGGGAGGGCAGATGGCTCCCGATGCTCGCCTCGCGCTTTGCGGATTTGCTCCGCCGGTCGCCATTGAGGCTATGGTTTCGGCGTTTCGAGATCCGCTACGGCACGCGCATGGGCCGCTGGATCACCAGGCGCGACTGAGCGGCACTGGGAGGTTCGAGGGGAAAGGAATCTCTTGTGCAGCCGTTGCTGAAACGCTGCGCTAGCCTGCCAGCACCGCGCGAAGGCTGTCTGCGACGTATGCGACCTGGGACTGGGTGATTTCGGGAAACATCGGCAGCGAGAGGATCGTGCACGCGGCGGCTTCGGCGCAGGGGAAGGCGCC
Organism: uncultured Opitutaceae bacterium; assembly: GCA_937889545.1. Classification (GTDB taxonomy): domain Bacteria; phylum Verrucomicrobiota; class Verrucomicrobiia; order Opitutales; family Opitutaceae; genus Palsa-1447. The sequence continues at coordinate 139,763 of CALAOT010000117.1, forward strand.
TTGGCGCAGGCCGAGGTCGGCGTAGGCCTTTTGGAGATGGATCGGAACCGGGTAGTGAACCACGGTCTGCACGCCCCGGGAGGCGAGCTCGCGCGCGACCGAATCGCGGTCGCGCCCGGGCAGCCGCACGACAAACAAATGGTAGGCGTGGCGGCCGGTCCACGGGGCCTCGACCGGCAGGACGAGCCCCGGACAGCCGGCAAGGGCGGAGCGATACCAGCCCGCCGCGGTGCGGCGGGCATCGTTCCAGTCGGCGAGGTGCCGGAGCTTGGCCGAGAGCACCGCTGCCTGGAGCGTATCGAGCCTTGAATTGAAGCCCTGGACCTCGTGGTGGTACTTGACGACGGAGCCCCAGTTGCGGAGGAGCCGCAGCTGCCGGACAAGCGGTTCGTCGCGGGTGGTGACGGCCCCGCCGTCCCCGAAGGCGCCGAGGTTCTTCGCGGGATAGAAGCTGAATGCCGCGGCGAGCCCAAGCGAGCCGCAGACGCGGCCGTCGGCCATGGCGGCGTCATGGGCCTGGGCGGCGTCCTCGATGAGCGCGAGGCCGTTCTTCTGGGCGAGGGCGGCCAGCGTGTTCATGTCGGCCGGCTGGCCATAGAGGTGGACGGGGATGATCGCCCTCGTCCGCGGGGTTATGGCCGCGGCGACGGCGGCCGGATCGATCAGGTAGTCCTCGATGCGGCAGTCGACGAGAACGGGCTTGGCCCCGGCGTACGAAATGGCCTCGGCGGTCGCGATGAACGTGTTGGCGACCGTGATGACCTCATCGCCGGCCCCGATTCCGAGCGCGCGCAGCACCAGGTGCAGGGCGTCCGTCCCCGAGCCGACGCCCACGGCGTGCGTGACGTGGCAGAATTCCGCCCATTGCCGCTCAAAGATGGCCACTTCGGGCCCCAGGATGAATTCGCCGTGGGCGAGCACGGCCTGCAGGGCGGCGTCGATCTCCGGCCGCAGGTTGCGAATCTGGAGCGGAAGGTCCTGGAAAGGTACTCTGGTGGCGGGCATGGGGGCCTTGTTGGGCTGTCAGTGCTTCTCCCGGCGCCATGTCTGCCAGAGTGAAAGCAGGCCGGCAAGGGTGCGCCACATGACGCTCGGGCGCGAGGCGGAAGCTATCCCGTGCAGGCGCGGCTTCATCACGACATCCACTTCGGCAAAGGTCGCCTTGGCGTCGCGCAGCCTCACGAGCGCCTCGGCAAGCATCGGGATTCCGGTCTGGTCGAGGCGGATGCTCAGGAACGCGCTTCGCCGGTAGGCATGGATCCAGTTCACGTCGCGGACTCGCAGCCCGAACAGCAGCGCGACCAGCCTGGGATAGACCCACGCGTTGAGGCGCATGAGCGGGTTGTAGCCGACCCTCTGGCTGCGGCAACCGACGATCACGTCGGCGTGGCCGAATTCGGCGACATAGGGCGCAAAGTCGTCAGGGGTCGCAGCCATGTCCGCCGGCCAGAGCATGATGTACTCGCCGCTTGCAAGGCGGGAGCCCGAGAGGAAGGCGCCGCCAATTCCCCGGTTTGACTGGTGGCAGGCGCGCACCTCCGGCAGATTCTGGGCGAGGAGGTCGGCGATCGCTCCGGTGCGGTCCCTGCTGCCATCATCGACCACGATGATCTCCGCAGGGACCTTGATCTCATCAAGGGTTGCGCGCAGGGCCCGGATCGACGCTTCCAGCAGGCGCTCCTCGTTGAATGCGGGAACGATGACGCTCAGCGCGGGCGCGCCGGAGCTGCTCCCGTTGCTGCTCACCGTGAGATTAATCGCGCGGGTACGTCGGCTACGACCGAGCACGGCGCGACGTCCTGCAGGACGACAGCCCCCGCGCCGATAGTCGCCCCTGCGCCGATCGTCACGCCGCACATGATGAGCGCGCCCGAGCCGATCGAGGCGGCGTCCCGCACCTCCGTGCGCTCCAGTTTCCACGTGCCGTCGCGGGCCGTCGCTGTGGACGGATGCCGGTCGTTGATGAAAATGACGCCGTGACCGACGAACATGTCGTCCCCGAGGGTCATGCCCGAGCAGATGAAGGAGTGGCTTTGGATGCGGCAGCGGGCGCTGATCGTGGCATCGCGCTGGATCTCGACGAACGTGCCGATCATGCTGTCGTCGCCGATCCTGCAGCCGTAGAGGTTCACGAAGGGGTTGAGCTTCACGCGCTCGCCAAGGACCACGTCCTCGGCGATCTGGAAGAGGGGCGACTTCGGCCGTTCGGTCATGGGTAACGGATGGGTGTCGTCCTGCCGCCGCGGGCGAGGGAATCGCGCGCCGCTTCGAGCACCCGGACAATATCCGCCCCGAATTCGCCGCTTGCGGCGGGCGTGCGCCGGCTGCGGAGGCAGTCGACGAACTCCTGGTCCTGGCGCAGGAGCGGCTCGAAGAGCTTGAGTTTCGGGGTCGTGATCGCGCCGTCGCGCAGGATCATATGGAATTCGCCGAAGGAGGAGTAGTTGTCGGGGATCACGCCCTTGTCGTAGTAGCGCACGGGCTCCAGGATGTTCATGTCGTCCCAGACCGCCATCTTGCTGGCGCCGACCACGGTGAGCTGGCGGACCTTGCGCGGATTGAGCCACGAGGTGTGAACATGGCAGATGACGCTCCCGGGGTAGGCGAGGGTGAGAAAACCGATGTCCTCGAAGCCCTTCCGCAGGAATGCGCCGCCGATGGCGGACACGGACTGCGGCCTGGCGCCCAGCAGGAAGTTGAAGATGGAGATGTCGTGGCTCGCGAGGTCGTAGATGACCCCGACGTCGCTGCGCACGGGGCCGAGGTTGGTGCGGACGGCGTCCATGTAGTAGATGCGCCCGAGGGCGCCGCGGTCGATGGCCCGCTTGAGGTGGAGCGTGCCCGGATTGTAGAGGAACACGTGGCCCACCATCAGAACCCTGCGCTTTTTCTTGGCGATGGCGCACAGGGTGCGCGCCTCGGCGGAGTTGAGGGCGAGCGGCTTCTCGCAGAGCACATCCTTGCCCGCATCCAGGGCCTGGCGAACCAGCGGGAAATGGGACTTGACGGGCGTGGCCACGACGACCGCGTCAATGTCGGCCGCCTCGGTCACCGACCGCGCGTCGCGGCTGGTCTCAATGCCCGGGAATTGCCTGCGCGCCAGGGCCAGGCGCGGTTCGGCGCTGTCGCAGATCCGGGCGACCTCACAGCCCTCAACCAGGCGGAGGTTGCGGACATGATTTGGGCCCCACTGGCCAAGGCCAATCACGCCCACGCGCACCGGGGAAGAGGATGAGGCCATCGGAGGACGGGAATTCTTGGGAGTGGAGCCGGGATAAGGCAAACTCCGGGTTTAGACAAAAATCACCCGGCCAAGACATGGGCAACGGTTTCCAAGTGAAGAATGAAAATGTTTCGCGGCACCTGAATGGCCGTCCAGCGAATTGGCGGCCTTTCCATCAGCTTGTTGCCGCTGGCGGCATCGCACCAATGACAACGAGCATGCAGCCATTGCTCGGGAGTCAACTGGAACCGGCTGCGATTGGATTGGGCTTGCGGGCAGGGTCCGTTGTAACATGTAATGAGACATGTCTAATGATCCTTCAGGGATTACCGCCACCCTTGACACGGTCCGTTTACAGGTCCGATTATCGGACCGCATGAAACCCCTTACCGTCACCGAGGCCAAGCCCAGGCTGGGCAACCTGGTCGATCGCGCCCTGCGCTCCGAACCCATCTTCCTCCGCAGGGGGAAACGGATTATTCAGATAGTTCCCGCGGCGATGCCAGACCCAATCCCAGTGCTTCCCGAAGGTGCGCTCACAATGACCGAGGAACGGGTTGCCTTCATCAACTCAATGCCGGCCGAGGCGGATCCGCTCGGCCGATGAACGGCGCCTTGCGCCAGTGGGACATCATCAAGGTGCGAATTCATCCTCAGGATCGGGATGAGCATCCTGCGATCATCCTTTCGCCAAACGAGATCGTCCTCGGTCGGGCGGACAGGGTGAACGTGCTGTACGGGTCGACCAAGCGCCCAGGTATCGACATCCTTCCCGGCCAGATCCTCCTTGATGAGGCAGACGGCTGCGAGCATCCCACGGTGTTCGACTGCGCCTTCTTCCCGGTCATGAGGAAGTCGGCCATGACGGCAAAGCTGGGCGCGGTTTCGCCGGGCCGCAGAAGGAAGATTCATCAGACCCTCTCTGCCGCCCTGCGCCTCTTTCAATAGCGCCGTGGCCGTTTAGACAAACTTGAGCTTCCTGGCGGCGAACAGCACCATCCGGAGGAGGAGCCATCCATGCCGCCAGCGGTGGATGTTGGTCGAGCCGTACGTCCGGTCCCTGTAACGCACGGGCACGTCGACAATCTTCATGTTGAGGCGCGCGGCGCCGAAGAGGAGGTCGAAGTCGCCGAACGGGTCAAAGTCCCCAAAGAACGCCCGGTTCGCGACGATCCGCTCATAGTCGGCGCGCCTGAGGACCTTCGTGCCGCAAAGGGTGTCCTTGAGAGGCTGGCCGAGGATCCAGGAGAACAGGAACCCGAACGCCTTGTTCGCGCACATGTTCAGGAACTGCATGGCCGCCTTTCCCATGGGGTAGACAAGCCTGGAGCCGTTTGCGAATTCGGCGTGCCCCGAGGCGATGGCTGCGTAGAACTTCGGAAGCTCCTCGGGGGGGACCGTGAGGTCGGCGTCGAGGATCATGAAAAGATCGCCCTCGGCGGCGGCGAACCCTGCCCGGACGGCATCGCCCTTTCCGTGGCCCTCCTGCCTAAGGACCTTGATCCTGCGCCTCGGGTGCTCCCTGGCGACGCGCCCGAGCTCCTCCCACGTGTTGTCCTTCGAATGGCCCTCGACAAAGATCAGCTCGGTGCCGGCGCCCATGTCGGGGGTGCGCAGGACCGCGGCCTCGATATTGCCCGCCTCGTTCCGCGCCGGGATCACAACCGACACGGTCAGGGGCCCCGTATCCCTGCCGCGCACGGAGCGGGCGACGCAGAACACGGAGAGGCAGAACCAGGAAAGGACCGGGGCGAACCACCGGTTCAGGAAGGTGCCGATCCCCAAAGCCCGGAAAGGGCAGAGGACCCTGGGCTGCACGGTGAGCGCCTTCCAATCGGCGAGCTCCATCAGTCCGAGGACGTCCGCCGTCGTCAGCCAGTTGCTGGGGGGCGGCTTCGGCGCGAGGCCCAGGGCGTAGCCGAGCGCGAAGGCCGGCCTCCAGAGGGACGATGGATAATTGACGATCAGCCGGGTACCCGGGTGGGAGAGTGCATGAAGCCCTTCGAGAACCTGCTGGACGTCGGCCGCGAAATTGAGGGTGTCCGAGATGACGATGAAGTCGAACCTCTCGCCCAGCTCGAGCGTTTCGGCGGCCTGCACCTGGAATTCGCAGTCGGGGGACCGCTCCCTAGCGGCCTCGATCTGCCTCTCCGATAGGTCAATGCCGACCTTCCGCTTCGCGCGCAGGCGGCCCAAAAGCTCGCCCGAGCCGCAGCCGACCTCAAGGACGGAGGAATCGGGCGAGATCAGGAGGTTGTAGTAATGGGCCAGGATCGCCCGATAGCTGACCGAGGACCGGCTGAGCTTTGACGGGGCCGCGTCATACCACGCGCGCAGCCGGTCGAGGTGCTCGGCGTTGATTTCAGATATGGACCGCGGCATGGGAGAACCCGATCAATCTAAGGATGCGAGCCCTTGAAGGTCATCAAGGCTGTTTCCCTCCATGGCGCATCGTTCCGAGATCAGCTTGGGTCATGAAATCCTTGAATGTCCCTGCATGCAACGTACGCCGTGCCATGCGCTGACGCCGTTTGAATTCTGGAACCACGCGCGCATTGGCTGCACTTTTTGTGTCGGTTCTTTTGGACTTCATATGGTTCCGCAGCGCTTGGTCGGGAATATTGTGAGGTTTTTGATGGCTCCCAAACATCTCCCTTGAAATTCAGATAAAGAGAAGAGCAATCACACCCGGGCTGGGAGGGTTACGCGGATTGTCGGGATTCAGGAGAACAGGCGGAATCGAATCCCGGATGCATCGGGGAGCATAAAATGCGGGCATATTGGTTCGTTTGCCGAATCCTTCTTGACGGGCTCCACTATGGCCCGTGAGGCGTCTGCGACTCAAGTGCTCGCCCGACGAACCCGGCCGGACCGGTGACGGGAATCATGTTATTTCGCCTTTTTGAGTACGACTAAGATGCGGGCTGCAAAGAGATTCGGCCAGCGCGACAGCGTGCGGTCGAGGCGCCGCCAGAGCCGGAAGGCGGCCGGCCCCCCGATCTGCGGGCCCGAGAATCCCCCCGTCGCGAAGTACTCGAACGAGGCGAGCGGCGTCACCTCGCAGAGTTCCCAGCCGGCCAGCCGGCCGGGCGCCTCGCGCCGCCAGAAGACCCGCGTTGCGGCCCCTTGGGCCGCAAAGTAGCCCGCGTCGCCGGGCCTGAAGCCGGGCGGCGCATCCCAGGTCAGGGGCTGGCGCATGGCGATCGGCTCGTGGTGGAAGAGGCCGTAGATAAGGCGCCCGGTCCAGCTGATCGCCGGATCGAAGATGATGACGCGGCCGCCCGGCGCCAGGACGCGCCGGAATTCCGAGAGGGCCGCCGCGGGGTAGCGCAGGTGGTGCCAGACATCGAAGAGGATCAGGTTGGAGATTCCTCCGTCGCCGTAGCTCAGGCGGTAGGCGTTCTCCTGGCGGTCTAGCCAGGGATTGGGGAAAAGGTCGGTGGTCACGCAGTCGGGGATGACTTCCTTGATCGAGCCCATCCCCGAGCCGAGCTCGACGATCTGCCCTCGGACCGTCCGGTCGAGGCGCGAGGCGATCAGTTCGTGAAAACCCCGGTACACGGCCCGCAGCTGCGGCTTTCGCTGCCAGGCCTGCCGGTTGGCCTGGATCTCAATGTCGTGCTGCCCGACCGGCAGCGAGTCACCCGCGTTCATCTGGTTAATTGGAAGGAACGGACAGGGTGCCTTAGATGTCCCATAGGGCTCAAGAAAACTCCGGATCCGGACCGGGTTTATGGTTGCCTTCGATTCCAAATTCCAGCGGGCTAAACGACTACTATTCTCCTGCGAATGAGACTGTCCTTAAGCCTGCCGCTACTGTTGCTCGCCATTGCCTCGCTTCGAGCGGAGACGCCCTCCATCCAGGGCACGCTGCCGGAAGACCAGCTCCCGGGCCTGAAGCCCCTCCTAAGGGCCGCAGTCGACCGGTCGCCGAACACGATCCTGCAAAGCATCAACATCGCCCAGCAGGAGGCGCAGAGATACGTTTATTCCGCTGCGCTCTGGCCGTCGGCCACTGCGAACATCAATTACTCCATCCTTGACGAATCCGTCACGGGTGCCGCGAGCAGCACCCAGAAGGGGCTCTTCTACAGTGCCAGCCTTAACCAGCCGGTCTTTCAGTGGGGAGCCTACAAAAACAGCGCCGCCATTGGGCAGCTCGGGGTGAAAATTGCCCAGCGGCAGTACGCCGACGCCTACCGGCTCCTCGCGACCACGATCAGGGAACAATACCTGGGCCTGGTTGCCAGGCAGATCGGGCTCAGGAACGGGCGCTACCGGCAGAAAATCGCGCAGGAGGCGTTCGCGACCAGCCAGGCGAAGTTCGATGCCGGCTCCGCGTCCCAGGCCGAGTTGCAGAGCTTCAAGCTCGCCCTTGAGCAGGCAACGCTTGATGCGGACCGCGCAGCGGAGGATTTGGCCTATTCGAAGCGGGTGTTCACGCGGCTCGTGGGCGTCGACGACCTCCCCGACGAGTCCATTCCGCTGGAGATCGGCCACCCGGAATATTCCGCGCCACTCGCGGATGCGGTCCTGACCGGATTCATGGCCGACGGGGTCGAGAGCACGTTCCTGAGCCAGGTGTACCAGATGTACGAGAGGCAGCAGGACCTGAACTATTCGATCGCGAAGGTGAGGCTCCTCCCGAAGGTTAATGCCTCCGTAAGCTACCTCCTGGAGGACCAGACGAATGCATATTCCGGGTACATCTCGCAGGTTGCGGTGCGGGAGGAGACCTTCAGCCTCGCCGCCAACTGGACGATATTCGATGGATTCGCGGCACGCGGCTCGAAGCTCTACGCGCTTGAAACCAAACGGTATTATGAACGCGTCCGTAAAACCTACATCGATTCCACCATCGATTTGATCAGCTACATGCGCCACCAGCTCGCCTTTTCGGCGCGCGCCCTGTCGCTGTCCGAGGTCCACCACGCGCTGATCGGGGCCGAGGTGAAGAAGGTGATGGACGACCTGAAGCTGGGCTACGCCTCACAGGCGACGGTCGAGGCGAGCACCATGAATCTCTATGGGACGGACGTCGACCAGGCGAACGCCCGGACCGACTACTTAAACCGCTGGACCGAATTCATATCGCTCGCCGGGCTGGATCCGGCGATCGCCAACATCTCCCCCCGCTATGTCCGATAAACCCGGCAGGTCCTTTTTCTGGCTCAAGGTCGTCCTCGCGGTCGCCGTCCTGGTCGCGATCGGCGCCGCCGCCGTCGTGTACGTGAGGGCGACGGCCAAGGTAGAGGTCGTGGTGAGCGGCGACGCCATCGACGCGAGGCCCGGCAGCGTGACCGTCAAGGAGGAGTACTCCATGGACATGAAGAGCGAGGTCGCCGGCCGCGTGCTCAAGGTCGGCTACACGCTATTCATCGGGATGCATGTCAAGGAGGGCGACCTCCTCGTTCATCTCGACACCGGCGACATCCAGATCGCGATCGACCAGGCGCAGAACATGTACAATTCCACGAAGGCGCGCATCGGGGTGGGGTCCGCGGCAACCTACCTGCTCGAGACGGCGAAGTCGGAGTTGGCCAACACCGAGCGCCTGTTCAAGATGGGCCAGGAGTCCGACAGCAACTTCCAGAAGGCGCGCCGGGCCGTGGAGACCCAGGAGCAGCAGCTCAAGCTCGAGAACGTCCGCGACCAGCAGGACCTGATCACGTACGAGACGGACCTGAGGAGCAAGAAGCGCCAGCTGGAGAAGATGACCATCACCGCCCCCTTTGAGGGCGAGGTCTCCGCGGTCTTCGCCCACCCGGGCGACCTGATCAACATCGGCTCGCCGATCGTGACGCTGATCACGACGAGCCGGATCGTGGAGGCGAAGATAAGCGAGGAGGACTTTGCGAACGTCAAGGTGGGCGAGAAGGCATCGGTCACCTTCCTTCCCTACGGCGAGTTTCTGTACAACGGGACCGTCAAGAAGATCCTGCCGACGGCCGACCCCGAGACCCAGCGGCACCTGGTGGACCTGGAGGTCACGGACATCGAGCCGGCCAAGCTGATCCCGGGAATCACGGGCGAGGTCTCGATCGTCGTGGGCAGGCGCCACGCCGACGCAATCATCCCGCGCAGGGCGCTCTTCAACGAGAGCGTCTACGTCGTCAGGGACGGCGTGGTCGAGCTTCGCAAGGTCAAGACGGGATACCTCTGGTTCCGGGGCGCCGAAGTCACCGAGGGGCTCAAGCCCGGCGAGCAGGTGATCGTGGAGGACCTCGACCAATTCCGGGACGGGAACCATATCCGCGTCGCGGAGCTTCCGTCGGACGTCGTGGACAAGAGGCAATAGCCGCACGGATGTCCCCGAACTTCCGAATCGCGCTCCGATTCCTGACGGCGAAGAAGCGCGCCATGGTGATGAGCCTGTCGTGCATCGTGCTCGGCATCGGGCTCTTCATCGTGACCCAGGCGACGACGAGCGGCTTCCAGGGCTTCTTCATCAAGACGATCCTGGGGACCAACGGGGCGATCCTCATCCAGGACAAGCTCCAGGCCACCATGCGCAGCATAGCGGCGGGCGGCTACAACTCGGGCTACGAGATCCGCCAGAAGGAGGGCCAGAAGTACGTGGAGGGCATCGACTACCCCAGGCAGCTGGCCATGGGGGTGAAGAGGTTCAACAACGTGGCGGCCGTATCGGAGGTCCTCCGAGGGACCGTCACGATCCGCAGCTCGTTCCGGGACCAGACGGGGCAGGCGTACGGCATCGACTTGGAGGACCACCTGCGGGTCTCGGACCTGGGCTCGCAGATCGTGCAGGGCTCGCTCGCCAACTTCCGGGTGCAGCAGGGCGGCGTCTTGGTCGGCCGCGTGATCGCGGACAAGCTGCAGCTGGAGGTGGGCGACACCTTCGAGATGGTGCACCTGGGGAACATCCACCACTACAAGGTGAGCGCGATCTACCAGACGGGCGTCAACGACATCGACAGCGTTCGCGTCTACCTGCAGATGAGCGAGGCCCGCGCGCTGTTCAAGAAGCCGACGGGGGCCACCTACCTGCAGGTGAGCCTGATCGACAAGGACCGGGCCAGGGAGGACGCGGTCGTCATGTCCAACGCCCTCCAGCACAGCGCGGCCGCCTGGCAGGACCGCGAGAAGTCGTGGCTCGGGGTCTTCCGGGCGTTCCGGATCGCGACGGCGATCACGGTGTCGGTGTTCACGCTCATCGCGGGGCTCGCGATGTTCAACACCCTAGCGATGATCGTCATGGAGAAGACCAAGGAGATCGCGATCTTGCGGTCCATGGGCTACACGCGCGAGGACATCTCGCGCATCTTCCTCTGGCAGGCGGCGATCGTGCTGGGGATTGGGATCGTCCTCGGGTGCGCGCTCGGCGCCGCGATCACCTACGCGGTGTCGCAGGTCCCGCTCCCGATCACGGGCATCTTCACGACGCACAAGTTCCTGGTCCTGTGGTCCCGCTGGCACTACATCGAGGCCGTGATGACGGCCGTCGCCATGGTCATGCTGGCCAGCCTGATCCCGTCCCGGCGCGCTGCGCGCCTCGAGCCGGGCGACATCATCCGGGGGACGGCCCAATAGGCAAACCTGTGGCCGAGGAATCCAAAGTCGCCCTGCGCTGCCACGAGCTGCACCGCTTCCTGGGAAAGGACGAGGGAAGGGTCCATGTCTTGAGGGGCGTCTCGTTCGAGGCGCTGGCGGGCAACGTCTACGCGATCGTCGGGCCCTCGGGCTGCGGGAAGTCCACGCTGCTCTATCTCCTTGGGCTCCTCGATCTTCCGGACTCAGGCGAGATCTGGATCAACGGGCAGCTGATGTCGAACAGCCAGGACTCCGTACGGACGGCGGCCCGCGGCGAGCACGTCGGCTTCGTCTTCCAGTTCCACTTCCTGATGCTCGAGTTCACGGTGCTGGAGAACGTCATGATGCCCATGCGCAAGCTCGGCCGCCTGGCGCCCGAGCAGATGGAGGATCGGGCCGCCCACCTCCTCGACTCCGTGGGCCTGCGCGAGAAGAGCCACCGGCTTGCAACCCACCTCTCGGGCGGGGAGCAGCAGCGGGTCGCGATCGCGCGGGCCCTCGCCAACCAGCCGACCATCATCCTTGCGGACGAGCCCACGGGCAACCTCGACGTGACGAACGCCGGCATCGTGTTCGACGTCCTGACCCGCGTGGCCAAGGAGAACGGCCAGGCGGTGGTGCTCGTCTCGCACAACCCCGACATCGCAGCCAAGTGCGACTTCACCCTCCCGATGCGGGACGGGGTGTTCATCTGACGGGCGCCCGGTCCGGGCGGAAAAGCGGGGGCGCGGGCAGGGGTCGGGCCCTTATTGCGGGGGCGGGGCCCGAATGCCTGAAAATATGGTTTACAACCCAAACGCGGCTCCCTTCTTTCGGGAGCGATTCCACCCACCAACCGACAATCCGTGAGCCACGATCCATCGCGAAAACGCTTCCTCGCCAGGATGCTCGGGTTTGCCGCCATGGGCGCGCTTGCGCCAGGCAGGATGGCGCAGGCGGCGGTGCCCGCGTCGACCAACAAGGCGGACGGCAAGGCCGTCGCCTTCCAGCTCCGGCCGCAGCCCCGCGCTGTCGCCCGGCGCGGTGGAGCCGCCTAGGCGGGCCGCCCCAGCCCGCGCCTCCCCGGGGACCATGCCCGCCCTTTTCCAGAAGTCGGCCAACAGGCTGCCGCTGCAGCTGATCCTGTACCTGTGCGTCGTCGCCTGCGTCGCGACGGCGGGGGTGACCTACTACATGACGCCGAAATACACGCGGGTCGGCTACGCGCCGATCCAGCCCGTGCCCTACAGCCACGCGAAGCATGTGGGCGAGCTGGGCCTGGACTGCCGCTACTGCCACAGCACGATCGACACGGCCGGGGCCGCCGTGCCGACGGCGCAGACGTGCATGAACTGCCACAGCCAGATCCGGACGGCCAGCCCGGCGCTGGCCTCCGTGCGCGCGAGCTTCGAGACCGGCAGGCCCATCCCGTGGGTGCACGTCCACGTGATGCCGAGCTTCGTCTACTTTGACCACTCGGTCCACGTCAACCGGGGGGTCGGCTGCGTCGAGTGCCACGGCAAGGTGAACGAGATGGACGTCGTCACGCAGCGCAAGCCGATGAGCATGGGCTTCTGCCTCGACTGCCACCGCGCGCCCGCGGAGCGCATGCGGGAGAGGAAGGACGTGTTCAACCTCGACTCGCCGACGATCGCGGAGGCAAAGGGGATCCTCGTGGCCCGCGAATTCATCCGCGAGTGGAAGATAAGCCCCCCGCAGAGCTGCTCGGGCTGCCACCGATGAAGCGCAAGAACGAGCATCCCGCGCCGTCCGAACGGGCGATGACGGGGCCCCGCTACTGGCGGAGCCTGGACGAGCTGGCGGGGACGACCGGGTTCCGGGCGGCGATGGGCCGCGAGTTCCCGGACGGCGCGTCGTCCCTGGACGGGGTCGACCGGAGGCAGTTCATGAAGATCATGGCGGCCTCGTTCGCCCTGGGCGGGCTCGGGCTCGCCGGATGCAGGCGGCCCGAGGAGAACATCCTTCCCTTCGGCAAGTCCGTCGAGGGGGCGGTGCCCGGGCTGCCCGTCTACTACGCGACTGCGATGCCGCTGCGCCGGTGGGCGGTCCCGCTCCTGGCCGAGACGCACCAGGGCCGTCCGACGAAGCTCGAGGGCAACCCGAGCTACGCCCCGCACGGGGGGGCGAGCTCGCTCCTCGCCCAGGCCTCCATCCTCGACCTCTACGACCCGGACCGCGCGACGGCCCACACCCGCGGCGAAAGCGCGATCGGGGCGGCCGAGGTGAAGGCCATGCTCGCCGGGATGGGCAGGTCGTTCGAAGCGACGGGAGGCGCCGGCCTGGCGTTCCTCGCCGACGAGTCCTCGTCGCTCACGCGGGCCCGCCTTACGCGCGTCCTGCGCGCGAAGTTCCCGAAGTCCATCTGGGCCGAGTATGAGCCGGTGGCCGACGAGCCCCCGGCGGAGGCGGCCCAGGCGGTCCTGGGCGTGCCCCTGAAGCCCATCTACCGCATCGGCAAGGCGAAGCGGATCGTCAGCATCGACGCCGATTTCCTGCAGGCCGAGGCGGGCAGCCTCTACTACGTCGGGGAGTTCGCAAGGGGCCGGCGCGTCGCGGGGAGGGACGACCCGATGAGCCGCCTGTACATGGCGGAGAGCGCGCTCTCGATCACGGGCACGATGGCGGACCACCGGCTGCGGCTCGCCTCGTCGCACATGCAGGCCTTCGCCGCGGCGCTCGCCGCCAAGGTGACCGGGGATCCGGCGTACGCCAAGGCGGCCGAGGGCCTCGACGTGGCGCCGGCCTGGATCGACGAGTGCGCGGCGGACCTGGCCGCGAACCGGGGCTCGTCCCTCGTCCTCGCCGGCTCGCACCTGCCCGCCGCGGTCCATGCGATCGCCTACGCGATCAACGATGCGCTCGGCAACATCGGGTCCACGGTGGAGTTCATCCTGGACCGGCGCCCGACGGCCCTGTCCATCAAGGACCTTGCGGGCGCGATCGGAAGGGGCGCCGTCAAGACGCTCGTCATCCTCGGCGGGAACCCGGTGTACAACGCGCCCGCCGACCTGGACTGGGCCTCGCTCCAGAAGTCGGTCCCGGAGGTGATCCGGATGGGCTACTACGTCGACGAGACCTCCGAGCTCGCCGCAACCCACATCGCCGCGGCCCACTACCTGGAGTCCTGGGGCGACGCCCGCACGCTCGACGGGACGCTGGTGGCGGTCCAGCCGATGATCCTGCCGCTCTTCGGGGGCCTGACGCAGACCGAGGTGATGGCCTCGATAGCCGGGCTCGCGAGCACCGAGCCGTACAAGCTCCTGTACGACGTCGTCGCGGCGATCGCCGGCGGCCCCGGCGAGAGGGCCGAGGCGCTGTGCCGGAAGTTTCTCCACGACGGGCAGCTCGAGGGGTCGGCGCTCAAGCCGTTCCCGGTCCGCTTCAACCGCGCGGGCGTGACCAAGTACCTCGCCGGAGGCGGCCCTCCGCCCGTCTCGGCGGGGGCGCTCGAGGTCCGCTTCGTGGCCGACGCCACCGTGGACGACGGCCGGTTCGCCAACAACGGCTGGCTGCAGGAGTGCCCGGACCCGATAACGAAGATCAGCTGGGACAACGCGATCCTCATTAGCCCGCGCCTGGCGAAGGAGTTGAAGATCGACTCGCCGGCCTCGCTGGTCCAGGTGGCCCGCAAGGACCTGGCCGACTTTGACCGCGGCCGCGAGAACGCCCACATCGTCGAGCTGACGATCGGGGGGCGCAAGATCCGGGGGCCCGCGCACATCCAGCCGGGCCTGGCCAACTACACGGTCGTGGTCCCGCTGGGCTACGGCCGGGCGAAGACCGGGCGGGTCGGGCAGGGGACGGGCTTCAATGGGTACGCCGCGCGCGAGTCCGGCGCCCTCCACGTTGCGACCGGCGCCTCGATCGCCGTGACCGGGGATAAGATGTTCCTCGCCGACTCCCAGTGGCACTGGTCGATGGAGGGCCGGGCCCTGGTCCGCGAGGCAAACGTTGGCGAATTCCGGGAGAACCCGTCGATCGTCAGGGAGATCGGGCTCGAGGCGGAGAGCCCCCCGGCGGTCCTGGGCCCCGAGCCGTCGGCCGTCAGCCCGGCCGAGCGGGCGACCCTGATCCCGCGCGGCAACTCGCTCTACGTGACGCCCGAGTTTGACGGCGTCCACCAGTGGGCAATGAGCATCGACCTGAACACGTGCATCGGGTGCAACGCGTGCGTCGTGGCCTGCCAGGCCGAGAACAACATCCCGATCGTCGGCAAGGAGCAGGTCCTGCGCGGCCGCATCATGCACTGGATCCGCCTCGACCGGTACTACTCGGACGGCAAGGCGGACGCGGGGGCGTTCGGAGGCGAGGGCAACCTGCAGATCCCGGAGGAGCCGCAGATATCGATGCAGCCGGTCGCGTGCATGCAGTGCGAGCTGGCGCCGTGCGAGATGGTCTGCCCCGTGAACGCGACCGTGCACGACAGCGAGGGCCTGAACGTCATGGCGTACAACCGGTGCATCGGCACGAGGTACTGCGCGAACAACTGCCCGTACAAGGTGCGCCGCTTCAACTTCTTCGACTGGAACATGCGCAGCCTCGACAGCCTCTACCTGGGGCCGCTGGGGCCAGAGGGGATGCCGGAGCTCGTCCAGATGGTCAAGAATCCCGAGGTCACGATCCGCATGCGCGGCGTCATGGAGAAGTGCACGTACTGCGTGCAGCGCATCGAGCGGGGCAAGATCGAGTGGAAGGTCAAGGTGGCCCAGGAGGGCCATCCCGGCGACGTCAAAGTCCCCGACGGGACGATCCGGACGGCGTGCCAGCAGGCGTGCCCGGCGGAGTCGATCGTGTTCGGCAACATCCTGGACCCCGAGAGCGGGGTCTCCAGGGCGAAGGCGCGGGAGCAGGACTACGCGCTCCTCGGCTACCTGAACACGCGGCCCAGGACGACGTACCTGGCGCGGCTGCGAAACCCCAACCCGAGGATGCCCGACTACGCGGAGCTGCCGCTGAGCCGGGTGGAGAACCGGGACAAGAACCACCCCCGGAAGGCCTGAGCCATGCCGCACGCAGCCCAACTTCCGGCCGGAGCCCCGGCGATCCTCGGCGAGGTGAGGCCGGCGTCGCTCCCGCGGGCGCAGCTCGTGGGCCACGGCCGCGGCTTCTCGTGGATCACGGAGAAGATCTGCGGGATCGCCGAGGAGAAGACGCCGCCCTGGTGGTGGTGGTGCTTCGGCGTCGCCTGCGTCATCGCGTCCTTCACGGTCGCCGGCCTCACGTACCTGGTCTCGACCGGGGTCGGCGTGTGGGGCCACCGGAGCCCGGTCAACTGGGCCTGGGACATCGTCAACTTCGTGTTCTGGATCGGCATCGGCCACGCAGGGACCTTGATCTCGGCGATCCTGTGCCTCCTGCGCCAGAAGTGGCGCACCTCGATCAACCGCTCCGCGGAGGCCATGACGATCTTCGCGGTCGTCTGCGCCGCGATCTTTCCGGTCTTCCACCTCGGGCGCATCTGGTACTCCTGGTTCCTTTTCCCCCTGCCCAACTCGAACATCGTGTGGCAGAACTACCGCTCGCCGCTCGAGTGGGACGTGTTCGCGGTGTCGACCTACGGGACGGTCTCGGTACTCTTCTGGTACGTCGGCATGATCCCGGACCTGGCGACCTTCCGCGACCGGTTCGCGGCGGCCGGCCGGAACATGAGGGCTAAGATCTACGGGGTCTTCGCGATGGGATGGCGGGGCTCGGCCCGCCACTGGAGCAACTACGAGATGGCGTACCTGATCCTGGCCGGGATCGCCGCCCCGCTCGTCCTCTCGGTCCACACGATCGTGTCGTTCGACTTCGCCGTCTCGCTCCTGCCGGGCTGGCACACGACCATCTTCCCGCCGTACTTCGTCGCCGGCGCCATCTTCTCCGGGTTCGGGATGGTGCTGACCCTGGCCCTTCCCCTCAGGGCGGTCTACAGGCTCGAGGACCTGATCACGCAGTACCACATCGACTGCATGTGCAAGATCACCCTGGCGACGGGCACCATGGTGGGCTACGCGTACGCGATGGAGTTCTTCATCGCGTGGTACGGGGCGAACCCCTACGAGGGCTTCGCGTTCATCAACCGCGCGTTCGGCCCGTACGCCTGGGCTTACTGGATCATGGTGACCTGCAACGTGGTGACGCCGCAGTTCTTCTGGTTTAAGAAGGTGCGCCAGTGCACCTGGCTCGTGTGGGTTCTCTCGCTCTTCGTCAACTGCGGGATGTGGTTCGAGCGCTTCGTGATCATCGCCACCTCGCTCGCCCGCGACTTCCTGCCGTCGAGCTGGGGCTACTACAGCCCGTCCGTGGTCGAGATCTTCACCTTCTTCGGGACCTTCGGGGTCTTCTCGGTCCTCTTCCTGCTCTTCATCCGCTTCTGCCCGATCATGGCGATGGCGGAGTTGAAGGCCGTGACCCCCCAGGCGATCCCCGATGCCGGGCACGCGCCCCCCGGAGAATCCCCCCATGGCTGAGAAGACCTACGGCCTCATCGCGACCTTCGACACCCCGGGCGCGCTCCTGCGCGCCGCCGAGCGGGTGCGCGACGCCGGCTACAGGAAGTGGGACTGCATCTCGCCGTTCCCGGTCCACGGGCTCGATGCGGCGATGGGCGTCGGGCGCTCGCACGTCCCGCGCTTCTCCCTCGCCGGCGGGATCACCGGGTTCTGCACCGGGATGGTGATGATCTGGTACATGGACAAGTTCGACTACGCGCTGTCCGTCGGCGGGAAGCCCTTCTTCAGCCCGCTCTTCGCCTTCCCGGTCTCGTACGAATTGACGATCCTCTTCACGGCCTTCGCGACGATCGGGGGGATGTTCCTCGTTAACGGCCTGCCGATGCACTACCACCCGGTGCTCAAGTACGAGCACATCCGGCGGGGGACGAGCGACCTGTTCTTCCTCGTGATCGAAAGGGCGGACCCGCGCTACGACGCAGAAAATACGAGGGCGCTCCTGGAGGGCCTCGGCGGCCGGGAGATTGCGGAGCTCGAGGGCTAAGGCCATGCGGACCATCTACCTCATCACCGCCTTCGTCGCCGTGCTGACCGTCTCCCTCCTCGGGCTTCGCGGCAGGCGCTTCGTCCAGCCCCCGGTTGACGTGTTCCCCGAGTGGGCCTTCCCCGGGATGAAGTATCAGCCGAAGCTTACCCAGCAGACGGCGAGTCCGTTCTTTGCCGACGGGCGCTCCGACCGCGCCCCGCCGCCCGGCACCGTGCCAGCGTCCTACGGGCCGGCGGGCCAGGCGCTTCGCAACGACGGCTTCCTCTATGCCGGCAAGGCGCCCGACGGGTCCTGGGCCCGCGGCTTCCCGAGGGCCCTCAAGGTGGACATGGCGCTCCTGGAGCGCGGCCGCGACCGCTTCACGATCTACTGCGCCCCGTGCCACGGGGCGCTGGGCGACGGCAACGGGGTCATGAGGGCCTACGGGATGGGCGCCACGGCGAGCTACCACGACGAGCGGCTGCGCAAGATGGCGGAGGGGGAGATCTTCAACACGATCACGAGCGGAAAGGGGCAGATGAACCCGTACGGCGACAAGCTGGCACCCGCCGACCGCTGGGCCGTGGTCGCCTACGTGCGTGCCCTCCAGCGGGCCCGGACGGGCGTGGTCGGGGATGTGCCCGACCACCACAAGGGGGAGCTCGAAGTCCAATGAACAATCCCGGCGCCAGGAAGGCTCTTCTAGTCGGCGTCGCCGGCACGGCGGCGACCGCGCTGGGGATCCTGGTCTCCGGCCCGCACGTGGTCGCCACCTCGTGGCTCGTCGCGTTCGGCTTCTGGGCCGCGGCGGCGATCGGGATGCTCATGATGATCCTCATCTGGCACGTGTTCGACTCGTCGTGGTCGGTGGTCCTGCGCCGGCAGTTCGAGCACGGCCTGGCGGCGTTCCCCTGGCTGGCGCTCATGCTGCTCCCGCTCGTCCTCGCCTCGTGGCTCGGGCAGGGCGACATCGTCTGGCCGTGGATGAACCCGCTCCACCCGGTCCACGGCGACAAGCTCGTGCAGGCGGACGTCCTCTATGAGAAGAAGGAGGCCTTCCTCAACATCCGGCTCTTCACGATCCTTTCGGTCGTCTTCTTCGCGCTCTGGATCTGGATCTCGGCGCGGCTGCGCAAGGCGTCCTTTACCCAGGACTCGGACGGCGACGTCAGGTGGACGCACAGGAACCGCTTTACCTCGGCCTTCGGCATCCCGGTGGTCGCGCTCACGCTCACGGGGGCCGCGATCTACTGGTTCAAGAGCCTCGAGTACCACTGGTTCTCGACGATGTACGGGGTGTGGTACTTCTCGGACTGCATGCGCGGGGCGCTGTCGCTTGGCGTAATCATCATGCTGTGGCTCCACGGGCGGGGCGACTTCAGGGGGATCCTGAAGACCGACCACCTCTGGGCGATCGGCCAGCTGATGCTGACCTTCACCGTGTTCTGGGCGTACATCTCGTTCGACCAGTACTTCCTCATCTGGAACGCGAACGTCCCCGAGGAGACGTTCTGGTACAACATCCGGGAGTACGGCGACTGGTGGTACGTGAGCCTGTTCCTCGTCTTCGGGAACTTCCTCCTCCCGTTCCTCCTCCTCCTTTCCTACCGATTCAAGGTCACGCACGCGACGATCCGCCGGATCGCCTACCTGATCCTGTTCGTCATCTTCATCGACATCGCGTACAACATCCTCCCGGCCTTGAAGGACGAGAAGGGCAACCCCCTGGCGTTCTTCTCGGTCAGGCTCCTCTGGTCCGTGACGTCGCTCGCCGGGGTGGGTGGCTTCTGCGTCGCGGCCTACCTGCGGAGCCTGCCGACGACCAAGCTGATCCCGATCCGCGACCCGCGCATCGGCGAATGCCTCCACCAGAATGAATGACGAGACGGCACCCCTCCCGCGGCCGGTCTCCCTCGCGGCGGTCGCCGCGATCTTCGTCCTATTGTCCGTTTTCTGGGCCCTGGCGGTGGGCGTGTACGTGCCCAACAGGCCGCCGGCCCCCCAGAACGAGGCGCCCGAGAACCTTCCCAAGGAGCTCGCGTGGAGGGCGACGCCGGCCAGCCGGAGGGCCCACCTGGCCGAGCTGCGCGAGAAGGAGGCGAGGCAGGCGGAGTCCTACGGCTGGGTGGACCGCGGCGCCGGGGTGGTGCAGCTGCCCATCGGGAGGGCCATGGAGCTGGTCGTCAGGGAGCACGGGGGCGGCCAGTGACATGAAGGACGAAGTCACAGCCGCCGATTCCTCGTCGCGCGCCCCGCTGCTCGTCCTCCTCCTGGCGGCGCTCGCCTGGCTCGTCGCCGCCGGGCTCCTGGGGCTCGTGGCGTCCATCCAGCTGCATTCGCCGAGGTTCCTGTCCGACTGCCCGGTCCTCACCTACGGCAGGATGGCCGCGCTGGCGGAGACGGCGTTCGTGTACGGCTGGCTCGCGAACGCGGGCCTGGCGCTCGCCCTCTGGATCCTGGGGAGGCTCGCGGGCGAGCCGCTCCGGGCGCAGGGCTGGGCTGTGGGGGGCGCGGTCTTCTGGAACCTCGGGGTCGCCGCGGCGCTGGGCGGCGTCGCCACGGGGGATGCCACCGGCTTCGCGCTCCTCGGCCTGCCCGCGTACGTGCACATGATCCTCCTCTTTTCGTACTCGGCGATCGCGGTCACGGGCATCCTGTCCTGGTCCGGGCGGATGCGGCGGGTCCCCTACGCATCGCAGTGGTACGCGGCGGCGGCCCTCTTCACGTTCCCCTGGATCCTGTCGATCGCGCACGTGATGCTCTTCTCGGCCCCCGCGCGCGGGGTGGTCCAGGCGGTGGCGGCGGGCTGGTACGCGCAGTGCGCCTGGACCCTCTGGCTGGCGCCGCTCGGCCTCTCGGTGGCCTACTACGTCGTTCCCCGGGCGACGGGCAGGGTGCTGCCCTCCTACGAGTTCGCGTCGCTCGGATTCTGGTGCCTCGTGTTCGTCGGGGGCCTGACGGGCGGCCGCCACCTGCTGGGGGGCCCGGTGCCCGCGTGGATCGCGTCGGTCGCGGTGGTCTCGGCCGCGCTGCTCCTCTTCCACGTCCTCATCGTGTTCCTCAACCTGCGCGGCTGCTTCTCCGGGGGCGGGATCGCCCTAAGGTTCACCGCGTTCGGGATCGCCGCGTACGCCGTGGGCGCCTTGGCCGATGCGGCCACCTCGTTCCACGGCGTGGCCGCCCAGACGCAGTTCACGTACTTTGACGAGGCCGCGAGGCAGCTGGCGCTCTACGGGGCGGTCTCGACGATGCTCTTCGGCGGGATCTACTTTGCCGTCCCGCGGATCACCGGCAGGGCGTGGTTCTCGGCCGGGCTTGTCCGCGCCCACCTCCTCCTCACGATCGGGGGGATCCTGCTCCTCGCGGGCGCCCTCTGCGGGGCGGCGCTCGTCCAGGGCCGGGACTTGGCCGATTCCGCGGTCGCCTTCGCGGCAATCGCGCACCACACGCGCCCCTGGCTCGCCGCGGCGACCGCGGCCCAGGCCATCCTCCTCCTCGGCAACATGGCGCTCGCGATGAACTTCGTCGGCACCGCGTGCAGGATCCTGAACGTGTCCGAGCCCGCGTCCTTCAATCCGCCCTCCGCGATGGAGGCGCACGCGCCGTGAGGAACGACGCCGTCTTCTTCCTCGGCCTCTGCGCCGCGCTGGCGATCTCCTGGACGGGAATCGTCCTCGGGTCCCATGCGCAGCTGGGATTCCTCGCGCCCTATTACGACGACAACCAGGGGACAAGCTTCCCGCAGTGGATGCCGGGCGCGGCCGCGCAGGGCCAGCTGGTCTACAGGGACCTCGGCTGCGCGGCCTGCCACACCCAGCAGGTGCGCCGGCCGGGCTTCGGCTACGACCAGGCGAGGGGGTGGGGCGAGCGCCAGAGCGTCGCCCGCGACTACATCTACCAGCCTTTCCCGCAGCTCGGCCTGGCGCGGGTCGGTCCCGACCTGGCCAACATCGCCGACCGCAAGCCGACCGCCCCGGATGAGGAGGACCTCCTTCGCATGCTCTACGCGGGATCGGAGGGCATGCCGCCGTACCGCTTCCTCTTCGAGGAGCGCCGGGTCGGCGCCGGAGCCCAGCACTCGGACCTGGCGCTGAAGCTGACGGGTGCCCCCGAGCCGAGACCCGGCTGGGAGATCGTGCCCTCGGCGCGCGCGCGGGCCCTGGTCGCCTACCTCGCGAGCCTGAAGACCACCTACGACTATCCCGAGGCGTTTCCCTTCGTTCCGCCGAAGCCGGAGGGGGCCCTTCCGGAGAAGGCGGCGGCGCCCGCTCCGGCAGCCGCGCCGGCGCCCGCAAAGTCGGGAGGGTCCCCATGAACGGCAAGCCCCAGCGCGATCCCCGCGTGGATCAGGCGGCCGCCACGGACGAGAGCCTCCTGGACGCCCATGAGAGGCTCCTGGGCCGCCATCCCGATGACGGCGCGCGCTACCGCCTGCTTCCGATCGGGATACTCTTCGCGCTGAGCGCCCTGGTGCTCTTCTCGGGCACGTACCTCAACCGCTACGCCGGCCACTACAGCGCGTCGATCTACAACGAGAACGCGAAACCGAGCATCGGCGGCGCCGCCGCGCCGAAGATGGACCCCCTCGCCGTGGGCGAGATCCAGTTCAAGAACGTCTGCATCACCTGCCACCAGGCGGGCGGCCAGGGCATACCGGGCACCTATCCGCCGCTGGCGGGCTCGGAATGGGTGACCGGCTCGCCCGCGCGGGCCGTCAGGATCGTCGTCTACGGGCTCAAGGGCGACGTCCACGTGCAGGGCCACCTCTTCAACGCCGCGGCGATGCCGGTCTTCGGCCAGCAGGTCACCGGGTCGGTGTACAACTGGAATGACGAGCGGATCGCCGCCGTCCTCACCTACGTCCGCCATGCGTGGGGCAACAACGCCGACCCGGTCTCGGCGGACGACGTCACCGCGATACGCAAGGCCGTGGGCGATCGCCGGGAGATGACCGAGGCTGAGCTCGAGCAGGTGAAGTAGGATATCCCTGAATGAGCCGCGTTCTCCACCCGTCGCTCGAGGTCATTGGATTCATCCGGCGACTGGGTCCGGACCCCCGGCCTTTACGCACGCTCTTGCCGAACTGCGAGGCGAACGCGGGGATATCCGGGGCCTCGAGGGCAGCCGTTCATGGTATTTTAGCCTCCGCGTGGGCCGCTTTGGGACCATCTTCGGCTGCGCGGCCGACAGCGCAAGTCTGCCATGAGACATAGGATAAGGTAAGGCGCCTTATGTCCGGGAAAAAGATCGAACGGCAGACGCATCTTCACCGGATGGTTCATACACGAGCCATCATTCTGTTTGCCCTCTCGATTCTTCTCTCCGTGGCTTTCCTTGAGATCGCCACCAAGTTCAGCTGTTCGGCCCATGCTTCCGGAGCGAGGTTGTCGCTATAATGCGGAATTCCCGCCGTTCGACCACCCACGGTATCCAGGTTTCCATCCGAGGCTCAAAAAATGCGCAGGGATTCCAAAACAAATGGGTGGCGCAGAACATGAATGTAAATATCCTGCAACAGCTGGAAACACCTTACACACGATTTGCGGCCGGTTGGGTGCTTGGGGGAATCGGCCTGATCCTGACAGCGCCCGACAGCCGGGCGCTGCCAAGTTTTGCCCGGCAGTTCAACGTGCAGTGCATCGTATGCCACACCGACTTTCCAATTCTCACCGACATGGGCCGCCAGTTCAAGCTGAGCGGCTACACCATGAGCGCGGAGCAGACCGATCTCCCGCCATTGGCGTTCTTCCTCCAGCCGTCCTTCACCCAGACGCAGGCGGGACAGGCCGGCGGGGCCGCGCCTGGTTTTGCCAACAACAACAACTTCGCCGTGACCCAGTTCAGCGTCTTTTATGCGGGACGGCTCCTCGGGCCCTACGCATCAAAGCTGTTCGGAACAGACGCGGCCTCCTTCCTGAACAAGATAGGGATCTTCTCGCAGACAACCTACGACGGGATCGGCAAGTCCTGGTCGTGGGACAACACCGAGGTGCGCTACGCAGACATCGGAACGGTCAGCGGGCACGGTCTGCAATATGGGGTATACATGAATAACAACCCCACGCTTCAGGATCCGTGGAACAGCACGCCCGCATGGAGCTTCCCCTTCACCAGCTCGGGCCTGGCTCCAACGCCGGCGGCCGGCACGCTGATCGACGGCGGACTGGCCCAGCAGGTCGCGGGCATTGGCGGCTATGCCATGATCGATAGCAGCTTATACGCCGATGTCGGCGCATACAGGATGCTCGGCTCCCGCTACCAGCGCGCCTTGGGCATAGACCCGTCGGGCCAGACACAGATCGTGGGCGCGGCGCCCTATTGGAGGATCGCCTACACCAAGCCGGTGAACGACGCCACCTGTGAGGTAGGTCTGTTCGGCCTGGCGGCCGACACCTATCCCGGGCGTGTCTCGAGTGCCGGGAAGGACAATATCACCGACGTTGGGATAGATTCGCAGATCCAGAAACCCGTCGGGCGCAGCGATATCACCGCGATGGTGACCGCAATCTACGAACACGACAAATGGGGGGCGAGCCAGGCTCTCGGGAACACGACCAGCGGTTCGGACTCATTGACCGAATTCAAGGGAACGCTCGACTACCTCTGGGACAAGACTTACGGCTGCGCGGCGCAGTACTTCGTCACTAACGGGACAAGCGATGCGCTGGCGTACCCAACCAGCCAGACAGGCTCACCCGACAGCAACGGGTTCATCCTGCAGCTCAACTATCTCCCGCTCAACAAGGGCACGGGCCCGTCCTTCTGGCCGAGGAGCAACGTGAAGCTCTCGCTCCAGTACGTCATCTACAACCGGTTTGACGGGTCCGTTGCGAACGTCGATGGAGCCGGCCGAAGTGCAAGAGACAACAACACCCTCCTTCTTGAGGCGTGGATTGCCTTTTGACTGCGGATCTCTTCCAATTCAACCTAATCAAGTCATGAAGATCAAAACCCTACCTGTTTCCCTTGTTCCCGCTGCCATGCTCCTCGCGATGGTGGTGGCTGCATCGCAGCCTTCTGCCCGCTCGGCCGACGATGAAAAGCTGGTCAAAATCGTGGCCAATGACACCCTGAAATTCAGCGTCACCGAGATCGTCGCAAGCCCGGGGCAGAAAATCCACGTCCAGCTCAAGAACGAAGGCACGATGCCAAAGGACGGAATGGGCCATAACTGGATACTTCTCGACAGCGAGGGGGAGGCCGCCACCTACGCTATGACGGCCATCTCTGCGCGCGACGCCGCCTACCAGCCCAAGGCGCTGGCCTCACACGTCCTAGCATCCATCCAGCTTCTGGGACCCAAGGAGGTCGGCGACGTCACCTTCTGTGCGCCAACCAAGCCAGGCAGGTACCCTTACATATGCTCCTGCTCGGGGCATTCGATGGCCGGGATGAAGGGCGTCCTGATCGTGAAATAGTAGCCGTTGTCGTCTGCGGACGACATCCTTGGTCCTCAATACATGGTGCAGGGTTGTTTGAACACAAGAACCCCGGCGGGATGACAATCAGGACAGCCGTTTGAATTTGGTGGACCTATGGGACGCCGAATCAGTGCCATCAATCCCTATGCTCCCCCACGGCCTCTTCTTCCAAGAGAGGCCCAATAACCGCCGCAGGGTATTGCCGTGCCCCGTCAGCCTCCACGAACAGAATCGATTTCAGATTTCGTTCGAAGCGCCAGGCGATGGGAACAGCTCCCATCAATCCCCTAGCCGCTTTCCGGGGAGCAGATAGTTCCTCACGTAGTCGGCCACGGCGTCGGCCAGGGGCGTTACCGGGCGGTCGTAGCCCGTCGCCCGCAGCTTCGAGATGTCGGCTTGCGTGTAGTACTGGTACTTGGCGCGCAGCGACTCGGGCATGTCGATGAACTCGACCTTCGGCTTGCGCCCGAGGGCGCTGAAGATGGCTCCGGCCAGCGTCAGCCATGTGTTCGCCTGGCCCGAGCCCAGGTTGAAGAGCCCGGAGGCCGGGGCCCCCGCCCCGGCGAAATGAAGCGTCATCTCGACCGCATCCTTCACGTAGAGGAAGTCGCGCATCTGCTCGCCGTCCTTGAACCGGGGGTCGTAGCTCTTGAAGAGCTCGATCCGCCCCGACTCGCGGATCTGGGCGTGCGCCTTGCAGACGACGCTGCGCATGTCGCCCTTGTGCTCCTCGTTGGGGCCGAAGACGTTGAAATACTTGAGGCCGACGATCCGCTCGAGCCAGCCCTGGCGCCGGGCGTACAGGTCGAAGAGATGCTTCGAGTACCCGTACATGTTGAGCGGGCGGAGCCGCTCGATCGCCGGGTTCCTGTCATCCATGCCGTGGCTCCCGTCCCCGTAGGTCGCCGCGGAGGAGGCGTAGATGACAAGGTCCCGCTGGCGGTGATTGGCTAGGGCCTGGAGGTCGAAAATGTATTCACCGTCTGATGGCGCTCGATGCCGCCACAGAGGGACAATCGGCTGATGCAGTCGGTGGATTCGCCGCCCCAAACCGCCCAACAGACCTACATCTGTTTGGCTGAACGGACCACGCCTGGGAGTTCGATGAATAGGTTTGTGGGCAGGTGTTGGACTCCGGACGTCTTGATGGACTAAGCCAAGGCCTCCAAAGGCCGCCTTGCCGAGGTTTCGTCAGCTGGCCGGACTCAAGTCGGAAGAACAGTTGCGACGTCTGTGAAAGATTGGAGATCTTCATCGAATGATGCGATCCCGTCGCCATGCTCAACTGCAGTTGACGCCAAATATCCATCACCAAAGTCCACATTCGCCTTTGTGACGCGCTGCAGCGCATCAAGGACGCGAGGACGGTTGTCAACTTCAAGCACATCGGACTGCATCAACGGCAGCAGTTTCGCAGCGGCATCAGCCTTCGTATGCTTGTAGACGCGAGAAAGGACGTAGAAGGCTTCGGCAACAGTGACGGCCGAGATCGTCAGTCGAACCTTTCCCGCCTTCGCGCTCGCAAACAATCTTGCCGCGGCAGGAGACTGATTCGTGTCGTCATTCCGCAGAAAGCGGAGCACGACGTTGGCATCGAGATGATAACGAGGACTCATCTCTTCGCCCTCCCCCTCTCACTCCCTTCAGCCCACCCCAAGCGCGCCTTGCTCTTCTCGCCGAGTTCCCGGGCTTGTCCTGTGTGGGCGGAGCCCAAGAGCGACATGATGTCAGGCACTGGCCTGACCTGTGCGCTGCCATCCGGCAAATCCTCCCAAACAACCTCCGCCGATTTCCAACGAGCACGAAATTTCGCCGGGATCGTGGTCTGGCCTTTACTTGATATATGAGTCTTTACCATGACAGATATTCTTTACTAGACGAGGGCAGTCGTCAAATGAAATCAACAGGCAGTTGTCCCGATGTTCTCATCGGAGGGTCGTGATCCGGATGTGCAAACAGTCTGTTCGAGGGGAGTCGGCGAAATGACAAACGTACACCAACGTCGGAGATTCCCTTTTCAATGGGTTTCTCTTGACCGATCCGTTCCTCAATCGGATCTTAGCCACAGCCATTCCATCGCGGAGGCTAAATCCTGACCGACTTGAGCCTTGAGTTGATTACCGCGAGAGCGATCGCCTCGGGATCGTAGGGGTCCCCGAGCCATTCAAGGAGTCTGCGGTGCTCGGGGTGGCGCGGATTCGCCATCGCCTGGACGAGATGGTAGTACCCTGGTATGCCGCCACAGTCCTCGGGAGGGGCCGCGCGCGCTCCGGCAAGGCAGGTTGGCGGCGCAGGCCGAGTCTCGGGAAGTCCTTTTCGATTAGGACGTCGTGGCGCCATCCGTCCCCGAAGTCATATAGGTACGTGAGCCGATCGCCCTTCGCGTGTAGCAGGTCGCACAGCCGGAACTCGCCTTCATCGAGCTTCTCCGGGCCACCCGGCCAGTCCTCCCAGAGATCAGGATCGTATGTCTCATACGACTGGTCACCGATCCGAAAGGGATGCAGATGGCTATTGGTCCAGTCAAAGGCGTGCTGCAGCACAGCGTGGAATGTCGGAAGCTCGATATTCGCGGACACTAGCATGCGGCGCCAAATGGCTGGCTTGATGCCCTCCAGAGTGACCTTCAACTGCAATTGAGCGCGACCGGGCTCCAATTTCGTGGCGAGTTTGACCATGAGTAAAGGAAACTGAGCGACTCAAGAGCTAGCGCAGGACCAACGGCAAGGCTGAACGTTTCATCCAGACGGCGCTTCGCGAATGGGCATATGCCCATGCTTACCATCACTCCATTGAGCGCGCGGCCACTTTACCGTTGTGGCTGCACCGTTACAACTGGCACCGTCCCCATCACGCCCCACAAATGAACCCGCCCATCAGCAGACTCGCTCTAAGTGCGGACAAAGTAGTCAGACTCCACAATTAGTCGCCGAGGTGCCTGGCCGGGAGCAGGTAATTCCTCACGTAGTCGGCCACGGCGTCGGCCAGGGGCGTTACCGGGCGGTCATAGCCCGTCGCCCGCAGCTTCGAGATGTCGGCTTGCGTGTAGTACTGGTACTTGGCGCGCAGCGACTCGGGCATGTCGATGAACTCGACCTTCGGCTTGCGCCCGAGGGCGCTGAAGATGGCTCCGGCCAGCGTCAGCCATGTGTTCGCCTGGCCCGAGCCCAGGTTGAAGAGCCCGGAGGCCGGGGCCCCCGCCCCGGCGAAATGAAGCGTCATCTCGACCGCATCCTTCACGTAGAGGAAGTCGCGCATCTGCTCGCCGTCCTTGAACCGGGGGTCGTAGCTCTTGAAGAGCTCGATCCGCCCCGACTCGCGGATCTGGGCGTGCGCCTTGCAGACGACGCTGCGCATGTCGCCCTTGTGCTCCTCGTTGGGGCCGAAGACGTTGAAATACTTGAGGCCGACGATCCGCTCGAGCCAGCCCTGGCGCCGGGCGTACAGGTCGAAGAGATGCTTCGAGTACCCGTACATGTTGAGCGGGCGGAGCCGCTCGATCGCCGGGTTCCTGTCATCCATGCCGTGGCTCCCGTCCCCGTAGGTCGCCGCGGAGGAGGCGTAGATGA
>CALAOT010000118.1 GCA_937889545.1 uncultured Opitutaceae bacterium
TTGGGCGCGAGCAGGGCCGATGGTGTGGAGCGGAATCGAACCGCATGGCCTGCCTCCCAAGGCCTTGCCGCCGCAAGGCGTTCGAATCAAGATGCGGTCAAACCCGCCTCCGCTTCGGTCAGCAGGGTCATGACGGGTGCCCGTCCGTCGCCCGGGTGGGTCGTGAGCTTGAGGCTGACTCGCCGGCCAAGGACCACCGATTCGAACCAGACCGTGTGGCGGAAGGGCTCAAACTCCTCGCGGGTGGAGGTGTGGGTGATCAGCGTCAGGAGGGTGGACCAGCAGAGGCAAAGGAGGCGCGGATCTTCCAGCCGGAACGGGTCATCGGGGGCGATGCTGCGCCACAGCTTTGGCGTAATGGCCAGGGGCACTTCGATGAAGGCAAGGCGCGCCGCCGGGCTGATGTCGAGGACGAGGCCGCGTTGCAGGGCTTGCGCTCGGCTGCAACCAAAAATCTGTTGATGGTAGATCATGGGAAGTTCCTCTTGTTCTTCGTCGCCAGCGATGGTTCAGGTCAGATCTCCGAGTTCCTCCGGCAGGAGCAGTTCGACGAGACCGGCGGCGGGCTGCAAGGCCGCGATCACGACGTGCTGGTCCTGTCCGTTGCCATCCGGGAAACAGGGATACTCGATCAGGATCAGTTCGCCGCGAGAGGTGCGGAGCCGCCGGGCTGGCAGGCAGTCGGTCAGTGTGCAACGCACCGTCCATATCAGGGCGTAGTGTTCAGGGTTCTCGCCAGCGGCCCCGATAAACCGGTGGCGGGCGGCGAAGCGGGCGGAGGCGAGGACCCTGTGGGGCAAGCCCGCGCGCCGGAATACCGCGGTCAAATCCACGGCGGTTCCTGCAATTGAGGATTTCACGTGGATAAGGTTAGGAAGGTGTTTCTTCATTGCTCGGTGTTGGCTCATTGTTGTTTTGCTTTCGGCATGTTTCGCCGTGAGGCGCCGAAGGGCCGCGCCGTTCCTGCAGGTCGCGCGCGCCAAGGCAGAGAAGCGGCCTCCGTCGGGGGATATCCCGGTTGTTGGCAGGACCTAGAACGGCGGATCAGCAGGTGGCTGAACGAGCCACACGTACGCCGCTGGCCGGCGACCGTCGCAGGGACCGAAGAGAGCCTCCAATTCCAGGATTTCCGCGGCGTCCCTCCGCCGATGCTGGGCCGTGATCCTGAGGTTGAACCCTAGGTACTTGCCATGGCTCACCAGCCTGCGCGGCAGGCGTCCCTGGAGCACGGCATCAACGAGCAACGCGATCCGTCCGACCAGGTAGTAGCCCTCGTCGTCGACTACGTTGACCAGGGTAAAGGTGCTGAGCAGCTTCGGCTGGATGCGCATCGCGAACGGGAAGCCCCATTGTCGCGCGGTGGGAGTTACATCCCTCACCGAGGCGCGCAGGGCCGAGAGACGATAGCTCCGCCTTCGGAAGATCCGGTTGTGTTTCACGTTCTCCGGCGCCTCCTGTCACGGTCTGGAGGGCCGCGGCCGCTCCCTGACGATGGTCGAGATCCACTCCAGTTGCAGGGATGCGGTTTGTAGTTCTTCCGACAGCTGATGGTTCCGGGCTTCGAGGTAGCCTACGCGTCGGTGAAGTTGTTCGTTCTTGCGCACAATCCGCTCGACCTCTCGGAATTTGCTGAGGGCGTCGTGCATAGGTTACCTCTTGAACAAAGACGGCGGCGGGCCGAATTGGGCCAGCGCCGCGCGTATGATGTGGCTGGGTTTGTCGCTGAGCTGGTCCGATCCGCAACGGGGGCACCGGTGCGGAATCAGGGATTCGCACATCCGACACAGCCTCCAATCCCAGGGGCGCGCCGAGGCGTATCGGGGGTCGAGGCGGATTTCAGTCTTTTGGATTCTTACGTTTTTCTTCTTCATTTCGGTCCTTTCATTTCGTGTTTTGTTGTCTTTGCTGTGGCGGCTCGGCGTTTCTTTTCCAAGCGGGCCAGCGTTTTATGTGTTTTGTGCGGTTTTCTCCGCCGGCCGCGGCATGCGCTGGCCCGGAAGGGGCTGTGGGAAGTCGAAGGAGGGACTGATTACAGGGCCACGCGCCAGTCGGATCGAGGAGCGACTTGCGAGGGGCGTTGCCGGACGACCGAGGACTCTCGTCGGGCTCCCGGCTCCAGCAAAAAGAACTCCAGCCGGGCTGGGCTGACGGCGTGTGTCGCCTGGCCTTCGTCAGGGCACCGAGATCAACGGCCGCCGTGGCTTGTGAGACAAGGCCGACGCGCTTATGGCTCGCGATGGGGCTTCACCGGGTGGTCGCATATTTGGCCAGTCCTTCCCAGTTGCGCGGATTGGCCTGGATGATGCGCACCACCGAGATGAATGTGCGCAGGCTCAGTTGCTGCATGCTTGGCGCCCATCTGCGGATGAAATCCATGGCCAGGCGCCGCTGCTGGGACGTCGCATTGGTTTTAAAGCTGGGCAGCAGCGCTTCCATTCGCTCCAGGATCTCCGCGCGGGTCATCTCCAGATCAATTACAAGGCTCCGGGTGTGGATGGGCCCGTCGATGTCTGCCAGCGCGCGGTTGGACACGAAAACCACGCCTCCCGTGAAATCGAACCTGGGCGGAATCGGCCCGGCCTTCCTGGAGGCGCTGAGCCAGGCGATAGTGCGCACGTCGTATGAGTCGAGCGCGCCCTTGAGCAGCTCCACCGCCACGGCATCCGTCAAGGCATTGTCGCAATCATCGAATACAATGACGCGGTCGTTGTAGTTAAACAGCGTCTCATATAGCCCCCGGGCGGAAGCGTAGCCCTTGATGTGAAAGTAGTCGTGATCCTTTTCGAGACCCAGAGCCGTGAGCGTGCGCGTGACCTCGTGTGTCTTTCCCAGCCCCGGCGGCCCAACGAGTATCAAACTCGGTGCGAGCCGGTGCGCGATCATCTCCACCGCCTGGGACAACAGCGTCAACCGTTCGTGGATCGGCGGGAGCGGTAGAGTCTCGCGCGCGGCTGGGATCGGCTCGGTCCTGCGCGCCAGCCGGCGAACGCCCTCGGTGCGGAGGGTGATTTCGGCTCCCTGCACGGCGCCGACCACGCCTCTGATCTCACTCCGGTCGTCCCGGAGGACAACCTTGTCGCCGGGCTCAAAGGTAGGGGCAACATAGGGCGCTTCAATCCGCCAGGCCGATGTCGGCGCGCGTGATGCCGTGCACTGATTCACCACGGGCCAAGAGGCGGGCGATCTCCTTCTTCAATTCGTGTTCCAGCGAGCCGGGCTGAATCTTGCCCCTCCACAGTGATATTGGAGTCGCGAGGCCCAGCAGCTGGAGGGAAGCGGCGATATCGATGCGCCCGTCGGCGTCTCGCGCAATCAAGGGTGCCTGGAGCTTTTCTCCCGCCGGGGCATCCTTCCCGGATTGGGTTGGGACGGCCTGCGGTTTGGCCGGGGACGCGCATGCGATCGAGGGCGCCGGCGGTTGCTTCGCGCCCGAACCCAAGCCTTCCGGATCCTGCCGAATCCGCCTTGGAGGCAGCGCTGGCTTGCGGCCCAGGGCCCCCAACGCCCGCTTGAGCGCCGCCCCGCCGCTGCCCGACGGGTATTTCTTCTGCCAGAGAACCGCAGCGTCCTTGAGCCCAAACAAGCGGAGCGTGGCATTCACGTCGAGGGTCTCCCGGGAGGTGCGGGGCAAAAGCTCGGCCGCTCGATCGAGGTCGGCTAAGGGGCGGGGCGGGGACGCAACGGCGGCAGGTGCCGGGCATCGTGGCTTCACCATGGCCGCTCGCGTGCCCGGAGGCTTACCAGAGGGCATCGGAGGCGTGTCTGTTTGCAATTCAAAAACTGTCAGGCCAAAAACTTTGATTTTCATGATTGTTCCATTGTGTTTGATGAGGTTCTTCTACGAGAGTCGGACCGGGGCAGTATTGTGAAGGGGCAGCGCTGCTCCTCGGAATGGCCTTGGCTCCGGACGCCCTGACGGCAGGGGGACTCCGGCCTCGCAGGGTCCGGAAGCGCGGCTCGTTGGGTTTGTTTCATCGGTTTGCGTCATGGTTAGATTCTCGGGAGCGTGTTCGTCTGGCCTGTCTGGTCCAGCTCGAGCCAGCCGGGATGGAAGTCGGGCCACGGCGACACTCGCACCAACGGCCGTTGGTAATAGCGCGAATCAAATCGGAGCTGCCGGCGCATCTGGTGGAAGAACAGTCCATCCTTGCCTAGCGTCCCCTCGAGATCCTGGCCCGTGCGAAAGGAGACGTGGTTCCAGAGATTCATGACGCCCGCCATCCAGTCCAGCTGCTGTTGGTGGTAGCGCCGCGCGAGGTCGGCCCCGATCTCCCGCTCCGAGGGCGACGGCTGATTGGAAATTTGGAGG
>CALAOT010000119.1 GCA_937889545.1 uncultured Opitutaceae bacterium
GCCCCCGCCGCGGCAACCGCTCCCGCCGCGGCACCCGCTCCCGCCGCGACAACCGCTCCCGTCGCGACAACCGCTCCCGCCTCGGCGCCAGCGACTGAACGAGCCCCCGCTCCCTATTCCAGCCGCCCGCCCCGCCGCGATTCGCAGCGCGGGCCGCGCCGCGACAACCGCTCGCGCGACCAGTCCCAGAACACGGGCGACGGCCCTTCGATGATCGAGAAGGTCGTCTTCATCAACCGCTGCGCCAAGGTGGTCAAGGGCGGCCGCCGGTTCAGCTTCGCGGCGCTGACGGTCGTCGGCGACCAGAAGGGCAACATAGGCGTCGGCTACGGCAAGGCGAACGAGGTGCCCGACGCGATCAAGAAGAGCACGGAGCATGCGAAGAAGCGGCTCATGTTCGTGAAGCTCAAGGGTGACACGATTCCGCACGACGTGATCGGCGAATTCGATGGGGGCAGGGTGCTGCTCAAGCCGGCGTCGCCGGGAACGGGCCTAATCGCCGGAGGCGGCGTGCGCGCGGTGCTCGAGGCCGCAGGCGTCAAGAACGTGCTCACGAAGTCGATGGGATCGAAGAACCACATCGCCGTCGTGAACGCCACGGTCAACGCGCTGCTCAAGCTCAGGCTCGCGGCCGACTTCGCAAAGCTGCGCCAGGGCTAGGGCCGGCGCGTCCCAACGTATCCGAATCCCGCCCAAGGAGAATCCCATGAAACTTCACGAACTGAGGAACGTCGCCGGCGCCATTCACCGCAAGAAGCGCGTGGGCTGCGGCGAAGGCGGCGGCCACGGAAAAACCAGCACCCGCGGCGGCAAGGGCCAGTCGGCCCGCTCGGGCTCCAGCTTCCGCCCCGGATTCGAGGGCGGCCAGATGCCCCTCTACCGCAAGCTCCCGCACCGCGGGTTCAACAACTCCAATTTCCGCACGGAGATCGCGGTCGTGAACCTGCGCGACCTGGGCGGACTCGGCGCCGAGGTGACCGAGGTCGACGCGGTGTACCTCGCCAAGGCGGGCCTCATCCGCTCCGGCGAGACCTCGGTCAAGGTCCTGGGCGACGGGGAGATAACCCGCGCCCTTACGGTCACTGCCGCCAGGTTCTCCGAGGCGGCCAAGGCGAAGATCGAGAAGGCCGGGGGCAAGGTAATCGTCGGCTAACGGGCTCCGCGCATGTTCTCCGCCTTCACCAACTCGCTGAAGATCCCCGAGCTGCGCTCCCGGATCTTCTACACGCTCGCGCTGCTATTCGTGGCGCGCGTGGCCGCCGCAATCCCGCTCCCGGGCATCGACCCGCACCCGCTGCAGGCGTTCTTCCTGGCGCAGTCCGGCGGGAACGGAGCCGGAGGGGCGATCGTTGGCCTCTACAACATGTTCACCGGGGGCGCGCTCCTCAAGGGGGCCGTCGGCTCGCTGGGCATCATGCCCTACATCAGCGCCTCGATCATCTTCCAGCTGATGACAGCGGTCGTCCCCGCGCTCAGCCGCCTCCAGCAGGAGGGCGACGTGGGCCGCCAGAAGATCACCCAGTACACGCGCTACGCGACCGTCTTCATCTGCGTGGTCCAGGGGACACTAACGATCCTCGCCCTGGAAAACCCCGCCCGCCTCTTCCCCGGCTACAGCGTCAGCGACTACGGCAACATCGTCATCGTGGGCAAACCCGCGTTCCTCATCACCTCGGTCATCTACCTGACGGCGGGAACGATGCTCATGATGTGGCTCGGCGAGCAGATCACCCAGCGCGGCATCGGCAACGGCGTCTCGCTCCTCATCACGATCGGCATCCTCGCGACCGGCCCGGGCGCCGCGGCCCAGACCTACCAGTTCTTCTTCGGACCGGTCGGCACGAACGCCGGCCACGGCCTGCCGCTGGGGGTCCTCATGATCGTGCTCTTCTTCCTGGTCACCATGGGGATCATCATGGTGGTCCAAGGCCAGAGGAAGATCCCCGTGCAGTACGCGAAGCGCGTCGTGGGCAACAAGGTCATGGGCGGCCAGAGCTCCTTTCTGCCGCTCAAGGTCAACTACTCCGGCGTCATGCCCGTCATCTTCGCGAGCGCCATCCTGCTCTTCCCGCAGCAGATCATGTCGCAGCTGGGCGCCGCGCTGAACCTGCGGTTCCTGATCGAGTTCTCCCAGAACCTCCTGCGCGGCCACTGGACCTACTACGCGGGGAACGGCCTCCTCATCCTTTTCTTCAGCTATTTCTGGGTCTCGGTCATGTTCAAGCCGATCCAGATCGCCGACGACCTGAAGAAGTACGGCGGCTACATCCCGGGCGTCCGCCCGGGCGAGCCAACGGCGCAGTTCCTCGACTTCATCATGACGCGGCTCACCCTGGCGGGGGCGGTCTTCCTGACGATCATCGCCGTCATGCCGGACGTGCTCCTGTTCGAGCTCAACGTCCCCATGCGCATCGCCTACTTCTTCGGCGGCACCGGGATGCTCATCACGGTGGGCGTGATCCTCGACACGATGCGCCAGATCGAGACGTTCCTCCTCCAGCGCCACTACGACGGATTCCTTCAGAAGGGCCGGATCCGCGCCCGGAGCGCCAACATGCGGGCCGGCATGCTGGGCGAGGCCCTCGAGATGAAGGCGGTCCTCAAGCTCTGCTTTGCGCTCGGATCGATCTTCCTGTTCGGAATCATCGCCTGGGCGATGCGCCGCTTTGGGGGGCAGTAGGGCGGCCACGTTTGCGCTTTACAAGGGCCCGGATGGACGCGATATTTGACCTCTTTTCCCATTTGGGCGCTCCCGCCCGAACGAAACTCCTTCTGCTCGGTTCGATCGATTTTCGCATGGAAGAAATGGTCGACCGGGCCCGTTCTTTGCAGATAGAGCACGTCTCCCCCGCCAAGCTGATGCGGGGGATTTCGCGGTCCCGCGGCTCCGCCGAAGGGAACGAAGCCTCCACGCTGGCGCTTCTGCGCCGCTGGTTCTTCTCGCGCAAACCTGATGCGGGATTCGTCCTCACGGACTTCCCGGCTACGCTGCTCCAAGCTAAAGTGTTCGACGAATGGCTCGACGCCCGCGGCGAGGAAATCGACGCGGCGGTCGCCCGATCCGGCGCCCCCGGATCCGTGGTCGGACACTACCGCACACTCGGCCTCCTCCACGAGGGGGCCGGCGCCCCCCTATGATCCCCGTGAAGGACAGGGAAGGGATCGCCCGGATGCGCGAGGTGTGCGCCATTGCCGCCACGGTGCTTGATTCGCTCAAGCCCCTAGTGCGGCCCGGTGTTACAACAATGGACTTGGAAGAGGCGGGTCGCGCGGAGATAGCGCGCCTCGGAGCGCGAAGCGCCTGCTACGGATACGAGCACGGTGAGCGCCACTACCCGGCGCATACCTGCATCTCGGTCAACGAGGAGGTCGTCCACGGAATCCCGTCGTTCAAGCGCGTCCTTCGCGAGGGCGACATCGTGTCGCTTGACGTCGTTCTCGAATACAACGGCTACGTCGGCGACAACGCGTTCACGGTGCCCGTGACGCCCGTCTCGCCCGAGGTCGAAAAGCTCCTTGGGGTGACCCGCGAGGCGCTGGCCCTTGGAATCCGCGCCGCGCAGGTCGGCAACCGGATCGGCGACATTTCGAGCACGATCCAGGCCCACGTCGAGCGGCACGGGTTCAGCGTCGTGCGCGACATGGTCGGCCACGGTGTCGGTGTCGCGATGCACGAGCCCCCCGAAATCCCGAATTTCGGAAGGCGCGGCACCGGGGAGAAGATCAGGCCCGGGATGACCTTCGCGATCGAGCCGATGGTCAACCTGGGAGGCTATGCGACCCGGACGCTTCCCGACGGCTGGACGGTCGTCGCAGCCGACGGCTCCCCCTCGGCCCATTTCGAACACACCGTGCTCACGACAGAGAAAGGGCCGGAGATCCTCACGATCCCCGGGCTCGTCCCAGCCAGGTCGGCCTGAGCGCCCTCCGCTTCAATACAATTCATCAACCACAACTCTCCATAACCCTAACACAATGCCTCGTCTCCTCGGCGTAGAAATCCCCGCGAAAAAGAAAGTCGCGTACTCGCTCCGCTACATCTACGGCGTCGGCCCCGCGCGCGCCGACCAGGTCGTCAGGGAGGCCGGGCTAAAGGCCGACATCCGGGCCCAGGACCTTACCGAGGAGCAGATGAACAAGATCCTCCATGTCATCACGGAGCACAAGTGGGTGGTCGAGGGCGACCTGCGGCGCGAGATCGCCGGAAACCTGAAGCGCCTCCAGGCGATCAACTGCTACCGCGGGGTCCGCCACCGCCGCGGGCTTCCCGTCCGGGGCCAGCGCACCAGCACGAACGCCCGCACCCGCAAGGGCCCGCGCAAGACGATCGGCGTCACCAAAGTCAAAGAATAACCGCCCTACGCCATGGCCGAAGAAAAGACCGCACCCAAGAAGAGATCGGAAGAGCACACGTCTGAACTCCAGTCACGCCAATATCTCGTA
>CALAOT010000120.1 GCA_937889545.1 uncultured Opitutaceae bacterium
CGGCACGGATGGTGGCCGAGCTGATGACGCTGTTGATCCCCGGGGCCGGCCCGCCTCCCACGAGGATCGCCAAACTCTTCTGCTGACTCATGGTCGACCCCTTCAGCGAGAGACGGGAGCCTCCTCCATGGCGCGCGCGAGCGTAAACGCGTCGACGAGGCAGCGGGTGCCGTAGAGCGCGGGGAGGATCCTGGCTCGCGTGTTTGAGCTTGGCATGCGTCAGCGCACCTCGTGGAGAAACTCTAGCAGAAGGGTCCGCATTGGGCCTGAAAAGAGTCCGGCGGTCCTCGGACAGCCCTTTGTTCGTCTTCATTGAAACGATATCCTTAGGCGTAGGAAGGTACTTTGCTAGCCCAAGGCACGATCGTCGCGGTTGAGGACGAAGGGGAAGGCTGGTTCGCGCTCGCGCCCGCGCATGGCCTTCGCGGTGTGCTTGTTCGCGCCATCGCACACAGCACGAGTGATGAGCCATTTTACCTGTTACGGCTCAACTCCCCTCTTGAAGTGCAGGAACCTTCTCAGCGCGCGCCGTCGTGCATCGAACTTCACTCGTACAGCCATCTCGTCGTGCGCTCGCGGTGGGCCGGCGCATCTCTGCGCTCGGCAGCCCGCGTATCGGCGCACGTGTTTCTCGTGCCTAGCGGCGCGCCTCTTCCTACAAGCGGTGAGCAGTGCGAGAACCTCGTACCGCGTATCTGGGCGTCATGTGGCGTCCTCGTCCTACCATGAGGAACAATCGCGTACGCGGGGCGGAGGGACTCATCCGGTGAATGCCGGGAGTCGTCCACCCGATGCACCTGTGCGAAACTACTCGCGCGGAAGGGAGGATCCTATGGGTCGGATCGTGCACACATCCCGAATCCACATCACTCGCGAGAAAGGCCCGACCCGAAAGGCTCTGATCGAGGGCTTCTCGGAACCCGTCTACTACGGCGTCCACGGCGGGATCAAGAGTTTCTACAAGGTCGAGCCCGAGAAGGAGCACGCCGCGACGCTCGATCACATCGTCGGCGCCGTCGCCGGTTGAATGATGGGGACACTGGCCACGGTGCTGGCCGGAAGAAAAATCCCTACCTTCTCGGACCGCTACCGCGCCGACGTCGAGGGGGACATCGAGGACATCGACGGCGTCCTGAAGATCACCCGGATCCGGGTCGCGTACACGCTTTCGGTCCCGCCGGGGAAGGCCGACGATGCGCGCGAAGCGCTCAAGACGTACATCACTCAATGCCCCGCCGCCATGAGCGTGAGGGGGTGCATCGAGATCATCGATTCGGCGCAGATCAGCGAGCTTCCGGCCTGAAGCCCG
Source organism: uncultured Opitutaceae bacterium (assembly GCA_937889545.1). GTDB lineage: Bacteria > Verrucomicrobiota > Verrucomicrobiia > Opitutales > Opitutaceae > Palsa-1447. The sequence goes on from CALAOT010000120.1 coordinate 1,310, forward strand.
CTACCGGGGGGCGAATCGAAAACAGACGGATCGTCCGCCCTGAAGGAGGGACTCCGATGGGACTCCTCGACCTGAACCGAAGCCTCCTCGTCGTCATCGATCTCCAGGGAAAGCTGGTGGAGAGAATCTGGCGGTCGAGGTTCGTCCTCGACGCCACACTCCGCCTCCTGAAGCTGGCGGAGCTCTTTCAAGTCCCGGTCGTCCTGACCGAGCAGAACCCGCAGGGCCTCGGCGGTACGCACCCGGATGTGAGGAGCGCGTTCGACGGCCTCACCGTCACGAAGCGCTACCTGGCCAAGACGAGCTTCAGCTGTTGCGCGGATCCTGGCTTCGAGGAGGCGCTGGCGGCGGTCCGTCCGGCTCTTTCCCCATCTCGGAGGCAGGTCGTCGTGGCTGGGGCCGAGGCACACATCTGCGTGATGCAGACCGTCCTGGGGTTGCTCGAGACGGGACACGAGGTCCACGTCTCCTGGGACGCCGTCAGCGGCCGGGGTGAGGAGTACCGCTGCCACGCGCTCGAGAGGATGGCGGCGGCCGGAGCGACCCTGACGAACCACGAGTCGGTCGCGTTCGAATGGGCGGGGGACAAGAACGATCCCCGCTTCAAGGTGGTCAACGCCCTCTTTCGCGAGGGACAGCTGACCGACTAACGCACCTCTGTTTCGACCTTCGGAAAAATGTCGTAGACATAGTCGTGCGCGGCCAGCGCAACCCCGCTCAGGGTGCCTGCTGTAACGCGCCTGACGATTTCCTCGTGGGAGAGATCGAAAATCGCATCCAGAATCTGCACGCGTTCCTGCGCGTTTGCCTGTCCCACGACGAACAGTACGCGGGCGCTATGCTGGATGTAGCGGGGCGACAGCAACTGCCGCTTCAACAGCTCCATGATCACGGGCGCTTTGGCGCGGTCGAAGCGGCCCGGATCGCCGCGGCGGTCCAACTCCGCGAAAAACGCGGCTGTCCACTCATTGTGGTAATCCCACAATTTCTGGAACAAGTCCAGGGTGAAGCGGGCCCCGGCCTTGACCTGTGCGGCGTTCGCAGCCGGTTCAACGCCATCGTCGGTCAGCACCGGCCGCTTGAGATAGCCGTCTTTGGTGATGATCGCCTGGTGATGGATAAGGGTCCATAGCCACGAGACGTCGATCCGGTAAGTGGCAAGGTCGTTCATGAATCGCAGCTTGAGCTCGTAGTCGTCAATGGCAGCCGCAAAGTTGCCGTTGAGGATCTGGAAGCCGTAGTTGGCCGCCATATAGAAGGCGTGTTGAATGTGCTCGATGGTGACGTCACCTTTGGGCACGTCGTAGATCGCCTCCCAAAGTTCCTGGCTGAACAGTGCTTCGGGCGTGTCCAGCTTGGCCTTGTTGATGACCATGGGCGTGATCTTGCCGTGCGCGTTCAACAATCCACGGGATTGCAGCAGATGCCGCTCGGCGGCGGAGAGTCCACTGGAGACCGTCGGCACCGGGCTTCCGTTCACGTCCGCCGTCTGCAACGGTGCATCCAGGATGGCTTGAAGCTGTGCCAGAGGGGTGCGCATTGGTGTATTGCCCGCGGCCACATAGGCCGGCTCCGGACTGGCGACCCAGCTTTGCCGATAGGCATCATAGAGCCGTGCCTTAACCCGGCCAGTAAGAATGTCGTCCAACGTAGGCTGCTGGCCGGCCGCGAGCGGTTCCTCCGGCATGAACATCAAACCCAGCAGGCGTTCGCGCAATTTGTCCACCACCACGGCCCGCAGCGCCAGCAAGTTGTACCGCGAGCGACCATAGGGATCGCTAGGCTGATAAATCATCACCGCCGCCATGCCGCCGATGGGGGCCGCCGTGCTGAGTTCGCCATTCTTCATTCCGGCCATCAGCATCAGCAGCGCGTTGTAGCGCTGATAGGCAATCATGTTGGGCGAAGCCATGCCGATCATCTGCGGATCCGGAAACACACCCTTCGGATCGTCCTTCCAGATCTCCATCAGACTGCCCAGGTAGTCCCAGCGGCCGACGTTCGTTCCCAGCAGGCGGCGCCGCAACACCCACGCGATGGCTGCCAATGAAAGGCCTGCGGTGCCTTCCTCATACAGCATCTTGATCTTCATCGTGCCGGCGGGTACGCCGATGATCCCTTCCATCCGCGCCAGCAGCTCCTCCAGGACCAAGGCTTCCTGCGGAGTCTGCACCTTCGGGATGTAGAAATACATGCCGGTGCCGGCGCGATGGAGGGCCTCGTAATTGTTGAGCACCCAGAGAACGACGATGGCAATCAGTCCGGGCGCCGGCTGGCCGTCCACCGTAACGTGGTCGTAGAGCACGTGCATGCCGGGTGGGCGGCCGAAGCGCGTCGGCCACTTTTCGGGAGGCGTGTTGATCCTGTACGCGCGTGTTTTTCCTTTCTTCTCCACCTCGTAAGGACGTCCGTTCCAGCGGCCTTCGAAGATCTCTTTGGCGTTTTGCAGGGCCGCGAAGATTCCGACCGGCTCAGTGGTCGGCGTGCCATCGGGTCGAAAGTGGGGCGGCGAGGCGTCTTCAAAATCCGGCATATTCATGGGTGCCGGGCTGTTCAAGGCGTTGAACGCCATATCCAGGGGATGCCAGGGCCCGGTCAGCTCCAGGCCGGGATTGGCCAATGGGTGGGCGTCGTCCGGGATGGGCACCTCGT
>CALAOT010000121.1 GCA_937889545.1 uncultured Opitutaceae bacterium
GCCCTCCAATCCGGATGGATGCGGCCGACGGCCTCCGCGACCGCGGCGACGCCCCCGACGACGACCACGAAGACGCCGAACCCCATCGCGCCGTGGACGCGGTCGCCCCATGCCTGGCCGCCCCACTGGGCGGCGGCCACGATCGACGAGATCCTCAGTACGTTGGCGAGGTATACCAGCGGAAGGCTGAGGAGAAGCATCGCCGCCCGGAGCCAGCACGGCCTGAGCCACAGATAGCCGATAAGTAGCGAAAGGGCGGCGAGCGCCATCAGCGACCGCACCCCGGAGCACGCGGCGGCCACGTCGTACTGGTACCTCCCGTCGGGCGCCAGCAGCTGCGTGCCGGAGCGGATGACGCCGACTCCCATCGCGTGCGCGATGCGCTCCCCGGCCTCCACGACCCACATCCTGAGCCAGAACCCCACGGTATCGAGCGCATTGACCGGGATCGCGAACATCATGAACGCCATGGGGAAGGCGGCCGCCCTGGCCCACCGGCTCCCGCCCGCGAGCGCGAGGACGCCCCAGGCGTAGAGGAGGAGCGCCATGATCGAGATCCTCGGCTGCTGGGCTATGAATCCGGCCGCGTGAAGCAGGAGGCCGCCAAAGAGCGCAGCCGCGGCCCCGGCCGCCTCCGGGCCCCGTCCCGTGCCCTGGCGCCGGAGGTTCCTCCAGAGCAGGTAGGCGCTCAGCGCGAGGATGATCCACGCGTGCTCGGTCTCGGACTCGGGATTCACCCATTGGTAGAGCCACCAATGGAACAGGGAGCCGGTGGCGATGTAGCCCCGCGTCGCGTTGCCCCAGAACTGGAAGAGGACGATCCCCGCGGCGGCGCAGGCGATCGCGGGCGCAGCCCTCGGCCTGTCGGGCGAGGCCGTCATGGCGCAGCCTCCCCAAGCCTCGCCAGGATCGCGCCGACGCGCTCGCGTGCCAGCCTCTCAAAGCTGAACTGCCTGGACCGCTCGATCCCGGCGGCGCTCAGCCGCGCCCGCAGGGCGCCGTCCGCGCAGACCCGCTCCAGGGCCGCCGAGGCGGGCGCCGCGTCGGCGTAGTCGACGTACAGCGCGCATTCGCCTGCGACCTCGCGCAGCACCGGAAGGTCCTGGACGACGCTCGGGCAGCCGCAGGCCATCGCCTCCAGCACGCTTCGCCCGAAGGACTCCTGCGACGTGGACAGGACGTGCGCGTGCGCGCCCCGGTAGAGGGACGGCAGGACCGCGTCGTCCACCCAGCCGATGAACCGGACCTCCCCGGCGATCCCGAGGCGCCTGGCCGCGGCCTCCGCGAGCGCCCGGCCCCCGGACCAGTCGCCCCCCGCGACCACCAGCGGAAACTCGGAGCGCCTTTCCGGCGCCAGGCCGGCATATGCGGCGAGCGCCAGCTCCGGGCGCTTGTAGGGGTACAGGTTGGACGCCCAGAGGATGTACCGCTCCGGGGCGCCGGGCGCCCCGCGCGGCCCCCCGGGCGTGAACAGGTCGTGCCGCAGGCCTTCCGGGCTCACGAGGACCGGCGCCGCCGCGGCGCCCAGTCGGGACCGGGTCCAGGAGGAGTTGGCGATCACCAGGGCCGCGCGCCTCATTCCGCGGGCCACGGCCCAGCGGCGGTAGACCGACCGGACCCCGCCTGCCCTGCGCGGGTCGCCGACCGCAAGGACGTGCATCGCCACGGGAAGCCCGGCGGAGCGAACCGGGAAGAATCCCACCGTCAGGAGCGCGGCGGCGCCGCGGCGGCGCGCCTCCGGCGCCACCCAGAGGTGGTCTGCGAGAAGCCGCCGCAGGGGCCGCTCATTCGACGGGAAGTCGCGGCACAGCTCGACGCCGGGATCGCCGCCCGGCCACGGAGCGTCCCTTCCGGCGAACACGATCCACAACACCTCGGGGTAGGCAAGGCGTGCATGCGCCACGAATTCGGGGAACAGGGTGCTCAATCCCGTCCGCCGGCCGGGATTCTCGCACAGCGTCGAAAGGGCGAGCTTTACGCGCATGGACCCATTCCAGACGCCCCGGGGGTTACGCCAAGCGAAATTCCCTCGCCTCACGCGCAGTATTGTCACCCGCCGGCATCGGCATCACCGTGGTCCGGCGTGCCCGTTACGACTCCATCCAACGTCCTTCGCCGTGAGCGGGCGATACGGCTCACCGTCGCCGCATCAGCCGGCGCGAAGGGCGTATCGGCCGTGTGCACCCTCCTGCAGGTGCCCCTGGCGCTCCACTACCTGGGGACCGAGGCGTACGGGTTCTGGGTCACGCTTTTCAGCATCGTGATCGTCCTGAACTTCGTGGACTTCGGCCTGGGCGCGGGAATGCAGAACGCCATGGCCCGCGCCTACGGAAACGACGACATGGAGTCGATGAAGCGGGTGTTCTGGACGGGCGCCACCGTGCTGGGGCTCCTGGGGATCCTCATGCTGGCGGCCGGCCTTCCGGCAGCGTTCCTCCTGCCCTGGCCGGACATCCTGCACATCCATGACGCCGGCCTGCGCGCCGAGACGGGCGCAGCGCTTGCCGTCGCGGTCGCGGCGGTCGTCGTCGGCCTGCCGTTCAACGGGGTGGCCCGGCTTGCAGCCGCGGCCCAGCGCGGGTGGATCCACGCGGGATGGATCGCCGCCGGCAGCGCGCTCTCGCTGGCGCTCGTCGCCGCAGCAGCCTTTGGCCGCTGGGGGTTCCTGTGGTTCGTCTCGGCCAGCCTCCTCGTGCCCTGCATCCAGGGCCTGGGCCTGTTCGTCCACCTGATGAGGGTCCTCGGCTGGAGGCTGGGCCCAGCGCCGCTGGCGCCCGCCCCGGAGATCCGGGGCATGCTCCGCTCGAGCCTCCTCTTTGCGTTCCCCCAGCTCGGCCTCGCGCTCGTCCAGGCGGCCCCCGCCCTCGCCATATCGCTCGCGGCCGGATCGTCGGCCGTGACGGGATACACCCTGCTCATGCGGCTGTTCGGCCCGTTTCAGCAGGGACAGATCCTCCTGCTCAATCCCGTGTGGCCGGCGTACACCGAGGCGCATGCCCGAGGCGACCATCCCTGGGTGAGCCGCGCGTTCTGGCGGACGGGCGCCGCGTTCCTCGCCCTTGCCGCGGGCGTCGCCGCCTGCGCGTGGCAGTCGCAGGCGATCCTCAGGCTTTGGCTCGGAACCTCGGCGGTCTTTGGCGGGCACCGGCTTGCGGCGCTCACCGCGGCGTGGTGCATCCTGCAGATGGCGGCGCAGCCGCTCATCTACTACCTGATCGGCACCGGAAGGCTCCGCCAGATGGCCTGGGCGGCGACGCCGGGACTCCTGGTTTCCGCGTCGGCCCTGTTCTGGGCCTCCCGCGGCGGAACCGTGAACGCCGTGATCGGGGCGGGTTCGGCCGGGCTCGCCCTTGCGCTTCTGCCCCCGCTCGCGTGGGCGACGGTGGCGGCGATGCGGCGGCGCGAGCGCGGGGGCCTGCACACATGAAGGTCGTCCTTTTCAAGCTCAACCACCTGGGCGACAACATCGCCTTTGTCCCGGCGGTCCAGGCCCTGCGCCGGAGGTGCCCCGACTGGCAGATAACCGTCCTCACCACGCCCGGCGCGGCCGAGCTGTACGGGGGGCCCCTGGGCCCGCAGGAGGTCCTCACGTGCGCGAAGCGCGCCTTCGACAGGTCCTACCGCAGGCCCTGGAAGCTCGCGTGGTGGATGTGGACCATAAGGCGCAGGCAGCCCGGCGCCTGCCTGGTGGCCTTCGACCAGGGGAACGCGGCGCATGCGGTCGCCAGATTCAGCGGAGCAAAGGTCCGGATCGGCGGAAACCTCGAGCGCATCCGGATCGCCCATTCCCTGACCGAGGAGGTCCCGAACCCGGAGGACGACCGCCCCGTCACCTGGAACTGGAGGATGGCCCGCGCGCTCGCCGGATCATTCGGCCGCGGCGCGGAGTGGCCCGACGAGCCTCCCGCGCCCGACCTCCGCCATCTCCTGGCCGGCGGCCGCCGGCCGGCCGTCGGCCGCC
>CALAOT010000122.1 GCA_937889545.1 uncultured Opitutaceae bacterium
CCCCGGGGAGCCCCCGGCTTCGCCGGAGGGCCGCCGGCGCCCGGGAAGGGCGGCCGTGGCCGCCGGCATCGTCTTGGCCGCGGCCGCCGAGGCGGCGTTCCTCCGCCACCACGCGTCGCTTCCGCCCAGCGCAAGGGTGGGCGTGATCCTGGCAGGGGACGGCGCGAACCCCACCGTGCTGCCGGCTTTCCTCGGGTCGGACTGGATGGGGCGCGACATCGAGCCCACGGCGGTGGAGCGGGCGATCCTTCCGCCGGACACCGGGTATTCCACGAAGCTGTACATGAACAGGCAGGGCCCGGGAAGGCAGGTCCTTCTCTCGATCGTGCTCAGCGGGCGCGACCGGACCTCGATCCACCGGCCGGAGCTCTGCCTCGTCGGGCAGGGATGGACGATCGAGGGCGCCTCCCCGCATCGATTCGGCTACCCCGGACGGCCGGGCGCGGGCTTTGGCGCCACGGTGCTCCAAGTGCGCCGCGGGCGGCCCGGGAACCCGGGCGGGGAGCAGGTGCCCGGGCTCGTGGTCTACTGGTTTGTCGGGGGCGACCGGATCGTGGCATCGCAGGGAGGCAGGATGCTCCTTGATGCCTGGAACCGGATCGCCCGCGGGCGGGCCGACCGGTGGGCCTACGTGCTCCTCCAGACGGGCGCCGAGGATGGCGAGGAGGCGGCGCTGGCCCGGATCCAGTCAGTTCTCAACTCGGCCCTGCCGTCGTTTCAGCCGCCGCTGGACGAGCGCCGCCGCGGCGGGTGAAGAGTCTTGAGGTTGGCAGCGCGGGGCCTATGGTACGCGGACCTTATCCTTGGCCTTTGCAACCGTATCCGAATTAGCATCCAACCTGCCAGGCGGACTGATTGATGCAGCGTTTCCGGTGTCCCTTTTCCTGGGGCTGGTGGTCGGGTTTCTCGTGGTCTGGGTGGTCACGCGGTACACGCGCCGCGCGGCCCATGAGCAGGCGGCGGAGCTGATCGAGGTGGCCCGGCGCGAGGCGCTTGTGGGAGCCGGGGAGGTGAAGCAGAAGGCCGAGGCGGAGATCCAGGAGAAGCGCACGGAGCTCAACCGCGAGTTCGACAGGCGCGAGATCGAGTCGGACGTCAGGCTGCGCGAGATCAGGGCCCATGAGGAGTCCCTGGCCCTGCTTGACTTCCAGCTGGAGCAGCGCCAGGAGCGGCTGAACCGCGAGAGCGCCGCGATCAGGCAGGCGCGGGACGCGATCCGCGACCTTTCCAAGAACGTGCGCAAGAGGCTCGAGGGAGTGTCGCAGCTCGACGGCGAGGAGGTCCGCAAGCAGCTCCGCGAGGAGGTCCTTCTCGAGTGCCAGGACGAGCTGCGGGCGCTGCGCCGCGAGACCCTTGAGAAGTCGGAGCAGGAGCTGCAGACCCAGTCGCGCAGGATCCTGATCGCCTCGATGCAGCGGCTGGCGAGCAAGCCCAACACGGACCTCACGGCGTCGCTGGTCCACCTGCCGAGCGAGGACATGAAGGGCAGGCTCATCGGGAGGGAGGGCCGCAACATCAAGTCGTTCGAGGCCGCGACGGGCGTCACGCTGCTGATCGACGAGTCGCCCCAGCTCGTGCTCCTCTCGTCGTTCGACCCCGTGCGGCGCGAGATCGCGCGCAATGCCCTGGAGGCGCTGGTCCTGGACGGGAGGATCCATCCCGCGAGCATCGAGGAATACGTGAAGCGGTCGCGCGACGAGATCGACCTCAGCACGACGCAGGCCGGCGAGGACGCCGTCAGCAGGCTCAACATCAACGGCCTCCACTCCGAGATCATCAAGCTCCTCGGGAGGCTCAGGTACCGGTTCTCCTACAACCAGAACGTGCTCGACCATTCCGTCGAGACGGCGTTCCTCGCGTCGCTGATCGCGAGCGAGGTCGGGCTCGATCCCAACGTCGCCAAGCGGGCCGGCCTCCTCCACGACATCGGCAAGGCGATTTCCGGGGAGATGGAGGGAAGCCATGCGGCGATCGGCGCCGAGTTCATCAAGCGCCACGGCGAGACCCCGATCGTCGTCAACGCGGTGGCGGCCCACCACGAGGAGGTGAAGCCCGAGACCATCTACGCGGGCCTCGTGATCCTCGCGGACACAATCTCCGCCACGCGCCCCGGCGCGCGCGCCGAGACCACCGAGAGCTACATCCAGAGGCTCAAGCGGCTGGAGGAGCTCGCGATGTCGATCGAGGGGGTCCAGCAGGCCTTCGCGATACAGGCCGGCCGCGAGATCCGGGTCGTCGTCTCCCCCCAGGAGGTCACGGACGACCGGGCCAGGGACATCGCGAAGGAGCTCAGGCGGAGGATCGAGGGCGAGCTTCAGTACCCGAGCACGATAAAGATCACGGTGATCCGCGAGGCGCGGTACACGGATACCGCGAGCTGATCCGCCCAAAATGGAGGCCCACCTGATCGAGATGCTCGGCATGCTGCTGCGCTGGCTGCATGTCATAGCCGGCATCGCATGGGTGGGCTCGTCGTTCTATTTCATATGGCTTGACGGAAACCTCGACCCGGTCCCCCCCGGGTCCGAGGAGGCCGGGAAAGGGGTTTCCGGCGAGCTTTGGGCCGTCCACGGCGGCGGCTTCTACAACTCCCAGAAATACGCGGTCGCGCCGGCGAGGCACCCGGAGAAGATTCACTGGTTCAAGTGGGAGGCCTACACGACCTGGCTCTCGGGCACGGCCCTGCTCGTGATCGTCTACTGGATGAGGGCGCAGGCGATGATGGTCGACCCGACTGTCTCAGGCCTGACGCCTGCGCAGGCGGTGGGGGTGGGGGCCGCGAGCATGATCGTCTCGTGGTGCGTGTACGACCTCCTGTGCCGGTCGCCTCTCGGGCGGCGCAACCGGGTGGTCGCCGCGGCCGTGTTCGGCCTGCTGACGCTCCTGGCCTGGTTGCTTTGCGCTACGCTCGGGGGCCGGGCCGCCTACATCCACGTGGGCGTGGCCATCGGGACGATAATGGCGGCCAACGTGATCTTCGTCATCATCCCGGGCCAGAAGAGGATGGTCGCGGCGATGCGGGCCGGCCGGACGCCCGACCCGGCCGACGGCGCGCGCGGAAGGCAACGCAGCGTCCACAACAACTACTTCACGCTGCCGGTCGTGTTCATCATGATCAGCAACCACTACGCGGCGACCTACGGCCACCCCCACGCCTGGGCGGTCCTTGCGCTGATCTCCGCCGCGGGCGTCCTGATCCGTCACTTCTTCAACCGCAGGCACAAGGGGGCCCGGCCCTGGCGGTACCTGGCCGTCTCGGCCGTCCTGTTCGGGGCTGTCGCCGTGTGGACGGCGCCGCACATCCAGGCCCTTCCTCCCGTCAAGGGGCCGGTGACGCTCGACCGGGTGAGGTCGATCGTCGGCCAGCGCTGCGTCATGTGCCACTCGCAGGCGCCCACGTTCCCGGGGATCACGCAGCCGCCCGCGGGGGTCGTCCTGCAGGGCGCGGCCGGGATCGTGCAGAACGCCCAGCGGATCTACCAGCAGGTCGTCGTCACGCGGATCATGCCCCTTGGCAACGCCTCGCAAATGACGGACGACGAGCGCGCGGTCATCGCGGCGTGGGTGACCGCCGGGGCGCCGGCCCAGTAGGCCCGCGGCGTCAGGCGTTCAGGGCGGCGATCACCTGGGCGTGCAGCTCGCCGTTCGCCGCCGCGACGGTCGACGCGGCGGGGTAGGGAGGCCCGCCCTTGGAATCCGTGATTACTCCCCCCGCCCCGCGGACGACCGGCACGAGCGCGGCGACGTCCCAGGGATTCATCAGGGGATCGAACATCACGTCCGCCCAGCCCGTCGCCACGAGCAGGTAGCCGTAGCAGTCGCCCCAGGTGCGCGCGACCCTGGCGCGGCGCATGAGGGATTCGAATCCGCGGCCGCCGGGGTGGTCCGCTGTGTGGACCGGGTCGCTCGTGAGCAGCGTTGCGTCCTCGATCCGGCGGGTGGCGCGGGTTCGCGCCGGCTGCCCGTTCAGCGAGGCCGATCGGTTGTCGCCGACGAGCAGCTGCCCGAGGACGGGCTGGTGAATGCATCCCAGGACGGGCTGCCCCTGGTGCAGGAGCGCGATCAGGGTTCCGAAGAGCGGAACCGCCGCCGCAAAGGACTTCGTGCCGTCAATCGGGTCTAGAACCCACACAAACTCGGCGTCCGCTCGCTCGGATCCGAACTCCTCGCCGATGACGCCATGGCCGGGGAACTTCCCGCGGATCAGCCCCCGCATGAGCTCCTCGGCGCCGCGGTCGGCCGCGGTGACCGGGGTCCCGTCGGCCTTGAGCTCCACCTGGACGCCCGGACGGCCGAAGTAGGGGCGGATGAAATCGCCGCTCGACCCGGCGAGCTCGATCATGAATGCGCGGTACGGATCGAGGTTCACGCCATCCTTGAAACCGCGAATGGCCCGAAAGACACGAAAATTGAGCTCGGAGCGGGGCGAAATCCGGGGAATATGCGCAGATGCGCTGGATGGAGCACCCGGTCTTCTTCGTCGACTTTGAGGGCAGCCTGGCCACGGGCGTCCTCGAATACGGCGTCGCCACCCTTCTGGGGGGGCGGGTGACCGCGACCCTGACCCGGCTGTGCGCGCCGACGGGCCGCGTGCGGGCCGAGGACACGGAGGTCCACGGGCTGCGGGAGGAGACCCTGGCCGGTTGTGCGCCCTTTTCCGAGGACTGGGAGGTGTTCGCCGACCTGAGGGAGAGGGGCCCCCTGGCCGGGCACTACGCGGGCGCCGAGAATTCGCTGATCAAGTCGACCTGGCCCTATCCCCGCAACTCGCCGGACTTCGCGCGGCCCGGCAGCCGCGTGATCGACTGGGGCCCGTGGATCGACACGGGCAGGATCTACGCCCAGCTGTACCCCGGCCTCGAGTCCGGCCGGCTCGAGTCGCTCGTGGAGGCCTGCGGCCTCCGGGCCGACCTTGACGCCCTCGCATCAGTCCATTGCCCGGAGGGGCGGAGGCGGCACCACGCCGCGCTCTACGACGCCATTGCCGGCGCCCTCCTCCTCGGGTCGCTGTCGCGCCATCCGCAGCTTGCGTCCCTGACGGTGATGCAGCTCCTGGCGCTGAGCACCCTCGACCCCAAGAGGCGGGACTCGATCGTGCAGCGCGAGCTTTTCTAGTCGAGCGGGTAGTCCCTGATCCGCAGCCTCTGGGCGGCCGCCCGCAGGATGAAGATCGGGTTGGTCTTCAGGTAGCGTAGGCCCAGGCGGCGGGGCTCCGTGAACAGCCGGAACAGCCACTCCAGCCCGGCGCGCTGCATCCAGCGCGGGGCCTGCCTCACGCGACCCGAGAGGAAGTCGAACGCCGCGCCGACGCCGACCAGGAGCGCCGCATCCAGCGCCCTCCCCGGGCCCGCCATAAAGCGCTCCTGCTTGGGCGAGCCCAGGCCGACCCACACGATGTCGGGCCGGGCGCTGGCGACCTCGGCCTTGAGCCGGTCCATCTCGGAAATATCCAGCTCCCGGAAGGGGGGGGTGAAGGTTCCGACCACAAGGAGCCCGGGATAGCGGGCGGAGAGCCTTGCGCCGAGCTCCTCGGCGACGCCGGGCTTTCCGCCGTAGAGGTAATGGCGCAGGCCGCGGGCCCTGCCCGCGTCGCACACCGCCAGCATGAGGTCGGGGCCGTAGACGCGCTCCACGTTCGGAGGCCCCATCCACACCACCGGCATCCCGTCCGGCGTGGTCAGCCAGGACTCGTTGAGAATCCGCCTGAATCCCGGGTCCCTGCGGGCCTCGCCCAGGCCGTTGACCGTGCACAGGCACACGTAGCCGAGCCTCGTGGCGCCGCGGGCGCCGACGATCAGGTCGCGCGCCTGTTGGAGCGAGAGCGCCGAGACGCCCACGCCAAGCACGTTGTAGCGCGGCACTGCGGGCGGGTTCATGGGCCGAATTGAGCCATGAGCTCCGCCAATCGGCAATCCGCGAGCGAGGCGACCCGCAGGTCCGCGTTGCTCAGGTCGTGGTGGCCGGTCGAGGGGTTGGGAACCGCGACGACCCAGAGCCCCGCGCGCCTTGCGGCAAGGCTTCCCGCGAGCGAGTCCTCGAATGCGATCGCCTCGCGGCCGCTGAGCCCGAATTCGTTCAGGACGAACCGGTAGACGTCGGGTTCCGGCTTTGGCGAAGGGACGTCCTCCCGGCACGCGACGCAGTCAAACCGCTCGAGGAGGCCGAGCCTTTCCAGGTGGCCCTCGACGTGGTCGTGGCCGGAATTCGAGGCGAGGCCGATCCTGAGGCCCGCCGCCTTGCCGTGGTCGATGAGCGACACCACCCCGGGGAGGATCGGCTCCGCCTCGCTGCGCTCCCGGTTGAACGCCCTGCGCTCGGCTTCCAGCGACTCCCGGTCCGCCGCCGGGCCGAACGCCCGCCAGGGGTCGAACGAGAAGTCCGCGTGGCCGACGCCGCGGATGAAGAGCGCCCTGTCGAACGGGATCGCGTGCGCCGCGTGGACGTCGCCATAGGCGTCGATGAGCGCCGTCTCCGTGTCCAGGACCAGCCCATCGAAGTCAAATATGAGTGCCCGGATCATACGCGTGCGTGCCTGAGATTTTTTCGTTGCGCCTGAAGCGACGCAAGCGTTGACCATCATGCGCCCCGCATGCTCTCCCGCCTGACCCTGATCTGCGCCATCCTGGGCGGAGCCGCCGTCCGGGCCGACGACTCGTTCACGAAGAGCCTCACGCCCGCCGACTATCAGGCGGCGGGCCTCGGCAAGCTGTCGCCGGAGGAGCTCGCCAGGCTGGACGAGCTCGTGCGAGCCCACCAGAGCGGGGCGTTGGCCGTGGCGAACCAGGAGACAACCAAGGCGGTGACGGAGCAGGTCCGCCAGCAGGTCCAGGCCGAGGATCGCAAGGCCGCGCAAAAGCAGTCGGCGCCGGGCGGCTTTCTGGACCGGATGAAGGTGCTGCTGAAGCCCGGCACCGAGATCGAGTACACGACGCTCGACTCGACGCTGGCCTACCCGTTTTACGGCTGGAGAAAGGGGGCGGTGTTCACGCTGACGAATGGCCAGCGCTGGGTCGTGACCGACGAGCACAGTTACCCGGCGCCCGCGCCCGTGAATGCGGTCCACGTCCGGATCATTCCCGGGTCCATGGGCAGCTTCTTCATGGAAATCGAGGACGGCGGCCGTCCGCGGGTGAAGTTCCTCGGGAACACGGCCGCTGCCCAGACTCCGCCGGCGCAGCAGTAGGGCGGCCGGCGGCGTCATCCGCGCCGGTTTCGGGAGCTCACGCCTCGAACGGGGCCGCGGTCTCCTCCTCCGTCTCCACGATCCGGGCGATGCTGAGAAGCTTGTCCCCCTCGGCGAGCGTGAGGAGCTTGACGCCCTTCGCGCCGCGCCCGGTCTCCCTGATCTCGCTCACGCGGGTGCGGATGCTCTGGCCCTTGGCCGTGAGCAGCATGACCTCGCCGCCGTCGCGGACGCTGAGCGCCCCGGCGACGTTGACCGAGCCGTCCTCGGGCAGGTCGATCGCGATGACGCCGGTGCCGCCGCGGCTGATGAGCCGGTAGTCCTCGAAGGGAGTCCGCTTTCCGATCCCGTCCTCGCGGGCGATGAGCAGCCGGTCCTGCGGGTCGCACACCTCGATCGCCTTCACATGGTCGCCGCCGATCTTGAACCGCATCCCGGTGACCCCGACGGTGTCGCGGCCCTGTTCGCGAAGGTCATCCTCGCTGAAGCGGACCGCCTGGCCCTTGTAGCTGACGAGCACGATCTCGTTCTGCCCGGTCGTGAGGACGCATCCGACCAGGGTGTCGCCCTCCTCGAGCTTGATGCCGCGGAGGCCGCCCTCGCGGGTGGCGTTCGTGTAGTCGGAGAGGTTCGTCTTCTTGGTGACCCCGGCCTTCGTCGCCATGACGACATGGAGCGTGCCCGCGAAGTCCTTCACGCAGAGCATGGCCGCGATCTTCTCCCCCTCGGCCAGCCGCAGGAAGCTCGAGACCGACTTGCCCTTGGAGGCGCGGGTCCCCTCGGGCACGTCGTAGACCTTCTTGGCGTGGCATTGCCCCGTGTTCGTGAAGAACAGGATGTAGTCGTGGGTGCTCGCCGTGAACAGGTGCTCGACGAAATCCTCGTCGTATGTCTCCGTCCCGATGATGCCCTTGCCGCCGCGCCTCTGGGAGCGGTAGTCGGAGACTCGTGTGCGCTTGATGAACCCCAGGTGCGAGACCGTGATGACGCAGCCCTCGTTCGGGATCACGTCCTCCATCCGGAATTCGCCGGTCGCCGCGATGATCTCGGTCTTCCTGGGCGAGGCGTACTTGGCCTTCATTTCGAGGAGCTCGCTCTTGATCAGCGCGAGGAGCTTGGGCTCCGACTCCAGGATGCCGCGCAGCTCCTCGATGAGCTTCATGAGCCCAAGGTACTCCTCCTCGATCTTGCCGCGCTCGAGCCCCGTCAGCTGGTAGAGGCGCAGCTCGAGGATCGCGTCCGTCTGCCTCGCCGAGAGGGGGTACTTCGCCATCAGCCTGACCTTCGCCTCGTCGCGGTTCTGCGAGCCGCGAATGATCTTCACGAAGTCGTCCAGGTTATCGAGCGCGATGCCGTAGCCCTCGAGGATGTGGGCCCGGTCCTCCGCCTCCCGCAGGCGGAACCGCGTCCGGCGCGTAACCACGTCGCGTCGGTGCTCGATGTAGCACTCGATCAGCTCCTTGATGTTCATCTGCTTCGGCCGCTTCCGGTCGAGCGCGAGGAGCGTGACGCCGAACGAGGACTCGAGCGCCGTCTTCTGGAAAAGCTGGTTGATCACGATCTTGGCCTGCTCGCCGCGCTTCAGCTCGACGACGATGCGCGTGTTCTCGTCGGACTCGTCGCGCAGGTCGCGGATCCCGTCGATCTCCTTATCCGACACCAGCTCGGCGATGCGCGTGACCAGGTTGGCCCGGTTCACGTTGTAGGGAATCTCGGTGATGACGATCTGCTCCATCCCTCCCTTCAGCTCCTCCGAGTGGGCCTTGCCGCGTATCCTCACGATCCCCTTGCCCGTCTTAAGGTAGCTGAGGATCGCGTCGCGCCCCGAGATGACGCCCCCGGTCGGGAAGTCGGGCCCCTGGACGATCTCGCAGATCTCATTCACGGGAACCGACGGCCTGTCCAGGATTGCGCAGGCCGCGTCGATGATCTCGCCCGCGTTGTGCGGGGGGATGTTGGTCGCCATGCCGACCGCAATGCCCGTCGAGCCGTTCATCAGCAGGTTGGGAAGGGCCGCGGGCAGAACCGTCGGCTCGGTGGTCGACTCCTTGTAATTCGGGGCGAAGTCGACCGTCTCCTCCTCGATGTCCTTCAGGAGCTCCTCGGCGGCCTCGTTGAGGCGGCACTCCGTGTAGCGGTAGGCGGCCGGCGGATCGCCGTCCACCGAGCCGAAGTTGCCCTGCGGGTCGATCAGCGGGTAGCGCATGACCCAGGTCTGAGCGAGCCGCACCAGCGTGTCGTATACGGACGCGTCGCCGTGGGGATGGTAGTTTTTGAGCACCTCGCCCACCACGCCGGCGCACTTGTCGTAGGGACGGTTGTGGAAATGGCCCTCGCGAAGCATCGCGTAGAGGATCCTGCGCTGCACCGGCTTCAGGCCGTCGCGAGCGTCGGGCAGAGCGCGGGCGATGATGACCGACATCGAGTAATCGATGTAGGCCGTCTGCATGATGTCGGTTATGTTGGCCGACAGGGGTTTTTCGGAGCCGGTGTACAAGGGATTTTAGAGGAAGGAAGGGAAGGGCGGCCGGGGGCTCAAACGTCGAGGTACTGCACGTTCAGCGCGTTGTCCTCGATGAACTGCCTGCGGGGGGGGACCTCGTCGCCCATTAGGAGCGTGAACAGCGAGTCGGCCTTGGCCGCGTCGTTGACCGCAACCTTGAGCAGGCGGCGCTTTTCGGGGTCCATCGTCGTCTCGAAGAGCTGCTTGGGGTTCATCTCGCCGAGGCCCTTGTAGCGCTGGATGGTCAGGCCCTTCCGGCCGTTGGCGCGGATCTGGGATACGATGTCGAGCGGCGCTCGGAGGTCGGTCGCCGCCTCGGTCTTCTGGCCCGGGTTCTCGGTGATCGTGTACCGCGGGGCCTCGCTGGGGCTGAACTGCGTGATGTCGAGCCCGATCGCCGCGACCGCCTTGAGTATCTTCGACATCTCCGTGCTCTCGAAGATCTCGTGGAGCGTGATCCGCCTTGGCGCGGCCGCGGGCCTGGGCGCGTCGCCTGCCGGCCTCTCGGAGAGGTCGGCGTCAAGCCCGTGTTCGCCGAAGAAACGCACGCGGGCCTCGTCGTCCAGGAGGAACTCGTGCGACTCCTTGTTCCCCTCGCGGATGCGGGCGATGTAGCGCGGCAGGGCGTGGGTCTCCTTGTCATGCTTGTCCAGGTATTCGTTGAGCGCCGCGCCGTAGCGCGTGACGCCGGCGCCGAGCGCCTCGAGCGCCGCCAGGTACTCGACGATTCGGTCGATCTGCTGCGGCGTGAAGGCGTGCCGGTCCGCGAGCCGCGTGAGGACGACGTCCTCCGAGCCCAGCTCGAGGAGGATCCGGTTCAGCTGCTCGTCGTTGTCGACGTACTGCTCGCGCTTCTTGCGCTTGATCCGGTAGAGCGGCGGCTGGGCGATGTAGACGTAGCCCAGGTCGAGCAGCCCCCGCATCTGGCGGTAAAGGAACGTGAGGAGGAGCGTGCGGATGTGGGAGCCGTCCACGTCGGCGTCGGTCATGATGATGATCTTGTGGTAGCGGGCCTTCTCCACGTTGAAGGCGCCGTCGCCCTCGGCGTCCCCGATGCCCGTGCCGATCGCCGTGATGAGGGTGCGGATTTCCTCGTTCGAGAGGACCTTGTCCAGCCGGGCCTTCTCCGTGTTGATGAGTTTCCCGCGGAGGGGGAGGATCGCCTGGTAGCGCCGGTCGCGGCCCTGCTTGGCCGATCCGCCGGCCGAGTCGCCCTCGACGATATAGAGTTCGCCCAGGGCTGGGTCCCGCTCGGAGCAGTCGGCGAGCTTGCCAGGAAGGCCCCCGCCCGAAAAGGCCCCCTTGCGCACGGTCTCCCTCGCCTTCCTCGCGGCCTCCCTCGCTCGCGCCGCGTTTAGCGTCTTTTCGATGATCCGCTTGGCGATCGCAGTGTTGGCCTCAAGGAAGAATTTCAGCTTCTCCCCGACGACCTTCTGAACGATCCCGTCCACCTCCGAATTGGAGAGTTTGGTCTTCGTCTGCCCCTCGAAGCGGGGCTCGGGAACCTTGACCGAGACGACCGCCACAAGGCCCTCGCGGACGTCGTCGCCCGTGATCGCGGGGTCCTTTTCCTTGATGATGTTGTTGCCCTTTGCGAAATTGTTGATGACTCGCGTCAGGGCCGTCCGGAAGCCGGAGAGGTGCGTGCCGCCCTCGAGGTTGTAGATGGAGTTGGCGTATGCGAAGACCTGGTCGTTGTAGCCGTCGTTGTACTGGATCGACACGTCCACCACCGTCGCCGCCTTCGTCGGGTCCTCGTTTGCGACCGAATCGGAGAACGTGATCGGCTTGTCGTGGACGACGACCTTGTTCTGGTTGAGGAACTTGACGAATTCGGTGATTCCTTCCCTGAAGAAGAACTTGTCCCCCTTCTTGGAGCGTTCGTCGGAAAGCTCAATCTTGATCCCTGGGTTCAGGAACGCGAGCTCCCGCAGCCGCCTCGCGAGAATCTCGTACTGGAATTCCCGGGTCGTCAGGAAGATCTCGGCATCGGGCTTGAACGTGATCTTCGTACCGTTCTTCCGGGTGTCGCCGATCACCATCATCTTCTGCGTCGTCTTCCCCTGCTCGAACCGTATCTGGTAGACCTTGCCGGCGCGCCGCACCTCGGCCTCCATCCACTCCGACACTGCGTTCACGCACTTCGCTCCGACGCCGTGCAGGCCGCCCGACACCTGGTAGGCCCCCTTCCCGAATTTCCCGCCCGCGTGGAGGTTCGTCAGCACGAGCTCTAGGGCGGGGATCTTGTAGACAGGGTGGGGGTCCACCGGGATTCCGCGCCCGTCGTCCTCGACCGAGCACGAGCCGTCGAGGTGGATCGTGACGGTGATCGCCGTGGCAAACCCGGCCAGCGCCTCGTCAACCGAATTGTCGACGAGCTCGAAGACGCAGTGGTGCAGCCCACGCTCGTTCGTGTCGCCGAGGTACATGTCCGGGCGCTTGCGCACCCCCTCCAGGCCCTCGAGCTTTTGAATCTTTGAGGCGTCGTATGACTCGGCGCCAACCTGTGAATTGGAGGCGGATTGCGGGACGGTTTGGTCGGCCATGAACGGGTCGGGAGGGGATGGGAATGAAAGGTAAATTCTGTTTCGAAAACGCATGGGCACGCGAGGGTTTTTTTGGGAAAAATATGGCCCAAATGGCTGCGCTAGCGGCCCTTCAAGGCCCCGGTGCCGGAGACCCGCTATCCCCCTGCCGGGTACGAGCCCCGCACGCGGGCGAAATGGGGAACTCAGGGGCCCGTTCGGAGGCCGAATCTGCGGCTTGGAACCCGTCGGCCGGAGTCAATTTCGGAAAGCTTGGCGATCACTCGCCGTGAATGGGGCAGAGCACGGGAATTCGTGTCA
This sequence comes from uncultured Opitutaceae bacterium, assembly GCA_937889545.1. GTDB lineage: Bacteria > Verrucomicrobiota > Verrucomicrobiia > Opitutales > Opitutaceae > Palsa-1447. The sequence goes on from CALAOT010000122.1 coordinate 12,533, forward strand.
ATCGACGCGGTGTCCCAGCCCAAACTCCACTCACACAGCCGGTTGCCCCATCATATGATGCTACATCCAACTCGAGTCCGCATCCTGCACCCAGAAGCCAGGTTCCGGAGCGCATTTTATAGTAATATATTAATCAATAACATGTTATAATCCTTTTGCAAGATTTCCCCGAAATGACGGCCAGCCATGCAAACGGTCGTTTCCAAAGGCGGCGGCGTGTATCCATTGCGCCAGGTCTCGATGGCGCCGTGTTCTTTGACCTGTTAAAAGGGGAAAGTGTGCACTGGGAAGGCCCATGATGCCGCATCGGGACAGGCGAGGCTTCCCTCCTGACCGAGGTCCGTGTTTTACATTAGTCCCACCAATGCTCCAGACTCCGAGAATTCAGCGGGAAAGATCATTTTCAGGTGGGGATCTTCTATTCCTCGGCTTGCTGTCGGCTGCAGGCTTCGCCGTCGGGCTGAGGGGGATATCCCACTACGGCTACATCGGGCAGGACTTCGTCTATAACCGCGACGGGATACTCTCGTTTTCCCAGTCTTTCAGCTATTCCAAGACCAATCCTCCAGGGTTTTATTGGTTCGGAAGCTTCATCCACAATCACGTCAGCTCGGCCCACTACCTTGAGACTATCGCGCTGGGGTATCTTATCTTCAATTCCCTGGCTCTCTGGATTTTTTATGAGTTTTTCTGGAGGGGCATATCCGCGTGGCAGCTTCGATACGCAGCCGCCGCCTTCGCGACCTTCGTTCCATTTCGGGTCATTCATGCGGTCGTGCTGGCCTCCGATGCGTTCACAGTCCCCGTTTTCGCTCTTGTCGCCTGTTTCACACTTCGATTGTTCGAGAATCCCCGCAGTGTTCGTTCATGGGCTGGAATTTCGCTCAGTCTCTCCGTCGGCCTGCTTTGCAAATACACCTTCGTGGGCCTGTTGCCGCCAATCGCTCTGCTGCTTGCAATTGCAATCCCAAGGCGCCTGCCAAAGGGCGCGCGCCTTCTCTGGGGTGGGATTGGGATTCTCGCGTTGGCGCTGCCTACGGGGGTTGTCACCTTGCAGCTCGTTGAGGCTGCAAGTGTGAACTCCTATCATCTCAGTAGGAAGCCATGGCTTCCCAAGGACTTGCCGCCGGCCATGCGGTGGAGTGACATGCTCACGCTGCAGAAGAGCGATCTGGGGCTGCTCTCAGCCCCGGACTACTACGGCGGTGCGCTGTACGGCTTCAGGACTTACAGCTATGTCGGATTGCTCCACGTCTCCTCGTTTACGGACGTACTGGAATGCTTCCAGCCGCCGCCAAGGATGGGATCGACGGACTGGAACAAGACAACCGAGGACCCGATTCAGCGCAGAAGAAGCCCACTTTCGCAGTTCCTCCAAATTGTGGCCGTGCGCTGGTGCATCGTCTTTTCGGCTCTGGCCATTGCCGGAACCCTATTTTGTGTTGTCCTCAGCAGCCTGTCGCTGCTGCTCGGAATGCCCCTGCTCGCGGACGCAACCGTGGTGGTCACTGCATTGGCGACCGGGTTTTATCTTCCAGTTTTCCTCAGCCTGCACGAGCTGACGAATCCGTACGCTTCGGGCTATTGGCTGCCGCGGCTTATCTTGCCCGCACTACTGGTGTTTTTCAGCCTGGGCTTTGTGATGCTTGATTTAGGATGCAAGCATCTGGAGCGGCTGGGACGGGCCCCGAATCGTTGTCTTTGGCTCTTCAGCGGCTTTACCCTGGCCGTCTGTCTGCTGTTCATCGGGTTCCTCTCTTGAGGCAAGCGCAGCGAGAGGATGAGGTTGACCGTTGTTTTGCAAGGCGCACAGTGAAGGGTCCATGCCGAGCCCGACGATCGAACTGCTCCTCACCCTGCAGGATCGCGACGCAAGGAGGCATGCCATAGAGGCCCAGTTGAAGGCAATCCCGCGGGAGATCGCCGCCGTTGAGCAGAGGATCGCGGCCGAAAGGGCGGCCATCGACGCCGCCAGGGGGGAACTCCACGAGCTGGAGTCCGGGAAAAAGCTCCTCGAGACCGATATCGGCTCGGCGGAGGCCCAGGTCGGCAGATACAGGACCCAACAGCTCTCCATCAGGAAGAACGACGAGTACCAGGCGCTGGGGCACGAGATCGAGAACGTGCAGAAGCAGATCGACGAACTCGAGGTCCGGGAACTCGAGACGATGTACGCGATCGACGAGGCGAAGAAGCGGTTTGCGGCCGCCGAGGCGACGCTCAGGCAGAACATCGCGGGCCATGAGGCCCGCATCAAGATGTTCAGGGAGCGGGACGTGGCCCTATCCGATGAACTCAAGGCCGCCCTGGCTGACGCGGCGGCGGCGCGCACCCCCCTCCCGGAGCCTGCTCTCGAGGCCTACGACCGGGCGGCGGGCCGGGGGTTGCCCGCAGTGGTCGCCGTCAAGGGCGGAAAGTGCGGCGGCTGCCACCTGAAGGTTTCCAGCGAGGTCGAGTCCGCCGCGCGCGGGAAGTTGGCCGACACCGAATTCGCCCTCTGCGAGCAGTGCGGGAAGATGGTCTATTGGGAGTCCTAAGAGGCTTGCAGAAGGGTACCGGGAGGGGCAGGATTGACCCCTTAGCTTTGGGGCCTGGTCGTCGCTCCAAGTTCTTTGATCCCAAGGCGCGGGTAACGCCGCGCCCGATAGAAGTTTGGAGAGGAAAGTCCGGACACCGCAGGGCAGGATGCTGCCTGAGCCGAAAGGCAAGCGCAGGCGTCGCGGTTCAAGCCGCGGCGACGGACAGTGTCACAGAGAACAGACCGCCTGGCGGTTCCTCGGAATCGCCAGGCAAGGGTGAAAAGGTGGGGTAAGAGCCCACCGCGCCTCGCCGCGAGGCGGGCGGCACGAAAAACCCCGTCCGGTGCAAGACAAAATAGGAGACTGGGCGGCCCGCCCAATAGTCTCGGGTATGTCGCATCCGTCTGCCGCCGCGCGGTTTCGCCGCGCGGAAGGCGGGCGGGCGGGCCCGAAAGGGCGCGAGAGAAATGACGGCCGAAGCGCCGAAAGGCGTGGAACAGAATCCGGCTTACCGGCCCCAAAGCTAAGATTTTTTCAACTGCGCTGCAGCGCAGCGACAATACCCTTGACTCCCACCGTGGCGTTTGAGTCCTTGGCCGGCTCCGAACGTCACCACGATCATGGCCAACACGAAATCCGCCACCAAGGCAGCGCGCAAGTCCGTGCGCCAGGCCCTCCGCAACAAGGCCGTCAGCACCCGCCTGAAGAGCCTGCACAAGGGTTATAATTCCGCCGTGAAGTCGGGCGACGCCGCGCGGGCCAAGGCGGCGGCCATCGCCTACCTCTCCGCGATGGACAGGGCCGTGAAGTCAGGCGTGGTCCATCGGAACGCAGCCTCGCGGGCCAAGGCGAAGGCCTCGAAGTACGTGCTCGCGAAGTGATCGCGATTTTGGGATGGCTGCGTGCCATCCCAAATTGAAGACACTTCCTGGCGTCGACCTTTTCCTTTCGCGCTTCGCCGACGGCGAGTGGCGCGGGGTCGTGCGTCCGTGGCTGGAGGAGGGCCGCGGCAGGCTCGAGCGCGCGATCGTCGTCGCGCCGACCCGGGGGCAGACCCACGCGCTCAAGCAGAGATGCGTGGACGAGGGCGTTTCCCTCCTCGGCGTCGAGTTCCTGACCCCCAGCCTCGCGCGGAAAAAGCGGGCCCAGGCCGGAGGAATCGGACGCAGCCTCCAGCTGCTTTTGCTGAGGAGCCGCATCGAGGCGCGCGTGGCCCCGCTCGATCCCGCCGATCCGGCGCGCCGGATCTGGAAGAGCCTGGCGAGCGACCTTGAATCGGCGCTCGGCGATTTCGAGGACCTGATCCGGGGTGGATTCAGGTCGGAGGACTTCCCGCTCGCCGAGCTGCGCGAGGTGTTCGGCGAGATGGCGGCTTGGATCGGGCGGAACGGGTATGAGCTCGGCCCCCTGCAGGACGAGGCTGCCGGGCTCGCGCCGGTGCCGGCCGGGCCGGGGCGCGTCGCCGACAGGCTCCTCATTCTGGCGGGTGGGGCCGAGGGCTGGGGCGAGTTCTTCGGCATGGCCGCCCTCGCTCGGCGCAGCGCCTCGGTGGCCGTGGTACTCGCGGAGCCGGAATTCCGGGGCAGGGCCGGCGAGGAATGGGTCGAGGTCTGGCAGGCCCTGCTTGGCGCCGAGGCCCGCCTTGTCGACGCCCCGGAACCCCTGGAAAGCTGCGCGCCGGTGGCCGAGCTCTGGACCGGCGACGCCGGCTCGGGCGAGCGCGCGGAGGTGATTGTCGGCTGCTCGAGATCCGACGAGATGGAGCATGTCGCAGACGCCGTGTCGCGACTCCTTGGCGAGGGTGCGGACAACATTGCGGTCATCTTTCCGGGGGCCGGTGCGGCGCATGCGCTCCTTGCGCGGCTCCTGGAGGAGCGGGGCGTGCCTTTTGCCGACATGATCGGGACTGCGGGGACCCCGCCCGTCGACACCCGGATCCAGCGGGCGATGGTCGACTTCTACGAACGCGGATGCCGACTCGAGGAGCTGCTCGCGATCTGGCCGCTCCTTCGTTCGCTCAACCTCGCGCGGCTTGCGCCGGCGCAGGCCCGGGCCGCCTGCCAGGAGCTCTTTGACGAGGTGCAGTCGCATTCTGTCGAGCCGCAGGTGGGCCGGCTCGACGGGTCGAAGGACGCCTCCTGGCGCGAGGTGGGCCGCGTGGCGCGGCTCCTCCTGCCGGCCTGGCCGGGCATGCTGCCTCCGGCGGACGCCCTCGCGCTCTTCGAGGCGGCGCGGGGGCGCCTGATGCTGGCTGAGCCCGCGGGCTGGCCTGCCCTGCGTGAATTCGCGAAACGCGCCACCGCACCCATGCCGGCGCACGCGCTCCTTGGGGCGCTCCGCGCGTTTCTTCCCGAAAAAGGGCCGGTGGGCGGCGCGGCGGGGCGGCGCGGATTCGCCCGAGTGACGCTGACAACCTGCCGGCGCGCCGCGGGGATCGCGTGGTCGGATTCCGTCTTTGTCGAGGCCAACGCGGGGATATGGCCCGAGCGGCGCGAGGCGAGCTGCTGGCTCGGCGACGAGGCGAGGCGCAGTCTCAACGAGAAGGGGCGGTTCTCGCTCGGCCTTGCGACGAGCGACGACCGCGCGGCGCTCGACCGCCGGCTTTATTCCTCGATCGCAAGGGACACCCGGCGCCGGATCGTTATCAGCGCCGCCGTCTTCAGCGAGGAGGAGCCCGAGGCGAAGCTGGGGCCCAACGCGTGGCTCGAGCGAGTGATGTGGAGCAAGGGCCTGCTGTCGGCGGACGGCGCGGGGATCGAGGCATTCGAGCGCCTGGCGACGGCGGCGCGCCCAGATCGGAAGAGCGTCGTGTAGGGAAAGAGTGTAGA
>CALAOT010000123.1 GCA_937889545.1 uncultured Opitutaceae bacterium
AAGCCAGTCGGTCCTCGAAGTGTCCGGCCTGGTCAAGGAACTCGAAACGAAGTGGGGCGTGTCCGCCGCCGCCCCCGCCGCCGCAGCCGCAGCCCCCGTGGCCGGCGCAGCAGCCGCAGCTCCGGCCGAGGAGAAGACCGAGTTCACGGTCGTCCTCCTCGAGAGCGGCCCCAACAAGATCGGCGCGATCAAGGAAGTCCGCGCCATTACGGGCCTGGGCCTGAAGGAGGCCAAGGACCTCGTCGAGGCCGCGCCGAAGCCCGTCAAGGAGGGCGTCAACAAGGCCGAGGCCGAGGAGATCAAGAAGAAGCTCGAGGCCGCAGGCGCCAAGGTCGAGCTCAAGTGACCCCGGCCCGCCGCTGCTTGGCGATCAACGTCTTACAGCTTCCGAGGCTCCCGGGACAGGCCGCGCCCGCGCACGGCCTGTCCTTTGCCTTTTCCGAATTCGTCCATATGTTTGCCTCACCGCCGCTCCCTCCGGGGCTGCGCTTTGACTCATCGCGTCCCCAATCCAAACGGTAATTTCCATGGCCGACCGCACCTCCACTGAACGCATCAACTTCGGCAAGCTCCGCGAAGTCATCCAGCCGCCCAACCTGATAGAGATACAGATCAACTCCTACCTGGATTTCCTGCAGAAGGGCGTCCCGGAGAAGCAGCGCAAGCCGCAGGGCCTCGAGGCCGTGTTCCGCGAGGTGTTCCCCATCCAGTCGTACGACGAGCGCCTGACCCTCGAGTACGTTTCCTACACGCTGGGCGAGCCGAAGAACTCCGAGATCGAGTGCATCCGCGAGGGCATCACGTATTCGGTTCCCCTGTACGTGAAGCTGCGGCTCCGCGAGGAGGACTTCATCAAGGACGAGGACATCTACATGGGCGAGATCCCGATGGTGACGGAGCGCGGCTCCTTCATCATCAACGGCGCCGAGCGCGTCGTCGTCTCGCAGCTGCACCGCTCGCCCGGCATCGCGTTCGAGGTGACCCCGCACCCGAACGGAAAGCTGCTGCACAGCTTCCGGATCATCCCCGACCGCGGCACGTGGCTCGAGGTCCAGTTCGACAACAACGACCTCCTCTACGTCTACCTCGACCGCCGCCGGCGCCGCCGCAAGTTCCTGATCACGACCCTCCTGCGGTCGATCGGCTACTCGAGCGACATCGACATCCTCAACCTCTTCTACGAGATCAGGGACCTCAAGGTCACCAAGGCGCTCGACATGGATAACGTGTCGACGCTCGTCCTGGTCGAGGACGCGATCGACGCCCAGAAGGGCGTCGTCCTGGCCCGCGCGTTCGAGCCCCTGACCAAGCAGATCGTGCGCACCTTCGAGAAGCACGACATCGCCTCCATCCGGGTCATCGACACCGCGGTGGACGAGGGCGCCATCATCCGCGCGCTCAAGAAGGACCCGACCCGCAACGAGGAGGAGGCCCTCAAGGAGATCTACAAGCGGCTCCGCCCCGGCGAGCCGCCCACCACGGCGAACGCGAAGGCCCTCCTCAAGAGGCTCTTCTTCGACCCGAAGCGCTACGACCTGGGCCGCGTGGGCCGCTACAAGGTCAACCAGAAGCTCGGCCTCAAGGCCGAGCTGGAGCAGCGCATCCTGGAGAGCGCCGACATCGTCGCTGCGACCAAGTACCTGGTGCGCCTGCGCAAGGGCGAGGGCGTCGTCGACGACATCGACCACCTCGGCAGCCGCCGGGTGCGCACGGTGGGCGAGCTCCTTGCCAACCAGTGCCGCGTGGGCCTCGCCCGCACGGAGCGCCTGGTGCGCGAGAGGATGACGATGTACGACCAGAGCGTCGACTCGATCACGCCCCAGAAGCTGATCAACCCGAAGGCGCTGACGACCGTCATCCGCGACTTCTTCGCGCGCAGCCAGCTGTCCCAGTTCATGGACCAGATCAACCCGCTCGCGGAGGTCACGCACAAGCGGCGCCTCTCGGCGCTCGGGCCGGGCGGCCTCAACCGCGAGCGCGCGGGCTTCGAGGTGCGCGACGTTCACCCCTCGCACTACGGGCGCATCTGCCCGATCGAGACCCCCGAGGGCCCGAACATCGGCCTGATCAACTCGCTCTCGACCTACGCCCGTGTGAACGAGTTCGGCTTCATCGAGACGCCGTACCGCACGGTGAAGGACGGCCGCGCGACGGACAAGATCGACTACCTCACCGCCGACCAGGAGGAGGCCAAGGTCATCGCCCAGGCCAACTCCGAGATCGACGACAAGGGCCACTTCATCGGCAAGGTCACCGTCCGCAAGGACGGCGAGTTCCTCGAGGTGAGCGCGTCCGAGGTGGACTACATGGACGTCTCCCCGAAGCAGGTGATCTCGATCGCCGCCGGCATGATCCCCTTCCTCGAGCACGACGACGCCAACCGCGCGCTCATGGGCTCGAACATGCAGCGCCAGGGCGTGCCCCTCCTCCAGTCGGAGGCGCCGTTCGTCGGCACGGGGATCGAGGAGCGCGTCGCGCGCGACTCGAAGATCGTGGTCGTCGCGGACGACGGGGGCATCGTCGCCTCCGTCGACGCGAAGCGGATCGTGATCACCAAGGACGGCGAGATGCCCCGCTCGCCCAAGCACGACCCCAAGAATCACATCTACGTGTACGAGCTGCGCAAATTCATGCGCTCGAACAACCACACGTGCTTCAACCAGAAGCCCATCGTGAAGCGCGGCCAGAGGGTGAAGGCCGGCGAGATCATCGCGGACGGGCCCTCGACCGACCGCGGCGAGATGGCGCTCGGGCGCAACGTGCTCGTGGCGTTCATGCCGTGGAACGGGTACAACTTCGAGGACGCGATCCTCATCTCCGAGAAGGTCTTGAAGGAGGACATCTTCACCTCCATCCACATCCAGGAATTCGAGGTGACCGCGCGCGACACCAAGCTCGGGCCCGAGGAGATCACGCGCGACATCCCGAACGTGGGCGAGGAGGCCCTGAAGAACCTCGACCACAACGGAGTCATCCGCATCGGCGCCGAGGTGAAGCCCGGCGACATCCTCGTGGGCAAGATCACGCCCAAGTCCGAGACCGAGCTCGCGCCCGAGGAGAAGCTCCTGCGCGCGATCTTCGGCGAGAAGGCGGCAGACGTGAAGGACACGTCGCTCGTCGTCCCGTCCGGCGTCACCGGGATCATCATGGACGTCAAGGTCTCCTCCCGCATCGACAACGAGCAGGAGAAGCTCTCCCCGTCCGACCGCCGGCGCCAGGTCAAGCAGATCCAGGAGGAGTACAAGACGCAGATGGACAAGCTGCGCGAGGGCCTCACGGAGGCGCTCTCCAACATCCTGCTCGGCGAGAAGATCCCCCTCGACGTGATCAACGGCGAGTCGAGCGAGATCATCATCCCCGCCAACCGCAAGATCACGAAGACCCTGCTGCGCAAGCTCGCGGCGGTGTCCAAGCACGTCCAGATCGACCCGTCCCCCGTGCGGATCAAGATCATGGAGATCATCGGCTCGTACCAGACGAAGTTCGACGAGCTCGAGTCCGAGCGCGAGCGCAAGATCGGCGCCGTCGAGGCCGGGGAGGGCTCCGGCGACGGCGCGATCAAGCAGGTCAAGGTCTACATCGCGACCAAGCAGAAGCTCGACGTCGGCGACAAGATGGCCGGCCGCCACGGCAACAAGGGCGTCGTGGCGAAGATCGTCCCCGAGGAGGACATGCCGTTCCTCCCGGACGGCACCCCCGTCGAGATATGCCTGAACCCCCTCGGCGTGCCCTCGCGCATGAACGTGGGGCAGGTCCTCGAGACGCACCTGGGCTGGGCCTGCAAGAAGCTCGGCATGAAGGTCGCCACGCCGGTGTTCGACGGGATACCGGAAAAGCGCGTCCGCGAGTACCTCCGGGAGGCAAAGCTCCCGTCCTCGGGCAAGAGCCCGCTCCTCGACGGCCGCACCGGCGAGAAAATCGACCAGGAGGTCGTCGTGGGCTACATCTACATGATGAAGCTCAACCACCTCGTGTCGCACAAGATCCACGCGCGCGCGGTCGGCCCGTACTCGCTCGTCACGCAGCAGCCCCTGGGCGGCAAGGCCCAGTACGGGGGCCAGCGGTTCGGCGAGATGGAGGTCTGGGCGCTCGAGGCCTACGGCGCGGCGCACACCCTCCAGGAGCTGCTCACCGTCAAGTCCGACGACGTGCAGGGCCGCACCAAGATCTACGAGTCGCTCGTCAAGGGCGACAACACGCTGTCGGCCGGCACGCCCGAGTCGTTCAACGTCCTCATCAAGGAGATCCAGTCGCTGGGCCTCGACATCAAGCTGCAGAAGCGCGACGCGCTGTCTTTCGGCTCCTAGCCGCCGGACGCGCGCCCCGCACCCACACTAGAGAATCAGGTCCACACACGCCATGATCCAGCCCGCAGAAACCGCCAGCAACACACGCAGCGACGCCCGAGCCGCCCTCGGCATCGAAGAGAGCCCGTTCGACTGCGTGTCGATCAGCGTCGCCTCGCCCGAGACGATCCGCAAATGGTCCAAGGGAGAGGTCAAGAATCCCGAGACGATCAACTACCGCACCTTCAAGCCCGAGCCGGGCGGCCTCTTCTGCCAGAAGATCTTCGGCCCGGTGCGCGACTACGAGTGCGCGTGCGGCAAGTACAAGCGGATCAAGTACAAGGACGTCGTGTGCGACCGCTGCGGCGTCGAGGTCACGATCGCCCGCGTCCGCCGCGAGAGGATGGGCCACATCGAGCTCGCCGTCCCCGTCGCCCACATCTGGTTCCTGAAGAGCATGCCGAGCCGCCTCGGGCTGCTCCTGGACATGACCGCCCGCTCGCTCGAGCGCGTGATCTACTACGAGAACTACATGGTGGTGGACCCCGGCAAGACGCCGCTCGAGATGAAGCAGCTCCTCACCGACACCGAGTACCGCCAGGCCGTGGACGAGTACGGCGACGACTCGTTCGTCGCCAAGATGGGCGCCGAGGCCGTGCGCGATGCGCTCGTCAAGATGGACCTCGCCTCGACGGTCGCTGACCTGCACGAGCAGATGCGCGCCACCCGCTCGAAGCAGATCAAGAAGAAGCTCTCGAAGCGCCTCAAGGTGATCCAGGGGTTCATCCACTCGAGGTCGCGGCCGGAATGGATGGTCCTCGAGGTGCTGCCGGTGATCCCGCCGGACCTGCGCCCGCTCGTCCCGCTGGAGGGCGGCCGATTCGCGACGTCCGACCTGAACGACCTCTACCGCCGCGTCATCAACCGCAACAACCGGCTGCGCAACCTGATGCAGCTGAAGACGCCCGACGTCATCATCCACAACGAGAAGCGGATGCTGCAGGAGGCCGTGGACGCCCTCTTCGACAACGGCCGTCACGGGCGCCCCGTGACCGGCGCCGGCAACCGTCCGCTCAAGTCCCTCTCGGACATGCTGAAGGGCAAGCAGGGCCGGTTCCGCCAGAACCTGCTCGGCAAGCGCGTCGACTATTCCGGCCGGTCCGTCATCGTCATCGGCCCCGAGCTGAAGCTCCACCAGTGCGGCCTTCCCAAGAAGATGGCGCTCGTCCTTTTCGAGCCGTTCATCATCCGGCGGCTGAAGGAGCTCGGGTTCGTGCACACCGTGCGCGGCGCCCGCAAGATGATCGAGAAGCGCTCGCCGGAGGTCTGGGACATCCTCGAGGAGGTCACGAAGGGGCACCCGGTTCTCCTGAACCGCGCCCCGACGCTCCACCGCCTCTCGATCCAGGCTTTCGAGCCCGTCCTCATCGAGGGCGAGGCGATCCGGATCCATCCGCTCGTCTGCACGGCCTACAACGCCGACTTTGACGGCGACCAGATGGCCGTCCACGTGCCCCTGTCGCTCGAAGCGATCATGGAGTGCAAGCTCCTCATGATGGCGACCTCGAACATATTCTCGCCCTCCTCGGGGAAGCCGATCCTCACGCCCTCGCAGGACATCGTCCTCGGGGCGTACTACCTGACGATCGAGCCCCGCAAGAAGGCGGCGAAGGACCAGCGGGTCCCGCTGCTCTCGGGCCTGCAGGAGGTCCTGTTCATCAAGGCCGACGGCGCCGCCAAGATGCACGACTGGGTCGACATCCCGAACCCCGACTTCGGCCGCGACACCGTCTACGGCAACAGGGACAAGAAGATCCTGCGCACGACCGTGGGCCGCGTGATCTTCAACCAGATCTGGCCCGCCCCGATCGGGTTCGTCAATTTCCCGGTCCCGAAGCCGAAGCTCGGCGACCTCATCCTCCACACCTACAAGACGTCCGGCGACCTGGTCACCGTCGAGGTTCTCGACCAGCTGAAGGAGCTCGGCTTTGCCACAGCCTTCCAGGCGGGCATCTCCATCGGGATCGACGACATGATCATCCCGGAGTCCAAGAAGGAGATAGTCTCCGAGTCCCGGCGCAAGATCGCCGAGGTCGAGTCGCAGTTCAACAAGGGCATCATCACCGACGGCGAGCGCTACAACAAGGTCGTCGACATCTGGACGAACGCGACCGACCGCATCGCCAAGGAGGTCTTCGCCAAACTCGATGCCAACGAGGGCAAGACCGAGGTCAACCCGGTCTACATCATGATGGACTCGGGCGCCCGCGGCAACAAGCAGCAGGTCCGCCAGCTGTGCGGCGCGCGCGGCCTCATGGCCAAGCCGTCCGGGGAAATCATCGAGCGCCCCATCCTGTCGTCGTTCCGCGAAGGGCTCACGGTGCTCGAGTACTTCATCTCCACGCACGGCGCGCGCAAGGGGCTCGCCGACACCGCCCTCAAGACCGCCGACGCGGGCTACCTCACGCGCAAGCTGTGCGACGTGGCCATGGACGTCATCGTCGCGGAGGAGGACTGCGGTGTGCGCGACGGCGTCTGGAAGAAGGCGATCTACGAGGGCGACGACGAGATCGTCGGCCTGAAGGAGCGCATCGTCGGCCGCTGCTCGAGCGACGTCGTCAAGAACCCGCTCAAGCCGACCGAGGTCATCGTCGGGTCCGGCGAGCTCATCACCGAGGAGATCGCCGCGAAGATCGATGACGTCGGGATCGAGCGCGTGAAGATCATGTCGCCGCTCACGTCGTCCTCGAAGCAGGGGATCGACGCCAAGTCCTACGGGATCAACCCCGCGACCAACCGGATCGCAAAGATAGGCGACTCGGTAGGCATCATCGCCGCGCAGTCGATCGGCGAGCCCGGCACCCAACTCACGATGCGCACGTTCCACATCGGCGGCGTCGCGTCGGGCGGGTTCAAGACGCCCGAGATCCGCGTCAGGGCCGCCGGCGTGGTCCGGTACCGCGGGCTCCGGCTCGTGCAGGCCTCCGAGGGCGGCAACATCGTCCTCAACAAGACGGGTTCGATCCAGATCGTCGACGACGAGGCCAGGGAGCTCGAGAGCTACAACATCGTTGTGGGCTCGTTCCTGCACGTCGGCGACGGCGAGAAGATCGCCAAGGGCTCCGTGCTCGCGGTCTGGGACCCGTACAACATCCCGGTGCTCTCGGAAAAGGGCGGCTCCCTCGTCTTCAAGGACATGATTCCCGGCGTCACGGTGAAGCGCGAGCTCGACGAGTCGTCGGGGCGCATCGCGACCGTCGTCATCGAGCACAAGGAGGACCTCAACCCGCAGATCGAGGTCCGCGATTCGAGGAGCAAGCCCCTGGCTTCGTACTCCATCCCCGTCGGCGCGCAGATTGCGGTCAACGAGGGCGACACGATCGCGCCCGGCGCGCTGCTCGCCAAGACCCCGCGCCAGGCCTCCAAGACCAAGGACATCACCGGCGGCCTCCCGCGCGTGGCTGAGCTCTTCGAGGCCCGCCGCCCGAAGGAGGCCGCGGAGATGGCCCGCATTGACGGCATCGTCTCGTTCGAGGGCACGATCCGCGGCAAGCGCAAGCTCGTCGTCAAGAACGAGGAGACGCAGCAGGAGGAGGAGCACCTGATCGCCGCCGGCAAGCACGTCATCGTGCAGCCGGGCGACGTCGTCCACAAGGGGCAGCACCTGACCGAGGGCGCCGCGGATCCGCACGAGATCCTGGAGATCCTCGGGCCGTCCGCGCTCTACGAGTTCCTGATCGGGCAGGTCCAGGAGGTGTACCGCCTCCAGGGCGTGACCATCAACGACAAGCACATCGAGATCATCATCCGCCAGATGCTGCGCAAGATCCGGATCACCGATCCGGGCGACAGCGAGTACTTCTGGGGCGAGCAGGTGGACCGCGCGGCGTTCCTTTCGGACAACCGCCGGATCGAGGAGGCGGGCGGCAAGCCGGCGGAGGCCGAGCCGATCCTCCTCGGGATCACCAAGGCCTCGCTCGAGACGGAAAGCTTCATCTCGGCCGCCTCCTTCCAGGAGACGACCCGCGTCCTCACGGATGCCTCGACCCTCGGGAAGGTCGACCTGCTCAAGGGCTTCAAGGAGAACGTGATCATGGGCCACCTGATACCGGCGGGCACGGGCCTGCCCCAGTACAGGCACCTCAAGATCAGCCTTCCCTTCGGCACGGAGTTGATCGACGAGTCCAAGTCAGTCGAGGCAAGCGCAAGCTGATGCCGGCCGTCCCCTCGGGACGCCTGAAATTGCACTTGCAAGCGGGTGCAACGGTGGCACATTTAAAATTCCTCCCGCCAAAAAACCGCATGTCGAGCCTAGCTCCGCGCGGTTTTGACGCCCGGCCCTCAAGGCCGGGCGTTTTTTCTTGTGTTTGCCCTCCCCAGGCGGGATTTTGATCACCCTTTTCCTCAGTTCAAACGCACAGCCGGTTCCCGCCGGTGCGTGCATCTTATCGCGAGCCGAGCCCGAAACTCGGATTTTGCGACCATTCATAGCTTTTCGCCAAAAAGTTCTTGCCGACGTTTTGGCGCAGAGTAGCCTCAACCTCTTTTCCCAGTCCCTCACCACTCTCAGAAACCACCGCATGCCGACCATCAACCAACTCGTACGCAAAGGCCGCCGGAAGGTGCGCACAAAGTCGAAATCCCCGGCTTTGGACGGCAATCCCTTCCGTCGCGGCGTGTGCGTCCAGGTCATGACCCGGACCCCCAAGAAGCCGAACTCGGCCATCCGGAAGGTCGCCAAGGTCAGGCTCACGAACGGCAACGAGGTCATCTCGTACATCCCCGACGAGGGCCACAACCTCCAGGAGCACTCGATCGTTCTCGTCCGGGGAGGCCGCGTTAAGGATCTTCCCGGCGTCCGCTACCACATCGTCCGGGGCACCCTGGACGCGACGGGCGTCGAGAAACGGCGCCGCAGCCGCTCGAAGTACGGCGTCAAGCGCCCGAAGGAAGCCAAGAAGTGATCGGGAGGGGAACCTAGACCATGTCACGCCGCCACAGAGCCGAGAAACGAAACGTCGCCCCCGACATCCGGTACAAGAGCCCGCTTGTCGCGCATCTGGTTAACGTCATCATGAAGTGCGGCAAGAAGAACCTTGCCCAGCGCATCGTGTACGGGGCCTTCGAGAAGGTCTCCGAGAAGCTGGAGAAGGGCGATCCGGTGGACCTGCTCCTGGGCGCGCTCGAGAACGCCCGCCCCAGGCTCGAGGTCAAGAGCCGCCGCGTCGGCGGCGCGACCTACCAGGTCCCGATCGAGATCTCATTTGAGCGCCAGGAGAGCCTTGCGATCCGCTGGATCGTCGACGCGGCGGGCTCCAGGAAGGGCGTCACCATGCGCGACGCCCTCGCGGCCGAGATCATCGACGCCTACAACAACACGGGCTCGGTGGTGAAGAAGAAGGAAGACACCCACAAGATGGCCCAGGCCAACCGCGCCTTCGCCCATCTGCGCTGGTAGCATCGAGAGGTCCCATGCAGGCCGTAGCCGCAAGCCCCATCAACGTCGTCACGGACAAGTCGAAGATCTCCCCGCAGAATTCGGCCGACCGCCCGTTCCCGCTGGAGTGGACGCGCAACATAGGGATCGCCGCGCACATCGACGCGGGCAAGACGACGACGACCGAGCGCATCCTCTTCTACTCGGGCGCCGTCCACAAGATGGGCGAGGTCCACGACGGCACCACCGTCACCGACTGGATGGAGCAGGAGCGCGAGCGCGGGATCACGATCACCGCCGCGGCCATCTCCTGCGCCTGGAACGCCTCATGCGGCCCGTGGAAGGGGATCGAGCAGCGCATCAATATCATTGATACGCCGGGCCACGTCGACTTCACGGCCGAGGTCGAGCGCTCGCTCCGCGTGCTCGACGGCGCGATCGCCGTCTTCGACGCCGTCGCCGGCGTCCAGCCCCAGTCCGAGACCGTCTGGAGGCAGGCGAACAAGTACAGCGTCCCGAGGCTGGCCTTCATCAACAAGATGGACCGCGTCGGCGCAGACTTCCACAAGTCGATCAACGACATCCGCACGAAGCTGAAGGGCAACGCGCACGCCCTATTCCTGCCCATCGGGGCCGAGGAGAACTTCACGGGCATGGTGGACCTGGTCCACATGATCGCGTACATGTTCGACGACACCAAGGATCCGCTCGGCCTGGAGCCGCAGACGGCCCCGATACCCGCCGGCATGCTGGCCGAGGCGACGTCGTACCGCGAGAAGCTGGTCGAGGCCGTGGCGGACTTCGACGACATTCTCGCCGAGAAGTATCTCCACGGCCACGTGATCGACGAGGAGCACCTGACCCTCGCCATCCGGAGGGCCACCATCTCGCTCAAGTTCTTCGGCGTCGTTCCCGGCTCCGCCTTCAAGAAGAAGGGCATCCAGCGCCTCCTGGACTGCGTGGTCAACTACCTGCCGAGCCCGATCGACGTGCCCCCGATGGCGGGCAAGGACAGCGACGGGAACCCGGTCGAGGCGTCCGTCGACGACAAGGGCAAGGTCGCCGGGCTCGTCTTCAAGCTCTGGAGCGACCCGTACTTCGGGAAGCTGGTGTTCTACCGCGTCTACACCGGCCAGGTGACCAAGGGAATGATGCTCTACAACCCGCGCACTCGCCGCCGCGAGCGCGTGTCGCGCCTCGGGCTCATGCGCGCGATCGACCGCGAGGAAATCGACGTCGCGTACTCGGGCGACATCTGCGCCCTGGTCGGGGTGAAGGACGTCATCACCGGCGACACGCTCTGCGACGAGGATTTTGACATCCGCCTCGAGCCGCCGTCCTTCCCGGAGCCCGTCATCTCGATGTCGATCGAGCCCAATTCGAAGGCCGACCAGGAGAAGATGGGCACCGCGATCCAGCGCCTGGTCGCCGAGGATCCCACGCTGCGGGTGAAGACCGACCAGGACACGGGCCAAGTGATCCTGTCCGGCATGGGCGAGCTCCACCTCGAGATCATCCTCGACCGGATGAAGCGCGAGTTCAAGGTCGAGGCCACCTCGGGGAAGCCCCAGATCGCCTACCGCGAGACCGTCCTTGGACACGCCGAAGGCGAGGGCAAGTTCATCCGCCAGTCGGGCGGCAAGGGCCAGTACGGCCACGTCATCATCAAGCTCGAGCCGAACAAGAAGGGCAAGGGCATCGAGGTCCTCAACGAGACGGTCGGCGGCAGCATTCCCAAGGAGTTCATCAAGCCGTCCATCGACGGCATCATGGAGGGCACGAACAACGGCGTCGTGGCGGGCCATCCGGTCGTCGACGTGATCGTGAAGATCGTGGACGGGACCTTCCACGATGTCGACTCGTCGGAACTCGCGTTCAAGATGGCCGGGATCTTCGCGTTCAAGGACGCGATGAAGAAGGCCAACCCGATCCTCCTCGAGCCGATCATGGGCGTCGAGGTGACGACCCCCGAGGAATACCAGGGCGACCTGATCGGCGACATCAACCGCCGCCGCGGCACGATCCTTGGGATGGAGAACAAGGCCGGCGCCTGCATCATCACCGCGAACGTCCCCCTCGAGACCCTTTTCGGCTACGTGACGGACATCCGCTCGCTCTCCAAGGGGCGGGCCAGCGCCGCGGTTACGCCGTCCCATTTCCAGCAGGTTCCGCACGCGCTTCTCCAGAAGATCGTCGAGACCACCACGAAGGCACCGGCCCGCACCTAACCCCCGTTCTTTTTACGCCATGAAAGGCCAACGCATTCGCATCAAGCTCCAGGGTTTCGACTACCGCGTGATCGACCAGTCAGCCCAGGACATCGTCGAGACCGCAAAGCGCTCCGGCGCCCGCGTCTCGGGCCCGATCCCGCTGCCGACGCGAATCGAGAAGCTTTCCGTCAACCGTTCCCCGCACGTCGACAAGAAGTCGATGGAGCAGTTCGAGACGCGCACCCACAAGCGCCTCATCGACATCATCGAGCCCACCGCGCAGACGGTGGACGAGCTGAAGAAACTCAACCTGCCTTCCGGCGTCGACATCACCATCAACGTCTAACGTCCACAGTTAGCAGTTGCCCGTGCGCGCCGCTGGCGCGCCGCCGGGCCCCTCTAATGTAGGTCCCAAACGGAACCAATCCACCTACCGCTTAGCCCATGATCTCCTCACTACTCGGCAAAAAAATCGGAATGACCCAGGTCTACGACGCCCAAAACGTCCTGGTCCCGGTCACCGTGGTTGAGGCCGGCCCGTGCCCCGTGGTGCAGGTGAAGACCGCCGAGGCCGACGGCTACGACGCCGTCCAGATCGGCTTTTCCAGCAAGAAGGACAAGAACAGCAGCAAGGCCGAGCTCGCCCATGCGAAGAAGGCCGGGATCGACCACGCTCCGCGGGTCCTCTCCGAGGTCCGCCTCGCGGACTCCCCGGCCCTCAAGGTGGGCGATATAGTGACCGTCGCCGCGTTCCAGGAGGGCCAGCTGGTCGACGTGGTCGGGATCTCGAAGGGCAAGGGCTTCCAGGGTGTCGTGAAGCGCTTCCGCGTGGCCGGCGGCCCCGCCGCCCACGGATCGATGTTCCACCGGCGGATCGGCTCGATCGGCATGCGCCAGACCCCCGGCCGGACCTGGAAGAACCAGTCGATGCCCGGGCACATGGGCAGCGAGCGCCGCACGATCCAGAACCTTCGCGTCGTGAAGATCATCGCCGACAAGAACCTCCTTCTCGTGAAGGGGGCCATCCCGGGCGCGAACGGCGACGACGTGCTCGTCCGCCTCGCGATCAAGGGCCAGCAGAAGAAGACCTAACCCCCAAGTAGACCCAGCGAGCGATGAAACTCACCGTATTCAGCCCCGATGGCACGAAGAGCAGCGAACAGGATTTTGCGGGACTCCCCACGTTCGACGGCGACAGGGGCCTCCAGGCCGTCAAGGAGGTCATCGTGGCGATCAACGCCAACAACCGCCTCGGAACCCATTCGACCAAGACACGCGCCGAAGTGAGCGGGGGCGGCCGCAAGCCCTGGCGCCAGAAGGGCACGGGCCGCGCGCGCGCCGGATCGAACCGGTCGCCCCTCTGGTCGGGCGGAGGCGTCGTCTTCGGCCCCAAGCCGCGAGACTACAGCAAAAAGATCAACGGGAAGGTGAGGGCGCTCGCCTTCAGCCGGGCCCTCTTTGACCGCGCCACCGCGGGCGAGATCGCCGTCATCGAGAACTTTGAGATTGCCCCCTTCAAGACCAAGATCGTCGACCAGATGGTCGGGCGCATCGCGCCGAAGGGAAAGATCCTGCTGGTCGACGCCCCCTTCGCCGCCGGCACCCGGCTCGCCGCCCGCAACCTCGAGCGCGTGTCCCTCCAGGAGGCCGCCAAGCTGAACACCCTCGATCTCTCGCAGTACCAGAAGATCATCGTCAGCACAAAGGCGCTAGAGGCCATCATCGCCCGCGTAAACGGAGGAAAGAACTGATGAAAGCCGACAGTGTACTCAAGGGCCTCCTCCTCACGGAAAAGGCCAACAAGCAGTCCGCCGAGCTCGGCCAGTACACCTTCGAGGTGTTCAAGGGCGCGAACAAGCACGCCATCGCCGAGGCCGTCGAGGCGACGTTCAAGGTCACCGTCCGGCGCGTGAACACCCAGAACTACCGCGGAAAGAACAAGCGCAGCCGCACCGGCCAACCGAGCACGACCTCCGACTACAAGAAGGCGATCGTGACCCTCAAGCACGGCGACAAGATCGAGCTCCTCTGAGGAGCCACCCGGAAAACAGGTAACCAACCCCATGCCCATCAAATCCTTCCGGCCGCTCACGCCCTCCCAGCGGTTCACCTCGCTGAACAAGCCCGTCGGCCTCTCGAAGAATCGCCCCCAGCGCGCGCTCACGGAGCCCAAGCACAAGACGGGCGGCCGCAACGCGTACGGCCGGCTCACCTCGCGGCGCATGGGCGGCGGCCACAAGCAGCTGTACCGCGTCATCGACTTCAAGCGCAACATCCTCGACATCCCCGCGACGGTCGAGGCGATCGAGTACGATCCCAACCGCTCCGCACACATAGCGCTCCTCGCCTACACGAACGGCGTCAAGCGCTACATCCCTGCCCCGGAGGGCCTGAAGGCGGGCGACAAGGTCGTCTCGTCCAACGCTGCGACGACAAACGATTTCACGGTCGGCAACTGTTTTCCGCTGAGCATCATCCCATTCTCCACCCGGGTCCATTGCGTGGAGATGGTGCCCGGCAAGGGAGCCCAGATGGGCCGGTCGGCCGGGGCCAGCATCGAGCTCGTGGGCGTCGAGCAGGGCAACGCCCAGCTCAAGATGCCATCCGGGGAGCTCCGGCTTGTGAACGCCAAATGCCGGGCGACCATCGGCGTCGTCGGAAACGCCGACCAGGCCAACGCCTCGCTGGGCAAAGCCGGCCGCAACCGCTGGCTCGGACGCCGCCCCCGCGTGCGCGGCGTGGCGATGAACCCCGTCGACCACCCGAACGGCGGCGGCCAGGGCAAATCCAAGGGCGGCGGCGGCCGCCAGCAGATCGTCTCCCCGTGGGGCCAGCTCGCCAAGGGCTTCCCGACGCGCAGGCGCACCCACATCTCGAGCAACTTCATCCTCATTCGCGCCAACGGACGCCCGCCGCGCGGCAAAAAGTAACCCCTCCCGCCCCGCACCATGGCACGCTCAATCAAGAAAGGCTTCTTTGTCGACTACCACCTGCTCGAGAAGATCGAGAAGGCGGTCAAGTCCGGCGCGCGCAAACCGATCCAGACGTGGTCGCGCCGCTCGACGATCACCCCCGATTTCATCGGGCACACCTTCAATGTCCACAACGGCAAGCTGTTCATCTCGGTGTACGTCACGGAGAACATGGTCGGCCACAAACTCGGCGAGTTCTCTCCCACCCGCGTGTTCAAGGCCCACGGCGGAATGACCCGCAAGGAAATCTGAGGAATCCCGCACCATGGAAGTCCAAGCACTCACACGCAACGCCCGCATGTCGCCGAAGAAGGTGCGCGAAGTGGCCCGCACGATCCAGGGCCGCATGGCCAACGACGCCGTCGAATACCTGATGCTGATCCCCCGCAAGTCGGCGCGCCTGATCGCCAAGACGCTGAAGAGCGCGATCGCGAACGCGGAGAACAACAACAACCTCGCGTCCGACTCGCTGACCGTGAAGAGCGCCGTGGTCGAGAACGGGCCCGTCCTGAAGCGCTTCAAGGCGGGAGCCAAGGGCTCCGCGATGCCGCGCCGCAAGAAGATGTCGCATATCCGCATCGTCCTTTCGGACGGCAACCCCAACCAAGCCTAATCCATGGGCCAAAAAACCAATCCGATCGGATTCCGTCTCGCAGTAAACCGCAACTGGCAGTCCCGCTGGTTCGCGAGCAAGAAGGAATTCCCGAAGCTCCTGCTCGAGGACCAGCTGATCCGCTCGACCCTGATGGAGAAGCTGAAGCAGGCATCCGTGCCGCGCATCTTCATCGAGCGCGCGTCCAGCCGCGTGCGCGTCAAGATCTACACCGCGCGCCCCGGCATCGTCATCGGCCGCAAGGGGCAGGAGGTCGAGAACATCAAGGCCCAGCTGATGAAGCTTACGGGCAAGGAGATCCTCCTGGACATCCAGGAGGTCAAGAAGCCCGAGATCGAGGCGCAGCTCGTCGCCGAGAACGTCGCCCTGCAGCTCGAGCGCCGCATCACGTTCCGCCGGGCCATGAAGAAGGCCGTCGAGATGGCGATGGCGCTGGGTGCGGAGGGCATCAAGATCCAGTGCTCGGGCCGCCTCGGCGGCGCCGACATCGCGCGCCGCGAGTGGCAGCGCAAGGGCCGCGTTCCGCTCCACACCCTGCGCGAGAACATCGACTACGGCTTCTCGGAGGCCCAGACCGTCTACGGCAAGATCGGCGTCAAATGCTGGATCTGCAAGAAGGAGGCCGACGCAGCCTGAGGGCAGCCTCGGCAGAACCGGCTGATTCAAGGAGACACTTCCCATGGCCCTCGCCCCCGATCGCACCAAGTACCGCAAGTCCCAGAAGGGCTCCCGCGCCGGCAACGCCAAGCGCGGCGCCACGCTCGCCTTCGGTGAATTTGGGCTGCAGTCCCTCACCCGCGGCCCCATGACCGGCCAGCAGATCGAGGCGGCCCGCGTCACGATCTCCCGGCACCTGAAGCGCCGGGGCAAGCTCTGGATCCGCGTTTTCCCGCACAAGCCCGTCACGAAGAAGCCCGCCGAGGTGCGCATGGGCCAGGGCAAGGGCCCGGTCGAGTTCTACGTGGCCGTCGTCAAGCCGGGCGTCATCCTCTTCGAGCTCGCGGGCATACCGGCGAGGGTCGCCAGGGAGGCCTTCCGCCTCGCCGACGCAAAGCTTCCCTTCCGCTGCCGCTTCATCGTCCGCGAGGGCACCGCCATCTGACGCGCAAGCCCGGGCACCGCACCACCATGACACCCAAGGAAATCCGAGACCTTTCCGTGGTCGAAATCACGACCAAGATCCGCGAAACCCGCGATGCGCTCCTCCAGATGCGCCTGCGCAAGCAGACGGGCCAGGTCGAGAAGACCCACGAGATGCGCGCGTTGCGCAAGGACGTCGCCCGCCTGGAGACCGTCGTCCGCCAGAAGAACAGGGCGGCACCCGCCGCCTCCTGAACCCCCGGGAGCCCAAGAACACCAAGCCATGTCCACAGCCATTCCCAGTTCCCGCAACACGCGCAAGGCCCTCATCGGATTCGTCACGAGCCGTTCGGGCGACAAGTCCATCAAGGTCACGATCCCGTACAAGACGCCCCATCCGCTCTACCACAAGGTCATCAACCGCAAGACCGTCGTCCACGCGCACGACGAGAAGAACGAGACGAAGGTGGGCGACAAGGTCGAGATCATGGAGACCCGCCCCATGAGCAGGCTCAAGCGGTGGCGGATCATCTCGGTCGTCGAGAGGACGGTCGGCGCGGCCGCCGAGGCCATCTCGGAGAAGGACGTCGCCGAGACGGTACCAACGAAGACCACCCGGAGCGGCGCCAGCGCGCCCGCGGCCGGCGCACCCGCGGCTGGCGCACCCGCAGCCAGCGCACCCGCAGCCAGCGCATAGACAGTCCACGCGCATCAACTAAAGCCCCTAACCAAGTCCCGCCATGATCCAACTGCGCTCCATTCTCGAGGTCGCTGACAACACCGGCGCCCGCAAGGCTGCCATGATCAGCCGCATGGGACAGATCACCGACACCGCTGGGGTGGGCGACATCGTCACCGTCCACATCAAGGAGAGCACGGCCGACGCCACCGTAAAGAAGGGCGAGGTCGCGAAGGCCGTCGTCGTGCGCACGAAGGCGCCCGTCCGCCGTTCCGACGGCAGCTACCTGCGCTTCGACAGCAATGCCATCGTCATCCTCGGGCCGGACGGCAACCCGAAGGGAACGCGCATCTTCGGGCCCGTCGCGCGAGAGCTGCGCGCGAAGAACTTCATGAAGATCATCTCGCTCGCCCCGGAGGTTCTCTGACCATGCAACGTTTCCACGTCAAACGCGGCGACCCCGTCGTCGTCATCTCCGGCTCCCACCGGGGCAAGGAGGGCAAGATCCTCGAGATCCTCCCGGCAAAGAGCCGCGCCCGCGTCGAGGGCGTCGCCATGATGAAGCGCCACTTGAAGAAATCCCAGGAGCACCCGCAAGGCGCCATCGTCGAGCGCGAGGGCTCCGTCCACATCTCCAACCTGATGCTCAAGTCGGTTTACGACACGGGCAAGCGCAAGAAGGCGGAATAACATGAGCACCGCTCCCACACTCAAGAAACTCTACGCCGAGAAGGTCTACCCGGAGCTCGTGAAGCTCCACGGGTACAGCAACAGGCTCGAGGTCCCGAGGCTCGTGAAGATCAACCTCAACACGGGAATCGACGCCGAGGCCGACAAGAACCAGATCACCGACATCCGGCGCGACCTGAGCCTGATCGCGGGCCAGAAGCCGGTCCTCAGCAAGACCCGCAAGGCCATCTCGAACTTCAAGCTGAAGGAGAACCAGATCGTCGGCTGCCATGTGACCCTCCGGGGCAACTCGATGTGGGAGTTCCTCTACCGGCTCCTGGCGGTCGCCCTTCCGACCATCCGCGACTTCCGCGGCGCCTCCCCGAAGCTCGACGGCCAGGGCAACTACAACCTGGGGATCACCGACTTCACCATCTTCCCGGAAATCACGGTCGAGAACGTCAAGAAGAGCATGGGGCTCGACATCACGATCGTGACCACCGCCAAGACCGACGACGAGGGCCGTGAGCTTCTCCGGCTGCTCGGGATGCCTTTCCGCCGCACTGAAACCAAGACGGCCACCGCCGCCTGACCCCGCCGCCATGCCGAAGACCTCCGCAATTGAACGCAACGAGAAGCGCAAGCGGCTTGTTGAGAAATACGCCAAGCTGCGCGCCGAGCTGAAGGCGATCCTCGCGAATCCCGCGACGACCGACGTGCAGTTCTTCGCAGCGCAGACCAAGCTGCAGAAACTGCCCAAGAACTCCTCCAGGATACGCATCCGCAACCGCTGCTCGATGAGCGGCCGCCCGCGCGGCTACAAGCGCAAGTTCGGGGTGTCGCGCATCCAGTTCCGCGAGCTGGCCCTCTCGGGCAAGATCCCCGGCGTAATCAAATCATCCTGGTAAACCTCCCGGCCCGCGGGAGTCGGATATGACCCGCGCCGCCCTCAAAATCCCACAACATCCACCATGACCGATCCGATCAGCGACTTTCTCACTCGCCTGCGCAACGCCAGCAAGGCGCGCATTTTGGAGTGCCACGTGCCGCACTCGAAGATCAAGGAGGGCCTCGCCGAAATCCTGAGGTCCGAGGGCTTCATCTCCGGCTACTCCGAGGGCGCCGATGAGCTCGGCCACAAGACGCTCGTCGTCAAGATGAAGTACGTTGACGGCACCCCCGCCATCAGCGGGCTCAACCGGGCATCGACGCCCGGCCGCCGGCTCTACTTCGGCTACAACGACATCCCGCGGGTCCTGAACGGCCTGGGGATCAGCATCATCTCGACGTCCAAGGGCCTGATGAAGGACGCCGACTGCCGCCGCAACAAGGCAGGCGGCGAACTCATCTGCAACGTCTGGTAAGGACCCACCCACCATGAGCCGCATCGGCAAACAACCCGTACCCATCCCCGAGAAGGTCAAGGTCGACATCCAGGACACGACCGTTCGCGTCGAGGGGCCCAGGGGCCTGGTCCAGAAGACATTCGCGCCTGTCGTGACGATCACCGTCACCGACAAGAAGGTTGTCGTGGCCCCCATCGGGGACACGCGCTTCGCCAACGCCATGTACGGGACCGCCCGCTCGATCATCGCGGGCATGGTGAAGGGCGTCACTGTGGGCTATTCCAAGGACCTCGAGATCCACGGGGTCGGCTTCAAGGCGATCCTCAAGGGAAAGCAGCTCGACCTCGCGCTGGGGTACTCGCATCCGATCCTCATGGACATCCCGGACGGCATCAAGATCACCGTGACCGACGGGACCCGCGTCAAGGTCGAGGGTTGCGACAAGCAGCTCGTGGGGGCGGTCACCGCGGAGATCCGCAGCTACTATCCGCCGGAGCCCTACAAGGGCAAGGGCGTGCGCATCGTCGGCGAGCGCGTCCGCCGCAAGGAAGGCAAAACCGTCGCCTAACAACCATGAACACCGTTCACAAAGCCAAGCTACTGCAGAAGCGCCGGTGGAGGATCCGCAAGAAGGTCTCCGGCACCGCCGCGCGGCCCCGGCTGAGCCTCAGGTTCAGCGGCAAGAACATCTACGCGCAGGCGGTCGACGACGAGGCGGCCAAGACGCTCGTGTTCCTGTCGAGCCTCGACGCGGAGCTGCGCAAGAAGAAGCTGGGCGCCAACATCGCCGGGGCGAAGGTGCTCGGCACCGCGTTCGCCGAGAAGGCGAAGGCGGCAGGCCTGACCTCCGTAGTTTTCGACCGCAGCGGCGCCCGTTACCACGGCAAGGTCAAGGTCTTCGCGGACGCCGCCCGCGAAGCCGGCCTTGTATTCTGACCCACAGCCCATGAGCAACGAAACCGCCTCCACCGCCGAACCGGCCGCCGTCCCAGCACCTGCCCCCTCCGCGGCACCCGCCCCCGCCGCGGCACCCGCCCCCGCCGCGGC
>CALAOT010000124.1 GCA_937889545.1 uncultured Opitutaceae bacterium
CTCGACGCCAGGTAGCGCCAGCGCAACCCGGCGGGCGTCCAAGAATGTCATGGCACGACGCACGCGGCGATTCTAGACGGGGCGCGCCGGTCGCTCGCTCGGAGAACGAGGAGGCACCCAGTTTTTCACGCCGCGCGGGGCACCGCGCCCCGACGACGGCGTAGGATGGTCCGGAGGAGCCCGCATGAAGGTGCTCGTCGATCTCTCCGTCGTCCCCCTCGGGGTTGGCCTGTCCCTGTCGAAGTACGTCGCGGCATGCGAGCGGGTACTCAAGGAGGCCGGCCTCAAGACGGCGCTGCACGCCAACGGCACCAACATCGAGGGCGACTGGGACGAGGTGTTCGCCGCAGTGCGGCGGTGCCACGAAGTACTGCATGACATGGGCGTTCCGCGCGTGAGCGCCACGCTCCGCGTCGGGACGCGCACCGACAGGGTTCAGTCGCTCGAGGACAAGGTGAGGAGCGTCGAGGAGAAGATGAAGTGATCGGCGTGCCCTCACGAATGTCCGACCTTGCGCGTTCGAGCCCTCGGACTCGCTCCGTACACGAGGCGGGACGCTGGTCGTGGTCGCGGCCCGGGGCGTTCTCCTTCAAGATAGGCGCGGGCCACCCCGAAAATGCTCCTATACGTAGAAACCGAAAAGCTCCTAGCTGCAGAAACTTCAACCGTCAGGGCAGGCAAAGGCTTCTACCGATAGGAACATGCCGCGCCACTGCTCTGCAGCCTAATACTAGTTAGGCCAACTATGAGCGCAACGTGGTCTTGTCTAAAATGCAAGCGAGGTTTCACGCGCAAGAATCAGAGGCACGCATGCGGCGCTGGTAATCGGTTGGAGGTGCTTCGAGGCAGGCCGGAGTCACTCGTGGCACTGTATTATTCGCTTGAGTCGTTTGCCAAGACTCTCGGACCGGTGGAGTTTGTCGCTCGTGACAGGTATGTGCTTTTTCGCAGCAGTCGCATATTCGCTGATTTGGTTGTCATGACGGATGCTCTACGAGTCGCAGTTCATCTTAGTCGGCGGGTGGCGGATCCGATCTTCTTCAAGATTGGCACGGATCGGAAGCGTGTCTCGCATATAGCCAAGCTGCGAGATGAGACGAGCCTTTCAACTCTGAAACCATACTTGCGAGAAGCATATGAGTTTTCTATCTCGTCGCCGTCGGCCTAACAGCTCGTCGCGCCGGACTTGCTTGCGCTCGCCGCTGAAGTCGCTATCGTTAGATGCCGAAGGAGGAGAAGATGACCATCGTAGTGACCCGCAACTTTCTTCTATGGTGTACGGTCATCAACTACGTAGTATTGCTGGTGTGGTTTTTGGTCTTCGTGTTCGCTCACGATTGGATGCTTCGCATCCATGGTAGATGGTTTCGCCTGTCCCGTGATCAGTTCGACGCCCTTCATTACGCCGGGATGAGCATCTTCAAGATAGGAATCATTCTGTTCAATCTGGTGCCTTTTATCGTTTTATCTATCCTCGCCTGAGGCGCGGACACGTCCGCCCACTCCAGTGCCTTATCCGGATCTTCACGACGGCCCTTTCAAGCTGCTTTTCGAACGAGCATGGGCAGCAGCTGCTCCGCGTCGAGATACTCGATGCGAAACGGCGGATCTATCGGACCTTCACCCGGCCTGCCGCGAGGAGGCGGGATCGCGGAAAGATGGGAGGGCGTCCTGAACGAGGTCTCTACGCGCCACAGCGACCCCGCAATTCCCATTGCACCCCTAGGGCCGGGGTACCATGCGCGCCATGCGCGGACGATTCGCGCTCCGGGTCGCAGCTTTCGTCTTGCTGCTCGTCGGGCGTGTGACTGTGGCAGCGGGCCAGGTGCCCGGGGCCGCGGAGATCACGGTCGGCGGAGTCGCATCGGCTCCTTTCGGGATCTCGTTCGATCGTCCCTGGCGCTTCCAACCTGGCGACGATCTGCACTGGGCCGACCCGGCTCTCGACGATTCCGGCTGGGAGCTGGTCGTTCCACAGATGCCCCCCGGCAACCTGCCGCGCGACGGCTGGGCCGGAGTCGGTTGGTTCAGGCGCCACCTTCTCGTCCAGGAGGGACTCTGGGGGCGGCCGCTCGACATGGCCCTTGTCGCCTCCGGTGTCGCCGAGGTCTACCTCGACGGAAAGATTCTTTACCGGACGGGCGACTTCGTCGGCCCAAAGGTTCCGGAGGTCACACCTTCGGCCCGCGGCCCCTGGAAGTTCGTCTTTTCGGCCCGGCCCGAGCATCTCCTCGCGGTGCGCTACGCATACCCGGCGGTGCGCGAATCGGAGCTGCCGGCCGGAGGGATCGGATTCACGGTTTCACTGGGCGAGATCGGTACGAGCTGGGGAAGCGCTGCCATGCAGCGGACGAGGACGATGTTCGGTGTCGTCATCACCCTCCTGGTGTTCGTCGCCCTTCTGCACTTCGCGCTCTACTTTTTCTACCCGAAGGCCCGGGCGAATCTCTTTTACGCGCTTTGGATGGTGTCGTTCACGATCATCATGTTGCGCGACTTCATTTTCGGCGAACCCGTGAGGCCACCGTGGGTGGAGCCTCTGAACCGACTCCTGAGTCCGTCTGTCATCATCGCGATTTTGTTGGGCTTGTTAACCTATTACGCGGCGAGAGACAGGCTGTTCCCGCGGGAATGGATCGCCTTTGTGGCCGCCGCTGGAGTGCTGATCCCGCTGTTCTTCCTCGTACCTGCGCGGATGACGAATTGGCTCTGGGTCTTGTACTTCGCCGCCGTGCTGGTCGAAATCGTCCGGATCGAGATGATAAAGAGGACGGAGACGCAGAAAAGAGTTACGACCTTTCTCGTCGGCATGGGTCTCTTCTCCGTGTTCATCGTTTTCCAGGCATTGATCAACTTCGGCGTCGTTTCTCCAATCGCCGGCTTCAGAGCCGTCTATCCCTTCGGCGTGCTCGCAAGCATCGTGACGATGTCGCTGTCTCTCGCGCGGAGTTTCGCTCTCACCAGCCTGCACCTCGACCGGCGCCTGGTTGAAGTTGAGGCTCTCTCGGGCCAACTCCTCGAGCAGGAGCGCGCCGCGCACGCGAACGATCTGCGGTCACGCCTGCTCGAGGCGGAGAACGTCCGCAAGACGAAAGAGCTGGAAGAGGGACGTGCTCTGCAACTCTCTATGCTCCCGATGGGGCTGCCGAGCGTCGAGGGACTCGGCGTCGCCGTGGCCATGAGGACAGCCAGCGAAGTGGGAGGCGACTACTACGACTTTCGCGTCGACCCGGACGGGAGCCTCGTGGTCGCGATCGGTGACGCCACCGGGCACGGCGTGGCCGCGGGCACCATGGTCACGGCGGTTAAGGCGCTCTTCGCCGCATTTGCAGGCGAACGGAGCCTCGTCACGATGCTCGCCGAGTGCGACCGGGTCCTGCGCGGGATGCACCTCAAGCACGTTCAGATGTGCCTGGCGATTGCCCGCATCACGCCTCGCTCCGTCGCGGTCGCATCGGCGGCGATGCCCCCCATCCTCATTCACCGCACGAACACCCGCAGAGTCGAGGAGCTGGGGGCCGGCGGGCTTCCCCTCGGCGGCCGTCTATCGCCGGTCTACCCCGAGTGCCATGCCGCTCTGTCCCCAGGCGACACGTTGCTCCTAGCGACCGACGGGTTTGCTGAGGCTTTGGATCCCGACGGCAACTCGCTGGGATTCGAGCGCGTTGCGGACGCCCTACGCGACGCCGCGAACGCATCATCGAAAGCGGTCGTCGAGCGCCTCATGGCAAAGGCGGCCGCCTGGCGCGGATCGCGGGAGCAGACCGACGACATCACCTTCGTCGTCGTACGCGTACAGCGGTAACGGCGCACGGGCTCAAGGCCAGTGCGCAGGCAAGCTTTTCATCCGGCGAGCCTTAGCTCGAGCCGGTTCGTCCGCCGTCGTCCGACTTCCAACGCCCGGTAGTCCCGGACCACCGCGCTCTGAGACATCCCCCACGCTAGGCTGCTCGGGATCGGCCTCGGAGGAGGTAGACGGTGCGGTTCGAACGCCGTTTCTCGACGGCCAGCGGGGTCTGGTCGCGAAGACTCGCGCGCTGAGCCATTACTCCGGGGAGCCTTCAGGGAAAAGGTCGATTACTCGAACCTAAATCGCCGCTCGGACAGAATGCCCGTCTACGGGCCGGGGTCAAAATGCCTCGGCCGCACCGAGAAAGAGACAGAATGGCTCCGGTTTCAGGCGCCACAGGCCCCCGGCAATTCCCATTGCGCCCCTACACCACATAAGATTTCATCGGGCTGTCCTCCCTTACTTGGGGCACCTTCTCGGAAGGTTGACCCCGTCAGTCTGTTTGTGGCCCGATTCTTCGGGACCACGTCAGCGAGGACAGCCCTTTTTTCGTCTTCATTGAAACGGTATCGTTAGACGGCGGATACTGAACGTCGGTCGTATAGTGATAACTCAGCGCCATAAACCGCAAGTATGCGGGTACAAAGGAGACACGATGACTCGTCGTTGGCTCGGCAGGTCGGTAAGCTCCTTGCTGCTTGTCTTATCGTTTCTGCTTTCTGGTTGCTCCTACTACCATGTTCATCCGGGCGCGCTTGAGCCGAGCAGGGCGCAGGTCGCCCCAGAGGAGCGGGCTGCCCTTTGGCGACGCGCCATCGGAGTCCTTCTCGATCAGGGCTACGTTCCACAAGTGCTGAACGAAGAGGCCTCCTTCATCAGTGCGAAACGTCGAGAGGATTTCGAGAACGACCCTCTCGCTAGGACGCTTGTGCTCGTTTACATTTCGCCTGACGGCGCCGTCAGAGTCGAGTTGAGCGGCGTTGGTTATTTCGCCTCCGAGAAGCAGTTCATCAGCGCTATCGGTGAGAGGCAACGTGTGATTTTGGACCTAATCTTGAATCGCTCCGGAGGAGCGACGAGGCCCCACTAACTGGGCGCCGCTGGTGAGAGCGCGGCATGCACCGCCGTCTAACAACGCGTATCTGGACTCCTCCTGTGGATCAAGTGCGGGCGGTCTCTGGTTTTCTCCTTCTAAGAAAACAGAAGTTCTCGGTCGTTGTAGGGGCGCAATGGGAATTGCGGCAGGCGCTGACGCGCACGGACCAGCGCCTCGGCTAGCAGAGCCCCGATCCCGGCGGGAGGGGGCGGGGCTGCGAGCGCCACGAGCTGCATTCCTCGCGCGACGTTGGCCCACAAGGGGCGAATCGGAGAGGGGGAGGCGGCGCTCTCCCCATCGGCCGAGACCGGGGGCGATCCGCCGCCTTAAGGGGACCCGTTGCCGGAGGCGCGTGGGCTGGAGGACACGCTCTTCATCGCCGGCTTCTCGGGCGGGCCGATCATGTTGCGCAGCTCCTTGCCAGGCCTGAACCGGATCGTGAAGCCGGGCGGAATCTGCACCTCTTCGGTTGGACGTTTCGGGTTGCGGCCGATTCCGCGTTTTCTGGGCTTCACGAGCAACACGCCGAAGCCGCGCAGCTCGATGCGCTCGCCGCGTGTCAGCGCCTGGCGCAGCGCGTCGATGATCGTCTCGACGGCTTGCGCCGCCTTCTGGCGCTCCACGCCCGCCGCTTCCGCGGCCGCGTTGATGATGTCGTTCTTGATCAAGTGGGGGGAGTCTATGCGTCCCCGGCGTCGGGGAAACGTCCCTTTTGACCCGGGAACCCGTCAGCTTCCGCTCCAAAGTGGCCCGAGAACGGACGGAAAACGACAACTAATGGCGCGATGGGGCCCGACGACGACCTCGTTCTGGCGCTCGCGATCGCGGCGTGGGAGGCGGAGCGCAGGCCCGGGCTGGCGTCGTCGTTCGGGTACGACGTGTCGGAGATGGCAGGGTGGAGAGGCTTCTGAGGGGCGCGCCCGTAGGGCCGTCATGACCTGGGAGGTCAACTCGGCTGCGAGAACATGACCTACCAGGTCAAGGGGGGCGGGCCCAGAACCGCCATCTTCCGCGCGACGTTGGCCCACGAGCCGCGAATCAGGAGAGGGGAGTTTATTGGCCCTGGTATTTATCCGGGCGCGCCGTACGGGCGAAAACGCGCCGTCAGACGAATTCCCGGCGTCACAGTAAGTGTCCATTGTTGAACCACTTACGTTGCGCCGATGAACGTCGGAACGAACTGATTGCGGGGAATCAGAACGCCAACACTGACCCCCCGGAGGTCCCCAATAAACTGATTAA
>CALAOT010000125.1 GCA_937889545.1 uncultured Opitutaceae bacterium
AGTGTTCCCGCCGATGCGCGCCCGTGTCGACCAGCTCGTGGCGAACGCGGGCGAGCGCTCGCGTCCGGCCATGTGGCGCGGCGCATGGGAAATATTCGAGGCGCATCCGGTGCTGGGGAGCGGCGCGGGCAGCTATGACGCCCTCTTTGAATCATACCGAACCGAGGGCAACCGAGACCAGCCGACATACGCCCACTGCGACTACCTGAACACGCTTTCCGACTACGGCGCCGTGGGCTTCGTCCTTCTGTTTGGCGCAGCGGGAGCCGTGGCGTGGAGGTGCGCGCGCGCGCCCGGGCTGGCCGGCGCTGCCGTCACCGGGCTGCTCGCATTCGCCCTCCACCTGCTCGTGGACTTCCACCTCAAGATCCCCGCTCTCGCGATGATAGTCGCCACCATTGCGGCGCTCGTCACGGGCGAGGCTTGGCCGCGTGGAGAGAAGGGGGATCTGGCGGAGGGAAGCGTAGGGACGCTGGCACGGGCCGCGGCGCTGTTCGCCGCCGCAGCCGTCCTTGCTTCCACCTTCCTCTGGATCGTCCCCAAGTACCGTGCGGACGAGTCGAGGAGGCAAGCCCGCGAACGGATCGACGGGCTGGCGAGGTCGGGCGCCGATGTGTCCGGGAAACGCGAGTTTGTCGGCGCGATTAGCGCCCTGCTAGACAGGGCCGTTGCGCTCGATTCAACGAACGCCCAGGCTTGGTCCGACAGGGCCTATGCGGATTCGCTATGGGCCTTTGTGAATCCGCCGAGGACCTCGGAGCTCGGGGCGGAGGCCGCCCGCGACGCGGAACGCGCCCTGGACCTGTGCCCGGTCATTGCGGAATTCTGGATTCGACGCGGAGTGGGGTTGGACATGCAGGGCCACTGGATCGAGGCGGACGGGTGTTTCAGGCGCGCCATCCAGACCGCGCCCGTCCGCGCAGATTGCTGGTATTATGAGGCTTATCACCTGAGCCTGTTTCCGGCTGAAATCGGCTCTGCGTTGGAAGCTGCAGACCACTGCTTGAGGCTTGACCCCGGCTTCCTTCTTGCACAAGCTTTGCGTCAGCGATTGACAGCAAGGCTTCAAAAGCGCCCCTAAGGGCCATTTTTATGATGAACAAGATATTATATTTCATAGCCTTATGTGCTTTTTGTGGGTTGGGTTCAGCCAGGGCCCAATCCGCTCCGGCTGCTTCTGCGAGGGTAGCGGGGCAAATTGTCGCCGCCCGGGTGCAGGGCCATGTAGCCGTATTGTCCAAGGCAGGACTGGAGAACCGCTTACTACACGACGGAGACCAGGTTTCCGAACAAGCCACGATTGTCACGAGTCCCGAGGCAAGCGTCATCCTTGTCTTCTCGAACGGAGCGGCCGTGATTGTCGCAGGCGACTCAAGGCTCGATATCAGCGAGTTTGAGCAGGATCCATTTTCGGGCGCCCTCAAGGTGTCCGACATGAAGCAGGAGCCGGGCACATCGCTGACCAGGTTGAACCTCACGAGGGGCGAGCTGACCGCGAGGGTCGCGCATCTGAACGTTGACAAGGGTTCGGAGTTCACGATCCAGACCCCGGTTGGCGCGGCCGGGATACGCGGCACCTTCCTCAGGGTGATCTTCCGCCCCGGGAAGGACCACAAGGCGCAGTTCTCCGTTCAGACGTTCGAGGGCTTGGTCTTGTTCACGGGCCTCACCTCGGGCCCCGTCAACATCCCGGCGGGCCGCAAGTTCGAGGCGACGTTTGAATACAATCCGAAGAACGTGGACAATCCGGCGGGCTGGCACGCGCCCTCGTCGCTAACCCTGGAGGGCGGGCTCCTGTCCCCAGCGGAGGTTGCGAAGTTCCAGAGCGAGTTGCAGGCCATCCTCGCGGCGCTCGCCGACATAGTGTTCCCTCCGTACACCGGGGAGAATGAGCCGCCGCCGCCGGCGCCGCCGCTGAACCCGCCGACCCCCGGCGCTGGCAGCGGATCCTAGCGGGCCCCGGACCGTAATCTGCTTTCATTGCGGGCCTGCGCTCAATAGCGTTCGGGCCCGTGGCATCCCTGAAAAAGTCCGCGCTCCTGCGGCTGCGCTGGCTGCTTCTGGCGTCGATTCCTCTCGCCTGGTGCGGGATCGCCCACGTGGGGACGCTCACGTCCCTGGAAGACAGCGCGATCGACCTGCGTTTCCGATACCGGGGCCCGATCGAGGCGCCGGTGAAGGTCGTCTACGTGGATGTGGATTCGCTGTCGCTGGACTCGATCGGCAACATGCCGTGGAACCGCGAGTATTTTGCCGCCGTGGCGAAAACCCTGATCGCGCGCGCGGGAGTCAAGGCGATAGGGATGGACTTTGTGTTTTCCGACGCTGGCGTGCCGGAATCCGTTGACCGGGCGAAATTTGTCGCCGGAAACCGCGCATTGGGCTCCTTCCTCTGGAAGACGCCGTCGGTCGTGGTCGCCGCCTCCTTCACGGCGATGGATTACCACGATATCAACCACAAGAGGAAGACGAGGGAGCTGCCGGATGTGAGCCGGCCCGATCTGCCCCCGCTGCACCAGATCGAACCCCCGGAGCTGCCTTCGCTGAGCATTGCCCCGGGCCGCACGGTCATTCCGCCCGGCGTCGGACTCATCGACAGGGCCGACCAAGGCGCCCGATGGATCCCGGTCTATGCGCCGACCGCCGCGGGAACCTACTACACGATGGCCGTCGAGCTCGCCCGGATCCATTACGGGATCGACAGAAGCGGACTGAGGATCTACGGCGACCACCTGGACATGGTGCGCGCGGACGGTTCCCTTGCGGCGAGGATCCCGCTGACTCGCAAGCAGTGGGTCGAGGTCAACTGGTTTTCCCCCTGGTTGAATGCGGCGCGCAACCCGCGCGAGAGCTTCAGCGTGGTCTACGAGTACTCGCAGATGCTGGCTTCCGACAAGCCCGAGGAGCGCAAGAGCGCCGAGGAGTTCTTCGCCGATCCCCTGTTCAAGGACGCCGTGGTCCTGATTGGGCCCACCGACAGGCTCCTGCAGGACCTGGCCCCGACCCCGTTCGACGACACGCCTGTGCCGCGGGTCGGGATCCATGGCAATCTTCTCAAGACGATCGTGTCGGGCCAATACCTCCGGCGCCTCCCCGAACCCGGCGCGTACGCCTTGATCTTCGCTCTGTCCTTCCTCGTCTCGGCGCTAGCGGTCGCGGGCAAGGGCCGCGCCGTCTTCACAAAGGTGATGGCCGTCCTTTCGGCGGCGATCTACATCGCCCTTGCATTCCAGCTCTTCAGGATGAGCCATGTCATCATTCCCGTCGTCGCCCCGCTGGGCGCCGCGTTCACGACAAGCTTCGCGGCCATCGCCTGGCAGGTGGTGGAGGAGCAGAAGCAGAAGGGCCGGATCAAGGGCATGTTCGGGACCTACCTGTCGCCGGCGCTCGTTGAGCTGATGGTGAGCGCCCGAGAGGAGCCCACGCTCGGGGGGATCGAGGAGAACATCACGGCGTACTTCAGCGACATCCAGTCGTTCTCGAGCTTCTCGGAGAAGCTGTCGCCGTCGCGCTTGGTCGACCTGATGAACGAATACCTGACCGCCTGCACGGAAATCGTCCAGGCCGAGGGCGGCACGCTCGACAAGTACATCGGCGACATGGTCGTGGCCATGTACGGCGCGCCGCTCGCGCTGCCGGACCACCCGCTCCGCGCCTGCGTCGCCGCGCTGCGCGTCCAGAGGCGCGTCGGCGAGCTGCGCGAGAAGTGGAAGCAAGAGGGCGGCAGGTGGCCGGAGATCGTCCACGGACTCCAGACGCGCATCGGGCTCAACACCGGCCCTGCGGTCGTCGGCAACATGGGAAGCCGCACGCGGTTCGACTACACGATGATGGGCGACAACGTGAACATCGCCGCCCGCATGGAGAGCGGCGCGAAGAGCTGGGGAGTCCACTCGATGTGCGCGGAGGCCACCCGGTCCGAATGCGAGAGGATCGGGCCGGGCCGAGTTGCCTTCCGCAGCCTTGGGCGAATCACCGTCCAGGGGCGCGCCCAGCCGCTCCCGATCTACGAGCTAGCGGCTCTGTCGGAGCACGCCTCAGACTCGATGCGCGAGTGCATAGCAGTGTTCGAGCGGGGCCTTGCGAAGTACTACGAGCGCGACTGGGACGGCGCGATCGCGCTCTTCCGGCGCTCGGAGACCCTGGAAGCCGGCGGCCCGGGACGTGCGCCGGGATCCGAGACCAATCCGTCCCTGGTCTACCTCAGGATCGTCGAGGGCTATCGCCTCGAGCCGCCCGCCTCGGGTTGGGACGGGGTCTACCACATGAGGGAAAAGTAAGGGGCCGGTCAGACGGCAATGCGACCCCTCAGGTAGGGCGAGCCGTAGCCGGCGATCCGGACGCGGCTTCCCGCGAGCTCGCACCAGAGCTCACCGGACCTCCGCGAGACCTGCCTCGCATGGAGCCTTGTCTTCCCGAGCCTGTCGGCCCAATACGGGGCCAGAGTGCAATGCGCCGAGCCGGTGACCGGGTCCTCCGGCACCCCCGCGTCGGGCGCGAAGAAGCGCGAGACGAAATCGCAGTCTCTTCCGGGGGCCGTGACGATGACCCGGCCCGGCACGGTAAGCGCGAGCGCGGCATGGTCGGGCGCGAGCCCGATCACATCATCCGGGGACCCGTAAACGCAGAGCCACATGCGCTCCGACAGCAGGACCTGCTCGGGCTTGCGGCGCAGCCCCCGCAGCAGGTCCCCGGTAGGCTCGG
Organism: uncultured Opitutaceae bacterium; assembly: GCA_937889545.1. Classification (GTDB taxonomy): domain Bacteria; phylum Verrucomicrobiota; class Verrucomicrobiia; order Opitutales; family Opitutaceae; genus Palsa-1447. Next base: position 4,705 of record CALAOT010000125.1, read on the forward strand.
CCGGCTGCGCGGGGCGGGACGGAAAATCGAGCTCGATCATGGGGCCGCGCCGGGCGACGGAGAGGGGCCCCGACTTGGTGTCGAAGACGAAGGGCGACTCGGTCTGGCCTAGCTCGCTGAAAAGGACGTGGGCGGTCGCGAGCGTCGCGTGCCCGCAGAGATCCACCTCGACCTCGGGCGTGAACCAGCGGAGCTGCGCGCGCGACGGCCCCGTCCGCACGAAATACGCGGTTTCGGAGAGCCCGTTCTGGTTCGCGATGCTCTGGAGGAGGGCGTCCTCGGGCCAGCTCTCGAGCGGGACGACCGCGGCCGGATTGCCGCGGAAGACCCGGTCCGTGAACGCATCGACCCAGTAGATCGGCAGATCCATGGCTCCCTTCGGGGTCAGTGGTTCTTTGCATCCGCAGCCGGGCTGGGCGCCGGGGCGGACGCCGGCGCGGACTGGTGGGATGCTGCCGGTGCGGACTCGTGGGACGGCGCCGCGCGCGGGGCGGAGGCGGATGCCGCCGGCCTGGCCGCTCCTTGCGCCTGGGCGCTCTCCTGCGCCTGGGAGCCGCCGCGGATCTCGGATGCGCCCCCCGAGCGCGCGGAACGCGGCTCAGTGTCGGCCGCATGGGGCTCCTTCCCGGCTGGCTCAGTCGTCGTCCCCAGCCTCGGTCGCTCCAGGGGCGGCGCCGCGGTCCTCGGCACCGGCATGGCCGATTCGAGAGCACCCGACTTGCCGGAGTGGGACGGCGGCGGGTTGGGTGCGCGGGACAGGGGATGCGGAGGCGGGGCGGAATTCCCGCGGTTTTCCGGGCCGGACGGCAGTTCGCCGGGGCGCCGGGTCGGGGGATGCCACCGGTGGACGCCAGGCGGGGCGTGCCCTCCGTCGAAGTGGGGGTGATGCCAGCCGCCCGGTCCGTGCCATGCGCTCCAGCCGCCAACCCAGACCGAGCAGCCGATCCAGTCGAAGCCGTAGGAAAGCCACGGGCCCGCCTCGAGAGCGGGGCCGAAGCTCATGAACGGGCCGCCATAGCCGAAGTAGGGCTCCTCGGAATAGACGACGCCGGTGTCGTAGCTGGGCGCGTAGATCCAATCGGGCTCGGCGGGGAGGATCTCGATGGAGTTGTCCTGGACCACCACCCGCTGCTGGGGCGTGGACGCCAGCGCGCCCGCAGCCAGCGCGCGCGCCCGCAGCCGCTGGATGGACGCCATCACCTCGGCCGGCGAGGAGAGGAATGCCAGGCCCAGGGCCCGCGTCCACTCGATGTTCTCCGCCATCCACGAGATGACCGCGGGGTAGTGCGCAAGCGCGCGAACACTGGGATCCCAGTGCTGGCTGTCGATCCTGGTCATGTCTCCGTACTGAATCAGGTATGCGGAGGCCGCGGAAATGTCCGCGGGCGCGGCCGAGGCCGCCAGGATGAGCGCGAGCAACGGGTCCGGGTAGAGCGCTATGGGGCCAAGCAGCTGCTCGGTGGCGCTCGGGGGCCGCGGCACGGGGACCGGCTCCTGTGGGGCCGGCTGCCCGGCGGGGCCCGGCGCATACTGAACGGGGGAGGGCGGCGGAGGGGTCGCCGCGGCCGGATAGTACTGGACGCACGACTGCAGGAGTATCGAAGCCGCAGTGAGCAGGAGGGCAGGGGACGCCTTGCTGGGGGCCATGGCACACGGTGTTGTTTCGCCCATAGACATGCAAGACGCGCGCCGCATGAAAATAGTCCTTTCACCGGCGTTCGCCGCGCCTACGATGCTGGGCAACCCCGATGGCTTCAACCCCCCCGGCAGGCACGGCGGCCGGCGTGCCGCCCTCCGAGCGCCTCGTGTCCCTGGACGCCCTGCGGGGCTTTGACATGGTGTGGATTGCCGGTGCCGACTCCCTTGGAGGGGCGCTTGGCCATATCAACGGGGGGCCGGTCGCTCGCGTCCTGGCCCGCCAGCTCGACCATGCGGACTGGGCTGGATTCCATTTCGAGGACTTTATCTTCCCGCTGTTCGTCTTCCTCATGGGAGTCGCCATTCCGTTCTCGCTCTCCCGGATGGTGGAGACATCGGGGCGGCCGGCAGCCGTGCGCAGGATATTCCGCAGGGCGGCGCTCCTCTTTCTCCTCGGCGTATTCTACTACGGCGGGCTGTCACATCCGCTCTCGGATGTCCGGTGGCTGGGCGTCCTGCAGCGCTTCGGGCTCTGCTACCTCGGCGCCGGGCTCCTTTTCCTCTATGTGAGGCCGCGCGGGCTGGTGGCCGTGTGCGCGGCGCTGCTCGTCGGGTACTGGGCCCTTCTCACGTTCGTGCCCGTCCCGGGCGTCGGAGCCGCGCATTTCGCGGAGGGCCAGAACCTCGCGAACTGGTTCGACCGGATGTACCTGCCCGGGAGGAAGTGGGACGGCGACCACGATCCCGAGGGGTTCCTGAGCACGTTCCCGGCCGTCGCCTCGTGCCTCCTGGGCGTTTTCTGCGGGCTCTGGCTGCGCGACCCGCAGGTGCCCCCGGCCCGCAGGGCCGCGGTGCTCGCGGCCGCCGGCGCCATCCTGCTCGTCCTGGGCGCTGCCTGGGGAATCCAGTTTCCCGTCATCAAGAAGTTGTGGACGTCGTCCTTCGTTCTCGTCGCCGGCGGCTTCAGCGCCCTCGCAATGGCTGCCTTCTACCTCGTGATCGATGTGTGGAGGGTCCGGGCCTGGGCCGCGCCGTTTGTCTGGGTCGGCGCCAACTCGATCGCGGTCTACCTGCTGAGCAATATTGTCGACTTCGGTTCACTCGCCCGCCGGTTCGTTGGCGGGAACGTGACCTCGTGGCTCGACGTGCTCCGGCCCGGCCTTAGCGGGTTGGCCGAGGCGCTCTTCAGCATCTTCCTTTGCTTCGCCGTCGCGCGATTCCTTTACCGGCGCAAGATCTTCATCCGGCTCTGACGGGTCTCCAGCGGCTATCGCGGCGATTCCCGGCCGAGCCGGCAGACCTCGGCGATCGCCGCCGCAAGGCTGGTCGCGCCCTGATCGAGCCATCGCTCCCCCTTCGCGGCGGTCGCCGCGGTGGCGTCGCCCATCACGCCCGACTTGGAGACGTCGTGGGTGGCCCAAGCGACGAGCGCCGGCGCGGCCACCGGGCGGACCTCCCCGGGATCCCCGATCCGGGCCGGGAATTCGCAGACGGCCCGTGACGGCTCGGTGAGGCGGCCCGCAGCCGCGATGACCCAGGACGTCTCCACCTCGCCCGCGTGGATCCCGAACGCGGCCTCCTGCGCCGGGATGTCGGAGGCGGGCGCCGGCTGGAGGATCCCCGCCCGGAGCCCGTAGAGGGCCCGGACCTCCCGGAGCGTCGGCACCAGCACGGGCACGTTGCCGCCGTGCGTGTTGATGACCGCGATCGAGCGGAATCCCCACGCGCCGGCCTGCCGCGCCACCGCGAGGATATGCGAACGGAGCGTGTCCCTGGAGATCGTCAGCGTGCCGGGGAAGCCCGTGTGCTCGTTGCTTTTCCCGATCGTGATCGGCGGAGCGACGTAGCACGAGGCCCCGGCCGGAAGGCGCGCGAGCGCGAGGGAAAGCCACACCTGGCCCATGAGCGCGTCGACGGCCACCGGCAGGTGCGGGCCGTGCTGCTCGATCGCGCCCGTCGCGAGTATGACGGGCGCCCACGGCCTGTCGGGCAGCGCGCGGATCCGGCGCAGGGTCATAGCCGGAAGGTAGCGGTCGCGGTAGCTCGGGAAGGTCATGGCGCAGTCAGCTCCGCGCTCAGGGGGAGCCGGTCATGAATGTCCGAGATGAGCTTGGCGAGGCGCCCCGCGGCGGCCGCGAGAATGGGGGCGCCCTCGGCGCGGGCCTCCTCGAGGCGGGCGGGCGGGTCCGCGAGCGGGACGACGGACTCGTCACCCCAGGCAGCGGGGCGGGCTTCGGATTCCCCGGGCCCGCACGGCTCGGGCTCGCTGCCGTAGAGCGCCGTCAGGAGCGTCTGGATCCTGCGGCGGCTCCGGCTGCGGACGGGGTGAAAGTCCAGGTCGAGGGCGCTCAGGTGAACCTGGAACATGTGCAGCCCGCGCGACACGCGAAGGTCGCGGGCCGCGGCGCTGCACAGCTCCTCGCTCCACGGGCTCGAGTTGAGGATCGCTATCTTCCGAAACCCCGCCGCCGCCACGGACGAGGCGACCTCCGCAATCAGCGCGTGCGCCGTCGGCTGGTCGACCGGAAACGCGCAGGCCGGGTCCGCTCCGAATGCGAACCGGAGCGGCGGGACGACAAGCGGCTTGCTGCCCGGCGGTACGAGCCTGCACGCGTCGCGAAGGACGTGCATGAGCACCGTCTCCTCCGCGTCCAGGGGATGCCCGAGGCCCCAGTCAGCCATGCCCGCGAGCGGCAGGATGACCACGGTCCCCTCGCGATCCGGCCAGGCGCCGATCCGCGGGGACGAGTACCACGGCCAGAACGTCGCCTCGTCGGCCACGCAGAGCTGCGGGATGGTCGCGGAAGGGGCGGCGGGCGCTGTCACGGGCTCACCTTATCGCCACGACCTCGATCTCCACGCAACACCCTTCGCGGGCGAGGCCCTTCACCTCGATCAGCGTGCTCACGGGCCTCGAGTCCGCGAAATAGCGGTTTCTGATCGCCGAGAATCGCTCAAAGTCGGGCATGTGGGTGAGGAACGTCTGGACCTTCACGACGTCGCGAAAGCCCATTCCCGCGGCCTCGAGTATGGATCCGATCAGCTGGAAGACGAACTCCGTCTGCGCCGTCGCGTCGAACGGGGCGACTACCTTCCCGTCGCGATCGACGGCCAGCTGCCCCGTGACATAGAGAGTGCTCGAGCCGTCGTGCTCCACCAGGAGGCCCGGGCTGTAGGCCCCGCGAGGGGAGGGGTGGTTCGCGGGATAGACGAGGGTCTTCTTCATGTGGGGCTAAAATGTTTCAATTTTCGGCGGGGCCGGCTTCAATCGCCAGGCCCCACGCCAGATTATCAGAATAACGAAGTTCACATTCCATGAAAATCGGCCCCTTGACCGCATCCGCTTTGCTCGCACTGTCCCTCGCCGCGGGAAGGGCAGCCGCCCAGACGGCCGATCCCGGGGCAAGCGCTCGGACGAAGGCCGTCCTCGCCTATGTCCGTAGCCTCACCGAGGGCGGGGGAAGGCGGGTTCTGTCCGGCCAGTTCCTCGAGTTTGCTCCGAATGCGACCCTTTCGCTCCCCGAGGCGATCCACCAGGCGTCGGGCAAATGGCCTGCCTACATTGGCGTCGACTACATGAATTTCCGCACGCAGAGCATCGACACCGAGGCTGCGGACCGGGTTTCGATCGACTACTGGGGGCAGGGAGGGCTCGTCGAGGTGAACGTTCACCTCACCAACCCGGCCAATCCAAAGGGAGGGGGCCTCAGGGACAAGGGCGTCGACCTTTCCGAGGTGCTGAGGGCGGGCTCGGCCGCAAACATTGCGTGGATTCACGAGCTCGATCTTATAGCGGGGGGCCTGGGCCGGCTTCAGGACGCTGGCGTCGTCGTGCTCTGGCGCCCGTTCCACGAGATGAACGGCGGCTGGTTCTGGTGGGGGGCGAAGCCTCCGGCGGACTTCATCGCCTTGTGGCGCCAGATGTTCGCGTATTTCACGGGAGCCAAGCACCTACACAACCTGATTTGGATCTACAGCCCCAACATGGGCGCGAACGCGGGCGACTACTATCCGGGCGACGGCTATGCCGACATGGTCGGCCTCGACGCCTACACCGACTATGTGGATGCGGATCACATCAAGGGGTTTGCGGCGCTCTTGAAGACCGGCAAGCCGGCAGGCTTCGGGGAATACGGCCCGCATGGAGCCTCGAATCCGCCGGGCACGTACGAGTACACGAAGTTTGGCGACGGCCTCGCGGCGAATTTTCCGAGGGCCGTTTTCTTCATGGCGTGGAACGACAAATGGTGCCCGGCGAAGAACCTGAATGCGAAGGAGTTCTATAACGACCCCTCGACGGTCACTCGCGGCGACCTGCCGCCGGGACTTCTCAAATGACGCCGTCAGGCCGCTGATCTCGGGCTGGGATCGGGCAGGTGCTCGATCTTGCCGAGGAGAAGGATGAACGCGAGGGCGCCGATGACCAGAATCCCGGCGGCCGCGAGGAACGCGTAGGTGAACGAATGGGTGAACTTGACGATGAGGCCCGTCGCGATCGGGGCGGCGATTCCCATCGCATTGACCGCGAAGTTCATGATGCCGCCGACCGCCCCGACGCCGCCCTTCGGGGCGACGAGGGATGGCAGCGACCAGCCCACGGGCGCGGCCGCCGCAAGGCCCGCGAGGGAAATGGAGATCCAGAAGATCGCCCACGCGGGGCTGGCCGTCATCGTCGCGCCGACGACCGCCAAGCCCAGCAGCATTCCCGCGACGAGGACGGTCTTGCGAACCCGGGTCTCATCGGCCCCGCGTGCGATCAGGGCGTCGATCAGCCACCCGCCGACCGCCAGGTCCGTCAGGGTCGCGACGGCCCAGGGCGTCGCCGTGTAGGACGCGGACCTGAGGATGCTCATGCCGCTCGTGCTGACCAGGTAGGCGGGCAGCCATGTGAGGAACAGGTAGAACGAGTATCCGTACGCCCCGAACCCAATGGCCAGGCCCCAGACTTTCGGCTGCCTGAGCAGATAGCCCATCATGCCGAACGCGTCCGCATCCGAGGCGCCCTCCGCAACAGCCCCGCCCGAGAGGATGTGCTCGCGCTCGCGCCGGCTCAGGCGGCGGTCCGCGCTTGGGTCCCTGTAGAGGAGATAGAACGCCACGAAGTACACAAAGCTGATGGCGGAGGTGATTGCGAAGCCCCACCGCCAGCCGAACCGGACCACGGCGTACGCGATCAGCGGGATGCCGACCACGTTGGAGAACTTCGCGGAGGCGTCGAAAATTGCCGTCGCCCTTGCCCGCTCGCTTCGGGGGAACCAATGGCCCGTCGCCTTGGACACGGCCGGAAACGAGGGCGCCTCGGCGATGCCGAGGAGAAACCTCGCGGCCACGATTCCCCAGTATCCGCCCGCGACCGCCGTGACGCCGGAGGCCACCGTCCAGAGCAGGGAGCCCCAGCGTCCAACCCGGGTCACGCCCAGGCGGTCGACAACCAGGCCCATGGGTATCTGGAGGGCGGCGTAGGTCCATGAATACGCGCTCAGGAGAAACCCCAGGTCGGCCGGCCCGAGATCAAACACCTTCTGCAGCTGCGGCGCCGCGACCGAGAGGTTTATCCGGTCGAGAAAGCTTACGAGGATGCCGGAGCCCAGGAGGACGCCGATGCCCCAGCGCCTCCGCGGGATGGGGTCTGCCGGAATCGTAGGCATCGGGCCGCCAACCCATCGCCGCGCCGGCCGGTTTGTCAAGGAGGCGAGGGGCCGGGAAGTGTCCGAATTTGGATTCGCCACCGCGGGCTTCGGCAACTTCGCGAACCGTCAACCTGGGACACGACCTAGCAATCCGGTGTCAGTCCTTTGAACGGCGGGTCAGCACGACCACCAGAATAACCACGAGCAAAACCAGGATTATCCCGCCAAGAGGCGCCCCATGGGGATGGTGGTGGTAAAAGTCCCGAAAGTACATTGAGGAGAACCTCCACAATAATCCTTAAATCTCCGGGCGCAAGGCGCAACCCTCCGCGCACTCGGGCTAGCAATCCGCGGCGCAGCGACGCGGAGCTGGCGGTCGGCGACCATATCGAGGCTGGCCCTGAACCCGGCGGGCGATCCCTGTCGGGGCTGGCCTTCGAAATCCAATCCGATCCAGATTAGCAACTACCAGGGGCCGAGCGCTCGGGAATCGCCGTCTGTCTCCGGCGACGCGACCCCGTGGTCCCGCGCGCGCCGGCAATTCCGGGCTCGCATGGAACCCGCCGGCTGGCAAATCTCGGGGGGATGCCGCTGGTGTTTCTGAGTCTGGCCGTCGCAGCGCTTTGGATAAACCTTCTGGGCGCGGGTTTGGCTGCGCGGCGATTCGTCGATAACTACCCGGTTGCGCGGGTGACCGGGGTGCTTGCGGTCTGCCTTGCCTGTTTCTTCCTCGAGCACCTTGCCGGCTGGGGCCCCCGCCCACCGATCCTGCCGTTCGCCACGGCCGCCTCGATCTGGCTGATCTGGAGGAACCGGCCGCTGCTGCGCACGAACCTGAGGGCGGAGGTCCTCTTCGGGATGGGGTTCTTCTACAGCCTAGTGTGGCGGTTCACGTTCCCGAACATCGACGACACCGGGGAAAAGATGCCGAACCTCATGATGATCGAGGCCTACATGAGGGGCACGCGGCTGCCCCCGCCCGACCTCTGGCTTCCACCCTTCCGCGGAAATTGCTACTACAGCTTCCAGCACTACGGCGCGGCGCTGATCGGGCGCGTGCTTGGCGTCGGGCCGGGCGTCAGCTACCACCTGGCCTATTGCACCCTTGCCGGGCTGATCGCGCTCCTCCTGGGCGCCTGCATCGCGCGGCTCTGCGCGTGGCCCTTGGGGCGGTGGGTCGGGATCCTTTCGCTGCTTGTCGGCGGAAGCGGGACAGCAGTCGCGGCGCATGTGCTTCTGACGCGCGCGGTCCCCATCGACGCCGTCCGATTTCTGGGCGGGGCGATCATCCACCCGTTCGCCAACACGCTCGGCCAACACGTCGCCTCGTGGATGGCGAAGCCGGACGTGATCCCGCGCGATCTCCCGATGGAGCCGCTGAGCTACATCCTGACCAACGGGGATTACCATCCGCCGCTCGCCGGATTCCTGCTGCTGGCGCTCGCCACCACGTTGATGGTCGTTCAGGCGACGGGGGCGGAAGGCTCCCAGCGGAACCTGAATCATGCGCTGCTGGCCGCGACCCTTCCGATCGCATTCATCTCCAACGCCTGGGTCTTCCCGCTCCAGTGCCTGCTGGTCGGAGGATGGTTCGCCTATAGCATTCTTTGCGGCGAAAGGCGCTGCTGGCTGCCCGCATTGGCCGGCGTGGCCGCGGCGTCCGCGCTGGAATACCCCTATCTCGTGGAGTTCACCCAGCAGGCGATCGGTAACAACGCTGCGATCCAATGGACCGGGCCGCAGGACCGCACGCCGTGGCTGGGCTGGATCTTGGTCTTCTGGCCCGTTGTGGGGATCCTGGCCCTCGGCTTCTTCAACCGCGAGCGCCGCTCATTGACGCTTTTCTTCATGGTGATCTGGGCCCTCGAGCTCGCCGCGACCGAGCTCTTCTACAACCACGATGTTTACGGGGGGGTCTGGAGCCGGTTCAATTCGACGCTCAAGTGGTGGCCCTGGGTGTACGCGGGCATCATCCTCACTGTGGGCGCCAGCAACCTCGGCTCCAGGTCCCGGGTGTGCCGCTTCGGAACGTTGATCCTCCTTCTGGCCACGCTGGTCTTCGGCGTCGATCTAGCCCGGGAATTTGCGCGGCTGCCCAAGGATGCGGCCGGCAAGCTGGCGGGATCGATGTGGGTCGACAAGGACCCCGTCATCAGGGACATGATCATTGAGCTGCGAACCCGGCCCGACGGCGTCGCGCTGGAAAGCGGGCTCGTCATGGCGAACACGCAATCGCCGGCCGTCTCGCTCTTCGCCGGCAAGCAGAGCCTGCTCGGGTGGCCGTGGCACGAGACAACGTGGCGCGGGGCGTTCACCGAGATCAGTGAGCGGCTGACGCAGCTCAACGCGTTTTACCAGGGAAAGCTCCCCGACCCGCTGGGGTGGCTCCTCCACAACAACGTCAAGTACGTGCTGTGGATGCCCAGGGACAACATGAACGGAAACGCGCTGTTCCAACCGATCTTCGACAAGATAAGGCCGCGGTATTTCTGGCACCACATGTACGGCGACGAAAGGAGCTTTACGGTCGGATACTGGGAACGGGTCGATCCCCCTCCGGCCTCTTAGGACGCCGCGGCCCGGCCCTGGGCCCGGAGACCACAAGGAAGGGACCCTCTCGGGTTCGGCTGCATGCAGGGCCCCGGCGCGCGCCGAGATTGTTATTCGGGCGATTCGGTGCCACGATTGATCCAGGAATCGCTGTTCCATGGCCGTCAAATTCAAAGACTATTACAAGACGCTCGGGGTTGAGAGGTCGGCAACGCAGGAGGACATCAAGCAGGCGTTCCGAAAGCTTGCGCGCGTCCATCACCCCGACGTGGCCAAGAACAAGGCCGCCGGCGAGGCGAAGTTCAAGGAGGTCAACGAGGCGTACGAGGTCCTTGGCGACTCCGAAAAGCGCCAGCGATATGATGAGCTGGGCGCGAACTGGCAGGACGCGGGTGGCGGTCAGGACGGTCAGGAGACATACGGCCGCGGCCGTGCAAGCTGGTCCCGGAGGGAGCCCGGCTTCGAATTCGGGGGCACCGGCTTCAGCGATTTTTTCGAGTCGTTCTTCGGCAGCCGTCGCGAAGGGTTTGGGGCATATAGAGAGCCGGCCCAGCCCGAAGGCGACTTCGTCCAGCCCGGCCGGGATGTCGAAGCCGACATCATGGTCACCCTTGAGGAAGCATTGCGAGGTTCGCTCCGCAAGGTCACGCTTCGGCGGACGGGCGGCGACGGGGGCGGCGATCGGACAGACACGTACCAGGTGCGCATCCCGCCCGGGGTCCGCGAGGGCCAGCGCATCCGCCTCGCCGGCCAGGGCGGAGCCGGATTCGGCGGCGGCCAGACGGGCGATCTGTACCTTCGCGTGCGGCTGGCCCGCCATCCGGACTTCAGCATCCGGGGCGCCGACCTCTATTTCGACCTCGACCTCGCGCCGTGGGAGGCGGTGCTCGGCGTCCAGGCAAAGGTTCCCGCGCTCGATGGGAAGACCATGCTGCGCGTGCCTCCCGGAACGGCCGCCGGCAGCCAGCTCCGCCTGCGCGGGCTAGGACTGCCCTGCGAGGACGGCAGCCGCGGCGACCTCTATGCCGTCGCGCGGATCCAGGTGCCTGCCTCCGCGTCCGCGGAGGAGCGCGCATTGTGGGAGAAGCTGGCCCGGGCCTCGGCTTTCAGGCCCAGGAAGATGTCATGAGCGATCTCCTCCCCTAGGGGAACCGCACTCTCACGCTGGTCCCCGCGCACGTTTCCGCGCATCAGGGCGGCGCAGGTGCGAGGGCACGCCGGGAATCGCAATTGGATGTGGAGTGTTTCCGCGGGGGTCCCCTAGGCTGCGCCCATGCTCCCGCAGGTTTACCTCGTCCGCCACGGCGCGACAAGCTGGTCAAGTGAGGGCAGGCACACGGGGCGAACCGAGATCCCGCTGACGGTCCAGGGCGAGAGGAACGCGCGCGGGCTCGCGGCGCGCCTGGGGGCCGTCGCCTACACGCACGTGTTCACCAGCCCGCGGCTGCGGGCGAGGCGGACCTGCGAATTGGCCGGACTTGGCGGGGCCGCCGAAATCGATCCGGACCTCGCGGAGTGGGACTATGGCGGCTACGAGGGGATGAACTCGGCGGACGTCCTAAAATCGCGGCCGGACTGGAACCTCTTTCGCGACGGTTGCCCGGGCGGCGAATCGCCGGCGCAGGTCTCCGGGCGCGCCGACCGGCTGATTGCCCGGTTACGGAGGCTGGAGGGCAACGTTGCGCTCTTCTCGCACGGGCATTTCGGGCGAGTCCTAGGGGCCCGCTGGATCGGATTGCCCGTGGGTGATGCGGCGCTGTTCCTGCTGGACCCCGCCTCGCTGAGCATTCTCGGATACGAGCACGGCAACCCGTCAGCGCCGGCCTTCGCGCTTTGGAACGGCCGAGCGCAGGATCATTCGTCCTAAGGGGCTGGTTTCTGGGCCGGGAACGGGCGCGCCGTCATCCCGGGCCGGAGGCGGCGCGGCCGCCTTCCTTGATGGGCGTGGCGAACTTGTACTCTATGTCCCAGGGGAAAAAAATCCACTTGTTCTGCTTAAACTCCTTCACGCAGGTGTCGACAATGGGGCGGCCCGCCGGCTTGGCGTAGAGCGTTGCAAAATGGGCCTTGGGCAGCATCTGGCGGACCACCTGCGCGGTTCTGCCGGAGTCGACCAGGTCGTCGATCAGCAGGTAGCCTTCGCCGTCCCCCGCCACGCTCTTCAGGATTCGGACGTCTGCCTGAACCTGCTCCGCCTTCCCGGTCCCCGCCGAGGCATAGCTCGTCACGCAGATCGTGTCGACCAGCCGGATGTCGAGCTCCCGCGCAACCAGCGCCGCGGGCACCAGGCCTCCGCGCGTGATCGCGATGATGCCTTTCCACGAGCCCTTCGCGTGGAGCAGCTCCGATAGGTAACGCGCGTCGCGGTGCAGCTCGACCCAGGAGACAATGATTTCGTCTTCATATCTGGACCGGGCCATGCGGAAGGCTGGTTCATCGCCGATCGCCGATCAATATAGATCGGACCGGTTCCATCCGGGATCCTTTCGTGGGGAAAATTGGCAGGGCCGGGGCCGGCGCATGGATCCCGGCGGAGCCACTTCGCCGCCTGGGAGAATGGGTGCGGCGGAGAACCCGCTAGGCAGGATTCCGCGGTTTTCGGACGCGATTGGTGTTCCCGTCAGCTCGCCCTCAGATGCCGCTTGAACCACTCGGTGGCGAGCGACGCCACCTTCTCGAGCGCGCCCGGCTCGTCGAACAGATGGGTGGCCCCTGGCACAAGCACAAGTTGCTTCTGGCAAAGCAGTTGTGCGTAGGCATCCCGGTTCAGCTGGAGAACATGACGGTCGAGCTCGCCGACAACGAGCAACGTGGGCGAATCCACTCGCGGCAAGGCATCGCCTGCGAGGTCCGGCCGGCCTCCGCGGGAGACGACCGCCTGCACCAGGGATCCCATCTCTGCCGCCGCCACGAGCGCGGCCGCTCCGCCCGTGCTCGCGCCAAAACAGCCCATTCCCATGTGACGCGTCTCGGACTGCTCGCTGATCCAGCGGGCGGCATGGACCAGACGCCTGGCCAGCAGTCCGATGTTGAAGCGCAGATGCCCGTCGATCGCATCCTCCCTCTCTTCAGCTGGCGAGAGCAGGTCGAAGAGAAGCGTGGCAGTGCCTGAGGCCTGAATCGTTCGCGCGACGAATCTGTTTCGCGGGCTGTGGCGGCTGCTGCCGCTGCCGTGCGCAAACAATACGACGCCTGCGGCCTCGGCGGGAATGCCGAGATCGCCGGTCAGGCTTATGCCATCGGTCGGGATGTGGACGGAGCGCATTGGGGCCTCCCGGCCCTTGTCATCGGGGCTCATGCACGGATTGCTGCCTTGGCACCTGTGGGCGGCCGGCATCGGGGGGAAGCGGGGTCTCTCGCGCCACGTCAGGGGCTCCCATCCCGGCTCTATCTTGCCAGCTGCCTGCGAATCTTCCGGAGTTCGCCTTTCCGCGAACGGGTCATCTTGGGATAGCCCATTTTGAGGTCCTGCAGCGCGTCGATCACGACGCGCGAGATGATGAGGCGCGCGTTGCACTTGTCATCGGCCGGGACCACGTACCACGGCGCGGTCTTCGTGCCGGTGGCGCTCAGGCAGTCCTCGTAGGCCCTCATGTACTGGCTCCAGTACTTGCGCTCGGCGGCGTCGGCCTGGCTGAACTTCCAGTTCTTGTCCGGCTCATCGATGCGCTCAAGGAGGCGCTTTCGCTGCTCCTCCTTCGACAGGTGAAGGAAGAACTTGATGACCAGGGTGCCGTTGCGGTGGAGATGCTTCTCCAGATCCACGATGGATCGGTAGCGTCCCCTCCAGAATGCCTTCGCGCCGGCGACCTCGTCCGGAATCCCCTCGCTTCGCAGGATCTCGGGATGCACGCGGACGACCAGCACCTCCTCGTAGTAGGAGCGGTTGAAGATGCCGATCCGCCCGCGCGCCGGCAGGCGGTATGTCGTGCGCCAGAGGAAATCATGATCCAGCTCCTCCGCGCTCGGGGGCTTGAAGCTGTGGACCTCGCAGCCCTGCGGGTTGACGCCGGACAGCACGTGGCTGATCGCGCCGTCCTTCCCGGCGGCGTCCATCGCCTGAAAAATGAGGAGCACCGAACAGGCCTTGGACGCGTCGAGGAGGCGCTGGAGAGCGCTCAGCTCCCCAACATCCGCGGCGAGAAGCTCCTTGTACTGCTTCTCCGATTTGTAGAGGGGACCCACGTCGGTTGCCCATTTCCTCAGCCGAATCTTCTTGCGGCCCGTGAAGCGGAAGTCCTTGGAGTTTATTTTCGTCATAGGTGTACTGTCCGGGCGGTGGTCGCGCTCAGGCGGGCGCGATGGGCCGGCAAAGCGCGCCCAGGTTCGGCGGCGGCGTCGAAGCGGGAATCTCGCAGCCCGCGTTGATCATGAAGGGGTCGCCGGCTTCGGCATAACAGCCGCGGATGGCGGCGGCGACGCCTTCGGGCGTTCCGCGCATCACGCATGCGACGGGATCGACGTTGCCTGCCAGCACGACCTTGGGGCCGAGCGCACGGCGGGCCTCGGCGAGGCTCACCATATGGTCGATGTCGACGATATCGAGGCCCAGCGTCGAGATGCCCGGCAGGAGATGCCTGATGTTGCCGCAGATGTGAAGCCGGACGTACACATTCATCCCGTGCAGCGCCGCCACGAGGCGATGCTCGTGCGGAAGGATGAGGGATTCGTAGACCTTTGGCGAAACCTGGCTGGCCACCGCATCGCCGATGCCGATCGTGTCGGCGCCGGCGGCCACCTGCGGCCGGGCGAAGTCGATCGCCGTTTCAACGCAGCGCGCCATCAGCGCGCTCGCGTAGGCCGGGTCATCGAGAAGATCCACAAAGAAGTTCGACACCCCCCGCAGGTCGGCTGCCTCGGCCGCGGGCCCCTCCACCCAGCCCATGATCGAGAACCGGTCGCCGGCCTGCGCCTTGTAGGCGCGCACGGCCTCGATGCGGTCGCGCATGCGCGGCGCCTGCAGGGGATCGGGCCGCGGAAGATTCGCTAGGTCCAGGTCGTCCTCAAGCGGCGGCTTGAGGCAGATGGGCACGCCGTCGCGGGGAAACTCGATCGGCGCGCCGAATCCCGCCGTCTCCCGGTAGGGGTCGGACATCGTGTTGAGCTGGTCGATCCCGAATTCCTCGGCGCAGCGCAGGTTGGCCTCGGTCAGCACGCGGTAGTCGGAGGCGAAGGCTCCGTAGCATGAGCCGATGTGCTCGGCGGCGAACTGCATCAGGATCGGCAGGCGGGGCAGCACGTCGGGCCTGACGCCGTGCAGCACGGCCATATAGCGTTCACGCGGGGTCATGGGGAAACGAAGAAACGGCGATGGCATGGATAGCCCGGCGAGCTTTGCCCCCGGCGGGAGGGATTCTCAACTGCAGCCGCGGCGTCTTGGCGGCCCCAAGGGGGTCCGGTGGCACGCGCGCAGTGCGGCCGGGTGCACGGGACGGGGTCTCGCGCCACGAGGGTGAAGGCTCGGCATGCATTGGTTCATTCCCTCAGGCCGCCTGGAGTCCGTACTCCGCGGGGAGGTATTTGGCCGGATCGGCATGCGACATCTGCCGGGAGATGAATTCAGCCTCGTCGGGCGGCAATTCATCGAGCTGTGCCGCCATCGAGTCGAGGAACCCGAGCTCGCGCGGGGCGATCTTGAGCGAACCCGCGGCGTGGCCGGTGCGCAGCAGATCGAGGGCGCAGCGTGCCGCGGCGACGCCCGCCTGGTAATAATCCGGCGCGGCTACGACCGAGCGGGCGATCGCAAGCACGGCTTCCGGTGCCAGCACCCAGGCCTGCGGATCGAGACCCGCATCGGAGTCGACCAGCCAGCGCCGCAGGGTGAGGGCCGCGGCCTTTCCCTCGGCCAGGGCCCGGTTCATCAAACGGCAGTCGTAGATCAGCTGCTCCATGTAGCAGGTCGGGGCCATGCCGGCAAGGAGGCGGACATTCTGCACCGACTCGTTGGACCACGTGTCCGCATAGGCCGCGGCGATATTGCCAAGCGGGCTGAAGTGCGCGCAGGCGGATGTCTTGCCTTCCATGGCCATCGGGTAACCGGTGATCGCCTTGAGGTATGGATTCTCGTATGCGCAGTCCTTGCCCGGGCCGACGGCGCCGTGTTCATAGGCGACGAGCGTGCGCACTGTCGTTACGGCGCGCACAACGGCGGCAAAGACCCGTGGGATCACCTTCTGCTCGGCAAGCACCATCGCTGTGTTGCCGAAGCCGCAGGCGGTGTCGCCCGCGCAGATGGCCCCGTGGCGCCGCGCGATTGCGCCGAGCTGCTTCCACAGAAACTCCATGTCGCGCACGCCGAGCACGCACAGCGAGAAAATCACCTGCCCAAGGTCGCAGTTCATCAGCGCCTCGTCGTGCAGCTCTTTGCCGCCCACCGACTCGATGCTCAGCAACTCGGCGCCGGCGCGCGCCGAGCCTTCAAACAGCTCCAGCATCCGCTCCCAGTGCTCGCCCGAGCGCATGACAGGCGGGCGGGCGAACTCCCGGTTGTCGTTGGGCGTCATTCGCAGCGCCGTTGGAAGTCCGTAGTGGCTGCGCGCCTCCTCCATGCCGGCGAGGAGAATCTGCACAATCTCGAGGCCGAACGCCGGCGTGGCGGTCATCGGCGGCAATGTCTCGAACTCAATAACGACCCCGGGTGCCTCGAGCTCGGCCGCGCGCCGCAACGCGTCCTTGATGATCCCTTGGTAATGGCGGGCGACGGCAGGCATGGTCGCAGCCGTGACCTCCATCGCGGGCAGTGTGAAATTGAGCTCGGGGTAGACCAGCCCCCCTCCCAGGCGAAGCCCCTGGCGGGTCAAGAGCGGCTTCGGCGCGGTGCCGAAAAGCAGGTCGTCCGCGTTGGTGATCGCAAGGTTCTGGTACTTCATGGTCGAGAGGATTGGGGATCTTGCGTTGGCGTCTCCCGCCATGCCACGGGGTCAGGCGAATCCCACGATCGCTCGGGCCTTGTCGGCAGCCGAAGCCGCATCGGGGGCAAATCCGTCTGCACCGATCTCGTCGGCGAACTGCTGGCTGATCGGAGCGCCGCCCACCATGATCTTTACCGGCAGGCATCCCGCGCGGATAGCCCGCACCGTCTCGACCATGGCCGGAATTGTCGTCGTCAGCAGGGCGGATAGGCCGACCACCTGCGGATGCTGCTCGTTGATCGCGGTAACGAACCTGGCTGCGGGCACGTTTGCGCCGAGGTCGACGACGCGGAATCCGGCCGCCTTCCACATGACAACCACCAGGTTCTTGCCGATGTCGTGCAGGTCTCCCTGGACCGTGCCGATCACGGCCGTGTACTTGGGCGTGATGCCTGCGGCGAGCAGTCGCGGTTCCAGCAGGTTCATCGCCTCCTTCATCGCGCGGGCCGCGACCAGCATCTCGGGGACGAAGATCTCGTTGTTCTTGAACCTCTCGCCCACCGCGGCCATCGCGGGCACCAGGGCCTTGTCGACAAGCACGGCGGGCGTGGTCCCCTCATCGAGGGCCCGTTGCGTGAGGGCCCTGGCGTCCTTGCTCTTGCCGGCAGCGACGGCTTCGGAAAGCAGTTCGAGCGTGGTCATGGTATTGGAGGCGTTGGGTGAAGGGCTGCAGCCTAGCAGAAGCCGGGGCGGTAGGCTAGGACGGCGGCGCCGTGGTTTGGGAGTCCTGTGGGTGGGGCGGTCATCGGTCAGGGCAGGACCAGGTGGTCGATGTAGGCGTCCTCGAATCCGGGCTGAAGGTTGAGTTCGATCGCCTCCATGGTTCGGCACGCGGTCGACATCTCCTCGAGCAGGCTGCGGTCGTTCAGGGCGAGGTAGGCTCCCCCGAGCGAAGTGTTGCCGACCACATGGATCTGGCGCGGTGCAAAGCCCGGGAGCAGGCCGCAGCCGATGGCGTGCTCCAGCGACAGGAAAAAGCCGAAGCCGCCGGCCAAATAGAGACGCTTCACGTTGCGCGGCTCGGTGCCGAGCAGGTGCAGCAGCGTCTCGGTGCCGGCTGCAATGGCGGCCTTGGCCTGCAGGAGCCGGGCGACGTCCAGTTCGGAGATCCATATCGGCCCCGAGGCGCCGTGGGCATGCAGCCGCAGCTTGAGCCCGTGTGCGTCGGCCTGCACGGCGTCGCCGGCGCGTGAGCAGAACGCGCGGTCGAGCCGGCCGTTGGACTGCAGGATTCCCTTGCGCCGTCCCTCCCAGAGAAAGTCCACGTAGGCCGAGCCGCAGATGCCGAGCGGCCGGTCGCTCGCGCCGATGATGCCGAGCTCCGCCGCAAAGGGTTCGGTCCGCAGGCGCACGCGCTCGATCGCGCCGTCGACCGCGCGGGTGCCGCACGTGAGGCCGGCGCCCTCGAAGGCGGGCCCCGCGGCGGTGGCGCAGCCGACCAGCCGGTCGCCGACCTTCGCGATGATCTCGCCGTTGGTGCCCACATCGATGAGCAGCGCCGGTCCGTCGTCATAGAGCAGGCCCGTGGCGACGATGCCGGCGGCAAGGTCGGCCCCCACGTAGGCGGCGGGCCCTGGCAGCAGGTGCACCTGCGCGGCGCCGTCGCCAAACTTCAGGCCGAGGTCGCCCGGCGAATAGGTCCGGTGGTCCAGGAAAGCCGGCTGGAACGGATGGACGCCCATGGGTGTCGGGTCCACGCCCGCCAGCAGGTGCAGCATGGTGGTGTTTCCGGCGACGCTCATTGCGCCCACGGCGCCGGGCGCCACGCCCGCTCGGCGGCACGCGTCCTGCAGAAGCGGGGTGATCGTCTCGGCCGCCACGGCGCGCTGCAGCTGCCCGAGCGCCCCCGGGTCGGCGCCGCACTGCCCGATCCGCGTGAGCACGTCTTCCCCGAAGCGGATCTGGGCGTTGAACGCCGAGGCCGCCGCGAGCACCCTGCCGGTCGCGAGGTCGCACAGCAGCAGGGCCACGGTGGTCGTGCCGACGTCCACGGCCGCGCCGTAGCGAGCACCCGGGACGATGGGATCGCACGCCCAGGGGATGTTGAGGCGGAACTCCGCCACCACCGAAGGTTCGTGGGACATCAGCGAGCGCGCCGGAAGCGCCAGCTCGACATCCTCCGCGCCCAGGCGCATCTGGCATGACCTGACGCGGGCCGTGGCGCCGGCGGGGACGCGGGCTCCGTCGGCGATTCGGAGCAGCGAACCCGCACGGAGCTCGGCCTCGCAGCCTCCGCAGAGCCCGCGTTCGCCGCAGCGCGTGTTCAGCGGGAAGCCCCGGCTGGCCAGCAGCCTGGAGAGCTGTAGCGCCGCCTCGGCGCCCGCGACGGCGAGGTCGTGGCGCCCGTCGGGCGTGTGGACGTGAATGCGGGTTGCGGTCACGGCTGATCCCGCTTGGAAGCCCCGCCCTCGGCCCGGCGGACGGAGCTTCGCATTCCGGGGGATTCGATTGGGGCCGGCTCAGAACTCATCGTAGGCGAGCTGGCCGGCGGGGACGCCGATCTCGGCGAGCATCTTGTTGCAGGCCCTGACCATCATCGGGGGCCCGCAGAGGTAGTATTCAACGGCCTGCGGATTCGCGTGGCCGGCCAGGTGGCGCTCTCGGACAACCTCGTGGATGAAGCCGAGGTGGCCGCGCCAATCGTCTTCGGGAACCGGGGAGGAGAGTGCGAGGTGGAAGCTGAAGTTGCGATGGGTCTTCTCGAGATACTGGAAGTACGACTCGTAGAACAGCTCTTGGCGCGAGCGCGCCCCGTACCAGAAGCTGACCCTGCGGGCGGTCCGCTCTGTCTCGAAGAGGTGCGACAGGTGCGCGCGCAGCGGGGCCATGCCGGCGCCGCCTCCGATGTAGACCATTTCCTTCCCTGTCGGCTTGATGTGGAAGTCGCCGAAGGGCCCGATGGCGGCGACGGCGTCGCCGGCCTTCAGGTTGAACATGTAGGCGGAGCCGGCGCCGGGCGGGCAGTCCTGTCCCGGGGGCGGGGTCGCGATGCGCACATTGAAACGCAGGACGTGCTCAAACTGGAGGTTGCTTGCGAGGGAATAATTGTTGCGGCGGCCCGATTCCGGGTTGCGGGCGACGAGGTCGAAGACGTGCTGCGCCCTCCAGACGGCCGCGTAGGGCTCGGGGATGTCGAACTCGCGAAAACGGATGAGGCCGTAGGAGGGTATTTCGAACTGCAGGTAGTCACCCGGGGCGAAGGCGATCCTCTCGGCCGGGTCGACGAGCTCGAGCACGAGTTCCTTGATGAAGGTGGCGACATTGCGGTTGCTGACCACCCGGAGGCGATAGGTCCGCTGCGGTCGCGCCCCGGCCCCGCCGGGTCTCGTCACGTTCAGGTAGAGGCGGCCGCCGCGCTCCTCGATGGGGTAGGTGGCGAGCGCGCGGCAGACGGGCGGGCGCGCCGGAGAGCCGTCGGCGAGATTGAAGCGGCCGTTGTGCTTCGGGCACTCGATGATCTCTCCCTTGACGAGGCCGTCGGAGAGCGGGGTATTGCCGTGGGTACACATGCCGTCGGTTGCGTAGAGCCTGCCCTCAGCGCCTCGGCAAAGGGCGTAGGCCCTCCTGTCGTGGTCAAAGCGGATGACATCCTCCGGGCCAAGGTCGGCGGCGGCGCAGACCTGGACCCAGCCCTCGGCATCGGCCGTCGAGCCGCCAATCGTGGTGCCAGGGTCGGCCCTTCCGGCCGTGGGCGCGGGAATCCGGCGCCGTACGCAGTAGGTGGGGTCCCTGGCCTGCTTGAGAACGGCGGGGACGATCTCGCGCCAGGCGGCGAGCAGGCTCGGGTAGGCCGGCGGCATGTCGTCCTTCACGACCTCGTGCAGGCGGGGCAGCGCGTGATACGGGACCAGCGGGAACATGTGGTGCTCGGTGTGGTAGTTCATGTTCCAATACAGGTACCGGTTGACGAAGTTCATGCGCACCGTCCGGCAGTTGAGACGGTGATCGAGGACGTTTTCAGCCAGGCCGGCGTGCTGCGTGAGCCCATAGATGGCCTGCAGCCATGAGCCGTACAGGTTGGAGAGGCCCACGTAGAGGAGAGGCAGGATGCTGCGCGTGTAGACCGCCAGGCCGATCACGGAGGCGTATAGGAGGACGTAGAAGCGGGCCTTGCGGTAGATCTTCTGGAATTCGCTCTCGGGAATGAACGTCTTCTCATCGGCGCCCATCCGGCCGAGGGAATGCATCAGGATCCTGCTGAAATACTTTGGATACACGGGCACGCCGAAGAAGCCCAGGATCATCCTCTTCAGGTCCGGCGGACGGGGAACCGCGATCTCGGGGTCGCGGCCGACGATGATGGTGTCGCTGTGGTGGCGGGTGTGGCTCCAGCGCCACACCGTCGACTCCCGCATGACCATGAACGAGGCGATCTCATAAAGCGCGCTGTTCATCCAGTCGGTCCTGAAGGCCGTGCCGTGCCCGGCCTCGTGCCAGCGCGAGTCGGAGGTGGAGGCGTAAAGGACGGCGTAGATCCCGAACGGGATGACCGCCCACCATGTCCCCCAAAGGGCGTACCCCGCGTAGCCGGATCCGAGGATCAGGGCAAACCAGACAAGGGTGTCGGCGATGGCCGGGGCGTCGCGGCGCTCCAGGAGCCTGCGCATGGTTGCGCGCGGGACGGGGCATTGGTACCAGTCGGCCTCGGCGAGGCCCTTCTCGACTGCGAGCGCGGCGTTCACCCCGACGAGGCTGTAGTCCAGCTTCGCCGCGCGCTTGGGGAGGACGGAGGTTTCGTGGCCGTCGCTCATGGGGCGGGCGGGGGCGCGGCGGCGCGCGCGGGCACCGCCTTGACAATGCTGGCATCGGCGGCATGAGCGATCCGCTCGCCGGGCCGCACGACCAAGAACCGCTCGCTGTCCCACGGCCCGCGCAGCAAGTCGCGCAGGAGCGTGGCATCGCCCGCATGGCGCTGAAAGCGCCAGCCGAGCGCCCCCGCGCATCTCTCGGCGTAGCGCCGGTCCTTATCGTCGCCGGGCAACCCGAGGTCAGTGTAGCCGGCGGTCGTGTGCTGCGCAAAGGCCTCGCGCTCCAACTCCAGCAGCGCCTCGGCCTCCTCGGCCCCGAATTTCGCGGCATACTCCGCCCGCAGCTTCGCTTCCCTCTCGGGGCCCGGCACGCGCTGGGCCCTGTTCCATCCCGGCGAATACCAATAGGTCCCCGGTTCGTCGCGCATCTGCGCTGCGTAGCGCTCCTTGCTTCCGAGATACAGGGTGATGCAGTCGTGCGCCCTGGGGACGACCAGCGGGCAGCGGCGCGGAGCGAGATCCGTGAGCGCCAGGCCGCAGAGGCCGTACCCGAGAACCACCTGCTGCACCGCCGGGTCGTCTTCGGCCCGCCCGATCGCGCCAGCGAGCAGCGAGCGCAGCCTGGAGGGCTGGTCGTGCAGGCCGATGTCGAAGAATTCCCGCCGCACGATGTGGGTGGCACCCTGGGCGAGCGCCGCAATCTCCGCCTCGAGAACGCGGCAGGCGATCAGGGCCGAGGCGGGCGGCGGGCCGGCGGGCGGACTCGGCGTCTGGGGGCCGATCATTGGCTCCAGCCCTCCTCGATCTGCTCGAGCGTGCGTCCCTTGGTTTCCGGAACGAACCGCCACACCACAAGCAAAAGAACGGCGCAGAACGCCGCGTAGACGTAGAACGGGAACGCGTGGTTGAACTGCCGCACGAACCACAGGCCCTTCGTGTTCATGATCGGGAAGGTCTGCGTCACCGCGTAGTCGGCCGTCCACAGGAAGAAGGTGGCCAGCCCGAGCGCCCGGCCGCGCACCGCCGTGGGAAAGATCTCCGAGAGGATCACCCAGGTGACGGGACCGACCGAGAGCCCGAAGGCGGCGATGTAGAGCACGATGAAGAGCAGCATCCACCCGCTTGTCGCGCCCGGATCGGCCATGTGCTGCCCCATCGCGCCCATGGCAAGGAGGCTGGCGCCCATTCCGGCCGTGCCAAGGAGCATGAGCGGCCGGCGGCCCCAACGGTCCACGGTGGCGATCGCGACCAGCGTGAAGAGGACGCCCGCTCCGTTGATGATGACCTGCTGCAGCAGGCCGGCGTCCACTCCTGTGGAGGCGCTCATGGTCCTGAATATGGTCGCGCCAAAATACATGAAGACATTGATGCCGGTGACCTGCTGGAGGACGGCCAGCGCGATGCCCAGGAGCAGCGGCCGGCGCAGCTGGCGGGAAAATAGCGCCCCCCACGTCCCTTGTTCCCGGGAAATCGTGTCCTTGATGCTGGCGAACTCGGCGTCGGCGAATTGAGAGCCGCCCACCTTTCCGAGGATGGCCTTCGCCCGCTCCTCGAGCCCCATTTCGATCAGCCAGCGCGGGCTTTCGGGTATGGGCAAAAGCAGCAGGCCGAACAGCACCGAGGGCACGATTCCCGTGGCGAACATCCAGCGCCAGCCGGTCGAGATCAGCCACGCCTGGTCGCCGCCCCGGGCGATGAAGTAATTGACGAACGAGGTCGCCGCGATCCCCCCGACGATGGCGATCTGGTTGACCGCGACCATCCGCCCGCGGATCTGCGCCGGGGTGATCTCGGCGATGTACATCGGCGTGGAGATCGAGGCGAAGCCGATGCCGACGCCGCCGAGGAAGCGGAACACGATGAAGACCAGGATCTCGCGCGGCAGCGCAGTGCCGATGGCCGAGGCGAAGAACATGATCGCCGCCAGGAACAGGGCGGGCTTGCGCCCGAAGCGGTCGGAAAGGGGCCCCACGAGCAGCACGCCCGCCGCGCACCCGATGAGCACACAGCCCGACGTCCAGCCTTTCATGAAGTCGCTAAGGCCGAAGCGCGCGGTCAACGGCTCGATCGCTCCCGAGATGACTCCGGTGTCGTAGCCGAAGAGCAGGCCCCCGAATGTCGCAACCAGGCAGATGGGCACCAGGTAACGCAGGTTCACGGCGACCGGCCGGGGGAGTGTGCGGGGCTCGGGCACGGCAGGCGGGATTCAGGGGCGGGCGCCGTCGCGGATGGCCCGGAAGATTGCCAGCATGTTCTCGACGGAGGTTGGCCCCTGGATGTTGTGGATCGCGTTGAAGACGAATCCGCCGCCGGGACCGAAGATGTCGATTCGCTCTCGGCACTGCCGGTAGACATCGTCGGGCGTGCCAAAGGGCAGCGTGTGCTGGGTGTCGACGCCGCCGCCCCAGAACACGATGTCGCGGCCGAACTCCCTCTTCAGGCGGACCGGATCCATCTCGGCGGCGGAGCACTGCACGGGGTTGAGGACGTCGAATCCGGAGGCGATGAAATCCGGGATCAGGGGATAGACTCCGCCGCACGAGTGGATGAACGTCTTCCAGGACGAGTGGCGGTGGATCAGCGCGTTGAGCCGGCGGTGGAAGGGCTGGAATAGCGTGCGGTACGCCTCTCGCGAGATGAACGGCCCGCGCTGGGTGCCGAAATCCGTGCCGGTGAGCATGGCGACCTGCACCGTGTCGCCGAAGATGTCGATGAGAGTCCGGATGTTCCGCTCGGCGATGGCGCACTGCCGATCGAAGACCTCCAGGACGTAATCCCGCCGCGCGACGGTGGAGACGTACCACTCCTCGATGTCGCGGATGCCCTTGGGGTCCTTCAGGAATGGCGCGGGAACGAGCGCGATGTCGCCGAATGCGGCGCCCGGCACCACGAGGAAGGCGCCGAGGTCGCCGCGTTCCTCGAGCCAGCGTTTCTGCGCGCGGTAATAGGCGAGGTCGTCCTCGGTAAGGGGGGCAAACTCCTCCAGGTTGTCCGCGGGGTCGAGCCGGTCGTCGTCGATCGGCGGCTGGCGGATGATCGAGTCGAAAAAGTAGCCGCCCTCGGGCATGTGGCCGCTCGGCAAGACGGTCAGGTCACCCTCGGGGTAGATATGCCAGCCGCCCTCGGGGGCTCGGGTGACGTTGAACTGCCCGGGCACCATGCACTCGGTGCCGTCGAACAGGGTGAACGGCTTCCAGTCGCGCGACTCCGTGCCGAACATCGACTTGCGCCCCGGCACCCCGACAACGTCGATCGGCAGGGCTGCGAGCAGGAGGTCGTCAACCTCGCCGAGCATCTGGTAGGGCTCTATGACCTTCACCCGATAGCCGTCGTCGGCGAGTAGGCGGAGGCGGAGGCGGGCCACGGCCGACACGTGGATGCCGGTGACAAAGGAGGCGCCGAAGTCGACGGCGACCCGGTCGGAGCTTTGATGGGCAAGCGAGGCCGCGAGACGTTGCCGTCCGGTCATACCCCTTTTTTAGCAAATTCGGGGGTCTGTGGCCATGCCCATGCGGACGAAAAACATATCCCTGACGACAAGTCGGGTTTGACAGGACTGGTCCCCGCCGGTCAAGCCGGTGGCCATGCGCAACTACCACGGCATGGAGATCGCGTGGGCCAACCGCCTGGTGCAGACCACGCAGGTCGACTTTGGGCGCGTCAAATATATCCCGGGCGGCTATTGCGGGCCGCGGCGCCAGCGCGACTATCAGCTCGTGGTGCTGCAGGCGGGCGGGGCGCACGTGACCGTGGACGGCGAGACGCTGGCGCTGCCGGCGGAGCAGGCGGTCCTGTTCCTGCCGGGCCACCGGGAGGATTTCGTATTCTCCCCTGACCAGGAGACCGAGCATGTCTGGTGCTCGATCCGGCCCCGGTTCATGCCGGCCGAGCTCAGGTGGCGGCTGGCGCGTGCGCCCCGGATGGTGCCGTGCTCGGAGCTGATGCACCGCCTGTTTGCGGCCGCGCAGGGATGCCGCCGCGTGAGCAGCGTGGCCGCCGGGCGGGTGGTGGAGCACATCGGCCTGGCTCTGTTCGCGGAGTTCCTGCACCAGGCGGCGCTCTGGCCGCATCGCGCGCATCAGGACGAAGGGCTGAGCCGCGCGATGGCCTGCATCGAGGAGCACTTCGGAGAGGAGGACTGCCTGGCCAGCGCCCGGCAGGCGGCGCGATGCTCGGAAAGCGGCCTTAACCAGCGGTTCCGGCGGTACCTCGGCACGAGTCCCGCCCGCTACCTCTGGCTGACCCGGGTTGAACGCGGCGTCGCGATGCTGCGCGACACGGGGCTCACGGTGACGGAGATCAGCGCGCGCTGCGGGTGCAAGAATCCGTTTCACTTCTCCCGGCTGGTGAGGCGCAGCCAGGGCATGCCGCCGCGCCAGGTGCGCCGCTGCGCCTGGCAATGACGCCGCCGGGAGGGGAATGCAGGCCTGCTCGGCGGCGGCCTCGGCCGATGCAAGCGATCGGGATGGCGCCACTTCCATAGCGATCTGCTCCGGGGAATTGACTTTGTAAAAACTTATGACTGACTGGTCAGTCATCCGCAAGTTCATGAACCCGGACAAGAAACAGCGCATCATGCAGGCAGCGGAGCAGCTCTTCCGGACGCACCGCTTCCACGAGATAACCCTGGACGATATCGCCCGGGAGGCGGACGTGGGCAAGGGGACGATCTATCTTTATTTTTCGGACAAGGAGGACCTGATTTTCCAGGCGGCCGTGGCGGGTTTCGAGGAGATGTGCCTGCTGCTCGGCCAGAATGCCGCCCAGGGCGTGGCCTTCCGCGAGGCGCTGCTGCGGACCTGCGAGAGCATCAGCGGCTTTTTCCAGGCCCGGCGCCCGCTCTTCCGCATCATCCTGTCGGAGGGCGAGCGGGACATGGAAGGCGGCGGGGCCGGCATGCGGCAACGCTGGCGGGAGCGCCGCAAGCCCATGACCGAAGCCGTGGCGGCAATCGTCGCCCGGGGCATGGCGTCGGGTGAGATCCGCACGGATATGCCGGCGGATGTGCTCGCGGAGTTTCTGCTGGGCATGCTGCGGACACGGTCGTGGGAACTGGAGGGCCATCCGGAGACGCAGCGCAGCCTCGCGGCCGTGGCGGACCTTTTCATCAACGGGGCGAGACTGCCCGCGCCGGCCCAGGCATGAACAACTCCAGCGAATCATGAGCATCACTAACGGACCGTCACCTTTGGAATACGGCGCCGCCAGGAAACAGGCGCAGAACCAGGAAAACCCCGCGCCCGCGGCCAACGGCGGCCGCCGCCGAAAGACGATCCTGTACGGGATCTACATCCTGGCGGCCGTCTCGGCGGGCGTGGTCGCCTACTGGCTGATCTTCATGTGGGGGATCGTTTACACGGATGATGCCCGCTTTGGCGGCCATCTGGTCGACGTTGCCCCGGAGATCAACGGCCGGGTGATCGACGTTGCCGTGCACGAGGGCCAGTTCATCCGCAAGGACACGATCATATTCCGGCTGGACCCGGCGATAGCCCAGGCGGCCCTGGACCATGCCGAGGCATTGCTTGTCTCCGCCCGGGCCGGCCTGGCCTCGAGCAACGCGCTGTACGAGAGGGCGGTGAACGGCAACCGGCCGGAGGAGATCAAGGCCGGCGAGGCGACCGCCAGGCGCCTCCAGAACGAGGAGGCGATGGCGCGGCTGGATTTTGACCGGGCCCAGGCGCTCTTCAAGGACAACGCGGTGTCCCAGGACGACCTCGACAAGGCCCGCACATCCTACGAATCCGCCGGGCAGAGCCGGGAGAACGCCTCGCAGAACCTGATCCTCCTGCAGCAGGGGCCCCGCAGGGAGGACGTCGCCGTGGCCAAGGCGGCCGTGGAACTGGCCCGGAGCAGGGTGAAGGAGGCCGAGGCCGCCCTGGAAAACGCCCGGAGCGACAGTGCGCGGTGCACGGTCAAGGCGCCTTTTGACGGCTGGGTCGTGCGCCGCTGGCTCGATCCCGGCGCCATGCCCCTGGCCGCGCAGCCGGTGGTCAGCATGTTCGACCCGGCGACCCTTCGCGTGGATGCCAACATCGAGGAGAAGTACCTCCACGACGTCGCGATCGGCGACGCCGCCGACATCTCGGTCGACGCGTTCCCGGCGCTGCGCCTGCGCGGCCGGGTGACGGAGATACTGCGCGCGGCCAACGCGCAATTCAGCCTCATTCCCGCCGAGGGCGTCTCCGGCACCTTCATCAAGGTGACCCAGCGCGTGCCGCTGCGCATCGCCGTGACGGCGCCGCCCGAGCTGGCGATCGGGCCGGGCCTGTCCGTGGAGGTGCGGATCCATTCCGGCACGTCGGCGGGGCGCGGGACGGGGCATGACTAGCGACCGCGACCTCCGGGCCAACCGGTGGGGCGTGCTTGGCATCATCATGCTCGGCACGTTCATGGCGGTGCTTGACTCCAGCATCGTCAATGTCGCCCTGCCGCACATGATGAGCACCTTCGGGGTCGACCGGGAGCAGATCGAGTGGGTCGCGACGGGCTTCATGCTGACCTCGGCGGTCGTGATGCCCCTCGTCGGCTGGCTCACGAAGCGGATAAGCTACAAGGCCCTTTACCTGGGCAGCCTGCTGCTCTTCACCCTGGCCAGCGCGGCGTGCGCCATGGCGTGGAGCTATGAGTCGCTGATCGCGGGCCGCATCCTCCAGGCGGTTGGCGGCGGCGCCATCCAGCCCATCGGCATGGCCATCGTTGCCGAGCTGTTCGAGCCGCACGAGCGGGGCAAGGCGCTGGGGATCTGGGGAATGGGCATCATGGCCGGGCCGGCGATAGGTCCGACCCTGGGGGGCTACCTGACCGATGCCTACAGCTGGCGGACCATCTTCTCGGTCAACCTGCCGGTGGGGGCCCTGACCCTGGTGGCCGGCATGATCGTCATGGGCCCTCTGCGCGCCCGCGGCGCCCGGCAGGCCTTTGACTTTTTTGGGTTCGGCTTCCTTTCGATGGCGCTCATCGCCGGGCTCACCGCCCTTTCCAACGGGCAGGTCAAGGGCTGGGAGTCCGACTACATCCGCCTGTGCGAGGCCATCACGGTCGTGGGCCTGGTGATGTTCATCGCCGTGGAGCTGGCGGTGGAGCACCCGCTGCTCGACCTGCGCCTCTTCGCCATCCGGAATTACATGCTGAGCATCGTGCTGGCCGTCTTCCGCGCGATCGGGCTGTTCGGCAGCGTCTTCCTCTTCCCGATCTTTCTGCAGAACCAGATGGGCTATACGCCCGTGGAGGCCGGCCTCTGGATGCTGCCGAACGCCGTGACGGTCGGCCTCACCATGCCGCTGGCCGGCTGGCTGGCGGATCGTTACCCCCCGGCGGCGCTGACGACCCTGGGCTGCATCCTGGTGGGGAGCTCTCTGCTCCTGTTCGGCCTTCTTGATCCGCTCTCGGAGTGGTCCATGCTTGTGTTGCCGCAGATTGCCCGCGGCGCGGGCCTGGCGCTGATGATGGCGCCGTTGATGGCTGCGTCGCTCAACGCGGTGCCCCGCGGCGAGCTGCCGATGGCCAGCAGCTTCCTGAACGTCTTCCAGAACGTCGGCGGCTCGCTCGGCATCGCGCTGCTGAACACCTTCGTAACCAACTCCATCCACCGGCACGCCGTGCGCATCGGCGAGGGCTTTCCCGTGGAGTCCCAGGGCTTTGTCGTCCGGTTCGGATACCAGGTCATGCACATGGTCGTCCGCCATGAGCCTGGCATGGTCGCCAACCCCCAGAACAAGGTTGCCTTTGCGGCGGCCCAGGCGATCAGCCGGCGCGCCCAGGTGCTGGGCTTTGACAACGGGTTTTTCCTTGCCGGGCTGATCCTGCTCGCTGCCATTCCCCTGTGTCTCCTGCTCAAGCCCGCGGCCCATCACCTGCAGGACGAGGAGAAGGCCGGCGAGGCCGCCACGGCCGAGTACGTCGCGGAGTAGGGCCGGCCCCGGAGAGCATGGATCCGCCGGACGAGGCCGCCGCCCCAGCCGGAGGCCTTCGGCTCGACTTTTGCGAGGCCACGGAATACTGGTCAGGCGTCGTGGACCGGCTCCGGACGCGACCCCCCTTTTGAACGGCGTGCCCCAGTGTCCCGTGCCCATCTCCGAACGGGCCGAAATCACCATCGGCCACGGCGGCGGCGGGAGGCTGACCGAGGAACTCATCAACGGCATCTTTCGGCCGGCGTTCGCCAATCCGGCGCTGGAATGCCGGCACGACGGGGCCGTGCTGCAGGCCAACGGCGCCCGCCTCGCCTTCACCACCGACGCGCACGTCGTGAGCCCGCTCTTCTTCCCGGGGGGAGACATCGGCAGGGTCGCGGTCAACGGCACGGTCAACGACCTCGCCATGTGCGGCGCCCGTCCCCTTTGGCTGAGCGCAGGGTTCGTCCTCGAGGAGGGCCTGCCTATCGAGACGCTCCGGCGCGTGGCGGCTTCCATGAGCGAGGCGGCCGCGGCCGCGGGAGTCACGATCGTCGCCGGGGACACGAAGGTGGTCGAGCGCGGCAAGGGCGACGGGCTCTACGTGACCACGGCGGGCGTCGGGCTGATCGAGCATGACCTGAGCATCGGGCCCGCGCAGATCAGGGAAGGCGACGCCGTCATCCTGAGCGGAGATGTCGGCCGCCACGGCATGGCCATCATGGCGGTTCGGGAGGGCCTGGCCTTCGAGAGCCCGATCGAGAGCGATTGCGCGCCGCTGTCGGCGCCGGTCGGGGCGCTCCTCGCGGCCGGTCTGGAGGTGCACTGCCTGCGCGACCTCACCCGGGGAGGACTGGCCACGGCCCTGATCGAGCTGGCCGAGGCCCGGAAGGTCGTGATCGCAATCGACGAGAGCGCGGTCCCGGTGAGCGAGGCGGTTCGCGGGGCGTGCGAGATTCTCGGGCTGGAGCCGCTATATGTCGCCAATGAGGGGCGCTTTGTCTGCTTCGTGCCGGAAGCCGACGCTCCCGAGGCCCTCGGGGTGCTCGCCCGCACCGCCCCGGGCGGGCCGCCGGCCGTCATCGGCCGGGTGCGCGCGTCCACCGCAGGGGAGGTCTCGCTGCGCAGCGTGATTGGCGCCGAGCGGATCCTGCACCGCCTCAGCGGCGAGCAGTTGCCGAGAATTTGTTAGGGTTAGCGCAAAGAAAACCCCCAAACAGAGGAGGATAGGATGAAGTCGCAAATCATGGGTCTAAAGGTCGCTGGCACGCTGTTCATATTGGTGGCCCTGGCGCATTTGGCTCGGTTGGTGCTCGGCTGGACGGTGCAGCTCCACGGCCGTTACTTCGGCATGCGGTGGAGCATCGCCGCGATCGTGGTTTCGGCTGTGCTGGGCATCTGGCTTTGGATGCTCGCCGGCTGCGGCAAGACGGATGCGGCTTCTCCGCCTCCGCCGAAGGCCTGACCGAGCGTCACGCCGCGGAGTCGGAGCGCGCCCGGAGGCGATAGCGGAAATAGGCGGCGCAAGCGCCCTCGCTTGAGACCATCGGAGCGCCGATCGGATGCTCGGGGGTGCAGCGCACGCCAAACGCCGGGCATTCGAACGGCCTTTTCAGTCCGCGCAGGATCTCGCCGCTGATGCATTCGCCCGCGGGCGCGGCCGCCGGCGCCGCCAGGCCGAACTTGCGCGGCGCATCGTACGCGAAATATTTCTCCCGGAGGCTCCAGCCGCTTGCCGGTATGGTGCCCAACCCGCGCCAGTTGCGGTCGACGACTTCGAACACCTCGCCCGCAATCGCGCGGGCCGCCGGGTTGCCCTCGGGGCGGACCACCCGGGCGTAGGCGTTTTCGACCTCGGCCCGGCCCGCCTCCAGCTGGCGAAGGCAGCGGAGCACGCCCTCGAGGATATCGACCGGCTCGAAACCCGTCACGACGATGGGCGCGCCGAACTCCCGGGCGATCGGCCCGTACTCGCCCGTGCCCATGATCGCGCAGACGTGGCCGGCCGCGAGGAAACCCTGCACTAGGTTGTCCGGCGCCCCGAGGAGCGCGCGCATGGCGGGCGGCACCAGCACGTGGGAGACGACCATCGAGAAATTGCGCAGGCCCTCGCGCTGCGCGCGCAGCACCGCCATGGCGTTGGCCGGCGCGGTCGTCTCGAAGCCCACGGCGAAGAAGACCACCTCGCGCTCGGGATGCTCCCGCGCGAACCGGACGGCATCCAGGGGCGAATACACCATGCGCACGTTTCCTCCCTTGGCCCTGGCCGTGAGCAGGTCGATGGTCGATCCCGGCACGCGGAGCATGTCGCCGAAGGAGCAGAGAGTCACGCCTGGCCGGGCCGACAGCTCGACCGCCTGGTCGATCATCTCGGCAGGGGTCACGCAGACCGGGCAGCCGGGTCCGTGCACCAGGGTGACGCCCCTCGGCAGCAGTTCGTCCAGGCCGAACTTGACGATGGAGTGGGTCTGTCCGCCGCAGATTTCCATGACGGTCCACGGCCGCGTCACCGTGCGGGCGATGGCGCCGGCCAGCCGCTTCACCAGGGCGGCGTCGCGGTATTCGTCCACGAATTTCACGGCGGGCCTTGGGATGGGGCCGGCTCGGGATCGAGCCCCTCGAGCTCGCCCATGGCGCGCAGGTACCGGAAGGTCTCCTCGGCCTCCTCGGCGTCAATGACGCCGATGGCGACGCCGACGTGCACCAGCACAAAGTCGCCCGGGCGGGCCTCGGGCGCGCAGGCGAGGCTCACCTCCTTGATCACTCCGCCGAAGCTGACGCGCCCGCTGCGCTCCAGCGGATCTTCGCCTTGGACGCTGAGGAGCTTTCCTGGGACGGCGAGGCACATGGCGGCGGGCTAGCTTTGCTGCACGGTTGTGAGGCCCCAAAGGGCCCCGAGAGCCTGGCCGGCCGCGATCGCGCCGTCGTTCGGCGGCAGCTCCCGCGGAGCCAGCACCTCGAAACCCTCGGCCTTGAGCGCGGCCGAGGCGAGATCGAGGAGAAGCGCATTTTGAAAGCAGCCCCCGCCCAGAGCCACGGTCCCGGCGCCCGCCGCGCGGGCGGCGGCGGCAATTCCGCGCGCGAGCGCGTGGTGGAACGACGCGGCCAGCTCTGCTGGGTCGCACCCCCCGAGTCGGCCCGCCTCGAGCGCGGCGACGAGCGGCTCCCAGTCGAGCTCGGCCGCCTCGCCGGCTCCTCCGGGTGCCGGACGCAGCGGGAACGGCAGCGCGGTGGCTTTCCCGGCGTGGCCGGCGGCGGCCGCCTCGAGAGCCAGGGGGATTTGCCCTTCAAAGCGGTTGCGAAAGCCGAGGCCGAGGAGGGCTCCGACTGCGTCAAACAGGCGCCCCGCGCTGGTGGTCACCGGCGAGTTGACGCCGCGCGCGAGCATGGTTCCGAGAAGGCCGGCCTCGGCTTCGGAGAACCCCAGGCGGCGGCCGAGAGGCCCGAATCCCGCGTCCCCGACCGCGTGCGCGAGCCCGAGCGCGGTGCGGCGCCCGTCGCGAATAGCGGCTTCGCCCCCGGGCAGGCGGAAAGGGCGCAGGTGCGCGAAGCGCCGGGCCTGCCCGTTGCGCAACAGCAGGAATTCCCCGCCCCAGATCGTGCCGTCCTCCCCGTAGCCGGTGCCGTCCCAGGCGACGCCGAGAACCCCGTCCGCCTTGCGCCCGTGCTCGAGAAGGCAGGCCAGGATGTGCGCCAGATGATGCTGCACCGCCACGCACGGCAGGCCGGTGGCCCTGGCGTACTGCGTCGACGCGTAGTCGGGATGGCGGTCGCAGACGACCCGGGTGAACTCCGAGCCGTGGATCTCGCCGAGCATCGTCGCCGTGCGCTGGAATACCGCCCGGGTCGGGCCCGCGTCCAGGTCGCCGATGTGCGGACTGAGCACAAGGCTGTCGTGGGCCGCGACCGCGACCGTGCTCTTCATCTGGGCCCCCACGCAGAGCCAGCTTCCCTCTATCCTGCCGGGCAGCCGCAGCGGGGCGGGCGCGTAGCCCCGGGCCCGGCGCAGGAGAATCGGGCCGGTCGAGGACAGCCGCACGACCGAATCGTCCACCGGGTGGGCGATGGGACGGTCGTGGTCCAGGAAGGAGTCGGCAATGCCTGCCAGCCTCCGGCGCGCCTCGTCCTCGTCGGTGCACAGCGGCTCCTCTGCGAGGTTGGCGCTCGTGGCGACAACCGGCCTGGCAAACGCCGCAAGGAGCAGGACGTGCAGGGGGGAGTAGGGCAGGAGCGCGCCGACCCACGGATTGCGGGGCGCCAGGGCGGGCGCGAGCGCCGCGTCCGGCCGCCGCCTGAGAAGCACGATGGGGGCAGCGGGCGAACTCAGGAGCTCCTCCGCCCCGGCCGGGGTTTCCGCCGACAGGCGCACCGCCTCCAGGCTGGGAAACATCACGGCAAACGGCTTTTCGTCCCTGTGCTTGCGCCGGCGCAGTTCGGCTACCGCCTTTTCGCTGCCGGCATCGACCATCAGATGGTATCCGCCGATTCCCTTGACCGCCAGGATCCCGCCGCGGGAGAGGACGCCGGCGGCCTCGTTCAGGGCCGCCTCGCCCGCTAGCTCGCCGCCGGACGCCTTGCGCAGGGCAATGCGCGGCCCGCAGACGGGGCAGGCGTTGGGCTGGGCGTGGAAGCGGCGGCTGCGCGGGTCCGAATACTCCGCCGCGCAGGCCGGGCACATCCGAAACGCGCGCATGGTCGTGTTCGGCCGGTCGTAGGGCAGTCGCTCAAGGATCGAGTACCGAGGCCCGCACTGGGTGCAGTTGATGAACGGATACCGGTGGCGCCGGTCGCTCGGGTCGAGCAGCTCGCTCTGGCAGTCGCTGCACAGCGCCAGGTCGGGCGGAAGCGCCATGGAAGCGGGCAGCCCGCCCGGCCCGCTCCGCGCGATGGTGAACGAGGCGGCGGGCCCCGGATCGGCCGCCCTGGCGGGGCGCGCCTCCACGTCCTGCACCCGTGCCGCCGGAGGCGCCTCGGCCCTGAGCGCGCGCACCAGCGCCGTGACGGCGGGCGCGGGGCCCACGGCGCGAATCAGGACGCCTTCGGAATCATTGCGCACCCAGCCGCGCAGGCCCAGCCGCGTCGCCACCCGGTGGACGAAAGGCCGGAAGCCGACGCCCTGGACGACGCCGCGCACCCGCAGCACCATGTCGGAAGGGGCGGGCGGGGCGGGTGGAGAGGGGCGGCGGGCGACCATGCGATCACCCCTTCGCGGTCAGGGTGCCTAGCAGGTCGTACCACTGCTCGATCCCGTCGCCGCTGCGCGCGGACAGTTCGAGCAGCTTCGCCTGCGGAGCGATCCGCCTCACGTTCTCGGCCGCGGCCGCCCGGTCGAAGCCGAGAACCGCGGCGACATCGATCTTCGTCAGCAGCACGACGTGGGCCGACTTGAAGATCGGGGGATACTTGAGCGGCTTGTCCTCTCCCTCCGCCGCGGAAAGGAGAACCACCCGCAGCTTCTCCCCGAGGTCAAAGGAGGCGGGGCAGACCAGGTTGCCCACATTCTCGATGAAGAGCAGCCGCGCGCCCGAGAGGTCGAGCTTCTCGACCGCGCGCGCCACCATGCCGGCGTCGAGGTGGCAGGCGGAGCCGGTGGTGATCTGCGCCACGGGCGCCCCCGAGCGGCCCAGCCGCTGGGCGTCGCGGTCCGTGGCGAGGTCCCCCACTACGGCCGCGCAGCGCGTGGTCCGGCCAAACTCGGTCAGCGTCCTCTCAAGCAGCGTGGTCTTGCCCGCGCCGGGGGAGGACACGAGGTTGAGCGCGGTCAGGCCGAGCTCACGGAAGCGGCGGCGGTTGCGCGCGGCCTGGCGGTCGTTGCCCTCGAGCAGGGACAGCTGCAGCTCGACCGTGCGGGTGGGTGCCCTTGGGGGCGATTGGAGGGATTCTTCCATGGCGGCGGTCAGGACATCTCGATCCGGGCCAGCTCCAGCTCCCGGCCCTGCACCAGCTCGCCCGCTATCCGGCCGCATTTGGGACATGTGAAGATGAAGTCCGAATCGACGTCGAACTCCAGGTCGCAGTCGGTGCAGCGTCCGCGGGCCGGCACCGCTTCGAGCTCGAGATTGGCGCCCGCCGCCGGCGTGCCCTTCGCCACGGCGTCAAACGCGAGCCGGAGCGCATCCGGCTCGACACCTGAGAGCGCTCCGATCCGGAGCACGATGCGGTGGACCCGGGTCGCGTCGTGTTCGCGCGCCTGGGCAATGACCTCCTCGATCGCGGTTTCCATTATGCCCACTTCGTGCACGGCGGTGAAGGCTCCGAGCTAAGGCTTGAATCCGGCCGACATGGCCAGCAGCGCCAAACCCGCGGCTGCGACGACCCAGCCCGGAGTCCTCAAGGCGCGCGCAGGCAGCCGCGCGCACAGGTTTCCCGCGGCGACGCCGGCCGCCAGCAGGATCGCGGTGGCCGCCACAAAGCCGCAGCCGTAGGCCAGGGCTCCGGCCGAGGCCGGCATTTCGGCTCCATGGGCCGCGCCGTGAAAGATGGCGAAGGCCCCGACCCATGCGGCGCCGGCTGCCGCCGGGACCCGCACCTGGTTGGCGATCAGCAGCCCCAGCACGAGGACCGACGCGGCGACCCCCTGTTCCAACCCGGGCACGGGCCCGGCCCAGTGGCCGGCCAGCGCCCCGAGCGCCATGGCGGTGAGGAAGGCAGCCGGCAGGAGCCGGGGGGCGCGCAGCTGGGCCGCCCAGAAACCGACCGCGATCATGGCGAGGAGGTGATCCCAGCCGCTGAACGGATGGGCCACGCCGGCGGCGAAGCCTGTGGCGGGCTCGAGGCCAGGGTGGGCGTGCGCGGCCGGGACTGCGCCGAGAAAAAGCGCGGCCGTGAGGAGGGCGTTGGATCTCGATTTCATGTGGGTTTTGGACGGGAAGCGGACGGGTGGGGCTGCGCCTTCTGGCTGGGCACGACCACCACGGGACAGGGGGACTTCTGGATCACGCCGCCGGCGGTCCCGCCGACGAAGAAATGATAGAGGGCCCCGTGCCCGTGGGAGCCCATGACGATGTAGTCGGCATTCGCCCGCGCCGCCTCCCCGAGGATCGTCGCCACGGGGGCGCCGTGCAGCACGGCGATCTCCGCGTCGACGCCCGTGCCCTCCAGGCGCTGCCGCCAATGCTCCAGGCCCGTCTCGGCCTTCTTCTTTTCCTCCTCGGCCAGGCGCTCGGCCTCGGGGGCGTATTCATTGATGACCGCCGGCGGCGGCACTACGTGCAGCAGCAGCACCCGGCCTGCGACATCTCCCGCCAGGGCGCCGGCTTGCGAGATAACTCCGGCCGCCGCCTCGGAGAGGTCGATCGGGGCAAGGACGGTCTTCATGAGACCCTAAAACTACCACCTGGGCCAAGCGCGGGCAACGCATGGATTGCGGATTTCTGTGCGGTACTTGCGCTGCTGTTTTCCCGCCCTGCGCAATTTTTGTGCTGGAATTGGCAATAACTGCGTAGAGGGGGCCCGCAGCCGGTGTCATCATGCTTCGCATGGCCGAATCACACCCCCCGTTTGAATATGTAACATGTGATGGCAACGAGGCAGTCGCATTGGTCGCGTACCGGCTGAATGAGCTGATCGCCATCTACCCGATCACGCCCTCATCGCCCATGGCGGAGTCATGCGACGAGTGGGCCGCGGCCGGCCGGCCGAACCTGTGGGGCCAGGTGCCCAGGATCGTCGAGATGCAGTCCGAGGGCGGCGCTGCGGGGGCGGTGCACGGGGGCCTGCTGGGCGGCGCCCTGACCACGACCTTCACGGCCTCCCAGGGGCTGCTGCTGATGATCCCGAACCTTTACAAGATAGCGGGAGAACTGCTGCCGCTGACGGTGCACGTTAGCGCGCGCGCGCTTGCCGCGCAGGGCCTGTCGATCTTTGGCGACCACCAGGACGTCATGGCCTGCCGCGCCACCGGCTGCGCGCTGATCTGCAGCAACTCCCCGCAGGAGGCCCACGACCTTGCCCTGGTGGCGCATGCCGCCAGCTTCCGGTCGCGCGTGCCGTTCATCCACTTCTTCGACGGCTTCCGCACGTCGCACGAGGTTGCGAAGCTGGCGATGCTTTCCGACAGGGTGCTCCGCACCGTCATTGACGAGGCGGACATAGCGGACTTCCGCTCCCGCGCCATGACGCCCGACCGCCCGAGCCTGCGGGGCACGGCGCAGAATCCCGACGTCTATTTCCAGGGCCGCGAGGCGGTCAACCGGTTCTACGACGCCCTGCCGGAGACCGTGCAGGCCACGATGGACATGCTGGCCTCCGCGACCGGCCGCTCCTACAGGATCTTCGACTACCACGGGCATCCCGAGGCCGAGCGCGTGGTCGTCGCGATGGGCAGCGGGGTCGAGACGATAGTCGAGACCGTCGACTGGCTGGTCGCCCGCGGCGAGAAGGTCGGGGTCATCGCGGTGCGCCTCTTCCTCCCGTTCTGCGTGAAGTCGTTTCTGGCGGCGCTGCCGGCCACGGCGAGGGCCATCGCCGCGCTGGACCGCACCAAGGAGCCCGGCTCGCTGGGCGAGCCGATCTACCTGAACATCGTCGGAGCGCTGGCCGAGGGCCAGCCGGACCGAGCCGACCGTCCGCGCGTCTACGGCGGCCGCTATGGGCTCGGCTCCAAGGAGTTCACGCCCGGCATGGTGCGGGCGGTGTTCGAGCGGCTGGCGGAGCCCGCGGGGAGGACGCATTTCACGGTGGGCATAAACGACGACGTGACGGGCACCTCCCTCGCCTACGACGCCGACTTCGACCTGGAGCAGCCTGACGTGCGGCGCTGCGTGTTCATCGGGCTCGGCGCGGACGGCACGGTCGGGGCCAACAAGAACTCGATCAAGATCATCGGCGAGCAGACCAACAATTTCGCACAGGGATACTTTGTATACGATTCCAAGAAATCGGGGTCGATGACCGTGTCCCACCTGCGCTTCGGGCCGCGGCCCATCCGCGCGCCCTATCTTATCCGCCGGGCGGAATTCGTCGCCTGCAGCCAGTTCCATTTCGTCGGACGGTCGGATGTCCTCGCCTATGCCGCGCCCGGCGGGACCGTGCTGCTGAACTCGCCCTATCCGCCGAAGGTGACCTGGGCCAAGCTGCCGCGGGGATGGCAGGAGACGCTGATCGAAAGGAAGCTCCGCCTCTTCATCATCGACGCCACCGGGGTGGCGCAGGCGGCCGGGATGGGCCGGCGCACCAACACCGTCCTGCAAACCTGCTTCTTCGCGCTTTCCGGCGTGCTGCCGCCCGAGGAGGCCGTGGCGCAGATCAAGAGCGCGATCGCAAAGACCTACGGCAAGAAGGGGGAGCAGATCGTGCGGATGAACTTTGCGGCGGTCGACGCCGCGCTGGCGGGCCTGCACGAGGTTCCGATTCCCGCCGCACCGGACGCCGAAGCCGCTGCGACGATCCCGCCGTCGTATGACGGGGCGCCAGAGTTTGTCCAGAGGGTCACGGCCCGGCTCCTTGCGGACCAAGGCGACCTTATGCCGGTCAGCGCGATACCGTTCGACGGATGCTGGCCGACGGGCACCTCGCGCTTCGAGAAGCGCAACATCGCTCTGGAAATACCGCTGTGGGATCCGGCCGTGTGCATCCAGTGCAACAAGTGCGTTCTCGTCTGCCCGCACGCCACCATCCGCGCGAAGTTCGTCGCTCCCGAGGAGCTGGCCGGCGCGCCGGAGGGGTTTGTCTCAGTGGCGTTCCGTTCGACCGAGTTTCCCGGCCAGCGCTACGTCCTCCAGGTGGCCCCGGAGGACTGCACCGGCTGCTCGCTCTGCGTCCAGGTCTGCCCCGCGAAGGACCGTAAGAACCCGCGGCACAAGGCGATCGACATGGCGCCGC
Organism: uncultured Opitutaceae bacterium; assembly: GCA_937889545.1. Lineage (GTDB taxonomy): Bacteria > Verrucomicrobiota > Verrucomicrobiia > Opitutales > Opitutaceae > Palsa-1447. Next base: position 43,899 of record CALAOT010000125.1, read on the forward strand.
AGGCCCCGCGGCTGGCGGCCGAGCGCGCCAACTGGGATTTCTTCCTGAGCCTGCCCGATCCGGACCGCACCCGGCTCGACACGAGCACGGTCAAGGGCGTGCAATTCATGGCGCCGCTGATGGAGTTCTCGGGCGCCTGCTCGGGCTGCGGGGAAACGCCGTACCTGAAGCTGCTCACCCAGCTCTTCGGCGACAGGCTGGTGATCGCGAACGCGACCGGCTGCTCGTCGATCTACGGGGGAAACCTGCCTACGACGCCCTACTGCGCGAACCGCGAGGGCCGGGGGCCCACCTGGGCCAATTCGCTCTTCGAGGACAACGCGGAATTCGGCCTCGGCCTGCAGTTGGCGACGGAGCAGCGCGCGCGCACCGCGCGAGATCTACTGGCGCGCCTGGCAACCCGCCTGACCACCGGATTTAAGGATGCGCTCCTCAACGCCGACCAGAGCACAGAGGCCGGCATCGCCACCCAGCGCGGGCGCGTCGCCGCCCTGCGCGAGATCCTGCGCACGGTGGACGGAGCGGACGCCCGCCGGCTCGAGGCCCTGGCCGACGACCTGGTCAAAAAATCCGTGTGGATCGTCGGGGGCGACGGCTGGGCCTACGACATCGGCTACGGTGGCTTGGATCACGTGCTGGCGAGCGGAGCCAACGTCAAGGTGCTCGTGCTCGACACCGAGGTGTATTCGAACACCGGCGGGCAGTCCTCAAAGTCCACTCCCATCGGGGCGGTCGCGAAGTTTGCGGCCGGTGGCAAGGGCTCGGCAAAGAAGGACCTTGCGCTCATGGCCATGCAGTATCGCCACGTCTATGTCGCCCAGATCGCCTTCGGGGCAAAGGACAGCCAGACCGTCATGGCCTTCCGCGAGGCGGACGCCTACGAGGGACCCGCGCTGATCATCGCCTACTCCCACTGCATCGCGCACGGCTTCCCACTGGAACTGGGAGCGGAGCAGCAGAAGCTCGCGGTCGAAAGCGGCTTCTGGCCACTGTTCCGGTACGATCCGCGACTGGCCGATTCCGGCGACCGGCTCAAGCTCGACTCCGCGCCGCCCAAGGGCGACCTCGACCGGTTCATGGCCAACGAGACGCGCTTCAGCATGCTCAAGCTCGTCGCACCCGCGCGGGCGGCCGAACTGGCCGTGCGCGCGCAGGCGCAGGTGCGCCAGCGCTATGCCTTTTACCAGCGCCTGGCCGCGCACAACGGAGCCCAGTCACCGGCCGATGGGGCCCCTCCCGCGGTCGCGCCTGCGGCCTCAACCCCGAGCACAATCCACCCATGAACCTTTCCACGCAATATCTTGGACTGAAGCTCGAGAACCCGCTCGTCATCGGGGCGTCGCCGTTCTGCGACAGCGTCGATTCAGCATGCCGGCTGCAGGAAGCCGGGGCCGCCGCCGTCGTGATGCGATCGTTGTTCGAAGAACAGATCGAATCCGAGATCCGCGCCCTGGCTCATCATATCGAGTCGCCGGCCGAGAGCAATGCGGAGGCGACCTCCTATTTCCCGAATTTCTCGGAGTACCAGCTCGCCCCGGACCAGTACCTCCGCCAGATCGAGGCGTTGAAGAGGGCGATCAGCATCCCGGTCATCGGCTCCCTCAACGGCGCCCGGCTGGGCGGCTGGACCGACTATGCGCGGCGCTTCGAGTCGGCCGGTGCCGACGCGATAGAGCTCAACATGTACCAGCTCGTCTCCCGCGCCAACATCAGCGCCAGCGAGGTCGAGGCGGACATGCTCGAGATCGTGCATCTCGTGTCCAGCTCCGTGCGGGTGCCGGTCGCCGTCAAGCTGTCGCCCTTCCACACGTCCCCGGCGAATTTCGCAAAGGCGCTGGAGCACGCCGGCGCGGCCGGCGTGGTGCTCTTCAACCGGTTCTATCAGCCGGACCTCGACCTCGATGAATTGGAGGTGCTGCCGCAGCTGCGATTGTCCGAGACGTCCGAGCTGCTGCTTCGGCTTCGGTGGTTGGCGATCATATCGCCGCAGGTGCATATTTCACTGGCCGCGAGCGGCGGCGTCCACGGCCATGAGGACGCCCTGAAGGCGCTGTTTGCCGGGGCCCACGCGGTGCAGGTCGTGTCGGTGCTCCTTCAGAACAGCCCGCGTTACCTCACTACGATACTGGACGGGATGCGCCGCTGGATGAGCGAGCATGGGTATTCCAGCGTCGACGAGTTTCGCGGCTCCATGAATCTGCGCCACTGCCCCGATCCATCGGCCTTCGAGCGGGCCAATTACATCCGCATCCTCCAGGCCTGGCGCGTGGCAACCCCCCATGAAAAATCCTGATAGAAAGGCCTGGCTCCTAGGCGGCGATGCTTTGTGCTCCAATCCGCCCGATCCGCCGCCGGGACCCTCCTGGCGCCTGGTGCTGCTGGGCGCGCCCGGGGTCGGCAAGGGAACGCAGGCCGAACTCCTCTGCGAGCGGCTGGGTGCGTGCCACCTCTCCACGGGCGACATCCTGCGCAACGCCAAATGCGAGGGCACGCGCAAACTGACTCCGGCGCTCGAGGCCGCGCTTTCGAGCATGCGGCAGGGCGCTTTGGTGTCGGACGAGACCATGCTTGAGCTGGTGGGCGAGCGTGGCCGCTGCCTTCGCTGCTGCGGCGGGTTCGTGCTGGACGGCTTTCCCCGCACCGTGGCGCAGGCCGAGGCCCTGGACGCGTTGCTCAAGCGCGAGGGCGTGGGCTTGGACCTTGTGTTCGACTACGAGCTGCCCACCAAGGAAATCGTCGCCCGGCTTAGCGGACGGCGCCTCTGCCCCGAGTGCAAGGCGGTGTACCACCTGACCCACCAGCCGCCCGAGAAGGCCGGGATCTGCGACGTCTGCGGGGGCCGTCTCATCCGGCGCGAGGACGACCGCCCTGAAACGATTCTCACGAGGATGCGGGTCTACGAGGAGAACACCCGGCCGCTGCTTGAATGGTACGGGAGGCAGGGACTCCTCGTCAGGGTCCCGGCGCACGGCACGCCGGACGAGATCTACGCGCGCGGGTGGACCTGCGGCAGGTCCATGGAAAACGGCCGCACTCCTCCTTCAGGGAAAGCGGGGCGCGGCTCGACAGCCGGCGGTGCAGCGCTTGCACCGCCCGCACGGCCTTCCTGAGCCCGCGCCTGGCTGCGCTCGAGAGCTGCTCGCCGAACCCGAGATCTTCCGCCGGGACCGTCAGCAGCCATGCCTCCGGCGCGCGGCCGAAGGCGTCCCTGGCCAGCGCCAAGAGCGTGCGGGGGTCCGCGGCGTGCGCCAGGATCTGCGAGGATCCGGATGGGTCGAGCCGGCGCATGCGCACCCGCCCCGGATGGCCCACGGCGGCGTCGACGAAAACCACGGTGCCGGCCCGCGACAGCGGGTCAGCAAGCTCAGGCGTCAGCAACTGGCAGGCCAACGTGCGAACCCCCGGCAGGCGCAACTCCTCCACCTCTCCGGCGACGACCGGCCCTATTCCGTCGTCGCGGCGCAGGGTGTTGCCGTAGCCGATTACCAGGAGGGGGCTATCCACGGACCACCTCGCGGCGCACTTCGCCGCCGGGCCCGATCAGCCGAATCCGCATCGGCATCTGGCCGGAGGCGTGGGTTGAGCAGCTCAGGCACGGGTCGTAGCACCGGATGCCATGCTCGATGCGGTTGAGAACCGGTTCCGGGATATCCTCGCCCTGCACATAGTGCCGGGCGATCTGCGCGACCGTGCGGTTCATGGCAAGGTTGTTGTGGCCGGTGGCGACGACCAGGTTCACCTTTGTCAGGAGGCCGGCGCGATCCACCGTGTAGTCGTGGAAGAGCGTTCCGCGCGGGGCCTCGCTCGCGCCGACGCCGCGCAGGGAGTTGACGCCCGCGTCAGCCCGAAGGTCCTCGCTGAGCAAGTCCGGATCCTCCAGGGCGCGTTCGACGTGCTCGATCGAAGCGAGGATTTCGACAAGGCGGGCTTGATGGTAGAGGAATGAGGAGGTGACCGCGCCCCTGCCCATCTGCTTGAAGGCCCGCAACTGGGCCGTGGCCCGGGGCACGCCCATCCGCTCGCAGATGTTGAGCCTGGCGAGTGGCCCGACCCGGTAGATTCCGCTGGGAAACCCGAGGGCCTTGAAATAGGGCGACTTCAGGTAGGAGGAACCCTGGACCGATTCGCTGATATGCTCCCGGTACTGGGACGGTTCGATCTGGTCCGCGATCACGTTGCCGGTACTGTCGGTGAACCGCAGCTTGCCGCCGTGGTGCTCCCAGGTCCCGTCGGGCGAGACCAGCCCCATGAATAGGGACGGAAAATTCCCAAAGATGAGAGCCTCCTGCTTGTGCGACTCCAGCGCCTTCATGAAGAGGCCGAGGGCCACTTCGGTCGTTGCATATGCCTCCGGCAGCCTTTGCCGGATCCGTTCGCGGCCCTCCTCGGTCAGCGCGCTGCGGACGCCGCCGGGCACGGCCCAGGCCGGGTGGATCTTTCTCCCGCCGAGGACCTCGATGATCTCCTGGCCGAATTGCCGCAGCCGGATTCCCGCCCTAGCCAGTTCCGGGTCGGCGGCGATCAGCCCGAATACGTTGCGCCTCGACTGCGGGACATCCCATCCGAGGATGAAGTCGGGCGCGCTCAGGTGAAAAAAGCTCAGCGCATGGCTCTGGATGATCTGGCCCAGGTTCATCAGGCGCCGCAGCTTGTCGGCTGCGGGAGGGATCGCCACGGCCATGATGGCGTCGCCCGCCTTGGCCGAGGCCAGCAGGTGGCTGACCGGGCAGATGCCACAGATGCGCGAAGTGATCCCCGGCATCTCGCTGTAGGGTCTGCCTTCGCAGAACTTCTCGAAGCCGCGGAATTCCACCACGTGGAATTCCGCGTCGGCCACTTGGCCGGCCTCGTCTAGGAAGATGCTGATCTTGGCGTGCCCCTCGATGCGGGTCACCGGGTCGATGATGATGCGCTTGGCCATGAGTGTGCGTGCGATTCAGCCGAACTTGAGCTGCTCGCCCTCCAGTTTCAGGGGGAGACCGGCCAGCACCCGCTCCAGCAGGGCCCTGATGCGTTCCGAGGACGGCGGGCAGCCGGGCAGGTAGGCGTCCACGTGCACGATCTCATGCAGGGGCCGTACGCGCTCGAGAAGCTCCGGCACGATGCCCTCGGCCCGCGGCAGCCGCGGGCCGTTCTGGGCGTTGTCGATGTAGGCGCACTGCAGAACGTTTTCGGAGTTGCCCGGTCCGAGCTGGTTGCGGATCGCGGAGACGTTGCCGGTCACGGCGCAGTCGCCAAACGAGATCAGCACACGGGTGCGCCTGCGGACCTTGTGGAGCTGCTCCAGGTTGTCGCGGTTGCAGACGGCGCCCTCGACCAGGCACACATCGACGCCGTCCGGATACTCCTTCACGTCGATCACCGGGCTGTAGACGACGTCCACCTTCCCGGCCAGATCGATGAGGAATTCATCCAGGTCCAGGAATGACATGTGGCAGCCGGAGCAGCCGCCCAACCAGACGGTGGCCAATTTTAGACGATCCATTGTTTTTTCTCCCGGGCATTGACGATGAATTCGAGCGTTGAGCGGTCGCGCACCATCTCGCCCACGGTCGAGCCGCGGCTGAAGAGCGCCCCGGTGGGGCAGGCGATGACGCACTTGCCGCAGGACGTGCAGGTATCCGACTCGCCCCACGGCTGGTGCAAGTCGTCAATGATCGTGGATTTGGCGCCGCGGCCTGCGACGTTCTTGGTGCCGGCGCCCTCGATATGCCAGCAGACGCGCACGCAGCGGGTGCATAGGATGCAGCGGTTGTGATCCATGCCGAAGAGCGGATGGGTCGCGTCCATTCCCCATTTTGGGAAACAGTAGTCGTAGCGCACGTGGTCCATGCCGTGCTGCCAGGCCAGCGCCTGAAGCTCGCAGTTGTTGTTGGACACGCAGACCGAGCAGACGTGGTTGCGCTCCGCAAACAGGAGCTCGAGCGTCATCCGGCGGTACTTGCGAAGGCGCTCGGAGTCTGTGTGGACGTCCATGCCCTCGGAGACATGGGTCGTGCAGGACGGAAGAAGCTTGGCCACGCCGGTCACCTCGACCAGGCAGAGGCGGCAGGAGCCAATGTCGTAGACGCCTTCGAGGTGGCAGAGGGTCGGGATCTTTATCCCGGCGTCGGAGGCGGCATCCAGAATGGTTGCGCCCTCCTGGGCGCTGACCTCCTTGCCATCGATGGTGAGGGTCTTGGCGGCCATGGGGTTTACGAAGCCTCCTTGTTTTGGGCCGGTGCCGCGCCGGCCGTGACCGCTGGCTCGCCGTTTGGTTCCTTGCGCAGGAGCTCGAGGTATTCATCGCGGAAGAACCTCAGCGTGCTGACGACCGGATTAGGCGCGTTTTGGCCCAGGCCGCATAAGCTGGTGTTCCGGACCATGTCGCAAAGCTCCTCCAGCGTGGAGAGATCGCCGGCGGTGGCCTCGCGCTGCACGATCTTGTCCAGCAGGCGGTGCATCTGCACCGTTCCCGCGCGGCAGGGGACGCATTTGCCGCACGATTCATCCATGCAGAACTCCATGAAGTACCTCGCGACCTCGGGCATGCGCGTCGATTCGTCCATCACGATCATGCCCCCGGAACCCATGATCGAGCCGAGGCGGGTGAGCGACTCATAGTCCACCGGGGTGTCGAGTTCATGGGCGGGGATGCATCCGCCGGATGGCCCGCCGGTCTGCACCGCCTTGATCTTTGCGCCGTCCGGAGCGCCGCCGCCCATCTCCTCCACGATCTGCCTGAGAGGCGTGCCCATCGGCACCTCGATAAGGCCCGTGTTGGCGATCTTGCCTGCCAGCGCGAACACCTTCGTGCCCTTGCTCTTGCCCGTCCCGATGGCCGCGTACCAATCGGCTCCCTTGCGGATGATCGGTGGGATGTTCGCGAGGGTCTCGACGTTGTTGATCAGCGTGGGGCAGCCCCAAAGGCCGCTCTCGGCGGGGAAGGGTGGGCGGGGCCGCGGGGTGCCGCGCTTGCCCTCGATCGAGGCCATGAGGGCGGTTTCCTCGCCGCAGACATAGGCCCCGGCGCCGATGCGGATATCGATGTTGAAGTTGAACGGCGACTCGAAGATGCCGCTTCCGAGAAGGCCGATCTGCTTCGCCTGCCTGATCGCTGTCTGAAGGCGCTTGATCGCGAGCGGGTATTCGGCGCGCACATAGATGAAGCCCTGGCTCGCGCCGACCGCGTAGCCGGCGATGGCCATTCCCTCGAGGACGCTGTGGGGGTCGCTCTCGAGCACGCTGCGGTCCATGAACGCCCCGGGGTCGCCCTCGTCCGCGTTGCAGACCACGTATTTCTGGGCGGCGGGCGTCTTGGCCACCGTGGCCCATTTTAGGCCGGTCGGATAGCCGGCGCCGCCCCGGCCGCGCAGCCCGCTCTTGATGACGCAGTCGACGGCGTCCTTGGGCGCCATCTCAAGCAGCACCGTGTTCAGGCCCCGGTAGCCCTCGGCCTCGATGTAGGACTCGATCCGCTCCGGGTCGATCTCCCCGCTGTTGGCCAGCACGATGGACATCTGCTTGCGGAAGAACGGGTGGTCGGGGTTTCCCCGCGCAACCTTGGTCGGTGCCCCCTCTGTCGATGCAACGAGGGATGGGGCGTCTTCCGGAGTGACCTTCTCGTACAGGATGCCGCCCGGCTCGACGCCGACAAGGGGGCCCTGGCAGCAAAGCCGCATGCATCCGACGCCGCGCACTTCGACGCGATCGCCGAGTCCCGTATCGCGCACGGCCTTTTCCAGCCCGGCCTTGACCGCATCGGCATGGGAGGACATGCAGCCGGCCGCCGTGCAGCAGCGGATGACCGTCTTCTTGTGGAAGGCGCGTTCCTTTTCCGCGATCGTGTTGAGATCATCAAGGTCCATGGGGAAGCCATCCTTTCACTTGGGCCACGGCCGATTCGGGGGTTTGCCGGGGAACAGTCGCGCCGTCGTAGACGACGGCCGGGGCGATGCCGCAGGCGCCAATGCAGCGCGCCGTCAGGAGCGAGAGTTGCCTGTCGGGGGTCGTCTCGCCGGCCTTGATCTTTGCCTCCGCCTCGATTGCAGCGAGAACCCGGTCCGCCCCGCGGACGTAGCAGGCGGTGCCCAGGCATACGACGCACGTGTGCGCGCCTTGGGGCTTCAGCGTGAAGAAGTGGTAGAACGTCGCCACGCCGTAGACGCGGCTCGGGGGAAGCTTGAGCTGGTAGCCCACGAACAGCAGGAGGTCGTCCTCGAGATAGCCGAAGAGCTCCTGGGCCTTGTGCAGCACTTCGATCAGGGAGTCCTGGCGGCCCTGGAATTTCTTGATGTGCGCTTCAAGGATCTTGAAGCGCTTGTCCCCGCTTGCGTGCTTCATGACGCGGGCAACTACGCGCTTCTTCTCGGATCCGATCGGGACGGCTTTCACGGGCGTTTAGCCTAGGAAATCCGGGCGCAGGACACAACGCGTATTATGGCATTGGATGGGCATTTCTTGAGGATCTCACTGCGGGGCCGGCTGCGGCCTCCAATCAAGAAATGCGTAGAGATTGCCAAGATCGGCGAAGAAGGCGCCCCCGGCTCAGCTAAGATTAAGCCAAATGTACTCGCCAAGGCGCGGCTCCGGTGGGCGCGGCAAGGAGCCCTCCGAACGCTGGGCCGCGCTTGCGGACCAGCCAACGGCGTCCGGCATGGCGGCCGGGCCGCGGCAGGCCCGGCGCAACGTCTACGAGCTGGCCCGGGCTTCAAGCTGCGGCCGGAAAGTGCCGCACCGCGGCGAGATCGCGGCGCAGTTCGGCGCGAAAGTCCGGATGGGCGATCGAAATCAGGAGCTCCGCCCGTTCGCGCAGGCTCTTGCCGTGCAGGTTGACGGCTCCGTACTCCGTCGCGATCCAGTGGACGTGCCCGCGGGTCGTGACCACGCCCGCCCCGGGTGTGAGCTGCCCGACGATGCGCGAAATGCGCCCGCCGGCCGCGGTTGACGGCAGGGTGATGATGGCCTTGCCGCCGTGCGAAAGGGCCGCCCCGCGGACGAAGTCCATCTGGCCGCCGATTCCCGAGTATATGCGGTGGCCGATTGAGTCGGCGCAGACCTGCCCGGTCAGGTCGATCTGAATGGCCGAGTTGATGGCGACCACCTTCGGATTCTGGCGGATGATGGAGGTGTCGTTGGTCCAGTCGCAGGGGTAGAACATCACGAGAGGATTGTCGTCCACGAAGTCGAACAGGCGGCGGCTTCCGTTGATGAAGCTGGTCACGATGCGGCCGTGGCCGACCACCTTGTGCCGGTTGGTCACGGCACCCGACTCCACCAGGTCGATGATCCGGTCCGAGAACATCTCGGTGTGGACGCCGAGGTCGCGCTTGTCGTGCAGGCGCGCCAGCACGGCGTCGGGAACGCCGCCGATCCCCATTTGCAGGGTCGAACCGTGGTCCACCAGGCCGGCCACAATTTCGCCGATGCGAGCGTCGATCGTGGACTCCGGCTCGGGCGGGTGCTCATGCAGGGGGCGGTTCGTGGCGATGAAGGCATGGATCCGGCTGAAAGGGACCACGTTGTTGCCGTGGGTGCGGGGCATTTGCTCGTTGATTTCCGCGATTACGACCCGTGCGTGGTCTGCGGCGGCCTTGGCCGCGTCGGCCGAGGTGCCGAGGGAGCAGAAGCCATGCTCGTCGGGCGGCGAGAGCTGCAGCAGCGCCGCGTCGAGCTTGACGTAGCCGCCGGTAAAGAGCCCGGGGACGTCCGACAGGAAAATGGGCACGTAGTCAGCCTGACCGGACGCGATCGCGGGGCGCAGCGGGGCGCCCACAAAAAGGGAATTTGAGAGGAACTCCCTCTCGCGTCCGGGTTCCGCGAACGGGGCCGGGCCGGCCGTGTGCAGGTGGTAGAGGCGCACGTCGAGCAGGTCCCGCCGCGCGGCCATGGCCTCGATCAGCGGGGTAGGCGTTGCAGCAGCCCCATGGATGAAGACGTTGGTCCGGCTGCGGATGGACGCGACCGCCTCCGAGGGCGTGGTCGCTCTGTCGCGCGCCGAGAGCCAGAATGAGGAGGGTGGCCTGGAGCGGGATGCGGTGGATTCGAGCATGGGATGAGCCAGTGAGTGTATCCGGTCACTGCCTGCCCGACCGCTCATTGCTTGGCAAAAAGTCCGCATCATTTGTCACCCTGTGGAGGCCGGCCGGGAGTACAACGGTGGCGGCGACAGGGCGAAGCTATTCGGCAGCAGCCCATTGGGCGCGGCTCCGATTGGGCTCGTAAGATTCGCGTCCCGCTGGATTCATCCTATTTTTGGCCAAGTAATGAAATCCCGCGAGGAATCCGCCGGCCCCGAACAAGGCCCCGAGGAAGGGGAGCGATGCGCCCACGGGCAGCAGGGGCGCAGGCCACCGGCGGGGGCTGCATACTACTGCCCGATGTGCCCTGGCGTGGAATCCGACGCACCGTGCGAATGCCCGAGGTGCGGCATGGCGCTGGAGCGCAACTCGGCCCGCGCCGCCAAGAAGGCGTACACCTGCCCGATGCACCCGCAGATCGAGCAGGATCAGCCCGGCGCCTGCCCGATCTGCGGCATGTCGCTCGAACCGAAGACCTTCGCGGCGGGCGCCGGCGAAGAGGCAAACCCCGAGCTGCGCGACATGACTAGGCGCTTCTGGGTCGGCGCCGCTCTCACGCTGCCCGTCCTCCTGCTTGCGATGGCGCACCTTGCGCCGGGCCTCGCCCACGCGGGCGAAGCGCCCCTTAGGCGGTGGGCCCAGTTCCTCCTGTCGACGCCCGTGGTATGGTGGGCCGGCTGGCCGTTCTTCGTGCGCGGCGCCCGTTCCTTCCGCACGGCCCGCTGGAACATGTTCACGCTTATCGCGCTCGGGGTGGGCTCGGCCTGGACCTACAGCACCGTTGCGTTCTTCCTGCCCGGCGTTTTCCCCGAGACCGCGCGCTCGCACGGCGCGGTGGAGGTCTATTTCGAGGCCGCAGCAGTCATCGTCGTCCTTGTGCTCCTCGGCCAGGTGCTGGAGCTGCGCGCGCGCGCCCGAACCTCAAGCGCGCTGAGGGCGCTGCTGGACCTGGCTCCCGCCACGGCGATTCGGGTCACCGGCCGAGGCGAGGCGGAGGTTCCCCTCGCGGAGGTCGAGCCGGGCGACCGGCTGAGGGTTCGCCCGGGCGGGAAGGTGCCTGTCGACGGCGTTGTCGAGGAGGGCTCCTCCTCGGTGGACGAGTCGATGATCACGGGGGAATCGCTCCCGGTGGAGAAAAACGCCGGCGACCCGGTGACGGGCGGCACCATCAACGCAGCCGGGAGCTTTGTCATGCGCGCAGGAAAGGTGGGGGCCGACTCGCTGCTTTCGCGCATCGTGCGCATGGTCGCCGACGCGCAGCGCAGCCGCGCGCCCGTCCAGGGCGTGGCCGACAGGGTCGCCGGCTTTTTTGTGCCGGCCGTCGCGGCGGTCGCCGCGGCGGCTTTCCTGGCCTGGTACTTCTTCGGCCCCGAGCCGCGCCTGGCCCACGCCATCGTCAACGCGGTTGCCGTGCTCATCATCGCCTGTCCTTGCGCGCTAGGCCTTGCGACCCCCATGTCCATCATGGTGGGCGTGGGCAGGGGCGCGCAGGCCGGCGTGCTCGTGAAGGATGCCGAGGCGCTCGAAAGCCTGGGGAAGGTCGAGTGGCTGGTGCTCGACAAGACCGGGACCCTCACCGAGGGGAAGCCCCGGCTCATGGAGGCCTGGGCCGCCCCGCCTCTCGGTGAAACGGCGCTCCTTCAGTTTGCCGCTTCGCTGGAGCGCGCCTCCGAGCATCCGCTTGCGACGGCCGTCGTGCGGGGCGCCGAGGGAAGGGGGATCGCTCTCCGGCCGGTCGCCGGGTTCCGCTCCGTTTCGGGCTCCGGCATCGCGGGCGTGGTGGACGGGAGGCCGGTCGTGGTCGGGAAGCCGAAGTTCCTCAACGAGGAAGGCGTGTCCCCGGATGTCGCGCTCGAGGAGCGCGCGGCGTCCCTTGAGGCCGATGGAATGACCGTGCTTTTTGTCGGGGTCGACCGGAGGCCGGCCGGGCTGCTGGCGGTGGCCGATCCGGTCAAGGAGTCTTCCCGCGAGGCGATTGCGCTTCTGCATCAGCTCGGGGTGAAACTCGTGATGGTCACCGGAGACAACCGCCGCACCGCGGAGGCCGTGTCGCGCCAGCTCGGTCTTGACCGCTTCGAGGCCGAGGTCGAGCCGGCGGGCAAGATAGACAGGATCAACGCGCTCAGGCGGGGGGGCGCGTCCGTCGCCATGGCCGGCGACGGGGTCAACGACGCGCCCGCGCTCGCCGCAGCCGACGTGGGCATCGCCATGGGCGCAGGCACGGATGTCGCGATGGAAAGCGCGAGCGTCACTCTGGTGAATGGCGACCTGCGGGGCATCGCGAAGGCGATCCGCCTCTCTCGCGCGACGATGGCCAACATTCGCCAGAACCTCTTCTTCGCCTTCGTCTACAATCTGCTCGGCGTGCCTGTTGCGGCAGGCGCCCTCTATCCGTTTTTCGGGCTGGCCCTGAACCCGATGATCGCCGGGGCGGCCATGAGCCTTAGCTCGGTGTCGGTCGTCTCGAACGCCCTGCGCCTGCGCAGGATTCGGCTGTAGGAAGCGCCGATGCGCTGCAGGCCACTTTTGCGTGGATCAGGGGACCCGGGATCGACAGCATCAAGCGTGCGGGTGCGTTGCTGCGCCGGCTGCGTTTGGCGCCCCGCCGGAACGAAACCCCACGATCTCCCCATGAACACACGACTCCACCGCCTGCCCCGAATTTCCCGCCCTTGGTGGCCGTCCGCCATGCTGGCCGTCGTCCTCGCGATCGCCGGAGGTGGAGCCCGGGCGGCCGAGGCCGCGCCTTCTCTCGCGGGGCTGGAGCTGCGGTCGCCCGACGGCCGCATCGTGGTCACGGTCAATCCGTCGGGCGCACTGAGCTACAGCGTGGCGGTCGACGGCACGCCGGTCCTGAATGAGTCGCGGCTCGGCCTGCGCCTGCGCGACGGAGGGGTGCTCGGCGCCGATGTCGTGATGGTGGATGCGTCGCGCGCGGAGAGCGACAGCACCTGGGCCAACCTGCTCGGGAAACGGCGCGACGTGCGCGACCATCACCGCGAACTCACCGTCACGCTGCGCGAGAAGCGGGACCCGGGGCGGACGTTCTCGGTTGTGTTCCGGGCCTTCGACGACGGCGTGGGCTTCCGCTACGTGCTACCAAGCCCGGGCGGCGCGGCGGGCTTCATTGTGGACGAGGAGCTCACGCAATTCGCCTTCACCGCGGACAACGTGTGCTTCGCGGGCGACCATGTCGCGGTCCCGCCGGACGCCTACGACTCGCGCGGCGGCTTCCACGGCTCGCAGGAGTGGGAGTTCAGGAGGCAGCGGCTCTCCGATCTGCCGATCGAGACCGTGACCGGATTGCCGCTGCTTACGCACACCCCCGCCGCGTGGGTCGCGGTCACGGAGGCCGACCTCGTCGACTGGGCCGGCCTCTGGCTGGCCCGCGAGCCGCAGGCCGCGGGCACGACCGCGGTGACGCTGCGCGGCCGGCTCGCGCCGCGGTGGGACGGGCAAGGCCTGGTGGTCGGCTCGTTGCCGCACGCGTCCCCTTGGCGGGTCCTTCTGATCGGGCGGGAGCCGGGCCGCCTCATCGAGAGCGACGTGGTTCTCAACCTGAGCGCACCCTGCCAGATCGCCGACACGTCGTGGATCAGGCCGGGGATGATGGCGTGGGACCGTTGGTGGTCCGGCATAGGGCGGATGGACACGGGCACGATGAAGGACTTCATCCAGTTCGCCGCCGAGATGGGCTGGCCCTATCAGCTCGTCGACGGCGGCTGGTACGCGGGCACCCAGAGTCCCGGCTCCGACATCACCAGGCCGGCTCCCGACGTGGACATGGGCGAGCTCCTGCGCTTCGCGGCGCAGAGCAAGGTGCGGCTCTGGGTCTGGCTTTACTGGAGCGATGTCGACAAGGGCGATGCGTACAGGCAGGCGTTCGCCCTCTACGAAAAGTGGGGGCTCGCCGGGGTGAAGATCGATTTCATGGACCGGGACGACCAGGAGATGGTGAACTGGTACGAGAAGATCACGCGCGCCGCGGCCGAACATCACCTGCTGGTGGATTTCCACGGCGCCTTCAAGCCCACCGGGATGATCCGCACCTGGCCCAACCAGATCACGCGCGAGGGCATTCTCGGCAACGAGTACAATAAATGGAGCCGGCGCGTCACCCCGGAGCATCGCGTCACCTTGCCGTTCACCCGCTTTCTGGCCGGTCCCGGCGACTTCACGCCCGGCGGCTTCGTCAACCGCCCGCCGGAGCGGTTCCAGACAAACGTCTCGCCCACGCAGGTGCAGTGCACGCGCGCCGGCCAGCTCGCGCTGTTCGTCGCGTACGACAGCCCGGTCATGTGCGTGTGCGACCACCCCTCCAACCTGCGCGGCCAGCCCGGAATCGACTTCCTGCGGCTCGTGCCGACTGTGTGGGATGAGACCCGCGTGCTCTCGGGCGTCGTGGCCGAGCACCTCGTGATGGCCCGGCGCTCCGGGCCCGCCTGGTACCTCGGCGCACTGAACAACAGCTACGCCCGCGTGCGCAGCGTGAAGCTGGATTTCCTTGACCGGCCGGGCAGGTGGCGCGTCCGCTGGTGGCACGATGCGGCCGACAGCGCCGAGAATGCGGAGCACATCGTGGTGGAGGAACGCGACGTGTCGGCCCAGGATACGCTCGACCTGCGCATGGCGCCGGGAGGCGGGGCAGTCATGCGCTTTGTCAGCGTTCCCTGATTTCTAGCCGCGGCCCGAACCGACACGCTTTCGCCGCTAAGGCGATTGCCACGCAGGAGCCAATCCCGCAGCCTCGGCTCATTCTCGTGAAGGCTGCCATTTATGCGCTTCCCCTGGTTGCGGCGATTGCCGGCTGTGTTTCCGTCCAGACGAGTCCCCCGCCGGACGGTTCCCCGGGGCTGCAGTCCGCTGCTCCCGCAACCCGTCCCGCGTGGGAGCGGGAATGGGCCTACCTGTCGAGGTACCGCGAGGCCAACGCCCAGCTGGCTCCCCCGGCGGCAGGGGAGAAGCGCGTCGTATTTCTCGGCGACTCGATCACCGAGAGCTGGGCCGCCGCCGGAGGTTTCTTTCCCGGGAAACCGTATGTAAACCGGGGCATTGGCGGCCAGACCACGGCGCAGATGCTGGTCCGTTTCCGCCAGGATGTCATCGGGCTCAGGCCCGCCTTGGTTGTGATCCTGGCCGGGACCAACGACATTGCGGCAAACGGCGGCCCCACCACGCTGGAGGCGATCGAGGACAACCTGCAATCGATGGCCGAGCTCGCCAAGCTCAACGGCATCCGCGTGATCCTGGCGTCCGACCTGCCCGCGATCGACTATCCCTGGCGCCGGGGCCTCCAGCCCGCGGACAGGATCTCCGCGCTCAACCGCTGGATCGCGGAATACTGCGCGAAAGACGGCCTGGTGTACCTCGACTACTACTCGGCGATGGTGGATCAGAAGCGCGGCCTGCAGCCGGAACTGTCCGGCGACGGAGTTCATCCATCGGCCGCCGGGTTCGCCGTGATGGCCCCTCTGGCGGAGAAGGCGATCCGGGAGGCCTTGGATTGAGGGGGGTGCCGGCGGGTCGCTCGGAGTTCCGCGCGGCGCGCGCCCCGAACGGGCCCGCCTGACGCCCGCGTTGGGGCCGGTGCCTCAGCGTGGCATGCCAATGGCCGGGCCCCGGATCCGATCGTCCCCAAAAGGGCGCCGCTCCGCCTTGCCAAACCAGGAATCGAACGGTAGAAGGGCGGCCCGCTAAGACTATGACCTTATCGAATACATCACCCACCCGCTCGGTTATGTTCAGAAACGCCCTGGTCGTGCTGGGCTGCTCCTTCATTCTCGCGGTCGCACAGGTCCAGGCGGTGAAAGCCGCCAATACCGCGGTGTTGCAGCCCCTGGAGGACAAGGCTCCGGCCCTGCCCGTGACCTGCACCTTCGAGAAGGTGACCGAGGGCGAGAACGGCCCGTACATCCTGAAGCTGAAGAACGTCTCGAATAACGCCATTGCGGTCAGCGTCCAGGTGCTCTCGAGCGTGACGTTTCATGCCAACTCAAGGATCCGGAACTTCCCCGACCACGTCATCGATCCGGGCCAAGTGTGGACCATCACTGAGCTTGCCGCGTCCGACAAGGTCACGGTCAGCGCCAAGGGTCTTGCCCCGACCGAGCTGGCTGTCCCGTAGGCCTGCTTGGATTGAATCCGCCGGGCGCAGGGAGGCGCCAGCCTGGCGGCCTTCCATCCAGGCGCGCCATGCCCGCGCCCGATTCGTCGGCAGAGCCGTGCCTTCAGTTTCAATCCTCCGCCTTCCGCCGCACAGGCGGCAAGGCGAGGAACCCTGAGAAAACCTCGCGGGCGCGAGGGATCAATCCTGCCTGGCAAGCAAGGACTCCCGGCCGGTTGGCGGGAGGGGACGCGGAAGCTCGGGGCGCCCGGCCTGAATGGCGGTTTTGGATTGGCGTGGATTAAAACGCCCGTGAAGTGGAGCCATGGGCTGGTTTACGCTCTTCATGGTTGTGTTGGTGATTCTGCGCCTGGCGGCCCAGCTGGCTTTGGAGGCCTTGAACCGGATGGAGGCCCGCCGCAACGCAATGCGGTGTCCGGATGCGCTGGCGGAGGTCATGGATGCCGCGACGTATGCGAGGTCGGTCCATTACACCGTGGCAAAAAGCCGGTTCGGTTCCGTGCAGGCGGCTTATGATGCGGCGGTCCTGCTGGCTTTGCTGTTCAGCGGCGCCCTGCCGTGGCTGTGGGCGAGGCTGGACGGCCTGGCGCCCGGCAAGGCGTGGAGCGGGGCGCTTTTCCTCGTCGTCACCGGGATCGTGCTCGGGCTGCTGGGACTGCCTTTCGAGTGGTGGTCGCGGTTCCGGCTGGAGGGAAGATTCGGCTTCAACAACAGCACGCTTGGCCTTTGGGCGGCCGACCAGATCAAGTATGCGCTGCTCGGGCTCGTCATCGGCTTCCCGCTCATGTGGCGGGTGCTGGCGCTCGTGGGCTGGGCCGGCCCGCTCTGGTGGTTGTGGGGCTTCGCCCTGCTGTTTGGCTTTCAGATTCTGATGATTGTGCTCTACCCCAAGCTCATCCTGCCGCTGTTCAACAGGCTCTCGCCGCTGCCCGAGGGCGATCAGCGAGAACGCCTGCTGGCCTTGTCCGAGCGCGCGGGATTCCGGGCGAGAACCATCGGTGTGATGGACGGCAGCAAGCGCTCCGGCCACTCCAATGCCCTCTTCACGGGCTTCGGCCGCTTTCGCCGCATTGTCATCTTCGACACGCTGATGGCCCAGCTCGCCCCGGAGGAGCTTGAAGCGGTGCTTGCGCACGAGATCGGCCACTACAAGTGCGGGCACGTCCCAAGATTCATCGCCCTGATGGCGCTCCTGCAATTCGGGGCATTCGCGCTCGTCGCATGGCTGGCCCGTGCGCCCTGGTTCAACGCAGCATTCGGCCTTCCCGGGGGGGTGCTCGCGCCGGCCTTCCTTCTGTTCGGCCTGCTGGGCGGCCTGGTGACTTTCTGGCTTGCGCCCGCCGGCAACTGGCTGTCGAGAAGGAACGAATTTGAGGCTGACGCCTTTGCCAGGGGCGCCATCGGCTCAAGCGCCCCGATGATCGGCGCATTGCGCAAGCTTTCACGGGAAAACCTTTCCAATCTGACCCCGCATCCCGTCTACAGCATGGTATATTATTCCCACCCGACGCTTGTTGAGCGCGAACGCGCCTTGCAAAGATAGGTCGATACCCGCTTTTTGGGCCCCATATGTCGCTCTTCCTTTTCGAGGCTCCAGTCTGCTGAAGCGGTCGTGAAATATCGAATCCTCGGCGATACCGGCTTGAAGGTCTCCATACTTGGGTTTGGCGGCTCATCGCTCGGCTCAGTCTTTCATGAGATCGATGAAATGGAGGGGATTCGCACTGTCCGCATCGCCATCGAGCATGGGATTAACTTCATCGATACCGCGCCGTTTTACGGTCTCACAAAGGCCGAGGCCGTCTTGGGAAAGGCGCTCCGGGAGATTCCGCGCGAAAAATACATCTTGGCCACGAAAGTTGGGCGCTATGGGTACAAGGAGAGGGATTTCGATTTTTCGGCTCGACGCGTGACTCGCAGCGTGGACGAAAGCCTGGCGCGCCTGGGCGTGGACTATGTGGATTTTATCCAGGTTCACGACATGGAGTTTGGCAGCGTAGAGCAGATAGTGACCGAGACCATTCCCGCGTTGCGCAAGGTGCAGGTCGCCGGAAAGGCGCGCCATGTCGGCATCACGTGCCTGCCTCTTCGCCTCTTCCGGTCAGTGATGGAGCGTGTCCAAGTCGATCAAATCCAATCCTACTGTCACTATTGCCTGAACGACACGTCGCTGGCCTCCCTGCTGCCGTATCTCCTGGAAAAGGGCGTTGGGATAGTCAATTCCGCGCCCATGGCGATGCGTATGCTTACCCTGGATGGCCCTCCGGACTGGCATCCGGCGCCCGAACGGGTGCGCGCCAAGTGCGCGGAGGCAGCAAGATTCTGCGCAAGGCGCGGGAGCGATCTGAGCAGGCTGGCCCTGCAGTTCTCCATCGCCCGTCCCGAGATCGCCACGAACGTCGTTGGAACGGCCAACCCGGAGCGAATCCTCCAGAATATCCGTGAGGTTGAGGAGCCGATAGACCCGGAGTTGCTCTCGGATGTTCAGCGGATCCTGAGCCCCGTCCACGATGTCACCTGGCAGTCCGGACGCCCAGAAAACAATTGATCTGCTTTGGCAACGGCGCTGGCCGTCCGCGTCAAAGACGGGCATCGGCCGTGCGCGTGAGCGTACTGTGGCTGGATAGGGAACAGGCGACCGACTGAACCACCAGTGCGTTGAAGGAACGGCCCGATCTCAAGGCCCCGCGGGACACGTCCGGAACCGGGAAATCCAAGGCCAGATAATTTAGTTGTTGCTTAATTAAGGTGCTACTTAAACAATGCCGGCATGCAAAGCCTCCTCGCCATCGCCGATCCGAAGCGTCGGCGGATTGTTGAACTGCTCGCCGTGCGCGAACGGACCGCTGGCGAACTCGTCGATGAATTCGACATAAGCGCCCCTGCGATTTCCCAGCATCTGAAAGTGCTGCACGAGGCCGGACTCGTGACCGTTCGCGCCGAGGGCCAGTCCCGTGTACAGGCCCTCAATCCCGATGGCTTCGGGGACCTAGAAGCCTGGCTGGAGAAGACGCGATCGGTTTGGTCGCACCGGCTTGACGCCCTTGAGTGTGAGTTGCGCGCGGAAGACGAGTCGAACGAACAGAAACGGAAAAAGAGAACTTCATCATGAAAGCAAACGATATACACGGCGAGTTCACCGGCCCAGCGGAGGTGCGCCTCGTGCGCACGCTGCCCGGCCCCATCGAGCGCATCTGGGACTATCTCACCGACTCTGAGAAGCGCAGCCACTGGTTTGCGGGTGGGCCGATGGAGCTGCGCAAGGGCGGCAAGCTCACGCTCCACTTTCGGCACCGGAATCTCGCGCCGGACGAGACGCCGCCGGAGGAACACAAGCAGCATCACGACCCCGGCACCAGCATGGAGGGAGTCGTCACCCGCTGCGAACCGCCGCGTGTGCTCGCTTTCACGTTTGGCAGCGCCAGAGAATCCGAGACGACGTTTGAGCTGACGCCGCAGGGCAAGAATGTGCTGGTCGTCCTAACGCACCGCGCCCGCGGCGGCGACGTGCCGTATATGGCCGATTTCGGTGCGGGCTGGCACACGCACTTCGCCCACCTCATCGCCCTGCTCGAAGGTGCCCCGCGTCCGCCCTTCTGGCCCCTTCACGCCAAGCTCAAGGCCGACTACGAAAAACTTCGGGTCGCAGCGCAACAGTCCTGAATGATCCCACTCAATCGTCGTTCCTGAATCACTCCTTCCATGAAAGACAATTCCATCAAGAATCCGACCATCGTTTCACCTGAAAAATGGCTCGCGGCCCGGCGCAAATTTCTGCGAGAAGAGAAAGAATTTTCAAAGCTGCGGGACCGCATCGCCGCGAACAGGCGCGAACTGCCGTGGGTCAACGTCGACCAGCCCTACGTCTTCGAGTCACCCAAAGGGCGCGTGTCGCTGGCAGAATTGTTCGAGGGCCGCAGCCAGCTCATTATCTATCATTTCATGCTTGCGCCCGGTTGGGAGGAAGGTTGCCGCGGCTGCTCCTACGTGGCGGACCATTTTGACGGCGCGCTCCCGCACCTGAACGCCCGTGACGTTTCCTTTACCGCGGTCTCGTGTGCGCCTCTCGCTGAAATCGAGCGCTTTAAGGCGCGCATGGGCTGGAAATTCAACTGGGTGTCATCGCACGGCACATCCTTCAATCGCGATTTCCGTGTGTCGTTCACTACGGAGGAAGTCGAAGCCGGCAACGCCGACTACATTTTCGGCCTGACCGAAATCGGGATGAGCGAGATGCCGGGCCTCAGCGTCTTCGCGCGTTGCGCCGATGGCGCCGTTTGTCGCACCTACTCGACCTACTCGCGCGGCCTCGATCTGTTGATCGGCGCGTACAACCTGCTCGATCTCGTGCCGAAGGGCCGCGACGAGAATCCCAAGGCTCCGATGAAATGGGTCTGCCACCACGATCGATACACTCATGTCTAGGTGGCTAACTGAAATCCTCCGACGTCCCATCCGCCCGCTGGCGGCAGTCGCGTTCCTCACTCTGGAGCCCAAGTGCGTGGTGTGCGCGCTGGCTTACGCGGGCATCGGCGCTGTGCTCGGACTCTGCGGCCCAAAAATCTGTGGTGTCACGGTTGGCTCGCGGGGCTCTTGGGCGCCATCGCTCGCTGTGTTCGGGGTCGCGCGGGAATCGTCGTATTGCTCGCAAGTCTTAGGTTCTGTGGAAACTCGAGTCGAATCCACCGGAGTTACTCGTAGTTTCAGTTTTTAACTTTCTGCCCAATCGCTCTTTTCAGGATTTGTAACTCATGGAAAACAAGAAACCTCCGGTGATTATCGGAGGTTTCAAATCGGGTGCAGGGGCTGGATTTGAACCAGAGGCGGCGGTTTTGACTACATATGTTAGTACTTAATCCGTAGTAAGTTACGAAAGTCAAGTTTTGAGGATATACGAGACGGAAGATGTTTCGAGCGGCGAATTATTCACCGTCTATGCACCGGATAGCGGACCGGAAATTATCGGAACTCTCGGGGAGCACAGCCATGACGCCCATAGGGCTTGCCTCGATAAAGTAGACACCAATTCGGCAGCTATGTTGTCGTTTTGTTGTTGTTGGTTTTCGAAGGCCACAGGAGAGATCTGACCGAGCGAGCTGTGGCGCCTTGTCGGGTTGTAAAACGTCTCGATGTAATCGAAGACAGCAAGCTCTGCTTTTTTCT
>CALAOT010000126.1 GCA_937889545.1 uncultured Opitutaceae bacterium
GGCCGCGGCCGCGCTGGCGCTCCTCCTGGCCGGCGCCTACGGCCGGTGGCGGGCCTGGGCCAGGGCGGCGGCAGTCGCCGCTCTCGTGCTCGCGCTGCTCGTCGGCGCCGCGTCCCTTGTCGGGTACCGGGCGTATGGAATAGCCGCCGACACCCGCGCCGTCGTCGTCTGGCGCGCCGGCATCCTGCGCTCGATCCCCACCGAGGCAGACGTCTCGCAGAAGACGACGCCCCTCCCCGCGGGAAGCACGGCCGTCGCCGACAAGTCCTTCCTGCGATGGATCCGCCTTGCATTCCCCAACGGCGAGACGGGATGGATCCCCAGGAGCGAGGCGGTCTATCTCTGGCGATCTCCGCCCGAGTGACTACCAGAGGGCGAGGGTCTTGCGCACCATCCGCGCCATCGACTCCTCGGGGTTCAGCGCCGGCACCCCCGCGACATCCACCCAGGAAAGCGCCCTCGACTCGCCGGTAGCGGTCACGGGCTCCGAGGGATCGGCCTCGAGCATGAACCTGAGGTCGTAATGCCAGTGTCCCGGCGTTCCCGCGCGCCCGGGGATCCAGTGGCGGTCCATGTCGAAGAGCCCCGGATCAACGGCGCAGATGCGCGCGATCCCGCTCTCCTCGCGCGCCTCCCTGAGCGCCACGGCCAGCAGATCCGGGTCGCCGTCGGCGTGGCCGCCCAGCTGGAGCCATTTCCCGAGCTTGCGGTGGAGCGTGAGGAGGGTCCGCCTCCGGTCGGGGCTCAAGATCCAGGCCGAGCCCGTCAGGTGCCCCGGCGCGCACGAGCGCAGGAGGCAGTCGGCATGGGACTCGACAAACGCAATCGTTTCCTCGACGGCGAGGGCCTCCTCCCGCGAAAGCGCGCCGGCCCGGTGCGCACGCAAGAGTCCGAGGACGGCCGCGCGGTGCATCAGCTCACGGTTCCTCCTTCCAGATGGCGTCCGCCTCGAACCTCGCCGGCGCCTCGAGAAGCGCCCACACGTCCTCGACCCGCCCCGCCACGGAGAAGAGCGCCTGCAGGCCGGGCGACTTGAAGCGCTCCCGCGTCATCCGCTCGAAGAAGCGCAGGAGGTCGTCGTAGTAGCCTTCCTGGTTGAACACGACGACCGGCTTGCTGATCCGGTTTACGTACCGGAGCGTCATGATCTCCGCGAGCTCCTCGAGCGTCCCGATGCCCCCGGGCAGCGCCAGGAACGCGTCCGCGCGCTCCTCCATGACGCGCTTCCTGTCGCGCATCGACCCGACCGTGACAAGTTCGTCGGCCTCGTGATAGGCCAGCTCGCGCTCCTTCATGAAGTCCGGTATCACGCCGATCACGCGGCCCCCGGCCCCCTTCACCGCCCGAGCGAGGGCGCCCATCATCCCGACGTTGCCGCCGCCGTAGACCAGGCCCCATCCGTTTGCGACCATGGAGCGGCCGACCGCCTCGGCGGCCGAGTAGTACCTGGACTCGAGGTTCTTGGACGAGCCGCAGTAGACGCACAGGAGCTTTGCCATGGGGACAGCACACGCCACGATGGGGCGCGCCGCCCAAAAATGAATCCAAATCCTTGAGCCCCTCCCCCCCATACCGGGGCCGCCTCGCCCCCTCCCCGACCGGCTACCTCCACCTCGGGCACGCCCGCACGTTCTGGATCGCGGCCCGGCGCGCCCGGGATTCGGGCGGCGCCCTCGTCCTGCGCAGCGACGATCTGGACGCGGAGCGCTACCGGATGGATTTCGCGCAGGCCATGCTCGCCGACCTGCGCTGGCTGGGGCTCTCGTGGGACGAGGGCCCCGACGTGGGAGGTCCCCACGCGCCCTACAACCAGAGCGGGCGGCGGCCCCTGTACCGCGCCGCCCTGGAGCGCCTCCGCGGGGCCGGCCTCATCTACCCGTGCTCGCGGTCGCGGCGCGACGTCATCGAGGCCGCCGGCGCCCCCCACGAGGGCGGCCCCGACGACGAACCCGTCTATCCGGCCGCATTCCGCCCCGATCCCCGCGCGCCGGTCCCCCCCATCGGGGACACGGTCGGTGTCAACTGGCGCCTGCGCGTGCCCGACGGCGAGGAACTCGCGTTCGACGACGGAAGGCTCGGGCCCCAGCGCGCCGTCGCGGGCCGGGATTTCGGCGACTTCCCGGTCTGGCGCAAGGACGACTGCCCAAGCTACCAGCTGGCCTGCGCCGTGGACGACGCCGGCATGGGGATCACCGAGGTAGTCCGCGGCGAGGATCTGGTCCGGTCGACCTTCCGGCAGCTGCTGATCTACCGCGCGCTGGGGCTCCCGGCCCCCCGGTTCTATCACTGCGCGCTCATGGCCGACGATGGCGGCGCGCGGCTTGCGAAGCGCCACGACTCGCTCAGCCTCCGGGCTCTTCGAGCCCGCGGGGAAAGCCCCGAGTCCATCTGCT
Organism: uncultured Opitutaceae bacterium; assembly: GCA_937889545.1. Taxonomy (GTDB): domain Bacteria; phylum Verrucomicrobiota; class Verrucomicrobiia; order Opitutales; family Opitutaceae; genus Palsa-1447. Next base: position 2,394 of record CALAOT010000126.1, read on the forward strand.
CCGCCTGGGCGGCCGACGGTGCGGCGGGCGCGTAGGGCGCACCGCTTCCCGCAAACCCCGTCTTGCCACGCCCTCCCGCAATGGGTTATTCAGCGCGGGAACGCACGACCATCGCCCGCAGATGGGAGCCTCACAAATGAAACCCGGTATCCTTGCCCTTGCCCTGCTACTCCTGCCCCATCCCGCCGCCGCAGAGAACCTGGACCTCGGGCCCCACGGGACGTTTTCGATCGCCGTTCCCAAGGGCTGGACATTCTCCGCCACCAAGGTCGAGGACACCGGATACGCCATCATCCTGACCCCGCCCGCCGACGTGAACGCGAGGTGCCTCTTCAACATCCTCTACGTGCCAGGCGGCGAGCCGTACTCGAAGGAGGACGTCCAGGAGAAGGTCCTCGCGATCAGCGACCAGTTTATGGCGGAATCGGTCGAGAAGAAGAAGGTCCTTCGCGACTTTGCCGTGTCGATGGGATACGGCGCCTACTGCGTCTTCACGGATGCCTCGCGCGTGGGGCAGCCGCCGGAGAAGGACTCCTTCAAGGTCGTCGCAGTCGGCATGATCCGCTTCAACGACGACCTCTCGGCGGCCGTCAGCATGGGGACCGACGACGAGAAGGGCCCGGACTTTGCGGCAATGATGAAGGCGGTATCGAGCGCGACCGTCTCGCCCAGGAAATGAGGGGCCCGGCCGTGCCTCCCACCCCGATTGAGTGACAACCCCGCACCGTTGAGGGTGGGCGCGGTCCTCTTCCCGGGGTTCGAGCTCCTGGATGTCTACGGCCCCCTGGAGATGTTCGGCATGCTCGGCGACCGGGCCCGGATCTCGATGATGGCGGAGCGCCCCGGCGCCGTCCCGAGCCACCAGGGCCCCTCGTCCGTCGCCGACACCGCGCTGGCCGGCGCCCGCGGCCTGGACGTGCTGCTTGTCCCCGGGGGCATGGGCATCCGCCGCGAGGTGGACAACGAGCCGTTCATCGGGGAGCTGAGGCGGCTGTCCGCCGGCGCGCGGTTTGTCGCCAGCGTCTGCACGGGAAGCGCGCTCCTGGCGAAGGCCGGCGTCCTCGACGGGTTGAGCGCCACCTCCAACAAGCGCGCCTTCGCGTGGGTCGCCTCGCAGGGCCCGAAGGTCCGCTGGATCGCCCGAGCGCGGTGGGTCGAGGATGGAAAGTTCTTCACCTCGTCGGGCGTTTCGGCAGGAATGGACATGGCCCTGGGCCTGATCGCCCGGTTGTATGACCGGGAAACCAGCACGATGATCGCCCAGCGGGCCGAATACGAATGGCACCAAGACAAAGAATGGGATCCGTTTGCCGGCCTCAACGGACTGGTTTGAAGTGGAGGCGGGCGGCCGCCGTCGCCGCATTCCTCTGGGCGGGCCTTGCGCAGGCCGCGACCGTCGGCGACCTGCGGTGCGAGTACCTTGTGGATCCGCAGGGCATAGACGATGCCAGCCCCAGGCTGGGCTGGACGATCGAATCCGACCGGCGCGGCGAGGCCCAGACGGCCTATCAGGTCATGGTGGCGTCGAGCCCGCAGATGCTGGACCGGGGCGTCGGCGACCTCTGGGACAGCGGCAAGGTCGCCTCCGCCGACTCGATCCAGGTGACCTACCAGGGCCAGCCGCTCGGCTCGCTGCGGGCCTGCTACTGGAAGGTCTGCGTCTGGGACCGGCGGGGCAACGCATCGCGGTGGAGCAAGCCCGCACGGTGGACGATGGGGCTGCTCCAGCCCGCGGACTGGGGCGCAAAATGGATCGGACTGGACCCGGCGAAGGGCTCCGAAGCCGACGGCTCGCGCCGCCTGCCCGCGCGGTGGCTGCGAAAGGAGTTTTCCGTGGGAAGGGCCGTCAGCCGGGCGACCGTGTGCTATTCCGGACTGGGCTGGTCCGAGCTCTACCTCAACGGGAGCAAGATAGGCGACGAGGTGCTGTCCCCCGCCCTGAGCGACTACCGCAGGCGGGCGTTCTATGTGACCCACGACGTCACGTCGGCCCTGAGGCAGGGGGTGAACGCCATCGGAGTCGTGCTCGGAAACGGGCGGTTCTACGCGCCGCGCCTGACGAACCCGAAAACCGAGACGTACGGCGCGCCCATGCTCCTTCTTCAGCTGCACCTCGAATTCGCGGACGGGGGCGCCGAGGACGTGGTCAGCGACGGGACCTGGAAGATCAGCGCCGACGGGCCGATCGCCGCCAACAACGAGTATGACGGCGAGGAGTACGACGCCCGCAAGGAGCTCGCGGGGTGGGCCGGGCCCGGGTTCAACGACGCCTCCTGGCGCCAGGCGCAGCTCGTGGAGGCGCCCGGAGGCGCGATGTCCGCCCCCATGATCGACCCGATCCGGGTGACGGGTTCGATCAAGCCCGCGTCCGTGAGCCTGCCCAAGCCCGGGATGTTCGTCTACGACCTGGGCCAGAACATCGCGGGATGGTGCCGCCTGCGGGTGAAGGGCCCCGCCGGCCAGCAGGTCAGGATGCGCTTCGCGGAGCGGCTGCGCGGCGACGGGACCCTCTACCTGGACAACCTGCGCAGCGCCAGGGTCACGGACCAGTACACCCTAAGGGGCGGCGCTCCGGAGACCTACGAGCCGCGTTTCACGCTCCACGGCTTCCGGTACGTCGAGGTCACCGGATACCCGGGTACCCCGGGGGCGGACGCGATCGAGGGCCGCGTCGTCGGCGACGACCTCGAGAGGGCGGGCGATTTCTCGTGCTCCAATCCCCTTCTCAACCGCGTCTACGGCAACGTCGTCTGGGGGGTGCGCGGAAACTACCGCAGCATCCCGACCGACTGCCCGCAGCGCGACGAGCGGCAGGGGTGGCTGGGCGACCGCGCGGCCGAGTCGCGGGGCGAGGCCTATCTCTTCCGCAACAACGCCCTCTACGCCAAGTGGGTGCAGGACATGACCGACGCCCAGAGGGACGACGGGGCGGTTCCCGATGTCTGCCCCGCCTACTGGGCCTTCTACAATGACAGCGTCACCTGGCCGAGCGCGATGGCGATCGTCCCGGGCGCCCTGCTGGACCAGGACGCCGACAGGGGCCTCCTCGAGCGCTCGTATCCCGCCATCGCCAAGTGGCTCACCCACCAGCTCGGCCAGGTCCAGGGCAACATCTCGACCCACGACAGCTATGCGGACTGGTGCGAGCCCCCCGAGAGCCCGGAGCTCATCCATTCAAAGGACCCGGCCCGAAAGACCGCGGGCCCCCTCCTCGCCACGGCGTACCTGTACCACTGCCTGCAGCTCGGCGCCCGCTACGCCCGGGTCCTGGGGATCCCCGACGACGAGAGGCGCTTCGAGACGGCGGCCGACGCCCTCAGGCAGGGCCTCAACGGGCGCTTCTACAGGAGGGACCTCGCCCAGTACGACAACGGCTCGGCCACGTCGTACATCCTTCCGCTCGCATTCGGCATGGTGCCCGACGGCGACGGGCCGCGCGTGATGGCGCGCCTGGTCGAGAAGATCATGAAGGACAACGCGGGGCACGGATCCCACGGGCTGGTCGGCGGGCAGTGGGTGAACCGCATCCTGACCCGCTACGGCCACGGAGACGTGGCCTACGCCATGGCGACCCAGACGACCTACCCCGGCCTCGGCTACATGGCGACGCGGGGCGCCACAACGGTCTGGGAACTGTGGAACGGCGACACGGCCGACCCCGCGATGAATTCGGGGAACCATGTCATGCTGGTGGGCGACCTGATCACCTGGCTCTACGAGGACGTGGCGGGAATCGCGCCCGACGAGGACAGGCCGGGATTCCGGCACATCCTGATGCGGCCGACCCCCGTCGGCGACCTGACCTCGGTGAAGGCCAGCTACCGGTCGCTCTACGGCCTCATCTCGAGCGAATGGAGGCGCGACGGCCCCGCGTTCTCCCTGGACGTGTCCGTTCCGGCAAACGCGACGGCAACCGTCTACGTGCCGGCGCGCGACGCCGCGGCCGTCACCGAATCCGGCGGCCCCGCGGCCCAGGCCGAAGGGGTCCGGTTCCTGCGGTCGGAGGGCGGGGCCGCAGTCTACGAAATAGGATCGGGAGCGTACCACTTCCGCTCGGGGACGGGAGGCTGACCCGGCCCCGGAGCGTTGAAACGGCCCGTTTACGAACTCCAGAATGACCGTCCGCATCGGCGTAATCAACGTTTCCGACAGGGCAAGCTCCGGGGTCTACGAGGACACGCCCGGAAAGGCGTGCGTCGTCCTGCTCCTCGAATGGCTCTCCACGCCCTTCGACGTCGACTACAAGGTGATCGCGGACGAGAGCGCGCTCATCGAGTCCGAGCTCAGGCGCATGGCCGACGTGGCCGGGTGCTGCCTCATCGTGACCACCGGGGGAACCGGGCCCGCCCAGCGCGATGTGACCCCGGAGGCGACGGTGGCCGTCTGCGACAAGCTCCTGCCGGGCTTCGGCGAGACCATGAGGTCCGCCTCCCTGGCGTTCGTTCCCACGGCCATCCTTTCGCGCCAGACAGCGGGCATCCGCGGGCGCACGCTCATCGTCAACCTTCCCGGGCGCCCCAAGGCCATCCGCGAGAACCTCGAGGCCGTCTTCCCCGCGATCCCCTATTGCATCGACCTGATCGGCGGGCCCAGGCTCGAGACGAACGAGGCCGTGATGAAGGTGTTCCGGCCAGCGAGCTGACGCGGTTGCGGCCGCGCCAATAGGTGCCATATTGGAGCAAACACCCCCCCCTATGCAAAATCTAGCCACACCCGATCTCACCCAGCATCCCCCGCGCAGCCCGCGCGTTCAGCTTGGCGGCTTCGTCCACCTCCCCCGCTTGCTCGACAAGGCCCGGGCGGCCAACGCCGGGAAGAACGGCGAGTACAACTACAACTGCCCTCTCGACCAGCATTTCTTCCGCTTCACCGGCATCGGCCACGAGGAGCTTCTAGCCGAGCTCAAGGCCGGCAGGTCCGACTCCGAGATGCTCGCGTGGGTCAGGGGCCGCACCGCTCGCCTCCCGGCCGAGATAGCCGCCTGGTCCGCGTGGATGGCCTCGAACGGCCCCGGCGGCGCCCCCGGGCACGAGTGGTTCGGCGAGTCCATCAAGGCGAGCTCGGCCGACCGCGACGACATCCACGGCTTCTTCGACCTGCTCGACCTCGACGACTACGTGAGCTTCGGCGGAAGGGCCTGACGGCCCTCCGCGCGGCGCCCGCTACAGCTCCGTGTATTTCGCGGAGCGTCCCCGGGCCTTCTCGATCGGGTACTTCCTGGCGTTCGCCTCCATCTTGGCCTCTATGTTCGCCGCGATGTCGAGGCCCGTCGAGTTGGCGAACTCCAGGGCGTAGATCACGACATCGGCGAGCTCCTCGGCGATCCTGGCCCTCTTCTCCGGGTCGAGCGCGACCGCGCGCGACTCCTCGGGGTTTGCCCACAGGAAATGCTCCATCAGCTCCGCCGCCTCCGCGGCGAGCGCCATGCTCAGGTTCTTGGGCGCATGGAACTGCTCCCAGTCGCGCTCGCGCGCGAACGCGAGCACCCGTTGCTTGAGTTCTGCAAGGGTCGTGGCGGAGTCCGATAGCTCGGGCATGCGCGGACCCTTGCGGGGGTTGCCCCCCGGCGCAATTGCGCGCGGCTTCCCGGTCATATTTTTTTCACCCGCGGGCAGGGGAATCGCTCGGACGAACCCGCTCGGCGGGTCCCGGTGCCCGATCAGCGGGACTTTCCGCCACGTCTCCCGGAGGCGCCCCCAAACGTGCGCGCATGAATCTGCTTGCCGCCAAACCCGGCGGAGCCCGGCATCTTCGGGTTTCCGAAGAGGCGCGGCCCGGGGAGCGGCTGGCCGGACCCCTTGATGAGGTCGAAGAAGTGGTCCTTGCGCGTCTCTTTGATGGGTTGGTTCTTCATGCTCTTCCTTTCGGCTGCCCGGCATAGCACAAGAACCCGGACTCTGCACCGACAAAGCGACGCCGCTTGAAGTTGCCATCATCCGCGGCGGCAAAGGGCGGGACCGGGGCGGGCGCGCCGCCGTCCGTGTCATAATCGCGCGGCGCCCCAGAGGGAGGAAAAAGTTTCCTTTTGAAAACTGCTTGGCACGGGGCCTGCATTATGATCTCTGTACGCCCGTTCCAATGGCCCAGACCCTCCATCGTCACCCCAGCCTCGCCGGCGCTTCGTTCACGAAGGCCGTCCGATTTGGCTGCGCCGTGATGCGTCCGGTCGCCATTTCCAAGTGGAACAAAACGGCCGGCGTGGGCTTCGAGGTCTAAACCCTCCCAACCAGGAAGACGTTTATAGAACCCGAAGCCCGGAGGCCAAGAGCCCCCAGGGCGCGGTCGCCATTTCCCACCATGAACACGAGAACCCACACCAGGAGCACATCCAGCCGCAAGCTCAACGCGCACGAGGCCTACAAAGCCCCGTACCGCCAGCCGAGCTACGACTGCCGTGAGCTCCCGGACGCCGTCACCATCGTCGTCTACGTCCCCGGCGTGGATGTCTCGGGCGTGGAGATAGAGGCGCACGGGCCTGACCTTCTCGTCACCGCGCACAAGATCCGTTTTGTGCGGGTGAACTGGCAGGCCCTGCACCTCGAGGGATCGCAGCGCGACTACCGCCTGCGCCTGCGGCTCGGCCTGGGCTTCGACTACGCCCGGATGCGCGCCGATTTCCACGACGGCGTCCTCACCCTGACGCTTCCCAAGCGCCAGGCGGACGCCGCGCCGGCGCACCGCCTGCGCCGCGTCGCGTAGTCCGCGATCCCCGGTTCCCCGCGGGCCATCCCTCCTTTCCGGCGGCGGTCGCGTCCGCGGGCGGCTGGGGACGCCGTGAGCGTGTGTGTGTTTTTAAATTTAGCGGCACATTTACACGCCAAAGGAGTCTACTGATGCACCATGACCCAGCAGCCGCATACATCCGAAGCGCGACCACTGCACAGCCGCACGGCGGCGATTCGCGCCACCCCGCGTCAGGATGCCATTTGGAACCGCCCCGTCTTCAGGCCCCCTCCCCTCGAAGTCCAGCCGGCCCGTCTGGAGTTGCCCTACTTGGGCACGATCCAGCGGACCGAGCCCTGGGCCCCGTGGCCGCAGGAGAGCGCGACCTGCAAGTAGGCCAGGATCAGGCGGGCCTCTTCGTCGAATCGCCACGGGGGGTTGACCACGGCGACGCCGCACCCGGTCATCCTCGGCGCGTCCGGATCGACCACCAGCTCGGCGGCGAACGAGGGCACGTCGGCGCCCTCGAGCCACCCGAGAAGGCCGTCCGTCCGCGCCCTCCCGGTCAGGGGATACCAGACCGCATACGTTCCGCCGGGAAACCGCCCGATCCCCTCGCCCAGCGCGGCGGAGACCGCGGACCACTCCTCCTGCGCCTCGTACGGGGGGTCGATCAGCACCAGAGCCCGCCTCTCAGCGGGAGGCAGGCAGGCCTTGATGGCCCCATAACCGTCCGCCTCGTGCACGGAGACGCGGCGCTCTCCGGAGAACTCATTCCGGAGCGCGGCGCATTCCGCGGGGTGCTTCTCCCACAATTCGAGCCGGTCCTGCGGCCGGGCGATCAGGCGAACGATCCGGGGCGATCCCGGGTAGAAGCGGGGCCCGGCGGTGAGGTTACCCTGGCTCCGGTCGTATCCGCGGACGATTCCCAGGTAGTCCTGGACCCCGGCGGGCGCATCGGCCCGGTCCCACAGCCTGGCTATCCCGCCCGGCCACTCGGGCTGCCTGGCCCTCGAATCGCCCTGCGCGGCGCGCGAAAGGTCGTAGCGGCCCCGGCCGGCGTGGGTGTCGACGAACACGAATCCCTTCTCCTTCCCCTGGATCGCCCGCACAAGGCGCACCAGGAGCGCGTGCTTGAGCACGTCCGCATAGTTGGCCGCGTGGAATGCGTGCCGGTAATTCACACCCTTGGGCTTCTTTCATTGCACCGGCCCGCGGCAATCCGATAATCGCGCCTCCATGAAATTAATCCCAGCGCTTGCCGCAATGTGCGCGCTCCTGCTGCCCCGCGCGCTCCCCGCCGAATCCTTTGAAGGGAAGGTGTCCATGAAGGTCACGTCCCCCGCAGCCTCGAAGGACGGCCCGCAGTCGATCGACTACCTCATGAAGGAGGGCTACATGAGGATGGAGGTCGCGACGGCCAGGGGCCAGGCAAGCATGATCATGGATTTCAAGAACCAGCAGATGCTGATCCTGATGCCCCAGCAGAGGATGTACATGGTCCAGCCCTTCCCGCAGCCCCCGGCGAACCCGGCGGGCAACCCCGCGGCCAAGAAGCTTGGCGCGGACGTGCAGGTGACGACGGAGAAGGACACCATCCTCGGCTACGAATGCACGAAGATCGTGACCTCGACGGCTGACGGCACCGCCGAGGTGTGGGTCACCGACCAGCTCGGCACGTTCATGGGGCTTTCCCCCGGGTCAGGCGGCCCCGGGCGCAGGCCCCAGGCCGCCCAGCCATGGGAGTCGGCGCTCAAGGGGAAGGGCTATTTCCCCATGCGAGTCGTCGCGACCGCGAACGGGAAGGGCACGTTCCGGCTCGACGTGACGTCTGTCGAGAAGGTGAGGCTCCCCGATTCCGAGTTCGCGGCGCCCGAAGGCTGGCGCAAGCTCGACATAGGGTCGATGATGGGAGGCGCGATGCCCGGGGGATTCCCCGGCGCGCGGCCGGCCGGAAACAACTGAGTGGGAGCGAATCTCATCCGCATTGTGTCGGACGTGCACTACGCGGACCGATCGAGCCGCGTGCGATCGCTCGCCCAGCTGCGCCCGCTGCTGGAGGGGGCGACCTCGTTCGTCCTCAACGGGGACACGCTCGACAGCCGCCCCGACAGGGACCCCCAGCGCACGGCGGATAGGCGCCGCGAGGTGCTCGGGTTCTTCGCCTCCGCCGGGACGCCCGTCACGTTTCTCACGGGCAACCACGACCCGGACCTCTCCGGGCAGAACGCGGTGGAGTTCGAGGCAGGCCGCGTGCTTGTCACGCATGGCGACGTGCTTTTCGACACCATCGTCCCCTGGGCCAAGGATGCCGCGGCAATCCGCCAGAAGGTGCTCGCAGCCCTTGCGGCGCTTCCCGAGGACGCCGGCAGCCGGCTCGACGGCCGGCTGGCCGCCTTCCGGTCCGTGGCCGCGACGATTCCCCAGCGCCACCAGTCGGAGCCGGACCCGCTGCGCTACGCCCTGCGCCTCGCCGGCGACACCGTCTGGCCGCCCTATCGGGCGTTCTCGATCCTGCGGGCCTGGCGCGAGGCGCCCGGCAGGGCGGCCGCGCTTGCCCGCAAGCACAGTCCCAGGGCGAAGTTCATCATCATCGGGCACACCCACAGGTCCGGCGTGTGGCAGACCGCCTCCGGCATCGTCGTGATCAACACCGGCTCGTTCTGCAGGCCCTTCGGCGCCATGGCGGCCGAGATCTCCGGCGGCAGGATCCGGATCCGACGCATCGAGTCCAGGCGGGGCGAGTTCCACCCCGGCGCCACGGTGGCCGAGTTCGCTACGTCATGAGCACGCAATTCGGGTGGTGGGTCACGGATCCGATGCTCGGGAAATTCCAGGTCAGGGCCGTCATCCACGGCGGCATCCTGTCCTGGTTTCGCAAGCAGGGGCATTTCGCCTCCTGGGTGGCCCACGACCCAAGCGAGGACGACTGGAACCGGCTCGTCTCCGAGGCCGAGCGGCGCGTTCCCCGGCGGCTCATATCCCCCAAGCAATTCACCGAGATCAAGAACCTGCGCGAGCACAGGTAGGCCGGCGCCACGCCGCCCAGGATCCCATCCCCCCCATGCCCAAAATCGACGTCAACAAAGTTGCCGAAATACTCAAGAAGCACCATATCGATCCCGCGGTCCTGCGCCGGGTGGTCGAGGAGATGAACATCGCCGTGCAGCCCGATCCGGGAGAGGGCGAGCAGCCTCCACCGGTCAAGAAGCAGTACGCAATCCTCGTCAGCGATCCCGACGGTCGCCTGCCGGAGGGCGATTTCACGGGATGGGTCCTGCAGATTCCCGAGAGCGACAGCCCCGCGAGCTCCCGGGAGCGGATAGCCAAGGGAGCCTACGACTACAATGCCTCGAAGAAGGGCAGGCTCTACCCGGCGAAGACCGTGGGCGAGGCCCTTGAGAGCGTCCCGGGGAGGTTCTTCAGGGACGCCGAGCTCTGGGTGAAGACAAAGACGCCGGTCGTCGTCCTGCGCACCGACAACGAGATTCCGGGGGGCTAAAGGGCCGCTACTCGAGCTTGAACTTCGCAAGGTCGAAGCCGCGCGCCTTCATGGCGGCAGCCACGGCCTTGAGGTCAACGCGCGTGCCCGGGTGGACGCCGTTTGCGGCGAACCAGCCCTGCGGCATCTCGAGCGCATACTTCAGCTGGTCGCTGTACGACTGGACGGGGCGCTCGTCGAACGGAAGCAGCGGATAGATCTCGGCGATCACGCCGTCCGCCGTCAGGTAGCCCAGGTCGAGGGCCTCGGGCGTGTTGTGCATCCAGTAGCTGAGCCTCCGAGGCCTGGGATAGACGAAGATCATCCCCTCGTTCCTGCCGAGGTCGCTCCGCTGCATCAGCCCGCGATCCTGCTCCTCCGGCAGCACGGCGACCTGGAGCTCCGCGGAGTGGCCCCCCACATCGACCGTGAAGTGGTCCCATACGGTCTTCTGGGGGGAACCCGCATCCGAATCCTTCCCGGAGCCGCAGCCCGAGACGGCAAGCCCCAGGAAGGCCGCAGCCGCGGCCCAGGCCCTCAGCGAAACCAGATTTGCATTTTGCACGTATTCGCAGGTTAATTCAAGCGCGCCTTTAGACAATCCCCGTCTGTCACATGAACCCAAAGAAGAACCGCAACATCCTCCTGTACTCCGACACCGCCAGGAGCGCCGATGCCCTCCACTTCGGGGGCGTCGCCATGCACGATCCCTTCATCGCGCTTAGCGCCAGGGGAAGGAAGTATGCGGTCGTGAGCGCCCTCGAATTCGGGCGGGTAAAGCGGCACTCGGATTTCGGCACCGTGCTTCCGCTCGAGGCCTGGCTCGAGAAGGCGCGCCGCGCATGGCCCCGGCGCAGCCCGGGACCCGCCCTGGTGGTCGCGCTCCTTGCGAGGGAGCTCAAGGCCGGTCCGTTCACCGTGCCGGATGACTTTCCGGCGGGCCTTTACAGGGAGCTTTGCGGCCTCGGCCTGCGCATCCGGATATCGGCAGGCGCCCTCTTCCCGGAGAGGGAGATCAAGTCGCCCTCCGAGGCCGCCGCGATCCGGGAGGGAAACCGCTGCAGCGCCACCGGCATCGCCGCCGCGGAGAGGCTCCTGCGGGCGTGCCGCGTCCGCGCCGGACGGCTGCTCCATAAGGGGAGCGTCCTCACGAGCGAGCGCGTCAAGGTCGCGGTCGAGACCGCCTGCATCGAGGAAGGGTCCGTCTCGGATTCGACCATCGTCGCGGGCGGGGACCAAGCCTGCGACCCGCACAACGCGGGCTCGGGCCCCCTTCGCGCCAACCAGCTCATCATCGTCGATGTCTTTCCGCGGGTCACCGCCACCGGATTCCACGGCGACATGACCCGCACGTTCCTGCGGGGAAAGGCGAGCGACGCCCAGAGGGCGATAGTCGGGGCGGTCCGGGAGGCCCAGCTCAGGGCGCTTGCGATCATCCGGGCGGGCGTCAACGGGACCGAGGTTCACCGCAGCGTGTGCGAGACCTTCCTCGCCCGGGGGTTCAAGACCCGGCGCACCCCGCGAGGGTCGGTCGGGTTTTTCCACGGCACAGGACACGGGCTCGGGCTTGAAATCCATGAGCCGCCGCGGATGAACGCGACGTTTGACTACGCCCTCAAGAAGGGCTCCGTGGTCACGGTGGAACCCGGCCTCTACTATCCCGGAGTCGGCGCGTGCCGGATCGAGGACGTCGTCCAGGTGACGGCAGGCGCCCCGCGCATGCTGTCCAGGTACCCCTACGAATGGGAGCTTCGGTAGCGCCCGCCCGCCGCAGAGCCACCCCAGCCATGTCGATCCCAGCCAGCAAGGCGAAGGCGCTCCTCAAGAGGATCACCGGTCTCCGGATCCTGGTCATCGGCGACGTGATGCTCGACCACTACATCTGGGGAGACGCCACCCGGATTTCTCCGGAGGCGCCCGTGCCCGTCATCGACATCGCGCGCGACACGTGGACGGGCGGCGGCGCGGCAAACGTCGCGCTCAACATTGCGGCGCTCGGCGCCCGCTGCACGGTGTTCGGTTTCATAGGCGCCGACCCACACGGCGTTCACCTGCGCGCGATCCTCCGGGAAAGGGGCGTCGACGCAATCTCCCCGCCCGGGAAAGGAAGGACGATCGTCAAGACCCGCGTGCTCGTGCAGCACCAGCAGCTCTGCCGGCTCGACCGCGAGTCGCCACCCTCCTCATACGCCGTCGATCCGGCGCTCGCCGGAAGGCTCCTTGCGAGGGCGATCAAATCGAGCGACGCGGTCGTCCTGTCGGACTATGCCAAGGGGCTCCTCACGGACGGGTTCGTCTCCCGCGTCGCCCGGCTCGCCCGCGACGCGAGAAAGTTCATCGCGCTGGACCCCAAGCCCAAGAACCGGCTGGCCTTCGCCGGGCTCGACCTGATCACGCCGAACAAGAAGGAGGCGCTGCAGCTCGCCGGCCTGGAGCCGGAGCCCGGCTCCCCGTTCCCGGCCGCGGCCGTGTGCGCACTCCTGCACGAGAGGTTCTCCTCGAGATACGTCGTCGTCACCCTGGGCGAGGAGGGAATGCTGCTGAGCTCGTCGGGCCGTGTGATCAAGGCGATCCCGACGGCCGCCCGGGAAATCTTCGACGTCTCCGGCGCGGGCGACACCGCGCTCGCGGCCCTGGTCCTAGCGCTCAACTCCGGGGCCGGCCTTGAGGAGGCCGCTCATTTTGCCAACGCGGCCGCGGGTGTCGTCGTCGCCAAGCTGGGGACGGCCACGGTCTCCCCGGGCGAGCTGCTTGGCCACCTTTCGCACGCGCCGTGAACCGGGCCCTTTTCCTCGATCGCGACGGAACATTGATCGTGGACAGGGTCTATCTCGCCGATCCCGCGGGCGTGGAGCTGATTCCCGGGGCCGCCGAGGGGCTGCGCCGGGCCCGCACGCTCGGATTCAAGGTCTTCCTGTTCACCAACCAGTCGGGGATCGGCCGCGGCCTCCACTCGATCGACGACACGTACAGGGTGAACGCGCGCATGGAAGAGATGCTCGGGCTGCCGGCGCCCGTGTTTGACGGCGTTTGCGTCGCGCCTGAGCCCCCGGGCCATCCATCGCCATACAGGAAGCCGTCGCCCCTGTTCATCCTGGAGACAATCGCCGAGCACCAGCTCGATCCCGCCGAATGCTGGATGGTCGGCGACTCGGCGGCCGACGTGGGCGCGGCCCTGGCGGCAGGCATCCGCGCCGCGGCCGTGCGCACCGGCAGGGTGCCCCCGGAATCCCTCCAGGAGGTCGCCGCGGGCAGGGTCCCCGTGTACGCGGACTTCGGCTCGTTCGCGGCGACCCTGAAATGAAGCGGCGCCTCGACGAGATTCTCGTCGCGCGCGGGCTCGCCGAGTCAAGGTCCCAGGCGAAGGCGCTCATCATGTCGGGCCGCGTGTTCCGGGGAACCGAGCGCCTGGACAAGCCCGGCCGGGAATTCGCCGAGGACTGCGATCTCTCGCTCCTCAAGCCTCCGCGCTTTGTGAGCCGGGGCGGCGAAAAGCTCACGGCCGCCCTCGAAAGGTATGCGATCGACCTCAGGGGCGCGCATGTCCTGGACGTCGGCGCCTCGACCGGGGGCTTCACGGACTGCGCGCTCCAGTCGGGCGCTGCCTCGGTCGTCTGCGTGGATGTCGGCAGGGCGCAGCTCCACGCGAGGCTCAGGGCGGACCCGCGCGTCGTGAACCTGGAGAAGCTCAATGCGCGCCGCCTTGCGCCATCCGACCTGCCCCGGACGCAATTCGACGCGGTCGTGATGGACCTCTCGTTCATCTCGCTCAAGGCTGTCCTGCCCGCGGTCTGGCCGTTTCTCCGGACCGGCGGCGTCCTCGTCGCCCTGGTCAAGCCGCAGTTCGAGGCGGGCAAGGCGGAGGCCGACAAGGGCCGGGGCGTGATCCGGGACGCATCCGTGCGCGAGGCCGCGCTTGCCACCGTCCGGGACTTTGCGCTCGCCAGCCTGCCCGGCGCGCAGCTCGGGGGCTCGATGGACTCCCCGATCGAGGGCGCCGACGGGAACCGGGAATTCCTGTTGTGCCTCCGGCGAAGCTCGGCCATCAAACAGGAACCGCAGGGCCAAGCCGGCTGAACCCATGAAGCCTATCCGCTCAATCGCATTCGTCATCAACTCCGGGAAGTCCGGCGCGGTCGGGCTTGGGCGGGAGCTGGTCGCCGCGGCGCGCGCAAAGGGCGTCCGGCTCAAGCAGACGACCCGGTTTCTACTGCCCCGCGGCTTCCTGCACGGGTGCGACGCATGCTGCGTGATCGGCGGCGACGGCACGCTTCTCGGCGTCGTCCGCGAGGCGGCGCTCGAGAAGGTGCCCCTCATCGGTGTGAACTGCGGCAGCCTCGGGTTTCTGACCCCCTTTTCGCCCGAGGAGGCGCGGTCGGAGTTTGACGGCCTCCTGGCGGGCTCATTCCGGGTGGACTACAGGGCGATGCTCGAGTGCCGCGTTGCCGGCGGACGCCCGAATCTCGCCCTGAACGACGTGCTCATCAAGGACAGGGTCACTTCAAGGCTCGTCCATCTCGAGGTGTTCGCCGACGGGGAGCTGGTCACGGACTACTTCTCCGACGGGCTCATCTTTGCGACGGCGACGGGGTCGACCGCGTACAACCTGTCCGCGGGCGGCCCGATCATCCACCCCGAGGCCAACGTGATCGCGATGACTCCGATCTGCCCGCACACGCTGACGAACCGTTCGATCATATTCCGCGACACCGTCAAGCTTCGCGTTATCAACCGCTCGAATGGCGCGCGGCTGCTCGTCGGGATCGACGGCCACGGCGAATTGAGGGCCGCGACCGGCGAATGGGTCGACATCTCGATCGCCCGAGTCCGGCTTCCGCTTGCCCAGCGGAAGGGATACTCCCACTTCGCCGTCACGCGCTCCAAGCTCAAGTGGAGCGGCGGCGCCGCCGAAAGGAAGTAGGACCCTCCCGGGCCCTAGGGGCGCACGACGAGCTGGGTCCGCCTCGCCTGCTGGAGGCGGCGCCTGGCGAATCCGGTGAGATCTTCGAGGGACACCGCGTCGATCAACGCGTCGTACTGCTTCCAGTGGTTCACCGGCCGGCCCTGAAGCACGTCGAGCCCCGCCTGCATGGTCCTGGCCGAATTCGTCTGGAGTGCCTTTTGCCGGCCCGCCTTCAGGCGCACCTGGCATCGCCTGAGTTCCTCGATAGCGACCTGCCCCGAGCGCACCCGCTCAATCTCCGCGCCGATTTCCTGCAGGACATCCTGCTCCCTGCCCGGCTGGGTCCCGGCGATGAAATAGAACATCGCTGTGCGCGTGCCCATCACCCGCCCCGAGCGGATGAAATAGGCCAGCCCCTTCAGCTCCCTCACGCGCTCGAACAACATCGAGGCCATCCCGCTGAAGAGCTCGTCCGCGACCTCCCCCGCGTAGAAGTCCGCGGAGTCGAGCAGCGCGCCGGGAAAGGCCTGAAGGACGACCGCCTGCTCGCGCGGCTGCCTTTCGACGAATTCGCCCGGCTCAGCGGGACCCTCGAACTCCGGGCCGGTCCCTATCGGTTTCCCGCGAGGAATCCGGCGCAGGAACTCCTCCAGTCTGGGAATCAGCTTGTCGGGGTTGAAGTCGCCGCCGACCGAGAGTACGGCGCCCGGCCCCACAAGCAGGCGCTTCCACAATGCGCGGAGGTCACCGGGTTCGGTCGAGGAAACGCCCGCCTCGTCGCCCTGCGAGCTGAGCGCGAACGGGTGCGCGCCGAAGAACTTCCTGCGGAGCAGCTTCCTCGCAAAGGCGACCACGTCATCGTTCTCCTCCCGAATGGACGCGAGTTGCGCGTCGCGCTCGATTCCGAGGGTTCCGCTCCTGAAGGCGGGCGTCAGCGCCGCGTCGGCAATCAGCTCCAGCGCGCGCTCCGCGTCGGGCGGCAGCACCTCCGCCGACAAACCGAGCGTGTTGTCTCCGGACGACGCGCTGAACGATCCGCCGACCTCCTCGATACGCTCGGACACCTCCGCGGCGCTGCGCCGGCCGGTGTCCTTGGTCAGGAGCGTCGCGAGGAGCGCGGAGCTTCCCCGCCTTCCCGGCGTCTCGCTGAACGGGCCGCCGTGGGTCAGCAGGCGCATGTGCAGGTTCGGAAGCCGCCGGTCCGGCTGAAACACGATGCGGGCGCCGTTCTCCAAGCGGATCTCTTGAAAATCGGGCCGCCCGCCGAGGGATGCCGCCGCCCCGCCGTTGGCAGCCGGTGCCCCCGCCGACTCGGGTTCGAGCGAGACCGAGACCAGGCGGTCAGGCACGATATGGGCCCGCAGCGCCGCTCCAAGGTCGGCCGGGTCCACCTTCCCAAGGCGCTCAAAATAGGAGCGGCTGAACTCCAGGTCGCCGACGACAACCTCGGCCATTCCGATGCGGGAGGCCTGGCCGCTCATCGTCTTGCACGTATTGATCTCCGAGACGACCGACTGCCGGAAGGCCTTGCGCACCTGCCGTGCGGTGAATCCCCCGGGCATGGCCAGGGACTCGAGGACGCGCACGATCGCATCCTCGGCGTCCCGCCGCTTTCCCTCCTCGCACGTGAACACGACGCAGAAGAGGCCGCTGGAACCCGGGTTCCAGCTCGACGCCTCGATCATGTGGACAAGCCTCCTTTTCTCCCGGATCTCCTGCCAGAGCACCGAGCTGTCGCCCCCCCCGAGCACCAATGCCAGGATGTCGAGCACCGGCGCGGCCGGGTCGGTCAGGCCGGGAATCGGCCACGCAAGAGCCACCCGCGTGATCTCCACCTTCTCGAAGAAGCGGACGCGCCGGGGCCCGAGCTGGAGGGGTTCGGCGGGCACGAGAACCGGGGCGAGCCTGGACCTCGGCGCCCCGCCGAAATGGCGCTCCACCGCCGCGCGCGCCTGCGTCGTTCCCACGTCGCCCGCGATCACGACGACCATGTTGTTCGGCACGTAGCGCTCGCGGTAATACGACACGAGGGCCTCCCGGTCGGCCGCCGCAAAGACGTCCTTGTGCCCGATCACCGGCTGCCGGTACGGGTGCTCCCTGAATGCGGTGGAGAACACCGCCTCCCAAAGCCGGTTGTCGGGATCGTCCCGGGTCATCGCGATCTCCCGCAGGATCACGTCCTTCTCGCGCAGGACCTCGGCGTCGGGCAGCGTCGAATGCAGCACGGCATCGGCAAGCACGTCGACCGCCACCTCGACACGCTCGCTCGGCAGGTCGATGTAATAGACCGTCCGGTCAAACGTCGTGTAGGCGTTGATGTACCCGCCGTTCGCCTGCACCGTCTCCGATATCTCCCTGCCCGTCCGCCGGGACGTGCCTTTGAACAGCATGTGCTCCAGGAAATGCGACAACCCCGCGCCCAGGTTCGCCGCCTCGTGGATGCTTCCGGTCCTCACCCACACCTGGACCGACACGAGGTGGGCGGATCGGTCGGGCTTCACGAGCAGCGTCAGCCCGTTCGGCAGGACCGTGCGATCCACAGGCTCGCGCCACAATGCGTTCAGCAGGACGCGGTCCGCCTGCGGAGTCTTGGAAATGGGCATCTCCATGCTGCCGTCAGGTGGAACCGAGCGCCTCGGCTGCGGAGGCACCCCGGGGGCGCTGCGCCGGCAAGAACGGCTTCACAAACACGTCGTCGAAATCGTACAGGTTTGCAAAGTCCTCCCGTCGGTCGCTTTCGGTTTTGCTGAAGGCGTTATATTCTATAAGGTTAAATACGATATCCCCAAAATCCTGGCACTGGCGGACCCCCCAGGAATTCAGGACGGTCTTTGTCATGGGGCCAAATTGCTCCAAGGCGTACACGCGCAATCCGTCGAGGAGTTCCGTGCCGGAGACGTGCCTGGACTTTCCGGTGCGGCTCGCGTCCTTTTTTCGTATTTCTTTTACAGTGTGATCCAACCCGAGCCTCACAAAATCGTACGCCTTGCGGTCGAAACGCGCGTCTTCCTTGCAAATCATTGCGACAATTCGTGGAAAATCCGCATCTTGCATCTTTGTGCGCGAAAAGTTGGCAGCTGCTCGGCAGGCGCGCAACATCGCCCTTTAATTGCAGCCTATCTGCATCAATATTGGCGAGTTGCAAAAGAATCGCTTCTGGGCTCGCAAACGATCGAATTTGTCCTTATTTCTCGCTGCACACAATGATCGCCTCAACCCAAACCAATCACCCTCTCACCGGGGTCGATGGAGAGAAGGAGCGGACCCCGGTCGAGCTCGCCTGTTACAAATTGAAGGAGGCGGGCCTGAGGATCACGCAGCCCCGCGTTTCGATACTCGCGGCGCTGATCAGGGCGGCGCGCCCCAGCAGCATTGACGCACTCCACGGAGACCTTGGGGCGAATTCCTGCGACATCGTGACCGTCTACCGCTGCATGGCCGCCTTCGAGTCGATCGGGCTAGTCCGGCGCGCTTTCCTGATCAACGGGACCAGCCTTTACGAGATCAACCTGGGCGATCCGAACCGGTACCACGTGGTGTGCAAGCAGACGAACAGCGTCCAGGAGCTCGACGCGACCTCCGCGACCGAGCTGCGCCGGGCAGTCCAGCTGGTTGAGGACACGCTTCGCTCACAGGGTTTCTCCGACGTCGGGCACATCGTCGAGTTTTTCGGCAAGGCGCCCGTCAACCGGACCCAGTCGGACGTCGTCGTCCCGGCCGCGACCGCGAGCTGAGGGCCGCCGGGCCTAAGCCTGCGACGCGGCGTAGTTCGTAGCCGCCTGCTCCCAATCGACCACGGTCCAGAAGGCCTCGACGTAGTCGGCTCGGCGATTCTGGTGCTTGAGGTAGTAGGCGTGCTCCCACACGTCGATCCCGACGATGGGGACCGCGCCGTCGCTGATCGGCGAATCCTGGTTCGCCGTGGAGTGCACGCTTAGCTTGCCGCCCTTCTGGCTCAGCCACGCCCAGCCGCTGCCAAACCTCTTCATCGCAGAGTCGGCAACGCGCGCCTTGAACGCGTCAAAGGAGCCGAAATCCCGAGCGATCGCCTCGGCCAGGCCGCCCGTCGGGGCCCCGCCCCCCTTGGGCGAGAGGATCGACCACCAGAATGTGTGATTCACGTGCCCGCCGACGTTGTTGCGCAGCGCGGTGCGCAGCGGCTCCTCGATGGAGGGCAGGTTCGCAAGGATCTCCTCGGCCGTCAGCGCGGCGAGCGCAGGGTGGCCCTCCAGGGCCTTGTTCGCGTTCTTGATGTAGGCCTGGTGGTGCTTCGAGTAATGGATCTCCATCGTGAGCGCGTCGATGCGCGGCTCGAGTGCGTCGAAGGCGTACGCGAGCGGCGGCAGGACAAAGGGCTGCGGGATCCTGCCGGCGCCGGCGGGCGCAACCGCGTCCGCGGCGAGCGCCCTCGTCACTGCGCCCAGCCCAACCATGGCCGCCCCCCCGCCAAACAGCTTGATCGCTTCGCGTCGCGTCATGGCGCCACCATACCCGAACCTGCCAAGCGCGCAAGCCCGCTGCGCGGATTGGGGCCGGCCGGCCTCACTGGGCGAGCAGCCTGCGGAGCGTCTCGTCGACCCGCTTGGGGTCGGCCCTTCCCTTGGCGGCGCGCATCACCGGGCCCTTGAAGGCGTTTATCGCGCTCTCCTTGCCCGCCTTGAAGTCGGCCGCGGACTTCGGGTTCGCCGCCACGGCCTCGCGGCACCAGCGTTCGAGCTCGCCGAGGTCGGTCTGCGCCCCGAGCCCTATTCGCGCGACCACGGCGCCGGGCGGGTCGCCGGTCCGGAACATGTCGACGAACACCTCCTTGGCCGCGTTGCTCAGGATGGCGCCCTCTTCCACCAGCCGGACGAGCCCCGCCACGTGGGCGGGCCTCACCTTCGACTGCGCGAGCCCAAGCGTCGCCGCCCCGAGCTCGCGCAGGAGGTCGTTGGCGATCCAGTTGCCGGCCGCCTGCGGCCTCCCGCAGAGGCGCGCAGCCTCCTCGAAGAAGTCGCTCAGCTCCCGGTCGGGCACGAGGACGGAGGTTATGGTGTAGGGAACGCCGTACTCCTTCTGGAACCTGCGCTGCTTGTCGAACGGAAGCTCGGGGCAGCCCGCGCGAACCGCGGACTTCCATTCCTCGCCCACCTGGACGGGCATAAGGTCCGGATCGGGGAAATAGCGGTAATCGTGCGCCATTTCCTTCGTCCTGAGCGATTTCGACTCCCCCGTCTGGCCGTCGTAGTCGCGGGTCTCCTGCACCACCGTCCCTCCGGCCTGGACGACCGCAACCTGCCTGCTGACCTCGAGGGCGATCCCGTCGCGGACAAAGGAGAAGGAGTTCAGGTTCTTCAGCTCGACCTTGGTGCCGAGCGCGGTGGCGCCCGCCGGCCGTATCGAGATGTTCGCGTCGCAGCGCAGCTGGCCCTTCTCCATGTCGCAGTCCGAGATCCCTCCGTAGACCATGATCGTCTTGAGCGCGGTCAGGTAGGCGAACGCCTCGTCCGCGCTTCGGATCACGGGCTCCGACACGATCTCCATGAGCGGCGTGCCCGCCCGGTTGAAGTCGACGAGCGACACGGCCTCGGCGTGGTTCAGCTTGCCCACGTCCTCCTCCAGGTGGATGCGCGTGAGCGATATCCTCTTGTGCTCCCCCATTACGTTGCGCGCGGGGCCGGGCAGCTCGATCTCGACGAAGCCGCCCCTGCACAGGGGCTGGTCGTACTGGGAGATCTGGTAGTTCTTCGGCGAGTCGGGATAGAAATAGTTCTTCCGGTCCCATTTGCATTCGGGCGCGATCTCGCACCCGAGGAGCAGCCCCGCCTTGATGACCTTGTCGAGGGCCTCCTTGTTCATCACCGGAAGCGTCCCCGGCAGGGCCAGCACCACGGGATCGGTCAGCGTGTTTTCCGGATGGCCGTAGCCGGCCGCGACCCGGCTGAACATCTTGGAGCGGGTCTTCACCTGGACGTGCACCTCCAAGCCGATGACAGCTTCGTAGGTCATAGGCGGGGGCGCCGCGTGCGCCAGTCGGTGCGCCCCTCGTAGGCGCCCGCTATCGCGAGGAGCTCCGTCTCCTTGAAGGGCTGGCCGATCGCCTGGAGGCCGATCGGGAGCCCGCCGCGGGTGAAGCCGCACGGGATGCTGATCCCGGGCAGCCCGGCCAGGTTGACACCGATCGTGTAGATGTCGCTCAGGTACATCGCCAGCGGGTCGGCCGACTTTTCGCCCTTCCTGAACGCGGGGGTCGGGGATGTGGGCGTGAGGATCGCGTCCACCTGCGTAAACGCCTCGAGGAAGTCCCTGCGGATGAGCGTGCGCACCTTCTGGGCGCGCAGGTAGTACGCGTCGTAGTAGCCGCTCGAGAGGACGTAGGTCCCGAGGATGATCCGCCGCTTGACCTCGGGGCCGAATCCCTCCGCGCGCGACTTGAAATAGATGTCGAGGGCGTCGGTCGCGTCCTTTGAGCGGCTCCCGTACCGCACGCCGTCGTAGCGGGCCAGGTTGGACGAGCACTCCGCGGTCGCGATGATGTAGTAGGTTCCTATCGCGTACTTCGTGTGCGGGAGCGAGACCTCCCGGACCTCGCAGCCGAGGCCCCGGTACTCGTCGATCGCCGCCTGCACGGCCGCGCCCACCTCGGGGTCGAGGCCCCCGCCGAAGTACTCCTTCGGGATCCCCAGCCTCCACCTGCGGCCGGACTGCGCGAGGGCGGCCATCCCGCCGACGTAATCGGGCACGTCCTTCCTGACCGACGTGGAGTCCCTGCAGTCGTGGCCTGCGATCGCGCCCAGGACCAGGGCGGCGTCCTCCACGGAGCGCGCGAACGCCCCGATCTGGTCGAGCGACGAGGCGAACGCGATCAGCCCATAGCGCGACACCCGGCCGTAGGTCGGCTTCAGCCCGACGACATTGCAGAGGGCCGCCGGCTGCCGGATCGATCCCCCGGTGTCGGAGCCGAGCGCGGCGACCGCCTCTCCCGCCGCCACGGCGGCGGCGCTTCCGCCCGAAGAGCCGCCGGGGACGCGCTCCAGGTCCCATGGGTTGGAGGTCGCGCGGAAGGCCGAGTTCTCCGTGGAGGAGCCCATCGCGAATTCGTCGAGGTTCAGGCGCCCCCAGCAGGTCGCCCCCGCCTCCTTCAGCTTGCGGATCACCGTCGCGTCATAGGGCGAGACGAAGTTCTCAAGCATCCGGCTCGAGGCCGTCAGCGGCTGGCCCGCGACGGAGATCACATCCTTTATCCCGACCGGGATCCCCTCCAGGTGGCGGCCCCGCCCGTCGGCCCCGGCCGCCCTCGCCTTCGCGCGGCGCCCGTCGGAGGCGAGCGCCTGGGCGAGCGCGTCCCCCTCGTCGAACGAGTTGAACGCCCCTACCCGCCCGTCGACCTCCTTCGTGCGGGCGATCACGGCCCGCATGAGCTCGACCGCGGACAGCTCGCCCCGGCCGAGGCGCCCCGAGAGCTCGGAGATCGTCGAGTAGCAGAGTTCCTCGGACACGGCTTCGGGGGACGGTCGCCTATTCGACCACCTTGGGGACCACGAACATGTTGTCCCGCTTCTCCGGGGCGTTGCCCAGCGCGTCCTCCACGGAAAGCCCGGGCTCGGGGACGTCCTCGGCCCAGACGTTCACCACGGGGAACGCGTGCGCCGTCGGCTCAATCCCGGAAACGTCGACCTCGTTGAGCTGCTGCACGTAGGCCAGCACGTCGCCCAGCTGGGCGGCGAAGCGCTCCTTCTCCTCGGCCGTTAGGGCGAGGCGGGCGAGGTTGGCCACGTGGTCGAGCCTGAGGTCGTCGGGTTTGGGCATGGCGCTACTTCCTGAGCTGGAAGGGGGTCTTCCCCGCGATTTCACCCTGGATCTTGAGGACCACGTCGTTCACCTCGTCGTCGGTCAGCGTCCGCGAGGGCGAGCGGAACACGAGCGAGAACGCGAGGCTCTTCTTGCCCTCGGGCAGCCCCTTGCCCTCGTAGACGTCGAAGACCTCCACGCTCTCGACCGAGAACGAGGATCCCGCCGCAGCCGCCGCGAACTGCGCGACCGTCGCGCGCACGTCCCCCGCCCGGGCGGACGCGTCGACGACGAGGGCGATGTCGCGGAGCGCCGCCGGGAAGAGGCTGAACTCGCGGTACCGCAGCCTCGGCGCCGAGGCCGCGAGCTTCTCGGGGAGCACCGCGAAGATGCCCGCCAGGACCGCCCCCTCGATTCCGCGGGCCCGCAGCATCGCGAGGTTCACGAGCCCGAAGCGCGCGATCCAACCCCTCCCGATAGAGCCGGCCGAGACGGAGTGGCCTTCCTGCCAGCCGAACCCGGGCCCGGCAACCGGCTCGACCCGCTCGGCCCCGAGGTCGACCCCGGCGGCGGCGGCGACCGCGCCGAGGTGGTGCTTGACCGAGTAGAAATCCGCGGGCTCCCTGCGCCTCCAGTGGCGCCCGCCGTCCTCGGCGAAGAGGAACGCCGCGGCGGCGCACTCGTAGATCTGCCCGTTGTCCTCCACGAAGATCCGGCCGGTCTCGCACAGCCGCTGGGCCGGCACCCCGCGGGACTGGTTGAGCAGCAGCGTGTCCAGGAGGCCCATGATCAGGGTCGGCCTCAGGTGGGACTGGTCCTCGACGAACGGGTTCGAGAGGGCGAGCTCCGCGGCTGCGGTCTCGGAGACCCACGTCGCGATCTCCGGCGCCGGCCTGAGGGTCAAGTTCACACACTCGTGGAAATCATGCCCCACCAGGTACGAGGTGACCCTCCGGTTGAAGGCGACGACGGGGTCGTCCTCCGCCACGAGGCCGGCGGACACGACCGGCGCGGGCGGGATGCGCTCGGTGCCGTGGAGGCGCAAGATCTCCTCCACCAGGTCGATCGGGCGGTCGATGTCGTCGCGCCAGCTCGGGATGGACACGGTCCACTCGGCGCCCTCGTCCGCCGCCTGGGCCTCGCGCGTCACCTTGAGCTCGAGCGACTCGAGAGCCGCCCTCATCTCGGGCACCGGGATGTCAAAGCCCAGCCGTTCGCGCACGAAGCCGGACGACACGGCGACCTCCCTCCTCCAGGGAACGTCGCCCCCGACCACGCAGACCGGGCCGGCGGGCGTGCCGCCCGAAGTCTCGACGATGAGGTCGATGGCGCGCCATGCCGCCTCAAGAGCCGTGTGCGGGTCCACGCCGCGCTCGTACCGGTAGGACGAGTCCGACGACAGCCCGAGCGACCGCGACGTCCACCGGATCGACGCAGCCCGGAAGATCGCGCACTCGAGGACGATTGCGGTCGTCGACTCGTCCACGCCCGAATTCTCCCCGCCCATGACGCCCGCGACGACGAGGGCCTTGGAGGCGTCGGCGATCACGAGCGTGCGGCCCGAAAGGGTCCGCTCCCTGC
Organism: uncultured Opitutaceae bacterium; assembly: GCA_937889545.1. Lineage (GTDB taxonomy): Bacteria > Verrucomicrobiota > Verrucomicrobiia > Opitutales > Opitutaceae > Palsa-1447. The sequence goes on from CALAOT010000126.1 coordinate 26,792, forward strand.
CGTCGAGGGTAGTGATCCTCTCGCCCTCGCGCGCCCGCCGCACGACGATCCGGCCCCCGTCGATCTTGCGCGCGTCGAACGCGTGGAGCGGCTGGCCGCACTCGAGCATCACGTAGTTGCCCACGTCGACTATGTTGTTGATCGGGCGCAGGCCCACGGCCCGAAGCCGCTCCTGCATCCACGCGGGGCTCGGCCCGACCCGGACGCCCGTCACCACGTGCGCCGAGTAGAGCGGGCAGTCGTCGGGGCTGTCGACCCGGACTCCCGAGAACAGGTCGCTGCGGACGGCGCCGCCGACCTCCCCGCGGAATTTCTCCTGGGAATAGACCAGGTCCTTGCGGAACCATGCGGCGAGCTCCCGCGCCAGCCCCAGGTGCGACAGGCAGTCCGGGCGGTTTGGCGTGATCTCGATGTCGAACACGGTGTCGCCGGGGGGAAGGACCTCGTTGATCGGAGCGCCGAGCGGCGGCTTGCCCTCGAGGATCAGGATCCCGCCCGCGTCCTCGCCGAACCCCAGCTCGCGGCCCGAGCACATCATCCCGTCGGAGGGCTGCCCGCGGATTGTCGACCTCTTGATCTCGAGCCCGCCCGGCAGGACGGCGCCGGGAAGCGCCACAAGGACAGAGTCCCCCACCCTGTAGTTGTGCGCGCCGCAGACGATCGTCCTCACCCCTCCCGCCAGCCCGATGTCCACCGTGCAGACCGAGAGCTTGTCGGCGTTCGGGTGCTTCTCGCTCGTCAGGATCTCGCCGACGACGACGTGCTCGAGCCGGGGCACGCCCGCCGCCAACACCTGCTCCACCTCGAAGCCTAGGAACGTGATGGCGCGCGTGATCTCCGGCACCGGGGCGTCCAGCGCGACGTAGTCCCTGATCCAGTTGAGCGAGATCTTCATCCTCGGCGGGCCATGGGGCTCAGAGCCCCCAGGAGAACTGTTTCAGGAGCCTCATGTCGTTCTGGTAGAAGACGCGGATGTCGTCGATCCCGTAGAGCGTCATCGCGAGGCGCTCGATCCCCATCCCGAAGGCGTAGCCCGTCCACACCTCCGGGTCGTAGCCGACCGACCGGAACACCTCCGGGTCCACGATTCCGCACCCGCCGATCTCGATCCATTCCTTCCTCACCTTCGGCAGGTGCCGGGCGGACAGGTCGACCTCGAAGCTCGGCTCCGTGTACCCGAAGTAGTGCGGGCGGAAGCGGGTCTTCGTCCCCGGCCCAAGCAGCGCCTCAAACAGGTAGTCCAGGAGCGCCTTCAGGTCGCGGACCGTCACGCTGCGGTCCACGTAGAGGCACTCGATCTGATGGAAATTCGCGCTGTGGGAGGCATCCGTCGTGTCGCGCCGGTACGCGCGGCCCGGCGAGATGATGCGGATCGGCGGGGGCCCCTTGAGCATGGTGCGCACCTGGACCGACGAGGTGTGGGTGCGCAGGAGGTAGCGCTCGCCGGGGTTTCGCTTGGACACGTTGGCGAACCGGGCGCCCTGCGGGAAATAGAACGTGTCCTGCGGGTCCCGCGCCGGGTGCTCGGGCGGGGTGTTCAGGGCGTCGAAGCAGTAGAACTCCGTCTCCACCTCGGGCCCGTCGGCGACGGTGAAGCCGACCTTGCGCAGGATCCTGCAGAGCTCCTCGCGGACGAGCGTCAGGGGATGGAACGTGCCGGGGCCCCCGTCCACAGGCGGCAGCGTCGGGTCGATCGGGGGGCCGAGCCTGGAGGCAAGCTCCAGCTCCTCGATCCTCGCGAGCGCGCTGTCGAGGAGCGCCTGGAGCCGCGCCTTGGATTCGTTCACCAGCTTTCCGATTGCCGGACGCTCCTCTTTGGGGGCGGACGCAATCTGCTTCATCACCGCCGTGAGCTCCCCGTGGGGGCCCACGTAGCGCGCCTTTGCCGATTCCAGCTCCGGACGGGTCCGGATTGCCTGGAGCTCGTCCGAGGCCTTTGCGAGAAGCGAGGAGAGTTGCGCTTGCATCTCCATCCTGCTTCCGGAGCTCAGGCCTTCTTGGCGGAGGCCTTGGTCTTCAGCGCCTCGCGGGCCTGCTGGACCAGCGCGCCAAAGGCCAACTCATCGCGCACGGCTATGTCGGCGAGCACCTTGCGGTCGAGCTCGATCCCGGAGGCCTTCAGCCCCTCCACGAAGCGGCTGTAGCTGATGCCCGCGGCGCGGCATGCGGCGTTTAGCCGAATGATCCATAGCGAGCGCCATTCGCCCTTCTTCTTGCGGCGGTCGCGGTACGCGTACTGCCAGGCGTGCTGGACGGCCTCCTTCGCGTAGCGGAAGAGCTTCGACTTGCTGCCGAAATAGCCCTTGGCGTATTTCAGCACCTTCTTGCGGCGCTTGCGCGACGCCGGGGAGTTTGTTGCACGTGCCATGGCTGGAGGGGGTTATGGTTATTGAATGCCTGGACGCCCCCTCAAAGGCCGAACGGGAGGCAGCGCAGGAGCGGCCTGGCGTGGCCTTGCGCGACCTGCTTGTCCCGGCTGGCCCGGCGCTTCTGTTTCGAGCTCTTTGCGGCCAGCAAGTGCCGGAAGCCGGGCGTGCGGCGCATGAGCTTGCCGCGGGCGGTCAGCTTGAAGCGCTTGGCTATGGACTTCTTGGTCTTTTGCATGGGAGGAGTGGTCGAACACACAGAGTGGCGGACGGGTTGGCAAGGGGAAAAAGCCCCGGAGCAACCGCGGGCGGCCCGGCGCAAACGGCCCCCGTCGCCGGCTTTGCGAATTCGTAATGGGATCGTCATATTATTTGCTCGTTTTGCGTTGCCGACAACAGGAGAAACACCGTCGCTGGCCGGGCGCGATTCCCGTGCCCCAACCGATGCACCTGACCAGGTTCCAACCCGTCCTCGCCGTTGCGGCATTCGCGGGCCTATTCCTGCAGGTCTCGCGCGCCCAGACATCTGCCCCGGGGCCGGCCGCCGGGGAAACCGCCGGCGCGCCCGTTGCCGAGGCCTCCCCACCCTGGACCCTCCATGCGCAGGCGACGTGGATCGACCAGGCGCACCCCTCGTTCAACTCGCCGTACGAAGGGCCGAACAGCCTCATGGGGAATTCCGAGTCCGAGCGGACGTTTTCGCTCTCGGTCTTCCTGGGCTACCGCTTATGGGAGGGAACGGAGCTCTATTATGAGCCGGAGGCGTTCCAGGGCCACGGCCTAAGCGAAACCCTGGGCATGGCCGGATTCCCCAACGGGGAGGCGGTCAAGGCGGCCTTCCCCAACCTCCACTACAACACCTCAAAGCTCTTCATCCGCCAGACCTTCGGGCTGGGTGGCGAAACCGAGAAGGTCGAGGACGACCAGAACCAGGTCGCCGGCGCCTATGACGTCGACCGGATCACGCTCACGGTCGGCAAGGTTGCCGCCAGCGACTTCTTCGACGGCAACGCGTACAGCCACGACCCGAGAACCCAGTTCATGAACTGGTCGCTGTTTGAAAGCGCCGCCTGGGACTACCCGGCCGACGTCGTCGGCTACACAGGGGGCTTTGTCGCGGAATGGAACACGAAGGACTGGATGCTCCACTACGGCGTCTTCATGGAGCCGACCGAGCCGAACGGGGCCCGCCTGGACTACCATGTCCTGGACGCTCACGGCCAGATCATCGAGTTCGACCGGCGCTACTCGGTGGGCGACCTCTCGGGCTCCGTGAGGACATTCGCCTTCTGGAATCAAGCGCGGATGGGCAACTACGATTACGCTCTTGCAAATCCGGACATCACCTTTGCCCTCACGCAGTCGCGCGCCTACCGCTCGAAGGTCGGCCTTGGGATTAGCTGGGACCAGCAGCTGGCGGCCGACCTGGGCGCCTTCGTCCGCCTGAGCTGGGACGACGGGCGGTCGGAGTCATTCGCGTTCACCGAGGTGGATCGGTCCCTGGCGGCGGGCCTGAGCTTGAATGGAAGCCGCTGGGGCCGACGAGACGACACGCTCGGCGTCGCCGGCGTCGTCAACGCGATCGCGCCGGGCCACCAAGCCTACCTTGCCGCCGGAGGCACGGAGGGGCTGATCCTCGGCGACGGCGCGCTCGGCTACGGCCCCGAGGAGATCCTCGAGGCCTATTACGGCTGGCAGACCGCCAAATGGCTTTCGGTATCGCCCGATTTCCAGTGGGTCACGCATCCAGGCTACAACCGCGACCGCGGCCCCGTGGCCATCTATGCGCTGCGTGCGCACGTTGATTTCTAGGCAGCGGACCCCGTCCATTCCTCCTATGGCAGTTTCACGGCGTGCGGAGGATCCTCAAGGCGCGTCGAAGCCGATTCGGAGCCGCCTAGCACCCGGCGGCGCAAAGCCTTCAGGTTTAGTCCCGTCGTAGCCATTGGCTGCAGCGGACCGTCGGCCCAGAATAGCACGTCTCCCCGCGCTGTCTATCGCGTCCCAGGAGCACCTGTAGCATTGGGAGAAGGAGTTCGGCGCCTGGGCGGCTGCGGGGGCCGACGCCGCAACTTGAATCAAGTTGACTTGCTAGTGGGGATTTTGAGCTTTTGATTCCTTAGCTTGATGGCTTCCTAGCTCAATGGTAGAGCAGCTGACTCTTAATCAGTAGGTTCGGGGTTCGAGTCCCCGGGGAGCCACCATCATCCCCGGCGTTTTTTCCCAGTCCAAGGTCAGGAGCCTCCGGATCCGAATGGCCAAGATCCAACTTTTGTCTGGGCATTTGCCGGCGTAGCTCAACGGTAGAGCACCTGTTTTGTAAACAGGGGGTTGCAGGTTCGATTCCCGTCGCCGGCTCCACTTTTCCCGATGATTCCACTGCCTGGTGGTGTAATGGTAGCACAGCAGACTCTGACTCTGCTTGTCTAGGTTCGAGTCCTAGCCGGGCAGCCAATTCCGAAGCGGCACTCCCCGGGGTCCTGCCGGGGGTCGGGCCGCGGGAGGGCTCATTAGATGCTGGCGGCCGACGCACCGAATTGGCACGATGCCCGCCCGCGGCCCCGGGAGCGCGGATGGAGGACGAGGGGATTCACTTTTTGCATTGAAAATGTGGGTTGACACTCAAGTTTTGATGAACACTCATCCGCATTCTTGCTTCGCCCTTCCCCAATCATCCACATGAAGTCTTGCGCGACGATGGATCGCTGCTCAAGAAGGGGTGTCGCAACATGCGAGCCTTTCTCGACACGCCCTCAGGATTAGGTTGCAAATATTTTTACACCCCGAGTCGCCGATAGACCTTACCTCCAACCATGATCACCCATAGCTTAGCCTTCGTTGTATTACTGAACAAGACGCCGATGGAGCTGTTCGCCAGCGGCGGGCCCGTCATGTGGCCCATCCTCCTGGTCGCTACCGTTGGATTGACGGTCATCATCGAGCGCCTCCTCTTCATCATTCGCGAGAACAACCAGCGAGAGCCCGAGGTGGTCGCCAAGATGCTGGAATGCGTCGAGAAGAACGACATAGAGGGCGCGATGGCGGTCGGCAAGAAGAGCGAGGATCCCGTCGCGCGCGTAGTCGTCTACAGCCTTTCGCACATCGACTCGCTTTCGAACGCGTTCTTCCGCGCATCGGGCCAGGAGCTCGCGCGCTACCAGCAGGGCATGGCCACCCTTGACACTTGCATTACCGCGGCCCCCCTCCTCGGGTTGCTGGGCACCGTCACCGGGATGATGCGCACATTCGGCGCCCTTGGCTCCGCGGGAGCCGACATCGGTGCGGCCGCCTCCACCATCACGGGCGGCGTCGCCGAGGCCCTGATCGCCACCATGTGCGGCCTCGGGATCGCCGTCACCTGCCTGTTCCCCTTCAACTACCTGAACGCCCGCGCGGAGCAGGCCAAGCAGGAGATCGCCGACGCCTCCCACGCCCTTGAGATCCTGATCAAGAGGGCCGAGTCCCGCACGCACTGATCCGGCGCGGCACAATTCACCATGGCCGGCTCAAGCTCAGGCGGCAGCAGCGGCGGGAGGAAGAAGGCTCGGATAGAGATCATACCGCTGATCGATGTCATCTTCTTCCTGCTCGCCACGTTCGTGCTGTTCACCCTTTCGCTGAACAGGTCGATGGGCCTGCGCGTCCTCCTTCCCGAGTCCGAGACGGGCGAACCCCGCGATCCCTCGGGCACGGCGACGATCACGGTCACGCAGGAGGGGACCATGGCATGGGACAAGGACCCCGTCACGCTCGACGAGTTTCTCATCAGGCTGAAGGAATTCCACATGGAGCATCCCGACGACGCCCGCATCCTGATCAACGCCGACACCGAATCCTCGTATTCCTCGGTGATCTATGTGCTCGACGAGGTCCGCAAGACCGGCATCCAGAAGGTCCTGATCGAGACTAGGGTCAAACCGGCCGCCACGGTGAACGGCGTCTAGCAGAACCCCAACCCCTTACACACCCACCCCCATGGCCGGCGGAAGCTCCCCCAGACTCGAAACTCCCAAGAGGAAGGCGCGCATCGAGATCATACCGCTGATCGATGTCATCTTCTTCCTGCTCGCCACGTTCGTGCTGTTCACCCTTTCGCTGAGCAGGATCCAGTCGCTGCCCCTTCAGCTGCCCGTGGCCCAGGTGCAAACCAACTCAAAGCCGGATCCGGACATGGTGACGCTCCAGGTTTCAGACGCGGGCACCTACTACTGGAACAGGGAGCCGATCTCGGCAAGCGAACTGGAGCCGCGGCTCCACACCTACAAGAAGCAGGTCCAGGTTCCCCGCGTGCTGCTCGCCGGCGACAACCGGGCGCACTTCGGCGCGACCTGCTACGCGCTCGACCTCATCCGCAAGGTCGAGATCGAGCAGGTGTCGATCGAGACGCGGGTGCGCGACACCGGCAAATGACAGCCGCTGTCCAAAATCTAAGCACCTCATGAGACGCGACTTAATCTTCGGGTTCATCGTCACCATCACGATCGAGGTCCTGGTGGGCTGGGGAGGCAACATCACCAAGTACGTTCCCAAACCCAGGGTGAAGGAGGAGGAGATCAAGCTCGACATCGTGATGCCGAAGCTCGAGCCGGACGAGCCCGACGTCGTCGAGGAGGTGGAACAGCGGCCCGTGGAGATCGCCCCCCCGATGCAGCTCGACGTGCCCCAGGCCGTCACGCCCCAGTCGTTCGTCCAGCAGATCGAGCCTCCCCCGCCCGACCTGTCGGCGCTCGCGAAGAACATCGTCAAGATCCCCGAGGTCCGCACCGGCCTGCAGGGTGTCGAGATCTTCGACATATCGAAGCTCGACCAGCAGCCCGTCGCTCGCTTCCAGGCGCGGCCGCAGTACCCCTTCGAAATGAGGCGCGCGGGAATCTCCGGGGACGTGCTCGTGGACTTCATCGTCGACACGAACGGCGACGTCAGGAACGCATTTTCGGCCCATTCGTCGCAGCGCGAATTCGAGGCCTCGGCCGTGCAGGCGGTCAGCAAATGGAAGTTCAAGCCCGGCAGGAAGAACGGCCACGCGGTTTACACGCACATGCAGGTGCCAATTGTCTTCACCCTAAACGAGGAATAGACCGTGCCTTCCCATTTCCAGCACACAGCCGCCCGGGGGCTCGGCATCGCGGCCCTTGCGCTCGTTCTTTCACTACCGGCCGGGCTATACGCCGAAGGCGATCAGCCCCAGGGCGAGCCGTACAGCCTCTCCGACGCCGTGGGCGACGGGTTGGCAAAAATCAGGCCGCTTCTCGAGCAAAAGGACTACGTCGCCTCGAGCAAGATCGTCGACGAACTTATCGCCGTGGCGGAGCACGACAGCTACGACATGGATATCCTCCTCGAGACGAGGGCACGCATCCTGATCCAGCAGGCCAATTACCCCGCCGCGATCAAGCCGATGGAGGCCGCGCTTGATATCGCCGACCGGCACCACTTCAACAGCGTCAAGACGGAGACGGATATCCTAAACCTGCTCGCGCAGCTCTACTACCAGACAGCCGAAGATTCCAAGAAGGCACGTGAGGACCAGATTGCCGCCTATGCGAAGGCCATTGGCTACATGCAGCGGTATTTCAAGCTCAACCCCAAGCCGAACGAGGACATCTCGTTTTCCTACGCCCAGCTCCTCTACGCAGAGGCGGTTGCGAAGAACCCGGAGCATCCCGACGCGGATTTGATCACGCAGGCGCGCGTGCAGGTGGAGAAGGTCCTGCTCATGACCGTGCACCCGAAGGACACCACGTACGCCTTCCTCCTGGCGACGCTGAACCAGGAGCAGAACTATACCCGGGGCGCCGAGCTCCTCGAGCTCATGCTTTCACGGAATCCCACCAACAAGACCTACTGGGGGGACTTGGTCATGTTCTACATGATGCTGGGCCAAAGCACCAAGGATGAGGGGAAGATCCGCCAGTATAACATTCGGGCGATCAACACGATAGAGCGGGCCCAGACGCTCGGTTTCCTGAAGACGCCAAAGGACAACTTCAACCTCTTCACCCTCTACTATAACTCCAACCAGTTTGGCACGGCCGCCGACCTGCTCTATGCGGGTCTCAAGGGGGGCACCATCGATCCAACCCTTACGAACTGGCAACTTCTGGCCTCTTCGTACGAGCAGATCAACAAAGAGTTCATGTCGATAGAGGCCCTGAAGGAGGCGTCAAAGCGCTTCCCGGATAAGGGCGAGCTCAATTTCAAGATCGCCCAGGTTTATTACAGCCTCGGCAAGAATGAGGATGCCCTCGCGTACTCGAAGATCGCGATCGAAAAGGGCGGCCTTTCAAAGCCGCTTCAGACCTTCGAGTTCATCGCCTACCTGGCCTATGAGCAGCACCAGTATGATTTCGCCAAGGTGACGCTCGACAAGGCTATCGAGCTGAAGCAGGGCAACCCCGACCATCAAATGTCCGTATTGAGGAGCGCGATCGAGGACGCCATCAAGGAGCAAAAGGAGAAAGAAGACAAGAAGGCCGCCCAACAGACCGCAGCAGCTGAGCCAACATCATGAAGAAAACGAAAGTCTACTTAATCGTTCCGCTCGTCGTCCTTATCGTGTTCGGTGCGTACTATTGGAGCTTCAAGTCCGATTACGACGCCAAGCAGGCCACCATCGTCGCCGCGATTAAGGAGCAAAAGCTCGAGAAGCTCAGGCAGGAGGCCGTGCTGCGCGAGGCCGCGATCCGTGACGCCATCGAGGCACAGAATCAGCGCAAGAAGGAGCGGCAGGAGCGCGATGCAAGGGAGCAAAAGCAGAAGGACGACAAGGAAAACGCCAAGCTCAACGCAGACAAGGCCGTCCAGGAGGAGCAGAAGCTCGAGCGGCAGGTCGAAAAGGTGACCGGCGACGTCAAGACCGAAAAAGAGGAGATCGTGAAGATCGAGGCGGAGAACAAGAAGGCTGTGGCGGAGGAGGCCTTCCTCAAGGAGTATGTGAAGATGGCCCAGGACAACCAGGCCAGCCTCGCGGCCGTGCTTACGAAGATCGCGGCCGCGGACGCCGCGGTCGCAAAGGCCGCCGCGGCAGCTGCCGCAGCCGCCGCCAAGAAATAACCCGACCCAGCCCCTTACAGAGAAAGCTCTCTCATGAAAAAATGGATGTACGTGCTCGGCCCCGGCTTAATGCTGGCGGTATTCCTGTTCTTCTATTTCGCGAGCAAGTCTGAGACCGACGCCCGCCTGAAGGAGGAAAAGGCCCACAAGGAGCAGGTCGAAAAGGACGCCGAGGCCAAGAAGCAGGCCGCCGAGGCGAAGGCCCGGGCCGACGCCGAGGCGCGCAACGCCCAGCGCACGACCGACGAAGCCAAGATCGCGAAGGACAAGCAGGACAAGTACGATTCAGATATGCGCCGGATCAAGGACGACACCGACAAGGCGAGCGCCAATGCGGAGACCTACGCAAAGCAGGTATCGGAGCTCACCATCGAGCTCGACACCCTCCGCAAGCAGAAGGACACTATGACCCGGGACGGCTTTGACCTTGCGAAGCACGTCGAGCTTGCCGAGGTGGCCCGACGCAATGCGGAGCTGGAGATCCAGCGCATGGTTGAGATGATCGCGAACAGGGCGGACCAGAGCACCATGACCAAGATGCCGCCGCCGCCGCCGCCGCCGAAGGAGAGCTGACTTCCCGAGACGGCCACCAGGTTTCCGGATTTCCCTTATCTTGATTGGGCCTCGGACCCGCCTTCGGGCTCCACGCGCGACGCAGTCGAAGCCTAGCTTGAGAATCTTTGCGACGCCCGATATCCGCGATTCACTCCTTTTTTCCGCTTCCGACTCAACGACTGCGTGAGCCTACTTATCACGGGACGGCGCGAAAACCCGGCCGTTCAGGGCCGGGAGGTTCTGTCCGTCAAGTTGCGCACATTTTAAAATCGGGAGTGCGGAGGAAGGATCTATGTTGATCGCTCACGCGAATCAGTCGTGGCGTAGCTTAACCTGGTAAAGTGCTACGTTCGGGACATAGAGGTTAGGATATACCCATAAATGGCTCACAAAAGATTATCACAGTTTTTGTATTGTTTCCGTGAACTTTGAGGCCTCTTTTTGGCCTTTTCGGCAGCCGCCCAGTGCCCGGCAAATTTGCTCGTGCGGCCCCTTGCCGAGCGCTCCCTCTTGAGCGCCGCCTCTACTTTCTTGACGTTGAAGCACCACTGGGAGCTGGGCTTCTCGGCCGGGATCTCGCCCTCGTTGACCGCCCTGTAAACGCTCGACGCGCTCTACAAGTCCGGTGGCATGAATGCGACGTGCGGACAACAGGCCAACAGACGTTGGCCGCGCGGCGAACAGCCGCGTAGGCGCGCCATGTTGGTCTTCGCAGCCGACTCGTCGATGAAGACGAGCGTCGCCGGATCGAGCCCGCCCTGGCTGCGGATCTATCGCCGGCGGGCTCGGACAATGTCCGGCCGGTTCTGCTCAGAAGCCCGAAGCATCTTTTTCTATTTAAGCTGCTAGGGCGCCAGTTCGACCGAGGTCCCGAGGGGGGCCGCGTCTTCTGGGCGGACGGGATCGAAGCGGGCCCGGATCTGCCCGATGGCGCCCTTCGCCGTGGCGATCGAGACCTCGGCGGCGGCGCCGGCGGCGAGCTCGCCGCGCTGCGCCGCGCTCGGGGAGGACACCTCGAAGCGGCACGCCTTGTCGCCAGCATTTCGCACTTCAAGGCGAAGGGGCTCCCCGGTCCAGGCGCGCACCATGAGCTCGTGGAAGGCGCTGTGCGGTCCCGTCGTGCTTCGGCTGCGGTAGAGGACCGGACGGCCGGCCTCGCCGGGCAGCAGCGTGCGGTAGCCGGCGATGCTGAAGGGGCCGGCCGCGTCGCCGGAGACGAGCCATGTGCGGCCCATCACGTCGCCCTCGCGCCCCATGAAAAGGGTGGCGGGCACGATCAGCCAACCGCTGCGGCCCTTCATGACGGCCTCCGCGGTCCCCCTGCCCGGGTCCGGCGTGACCTCGGGGCACACCTGGCGGCCCGAGGGGAGGCGGTAGAACGCCGCCACGGGCTGGTTGTACGGTAGGGACGGGCGAAGGGGCTCTCCCGGCATGTCGAGCGCCTCGGCCCACTCGCGCCAGCGGGCGAAGACGTAGTATCCGCCGCCGCGCTCCGGCATCGTGGCGGCGAGCCAGCCGATCTGGGGGGTCGTTGTCGAAATGACCCAGCCGACCCCGGCCGCAGCCAGAAGACCGAGCGCCCAGGCCAGCCTCCTGGGGAGCGCCGGAAGCGTCTGCATCCACCAGGCCCAAACGACCGCCATCCACGGCGCGACCAGCACGTAGTAGCGGAACCCGTAGGGGTGCCAGCGTGCGATCGCGTTATAGAAGACCCAGAAGGCGGCGATTCCCGAGCTCCAGGCGAGCACGCTCCCGGCGCCGGAGCGGCGCGGCGAGGCCGCCGCCGTCGCAGCCCCGGCTACGAGCCCGAGGAGCGCAAGAACACCGAAAGAGGTCTTGTCCGCGTCCGGCTCGGGCCGGCGAAGGGCGTCGAGCACCGTCTGGCGGCGGTTCAGGTTGTCGTAGCTGAACTCGTCGCTCTCCGGCAGGTTCCGGGCGACGGCCTCGCCGATCACCCGCGACGGGGCCCCCAGCCCGGGCGGCTGGGAATTCGGGTCGAACAGCTGGGCAAACGAGGACTCGACGTTGAGCCGGAGCTCGATCCCCCGCCCGAGGGACGCCGCCCTCCCGTGGACCATGCGCACGAACTCGGCCGGACCGAACGGTCCGCCGTACGACTGCCAGTTGCGCACGAACACCGGAAGCGCGAAGAACGCTGCGGAAACGGCCGCCGCCGCCAGGGTCGCCGCCCAGGCCCGCGGGCGGGGCCGGTGCACGCGGGCGCCCCACGCCAGCCATATCGCCGCTCCCGGCAGCAGGTAGAAGATCGTGCCCTTCGAGCCCAGGGCGAGCCCGGCGCCGATCCCCGCGAGAATGGAACCCTCGCCTCGCGCGGCCGCGCAGAGCCACAGGAAGAATGCCGCCGCCAGCTCGCCGGCGGCGAAGAGGTCGGTGTTGAACGACGTGAACTGGGGCACGACATTGGCCATCCCGAAGAGGAGCGCCACGGCGCCAAGCGAGGCGATGCGGGAGAGCTCGGTTCGCCTCGCGAGTCCGTAGGTGGCCGCCATGAGCAGCGCCCCGCCGTAGGCCTGGGCCAGGGCCGCGGGCCGAAACCCGACGGGGACGTCGACCAGCAGCCAGGCCATGAACAAGTCCGGCGCGACCGGCATGTAGTTCACCCGGGGGTCGTTCGCCGCGAAATGCCCGACCCGCCCATCCTGCAGCCACTGCGAGATGCGCGGGACCCGGTAGGCCAGCGCGTCGTAGACCCCGGGCTGGGCCGCAGCCGCCAGCCCGGCCAGGAGCGCCCAGAGCCCGAAAAGCAGGAGCGCCGCGGCGGGTTCGACCCTGGTCCTGGCCGCCCAGGCGACGATGCGCGGGCACACCCCGCGCAACGCGCCAATGTCGCCCGCCAGGCGCCCGCGCCTCGCCGCGACGAGCAGCACGAACGCCGCCCCGTGCGTGGCCGCGAAGCCCTCCTCGCCCAGCCATCCAAGCGCCCCGAGGATGACGCCGGCGCCCGTGACCACCGCCCCCGCGGCCCAGGCCCACGCAAGCAGGGGCTCGAGAATGCCCGGCAGGCCGGGCGCCAGCCAACGCACCAGGAGCCAGGCGACCGCCGCAACCAGGACCACATCGAGGTCGAAAAGGCCGGCGGCGAAAAGGGCGTTCACGAGGAGGTTTGCCTCATTATAGCGAAATGTCCTCTAATGGCGGGCCCTTTCGACCCGCATCCCGCCATGAATACCCTCACCAAGCAAGCATCCTTTTCCACGCCCGAGATCGGCCCCGAGATGAAGGGCGCTTACGGCCTGTGGTGGTCCAGGATGTCCGCAACCGCAAAAAAGAGGTTGCCCCGCCTTTCGTCTTCAAAGCGTCGACGACGCCTGACGAACGATATAAAGACGCTAAAATGACAATATGAAGACCCTTACCATTACTGATGCCCGTCAGAATCTGGGCCATTGGCTGAAGCTCGCAGCTAACGGAGAGGATGTGGGAGTCATTGTCGGATCCGACATCATCGCCCTTCGAAAGGTAAGCGTGCAATCTGCAGACCATGCCTACCAGGAGTACGGACTGGCCCCTGCCCAGATCCACGAAGCCGAAGCGCGCATTGATGCTAGCATCAAGAAGGAGAGGCGGGCAAAGACGGTGAAGGAATTAAGGGCGACTGGCGCGAGTTGCGCGGATAAGGATCGACTGAGCCCAATCAATCGTCCATGGCCTTACGCAGCGCCCTTTACAGTTTGATCCTTGGGACAGTTGTGCTCCTGCTCAAAGGTGGCGCCTACCGGTTGACCGGCAGTGTAGCCCTGTTTTCGGACGCCCTGGAAAGCGTGATCAATGTTGTCGGGGCAGGCGCGGCGCTAGTTGCGCTGTGGTATGCACGAAAGCCCGCGGACGAGGGTCACCCTTATGGTCACGAGAAAGCCCAATACTTTAGCGCGGTGCTGGAAGGGGTGCTCATCGTCATCGCATCTGCCGCAATCATCATTCGAGTAATCCAGGATCGGCGTTCACCGATGCCCCTAGAATCTCTTGGGATCGGCCTGGTTGTTTCAGGCGCCGCAACCGTTATGAATCTCTTGTATGGGATGTACATGCTTCGAGTTGGCCGACGCTTGCATTCACCGGCGCTCGTTGCGGATGGCAAACACCTGATGAGTGATGTGGTCACCAGCGTGGGAGTCCTGACCGGGCTTGGCCTCGTAGCATTGACCGGATGGCGCTTGTTCGACCCGATTTTGGCCCTGGGTGTTGCGTGCTATATCCTATTTGTGGGCTGGCGCCTGGTTCACTCCAGCTTGAGCAGCTTGCTCGATGAGGCGGCACCGGCTGAAGTACAGAACCGCATCAGGGCTTTGGTGAAGGCGCACGCTGAGGGAGCGATAGAGGCCCACGACTTCCGCACTCGTAATTCCGGTCGCCTAACCTTCATCGAGTTTCATCTTATTGTGCCTAGTCGAACCACAGTGGAAGCGGCCCACGTTATTTGTGATCGCTTGGAAAAGATAATTGAGCGGGATCTGCCCGGCAGCGAGGTCACTATCCACGTTGAACCAGCTTCCAAAGCTAAGCACCAAGGGGTAGTCTTAGACCCGTCCAACGAACGCGGTTCCGGAACAAGGAGCCCATGACTTGAAATGAGTAGCCGCTAGCCTAAGGACCAAAGATAACTCTACCGCTTTTTCGCGGCGTAGGCGCGGATGTTCTCGCCGGTGAACTTGAGGCGCCGGGAAGACGGCGACCGGCGTGCGGTCAGTAACAACTCTGTTACCCAAATCTGAGTTACAGCCCGAAAAAGGGAGCTCATTCTTCGGTCAGCATCAGTTGTGCAGCCACCAGTGATGCCCGCCGCAACAGCCATTGAAATGGAAACCAAACGATCATGAATACAAGCCGCCACGATAAAAATTCAAGAAACACACTAAGCTTCGAACGCCCGTGCCGCGTGGCCTTTGCTGCGATCCTTTGCTTTTCGATACTTTTCTCTTCGGCGAGCCGGATGAGCGGGGCATTTATCCCCCAACTCGTTAATTCCTCGACCATACCGCTCAACGGCGATCTCAATCCGTATGGCGTCGCATTTGTGCCCAATGGATTTCCGGCCGGCGGCGCAATTGCGCCCGGCGACATTCTGGTAAGCAATTTCAATAACAGCGCAAACCTCCAGGGCCTGGGCACCACAGTCGTGAAATTGACTCCGTCGGGCCCCATCGCGGCCCCCGGAGCGGCCGTTACGTTCTTTACGAGCACCCAGTCGGGCCTCAGCACAGCGCTCGGGGTTCTAAAGGGCGGTTTCGTGCTCGTCGGTAACGTGCCTACCACCGACGGTACAATCGGCACCATTGGCCAAGGAGCGCTTCAGGTAATCGATCGGAACGGCAACGTCGTTCAGACGTGGACGGATCCCGTATACTTGGACGGACCCTGGGATCTCGCAATCGATGACCAGGGATCAGAGGCCCACGTGTTCGTCTCAAACGTGCTGAACGGCACGGTTGTGCGGATCGATCTAACCGTGGATTCGAGCAGCGTGACGGTCTCGAAGAAGACCGTCATAGCGACGGGCTATGCCCACGTTCCCAATACTGCAGCCCTTATTCTCGGTCCAACGGGCCTCGCTTATGATGCGTGGGCCGATACACTCTACGTAGCCTCCACCGCGGACAACAAAATCTATTCGGTATCGGATGCGACCCACAGGGACAATTCCACCAAGTTGGGCTCGGTTGAATTCGCGGGCCCGCAACTTCGCGGACCTCTCGCGCTTCGATTCTCGCCTAACGGACACTTACTGACCGCAAACGGTGATGCGATCAATGCGGACGTCCTTCACCCCAGCGAAATCGTGGAGTTTACAAAAGGGGGACATTTTGTCCAGGAATATAATGTCGACTCAAGCGAGGGTGGCGCATTCGGAATCGATGCCGCGCTTGGCAATTTGCGTACATTTGCTCCGGGATCTTCCAATATTGAACCGTTCAATTTCGCCGTAATCGATGACGTGACGAACAACCTGTCCGTCTACCGGCTGCCGGAGTTTCCGTAACCTCGATATTCTCAGATTCGGGATTTTTGTCGGCTCAGATCCAATCAAAGCCCTGCGAAGATCGCCGGAGAGCGCCGGCACGCATGCACAAGGCAGATGGGCGAACGCCTCGCCCGCGATCGTCACCTCATGCTCGTTGGCGTTGGTCCAGTCGGTCTGGATGCACGCGCCCATCTAATGGACCTGGGCAAAGAAGACCTCCTTGGGCGGCCCACGCATTGCGTCGTCTGAAACCTCACCGGCGGGTGGTCGTTGCCTCAGTTGAATTGTTACCATCGGGGTCTCCTAGATGGAGAACCTATGGAAACAAAGATCACGAAATCGGCGCGAGCGGAGTTGGTCCGTGCGCTTCACGACCGCTATAAGTCCGCAAACCGAGCCGAAAAGATGCGGATGCTTAACGAATTTGGCGCGCTGAGCGGCTATCACCGAAAATACGCACTTCGCGTCCTGAACGGAGCTGTGGAGCCACGGGAGCCGGCTCAGTCGCCCGCACGTCCTCGACTCTACGGCGAGGCCACACGCCAGGTCCTCATCGTGCTCTGGGAAGCCTCTGACCGCGTGCGTGGGAAGCGACTGAAGCCGCTATTGGCGGTTCTCTTGCCGGCAATGGAGCGGCATGGCCATATGAACTTGGATCCGGCGATTCGCTCCAAGATGCTCGGGATGAGTGCCGCGACCATCGACCGATTGTTACGAGATACAAAGTCGGTGACCCGCGCAGATAGGCCGCGGCGAAATATGCTGGGGCTTCGCCGTATCGTTCCCGTGCGCACCTTTGCCGATTGGAAAGGCCCGCTGCCTGGAAGCATGGAAATGGACTTGGTGGGACATTGCGGCGACGTCATCAGGGGCAGTTACGTCCACTCGCTGATGCTGACGGACATCGCGAGCGGTTGGACCGAATGCACCCCGTTAGTTGCTCGGGACGGTACATTGGTTGTCGAAGCGCTGGAGCGGGTGCGCACGGCTCTTCCGTTCCCCTTGCGAGCGCTGGACACAGACAATGGTGCCGAGTTTTTAAACGAAACGATGGTCAGGTACTGCACCAATCACGGGATCGAACTGACCCGCTCGCGTCCATAACTCAAAAATGATCAGGCATGGATCGAGCAAAAGAATGGAGCCGTCGTGCGAAGACTGATCGGCTACCGACGTCTCGAAGGCATCGCTGCGGCCCAAGCGCTCGCCCGGCTTTACGCCGCGTCCCGGCTCTTCGTGAATTCTTTCCAGCCTTCATTTAAGCTGGCGGAGAAGACGCGCAACGGCGCCCGGGTGACCAAGCGCTATCTTCCTCCACAAACTCCCTGTGAACGGCTCCTGATGAACGAGAACATGGATCCGATGATGATAGCCAAGCTGCGTGGAGTAGTCGCGTCTCTCGATCTTCTCTATCTCCTGGAGGAGATCCGTACAATGCAATGCCACCTGGTCGAAATACCCGAAAGCGGGCCGCCCTCTCCATTGCCATTGCGAAACCAAGACCTCACGAGATTCCTAGCGAGCCTATCGACGGCTTGGCGCGCCGGAGAAGTCCGACCTACTCATTACCGGAAACCTCGGCCTCCGCGCTGCTATCGCACGCGGCCTAATCCGTTTGAATCGGTCTAGCCGGAACTGTGTCAGCCACTTGAAACGTATCCGGACCAAACGGGTCTTGAATTGTTTGAATATCTTCAGACCAAACACCCTCAGTGCTATCGGCCGAACCAGCTCCATACGTTGCAACGCCGACTGAAGACGTGGCGAACACAGGCGGCACGCCGACTTATCTATGGCACGCACCAGACTTCACAGGTCGCCGGAGAAGCGTCCCACACGGGACGCCATGGACCAGAATGAACGGGAACGACTAGTTCGCGAACCGACCGTTTCCAGAAGGTTGGATCGAAACGCGCCATTCTCGCGGTGCGGTTGGCCGCAGTCGGCAATCGGCACTCGACCCTCGACGTGACCGCAGTTAAAATCCGCTCCGTTCTCCCATGAGGCCGAGTCTCGCACATCGCGCAGAATACGAACGCAGGCTGCACCGCGTGCTCGCGCACATCGACACCCATCTCGGCGAACCGATCGATCTGGCGCGATTGGCGCGCGTAGCAAACTTCTCCGTCTTCCACCTGCACCGCATCTTTTCGGCCCACGTCGGCGAAACCCTTGGCAGCTATCTGACGCGGCGGCGGGTCGAGCAGGCCGCCGCGCGGTTGGCCTCGCAGCCACTGTTGCGCGTGCTCGATATCGCGCTGGCGGTTGGCTTCGGCTCGGCCGAGGCGTTCACCCGCGCGTTCAAGAAGCATTTCGGCTGCGCACCTTCGCAGTGGAAAACGCGACCGGCTGCCCGATGGTATGAAAAAGGCAAGATAAGTCAGATGAAGAGCAGCCTGGGTCAGGAAAAGCGTTCACGGACAGCGTATGCTTCGGTCATGGCTCAAACAAAATCATCTCCACTCCAGATCGCGGTGACGACGCGGCCTGTCGTTCGCATCGCGTATCTGCGTTACCAGGGTCCTTTCGGCGAACCGCTTGGCCGGTTCTGGGCGAGCAAGTCTATCCGTGGCTCGCGGCCAGCGATCTCCTCGGCGCGCCCCGCTACGGCGTCAGTCAGGACGATCCGCAGGTAACCACGGCCAAAAAATGCCGGTACGATGCGGGCGCCGAGATCGGCAAGGACTTCGTGCCCTCGCAAAATGCCCAGATCGCCACGTTGCCGGGCGGGCTCTATGCATGCACAATATTCAAGGGCATCTCCGCCGAAATCCCGCACCTATGGAAACGAATCCTGCGTGAGTGGCTGCCGGCCAGCGGCTACCAACTCGATGCGCGCTCCTGCTTCGAATACTATCCGACCGACGGCGAATACGACGAAAAGATAGGCACCTTCACGTGCGAGTTGTGCATGCCAATTGCCAAGCTCTGAGGTTTTCATCGTTTCTCAAAGCAATGATCGCTTCGTCCATCTACGGCATGAATACACGCTTCGCTTATTCCTCCCGCCAGCAACTTAAGCCAAGAGGCGGGGGGAAGGCGGGGCTGAAGCCCCGCCTCCCTCCCGCACCCCGTCTCCACCCCAATCCTTTTAGGATCTTTGTTCCGGAGGGGAGACAGCTTCGCTCCCTCCCCTTGAACCCCTCCCTCGGTTACATCATCCGTGAGGCATCCAGTAACATTTTTCAGTGAGGCAATACGCGACGAGGTCTAATTGTCGCCGGGGGATCCTCTCTGTGAAATTCTTGTCCTAACAAGAATCTTTGAATTTCGGCCAAAGTGTCTTGCGAGAAGAGGCGCAGGGCCCGTTTCCCCTTGCCTTGACATTCATATCTGGCGTTATAACTTAGATCATAATCATTTATGATCCATGCCCTTAAACTTCGCCCCTTCGGCAGCTCTGTCGGAGTCATAATTCCTAAGGAAATCCTTGGAAGCCTAAACGTCGCGGAAGGAGACACAGTCTACCTCACCCAGGGCCAGGATGGTTACAGAGTTGTAGCGCACGATCCAAACTTCGCCAAGGCGATGGAGATCTACAAGGACGTGGCAAAGGAATACCGCAACACGCTTAGGGAGCTAGCCAAGTGAAGGAGCCAGTTTGGCTGAGCCGGACAAAGGTCCTGGCATTCCATGAGGAGCAGCTGCGCGAGCACGGAGGTCTGGGGGGCGTCCGCGATGAGAATGCGCTCGAGGGAACCGTTGCCCGTCCCTCAAATCTTTTCCACTACGAGAAGCCAGACCTCTCTGCGCTGGCGGCCGTCTACGCCCATGGGATCGCAAAAAACCATCCCTTCAGCGATGGCAACAAGCGTACGGCCTTTGTCTGCGCCGCCGTCTTCCTCGGATTGAATGGCGTCAAGCTCGCGCTTTCTGAACCAAGGGCGGTTGAAATGATGCTGGCTCTGGCGGCTGGAAAAATGAGCCAAGAGGACGTGGCGAAGCTCATCCGCGAGAACTCGGGCGCCATTCGCAAAGGCGAAGACTAGGCGCAATACATAGCAAGGAACCACCTACCAGGCTCTTTTCTGCTTGCGACGAAACCCCCTCCGGAGCCCACTGCTCTCTCACGCGAGCAAGTCGGGGCGTAGCTTAGCCTGGTAGAGCGCTACGTTCGAGACGTACTAACTGTGAAATGATGGTCCACGACTTACAAACCATTTCACAGATTTCATGAAAGCATCTGTGAAATCCATTTAAGGAATGGGCCTCCGCACTTCGACCTAAGTCGTTTTACATTTGATTTAGGTGAAGAGGATATACACCGTATATCCATGAAGACACTGACCATATCCCGCAAAACGAAACGTGTTTCGCCTGCGCTTGCTTCTGGTCCCGCACTGATGGGCAAGATATTTAAGTCAGGCAACTCGGCAGCACTGCGTCTCCCCGCTGGCCTTGGTGTCTCTATCGGAAAATCCTTCGTCCTGACCCCAACGCCGTCCGGCTTTGTGGCCACCGACCCGGGCGATCTGGCTACGCGTCGCAAAGGGCTCGCTACCCTCTACGGGTCGGCACCCGATTTTCCCCTCCGCGAGCCGTGAGCTTGTTAAACAATGATCTACCTGCCCGACACGAACGCCTTTTCTCGATTCTTACGCGGGAACAAGGAGAACGAGTCTCTTCGCGACCGAATCATTGCGGAGCTTCCGTTCTGCCGGATTTCTGCAATTGTTCTTAGTGAGCTAGAATACGGCGCGTCAAAGTCCGGCGTGCCGGTCCATCGCGAACGCGTCGCTCGGCTTCGCTCGATGATTCCTGATGTGGCCGCCTTTGATGCGGACTCGGCAGCTTACGCCGGCAACGTCAGGGCCTATCTTGCGAATCTTAAGCCGAATACTCAGCCCATCGGCCATTACGATGCCCTGCTCGCCGGGCAGGCCCTCGCCCTTGGGGCCTGCGTAGTGACTGATAATTTGAGTGAATTTCGCCGCGTGCCGGGACTCATCGTTGAGAATTGGTAGGGGGTGCGGGGCGCCTGCCGCTATTCTTCGGCAATGACCTTGGAATGAAATTTCTGATGCCCTTGCATCCTGACGAGACGGGTGCCTTTTCTGCTTGCGGACAACACGCGCCCAGAGCCTACTCGTCGCTCACGCGAGCAAGTCGGGGCGTAGCTTAGCCTGGTAGAGCGCTACGTTCGGGACGTACCGATGGTGAAATGATGGTCAACGACTTACAAATCATTTCACAGTTTCTGAGAAAAAAACTGTGAAATCTCGTAGGGAAGGAGACACGCAATTCTACGGGCGTCGTTATTCGAAATCCAACTGCCCGGTGATGTCATCTTGGTCCATCACCATGCGATAACCCATCTGCCGGTAGGCGCCGCTTCTCCGGCGGAACATCACCGCCGTGAGCGGATTCCCTTCGTCCAAATAGTCGTAAATGCGAATCTCACGCTTGTCCGTGTGAAAGCGATGCAAGCGGCCAGCGTACTGGACGAGGCGGCCCCCGAATGAAAGGGGCATTGCGAGAAAAAGAGTGTCCAAGCGGGGAAGATCGAAACCCTCCCCAATCAAGGAGGTGGTGGCAAGCAACACGAATTGCCTGCCCCTTTCGAAACGACGATCGATATCCTCCCGAATTGCTTGCCGCTGCTTCTTTCCGATACCGCTTTCAAGCCGATAGATTGCCGTATCGGAATGGCCAATCTGAGCCTTGATTTCAGCTTCGAGCTTTTCGAGATGAGTCTTCCGATCGGAGAGCACAAGCGGGCAGCGCCCCCCATCGAGGGCTGCATGAACGTCACTTGCGATTTGCTTTGCCCTTCCGACGTCCGCCACGAGGGCCTCCCAAACGGCGTGGAGCGGCGGACGCTGTCCAAGGTTATCCGGCATATGAAATGAGCTTCGCCGGAC
Source organism: uncultured Opitutaceae bacterium (assembly GCA_937889545.1). Classification (GTDB taxonomy): domain Bacteria; phylum Verrucomicrobiota; class Verrucomicrobiia; order Opitutales; family Opitutaceae; genus Palsa-1447. The sequence goes on from CALAOT010000126.1 coordinate 48,607, forward strand.
GTAAACCGTTTTAGGCGCCGTGTCGCCGGTCGTGGTTTTGATCGTGTGGCGGACGGGGCCGCATTGCAAATGGATCAGTTTTTCGAGTCCGTCTTTTCGGAGGGGCGTCGCAGTTAGGCCGAGAATCTTCCGCGATGGGCATGCCTTGAGGAGCGCTTCAAAGGTGACGGCCGGCACGTGATGGCACTCATCAACGACCACCAAGCCGTACCCCTGAAAGAATGCCGCATAATCTTCGATGCGAGCGAGGCTGGGAAGCATCGCAATGTCGAGTTTCTGGGTAAGCCGCCGGGTGGCTCCACGCCAGACGCCGACTTCTTTCCGTTTTGCTATTCCGAGGAAATGCCCGAGCTCCTTGCGCCACTGATCGAACAGAACGGTGCGGTGGACCAGCACCAGGGTTGAGGTCCGATGGTGAGCGATCAAGGCACAGCCCATGACCGTCTTGCCGGCGCCCGGGGGCGCGCAAAGGACGCCGTAGTCATGCTTGGCCATTTCCTGGACGGCTGCTTCCTGCTCGGATCGCAATTCGCCGTGGAACGTCCAGCGCGCCCGTCTGCCATCGGAACGTGCATCCTGGATCGTCACGTTGGCACCGGCGGACTCCAGAACCGCCACAGCGTCTTCCATCGCTCCACGAGGGAGTACCAGCCGGTCCGGATGCCACTCGCCGGCGAAAATGAATCTCGGCGTGTCGTATGTTGCGAAGCGCAGCCGGAGTTTGTGGTGGAAAACTGGATTGGCAAACGTCGCCAGTCGCTTGAGCGCGGCCAGTACGGCCGCAGGAATCGTCCGTGAAATGTGCAGACGAGAGTCGAAGCGCAGGGTCACGTCGCCGGAGATCATTCCTGCCTTGATCATCGGACGGGACAAATCCAGCGCGCACTCATCGCTTTCTAGCGCAAAAGCGACGTCATCGTTCTTGGCAGGCGTGAGTGCCGCGATTGGCGCCATTTGGCCAAGAATTCTGTCTAAGTCCTCACGGCGGAGTCGGTGAACCGTCGACAGGAATGCCCACTGGTCCAGGCGCGGTTCTAGGTTGTCGTCCAGGAACACCGTATTCCCCTTTTTCCTGGATTCTCCAGCAAGCGGTAGCGCAATGAGGTTGCCAAAGCCGCCTTTGGGCATCGTGTCCTGATTCGGAAACAGTCGGTCATAGGCGTTCAGACTCATCGTCGGCCGTAAGGCCGATGCCTTGGCGATCAGGATTGTCCCCAACTGCCGCGCCAGGGCTGCCGGCACGGGTTCAGCAAAGAAAATCCAGGCATGGGCTCCGTTGCCAGACCGCGACCGTTCTGTCGCGGCGGTCACCCCGGATTTTTGGGCCGCTTCCCGGTAAGCGAGGACGTTTTCTCGCCATCCCTCACCATCGAAATCGGCGGCAAGGAAGATGCACGAATCATCCGGCCGTAGTGCGTAGATACCAATTGCCTGCTGTCCGCGAAGATGTTTTTCGATGACGTGGTCGTCCAATGGGAGAAGCCGTTTCCCGGATCCTCCGGTCACGTGGTCATTTATGTACGCCGGCGAATAGCCCTTTTTGCCAGAGCTGAGATTTTCCCAGAACTTCGGATAGACATCGCGCCTAGCGCCAAATAGTTCGAGAAATAGGGCGATTTTTTCTTCGGGCCTCAACGCCGGCGAGGAACGGTCGGCGCGGTCGAAACCTTCGAACAATGAGCTCGGCTCAAGTTGAAGCTTAATCAGTTCCTGTTCCTTTGCGTTCTTTTGAGCATCAAGCGCCTCAATCTCCTGACGCAATTTTGAAACCTTGGCTGTGCGGAGAGATTCCGTGCCCGTCGCCGAGCGACTTTCGATGTTGTTCTGGATTGGCGTATCCATGCACTGTTATCGGGTAATTTATTACCCCGGTCCTGCATTAGCAGGAATAGGTTTCGCGAGGAGTGCCACTTCCAAAAATTGCTGGTTGATGCCTTCAACAACGGATGGTTGCTGACTTCGATTAGGCGGGTCGGTTAGGTGACGTCTTGGCCTCGCGCGATTCTCAGCGCGATAAAAATTAGCTCGAGTTGTCACTAAAATGACGCATTGTTTGTGACATTAACTCTCTATGAAAACATCTTATCCAATTGATGAGAAGATAATAAGGTCTATGTGGTCGAGCAATCATCCTTTACCAAAAACTTGTAAGGATTTCTCCGCTATCGGCAAGCCTGCTGCGATTCGGCAAGCCTTGGTGCGCCTAACAAAATCGGGCAAGCTTAAGCGCATCCGGCGGGGCTTTTACGAGCGGCCCCGCTTCCATCCAATCATTGGCCAAAGCACATCCAGTTCGATGGATGTGGCACGCGCGATCTTGGAATCTCGTCATGCTCCTTGGCAGGTGTCGGGCGCAACGGCGGCAAACCTGCTAGGCCTCTCCGAGCAGGTACCCGGACAATTGGTCATCAAGACGACTGCCAGCATCCCGCCTGTAACGCTCGGTAATTCGCAGATCAAATTCCAGCGCGTCGCACCCAGCAGTCTAATTGGGGCCGGTACCGAGGCTGGCACCGTCATTCAAGCGGTTCGCCACCTGGGTCCTGGGGGACTTGAACCCATACAGAGGGATCGCTTACGCCGGAGTCTCAAGGCAAGGACGAAGCGAGAGCTTAAAAAGCTCGCCCCAGAGCTTCCTCAGTGGATGCAACCGATCGTGAATCAAATTAGTGTCGAATCGGAAATGCCATGAACTCGGTTCTTGCCCTCAGCGACCGGGAGCGAGCGGAGCTCTTTAGCGCCACAGCTCGGAAGCTTGGCTTCAGCAACGAGGCTATCGCCGAGAAGGATTTCTGGGTCTGTTGGACCCTAGGGCAGCTCTTTCAGGGAATACCGGGTATCGGCGACCACCTGGTGTTCAAGGGAGGAACATCTCTTTCGAAAGTTTACCGAGCGATCAATCGATTTTCCGAGGACGTGGACATAACTGTCGGCCGTGAACTATTGGGTTTTGACAGTGACGAACACGCCCCGGAGAAGGCTGCAAACAAAAGCCAGGCGAAGAAGAAGACCGAACAGCTCGTGGCCGCATGCGGCCGTTGGGTAGCAGGGGACTTCAAGACTCAACTTGAGTCTAGGACCCGCGACGCGATCGGATCCGGACCTTGGAAATACAGCGTGGACGATACAGATGAGCTGACCCTGCTTTTTCGGTATCCGAGCGCATTGCCGACGCCGATCGGTGGCTCGTACATCTCACGAGTGGTGCGAATAGAATGCGGTGCGAAGGCAGACCTCTGGCCGGTAACTACGGCGATCATTACACCTTATGTTGCAGAAGCCTATCCCCGCATCACTGACACCTCGGTGCCGGTCCGAGCGTTGGCGATCGAACGGACGTTTTGGGAAAAGGCGACCATCCTTCACGCCGAGGCCCACCGTCCTAAGGAGAAGCTTTTCACCAAAAATTACTCGAGACATTACGCGGACATGGCCGCCCTCGCCGATCACGAAGGAGGTAAGAGGGCCCTCGCAGACTCGGGTCTCCGTACGCATGTCGTGGCATTCAAGGAGGCGTTTTATCGCAACTCCTGGACTAACTTCGCGACGGCGATTCCGGGCACCTTCAATCTGCTTCCGGCTCCGGACCACCTTGGCGCCCTTGAGGGCGACTACCAACGCATGCGTAGGGAAATGTATTACGGGCCGTCGTTGGAATGGGCGGAGATCCTGAGAAGGCTGGGCACCCTAAAGGATGAGATCAATTCATCAGGTTAAGGGGCCAAGATTTGCTACGGTATTTCACCGTCTTGCTGAGGACACCGACATTTTCGTCCATTCACCGGAACCGATAAACCGGTCCTTTTCTGCTTGCGACCGTACCCCTCCCCTAGCCTACTCAACTCTCACGCGAAAAGTCGGGGCGTAGCTTAGCCTGGTAGAGCGCTACGTTCGGGACGTAGAGGTCGTGAGTTCGAATCTCACCGCCCCGACCATTTTCCGGTCACCGCCGGATGAGTCCGGCTGCGTCCCAGTACGTCTAAGCGAGACAAGAGCAGTTGTTTCCAAAAAGGCAAGCCGACACCGCCCGAGACAGCCTAAGACGCCGCGCGACCCGAAAAGACCGCGCCATGTGACAGCCTGTGTGACAACCTCCCGGCTTTCAATCCGCGCATATTCACCGTTTACCGTCGGGCACTCGTTTCCGACTTTGCGAACTTCGATCTGAACCGTTGCCGCATTACTTCAAATCTTCTACTCTTTTCACTTCCTTGATAAGATGAAGAATGTCGTCTCTCAAAACCTCATATTTTTTGTCCAGCTTTTCCAATATTTCCAAAACCCGCCCAATTGTAAATGCAGTTAATATTACCTGCTCTGGCGTTTTTAACAGGCTCTTGAGGTCGCCTAGAAGCTTCATGATTCGGCGATCATCCCCGTCAATCACAGCCAAGTTTAGCATCCCGACGTAAGCTGATAGCGTGTTGCCTAGTACCCCCTTGCTAATCCAATCCATTGCGTCGAGTTCGAGAAAATTATACTCGAACTCCCTCAATTTCCCCTGCAAGGCATTTGTCTCACTTCTAAGCCGATCGAGCAGATTTTCAATCTGCGCGTCCACCTTGCCATTTAGCTGCTTATCGATTTCCGCCATTTTCACCGCAATTAGCTGCTCCGAATTCTCGCGATGCTCTTTGGCAAGACTGGTTACCGTCGCTCGAAGTTCCTCAAACTCTCTCTTGTGAACCCGGTAGTTCGACAGCCATTGGGCGCCAAGGAGCAACGCAAATACCCCTGTGGTGATCCCTATCGACCAGTACGAGGTTTCAAGCACCCGCTCGTTGTATTTCTCCGACGCGGCCAACTGCGCTTTCAGGACAGTAATTTCTTCGGTTGAGTTCAACGTTGGAGCCGGTGTCGGCACCGATGTCACAACCGTTGAAGGCGGCTCAGCCACCGAAAGTGATACGATTCCAAGCGTTAGTAAAATATAGATGACCCGTGACATACCGGACGAGCCAATAAGCTTTCGATGGAAATCGAGCCAGCTAAAACCGAGGCTCCGCAATTAAGATCACCTACTACGAGACAGCTTCTGCAACCGAATCGACCGAAGCGTCTGAACCTCGAAATTTCCCCACGAACCCAAAAGCCGGTAGCTTGTTCATGTCCTCAGCGAGCGAAAGCTGCGAGTCATCGAAATAGACATGATCCAGCAACCGTTCTGAGCTTAGACGCATAATCGCCATTGCACGACGTTTCGAAACGCCCGCCGCGCGAAGATGGGTACAAAGCGTCAAGCGCAACGCATGAAAATCGAATCTCCGGTCTTCGCAGTCCTTGAAGCATATTGCAGCCTTGGTTAAGTCGCCCCGCAATGTGTCCATGTTCGGCACGCCCATTGGGAAAGCGTACGCGAACGGAGCTATCTCCGAAGACCAGAGAAATCGTAACGCCGGAATCAGCGCCGCAGGAATATCGAGAACCGCAGGTCTTGCATTCTTCGTCACGACCCCCGGTATCCGGACCACAGGACGCGCCGAGTCCAAATCGAAATCCCCACGCTTCAAACGTCGCAGTTCAATCCGCCGAAGCCCCAAGTAATACGCTGCCATGTACACCGCGCGCCGCTGAGCCGGTGCGCATTCAAAAAAACGTTGCAATTCTCCTGCAGAAAGTGCGCGACGACATCCACGACCAGACCGATCCTTGATCGGACGAACCCTTCGCAACGGGTTCGCTTCAAGAAATTCTTTCTCGACCGCCCAATTCAGAAAAGTGCGAACGTAACCGAGGAGGCTGTTACGATACTTGCAGACAACCGCCGACCCGGAATCTCATTGCATCCGTAACCCTTATTGTTCCCAGTTCGCCTAGGCCCTGCGTTCTGGGATTCGCGTTCGCAAAACGCGGTCGAGTCACCCCGATCCCCTACCCCGCCCCTTCCCCCCCCTGCTAGGGGGGGAACCCCCCGCCAGCGGGGCCGTCCGGTGGTCCGTTCCCGCCAGTCTTCGAATGAGCCACGCGTAACGTCGCCAAAGTATTCCCACCTGCATCCGCGCACGACAAACGGAATACATTGGCGATAAGCCCGAAGAGTCGTCGCAGCCGCACCATCACCCTCGACGTGACCGAGGAAGCCCGCCAAGTGATCAAGAATGCGCTTTGAAGCGCCATCCAGCACCGCATCAGACGGTAAGATGCCCGCAGCCTGCCGTTCAAGTCTCTGGACTAGCCTTTCGGCCAACTCACCAGCCACCCGCTTATCGCTTACACCAAGCGCGAATGTCCGCCACCTGGACCAGCCATTCAGTCGGATTCTAGCAGACCACAACCGCCCACGCTTGATGAGGTGAAACATCAGCAGACTTTCCGCACCGGCCGTTCGATCACCATGCGTTCGGACGCCAGCAAGTTCTTCTAAACACAGCGTCCTAAGTTATTGCGCATGCTATTAAATCGAGCAGAGCCTCCTGAGTACGGGATTGGGGCGGTGCCACACCTCGAACTGGGCATCGACGACGTCGGAAACGCCCTGGAGGCTCGCGAAGTGCCGGTTATGGATCCAGAGGCGGCGGAGCAGCTTCCAGACTCGTTCGATTGGATTGAGATTGGGACTGTAGGGAGGCAGGAAATGGAGGCGGAAGGCCGCAGCGTTGGCGTGCCGCCACTCGGCATGGAGGCTTGCATGGTGATATCTGGCGTTGTCGGAGATGACGACCACCCGGCGGCCGGACCGGGCGCTGATTCGGCGAAGATGGCGCAGAAACTTCCAGCAGGTTTGGGCGTCGAAGCGTCCCTCGGGCTTGGAGGCGCACAGTTTGCCGTCCCGAAGGCGGACGGCGCCAAAATAGCTGATGCTCTTGCGGGTTGGGGCATGAACACAGACCGGATCGCGAACTTCAGGGGGAACCCACATCCGACAGCGGCTGCCATGCTGCTGGAAGTGAACCTCATCCATCGCCCAGAGATCCACGCGAGGGTCGCGGGAGAGTCGACGAAGTTTTTTTGTGTGCGGCCTGCAAAAGCGGGTCGGCTTGGGCGATCAGAGGACGAGGCTTGCGAAGTCGGAATCCCAACTGGCGGAACAGGCGTTGGCACTGCCTTACCCGCAAGGTCACCCCGAGCTCCTTCTCCAGATAGGCGGACAGCAACGGTCCGTCCCAGAGATGTGCGGGCAGGCCAAAGTCCGACGGACTGCGCCTCAGCGCCGCTCCCACCTTCTGTCGCTGCTTTGCGCTCAGACGCGAAGGGCGCCCTTCGCGCTCTCCGTCGCTCAAGCCCGCGAATCCGGTCTCCTCGAATCCTCGAACCCAGTAGGCCATCATCCGCGGCGAATCCCCCAGGGCTTGCGCTGCCTTGCGGCAGCTCATCCCCTGAGCCACAAGCAACACCCCATGCAACCGGTGGTCGTACCGGGCGTCGGGGCTGCGGCGTATCTCGTCCTGCAACGCGAAGATCATCTCCTCGCGGTTCGAAATGGTCAGTGCCCTCATGGGCTTCGATCTTGGAGGACTCCTTCACAATGCGCAATAACTTAAGACGCTGTATTTAGTTGCCCCGGGGCAACGTTATCTGAGCACCAATGCGTCGCCGAATTCGGCAATCCCTTGGCTCGAATCCTTTCAAATTCCCCGCGCGCAAGAATCCAAGCCCTCGGATTCCCCCGAAACTGCGCATAACACAGCCGAAGCAGATTCGCTTCATCCCCTCCACATTCGACATCCCTCACCCGACAATGATCCCAACACCCAATTCGAGCCCACGACCTAATCCCCTCTAACCGCCCCTCACGCGACATATACCGCGCAAGGTAATCCTCCAATCCAGATTTCGCTTCCAGCACCTTCATTACCTGTCCTATCCCCGTACCCCGCGCCAGATACCGCAACGTTCTCACATACACCCACTGATTAACCACAGCATGACAATGCAGTTCGCCATGCCGAGCACCCCAACCATTAAAACGCTGAAACACCCTCAAACCACACAAACCCCCATCAAACCTTTTGCGAAGGCGGCTCTGAAAATAAGCCCAACCCCGGGCGAACTGCCAATCTTCGCACGAACTTTCGGATGTGAACGTCCAAAAATACAGCTTTTCAGATATCGCCCGAAGACGATCAAAAGAAAATAAAAACGCCGCTTCAGACTTACTGCGGGGGAATCTCATAAAAGCATTATATTATACCTGTCAATAGCTGCTTTTTTAAGGCGCGACGCCGAATTGTTGAATAGTAATCAAGGGTATGGCGGGTCGGCGCGGCGGGTCGGCTACGCCGACCCTTCCGCGTGCGACCCGACCCGCCCAAGCAACCTTCTCCAACTTGAAAGAAATCCCCAACGTGCTAAAGTCTGTGAGACGGAGTGCGAAATTTCTTACACCCGTCCCAAGAATCATGACCGACCCAAAATTAGAGGAGCATTTCAAGAATATCGAAAAGCTCATTTCCCACATGACTTGGACGAATGAATCCGAGCACGAGGGCGATGAGTCCAACCTACGAAAACTCATTTCCAAGGTGCATGCCGCGTTCGCAGAAATGGAACGGGAACTCGCAGCCATCAAGAACCGCAAACCGTAATGATCGAACGGCGCGAAGCCGTGTGCCATCCCGTGTGCCAGTCGCCCTAGTGTGCCTTTGTATGTCGTTGGAGATTCGGCATACCAGGAGCAGGGCTAGAGAGTTCGAATCTCACCGCCCCGACCATTTTTTGGGTCTAGTTCAATGTTTGGGGATAGGGGCAGTATGGGTTGATGGTTTGGGTTATCCGCACTGAGCGATGACGCGCAGGCGGTAATTTTCGAAGGATCTGAAGCCGTACGCCCGGCGCTGTATCAATTTCATTTTGCGGTGGAAGCCCTCGGTCCAATTGGATAAGGACTTGGCGAGGGTGATGGCCTGCTCAAGGCGGCTCTGCCTGAGGGTATCGATCAACTCTAGGAGCTGTCGAATATGATTGAGGCAGGCCTTCTTGCTCTGCTCCTTTAGCCGTAGGAGCGCGCAGAGCTTTTCCTTGAGGGCATAAATGCCCTCAAGGGCAGGATGTTCGGCCAGGAGCTTGGCGAGGCGCTGCTGCTGGGAAGGATCCATGCGATCGCTTCGCATGCGAAGGACGCCCAGCCAGGCCCGATTCCAGCCGACGTCGGGACAGAGTTGGCGGGCCAGCTTGAAGAGGTGAAGCCCGACCAGGCGTATGGCATGGAAGCGATCGGCGACGATGGCCCCTCGAGGGAACCAGCGCCTGATCATCGAGCGGTACGTGTTGGAGAGGTCTCTGCAGACGACCTTGACCTTTTCCCTGCCCCGAAGCGTGCGCAGGTACGGGGCGAGCTCGGCCTCGCTCTTGCCGGGACTGATGTCGAAGACGCGGTGGCGCCTCAGATCGCAGAAGGTCGTCGCGAAGCGCTGGCCTTTGTGGAGGGTGTGCTCGTCGATACCGAGCACCCGCGAGCAATCCAGGCTGAGCCGTTCCTTGGCTTTCCTCTCGGTAAATTGGGCGTAGATGCGCCCTACTGTCGCAGGAGCCGTCTTCTCCCGCTCGGCCAGGACCGAGGCGCAGATCCCGTCGTCGTGGCGCTCGTAGATCGTCTTCCTCCACGGCTCCGAGCTGCGCCGCCCTGGCCTGATACCGGGCAGCGGCTGCACGAAGCTGCGGCTGCACCCCAGACACTGGTAACGCCGGCAGCTTATCACCAGCTCGCTTGGATTACCGAAGCACGCCATATGGCGCGCCCGCCGCTCATACCTGCCCTTGCTGTGGAGGCGGCCGCCTCCACAGCAAAGACACAGCCGAGGCGCTTCCAACGCCTCAACGTAGACCCGCATCATGATCTTGCTCTCCCACCGGATGATGCGGTATCCGGGAAGTGTTAGTTCGATAGTCACAGGGGACATAGTGGCGCTTCCAACGCCCCATGTCCCCATTCTTTGACGAAGAGCCCACTTTTTGTGATGCGAAGGATATTTGCGGTAAAACAGCGCCGTAACAGGTCATGACACGGCAAGATGTTCGCGAGCGGCTGCAAACCCATTTACCTCGATGCGCCTCGGTCTTCGCTGCATGGGAAGCCGGATCGGCTGCATTTAGACGCGACGAAGCCTACTCGGGCCTCGACGTCGGCGTGCTCGCAAAGGTCGGCAGCAATGACGAGGTTTGGACGTTGGGGGACGGGCATTTGAAGAACTGGGCGGCCTCTACTTCCGATGCTATGAGCCGAATCCAGTTTTTTAGGGAATCGAAAAACGAATCTTTTGCCCTCGTGGAACCAGGGAATGGTTCCATGTGGACATTGGGATCTTTCCTGAAACTGCGACGGTGCTTTTCAACCAGCCGAAAAGGTACGGTAGAATCCGTGTTCTTTTCGACCGTGCAAACCGATTGACTCCGCCCTCATGGGATGAAGCTGAGCATAGTCGCCTCTTGGGCGACGCCTTACACCAGAACATTATCCGCTGGACAGCATGTCTTGCAGCACAACTGACCACGGCTTGGCGTCCGCTTCATAGCTAATCGCCCGGAGCTTTGCTTTCGCCAAGGGTCAATAGCCCCGTTAGCATCGGCTTGGAGCCACGGTTCATGCCGGACAGCCTCCCAGTCGGGCCCAAAGGGGCGGTCTTCCCAAGCTACGCCTCGCACCATGTACGAGTCCCAGGACGTAACGACTTCCGACGGAGAGGGAAAGCGCGTTGGACCCACCTGATTCTGTGGGATGCCTTACGATGTGAAAGTTGGCCCATCTTTTCTGAACTGCCATGAAAACCCATTCCAACGCTTCGGTCGCACGGATTGCCTTCTTTCCGCAATGTTTGCCACGTTTGCTGTCGCTGGGCGCGCTGACCCAACGGAAGTAGTGGATAACGACGGCCACTTTGCCGCGAACTTCCCGGCCGCGGTCAGGCGCGCCAATCGTATTGTCGATAAGGACATTGGCCAGATTGCCACGTTCCAGGTCTACACTCATCAGGGCGCCGTGGCCTTCATGGTCACCTACAGTGACTATCCTGAAGGCTATGTGGCCGGCGCTGGTGCCGCCGCCGTCTGCAAGGGCGCGGCCAAGGAAGCTGCGGAGAGTGCGAAGGGGACGGTCCGCGGCGAGGACAACTGCAAGCTCGGGGACGTCGGGGGCCTGGAGGCCGTGATCGATGGCCCCGATTGGGCTTTTGTGGAGCGAATGAGGCTGTACGTCGTCGGCGACCGCCTCTTCCAGGTGGCCTACGTGGGGCCGCCAGACTCGGAAGCGGGCAAGACCGCCTTGGATTTTCTCGATTCATTCCGCCTTCTCCCGGTCCCGGCAAGCAAGTGACGGAGCCTATCGAGCCTCCTGCTCGTGATCTCAACCCACGGGTCCAGGCGGCTGCGCAGGCTGCGGCCCGAGCCGGCTTGTCTGGGAAACGCCAGCCCTGGCCAATGAGCGCTTGGTCAGTTGACTGATGCGGCTTGCCGAAGCCCCTCTCCGCGAAGAGCCGGGCCCGCCTCAAGCCTTGGCTACCCCTCCTCGCTGTTACGGCATTCAAAGGGCACTCGCACCACCCTTGCCTCCACCGCTGCAGGATCGCCCCGCCTTGCTGGCCGGCCTATGGCACCTCGTAGACCTCGATGAGGGCGACGCCGGAGTCGCCGCTCGCCCCCGAGACCTGCGCGGTGTAGGCGCCCGGCGGGAGGGTGACGAGGATCGCCGAGTCAAGGCTGGAGGGATTGCTCCAGGGGAATGCCCCCACCGAGCCGGCGGCGTTCGCGATCGCGAGGTTTCCGAGCCATCCGTTGCTCGTCCCGAGGAGCGTGGAGGCCGTGTAGAGCTGGAGCTGCGGGTCGGACAGCGTGCCCGAGACGCCGAATGCGGCGAGCGCCGGACCCGACGCCCGTATGAGGAGCGTCTCCGAGGTCGAGCCGCCGATCACGAACCCGGCGATCAGGATGTTCCCGCCGGTGCCCACCTGCACACGCGTCGAGATGTTGACGAGGCGCGGGGTCGTCAGCGTGTACGTGCCCGCCGGCGTGGCGTCGTAGACTTCCACAAGCGCGACTCCGGTGTCGCCGCTTTGGCCGGCGATCTGGGCGGTGTAGGCGCCGGACAGCGTTTCCAGCAGCGCCGAGTCGTGGCTGGAGGGATTGCTCCAGGCAAATGCACCCACCGCTGTTGCCGCGCTTGCGATCTTTGCGCTCCCGGCCCAGCCGCTGTTGCTGTCCACCAAGTTGGAGGCGGAGTAAAGCTGCAGCTGCGGGTCGGGGAGCGTGCCCGTTACGCCGAAGGGAATGAGCGCCGGGCCCGATCCGCGGATAAGCAGCGGTTCCCGGCCGGTGGCGCCCGCCCCGCCCGCGACAAACCCGGCGATCAGAATATTCGGCCCGGTGCCGACGGTCGCCCGGCAGGATATGTTCACCAGGCGCCCCGGATCCGAGGTGTTGGCGACGCCAAGCGTGGCGGCGCTGCTGGTGACGCTCCCGGTCGAATTGGTGGCGGTGCATGTGTAGGTTCCGGCGTTCGCCGACGTCGCCCCGCTTATGACCAGCGTGGAGCTGGTCGCCGATGGGATCGCCGTTCCGTTTAGGAACCACTGGTAGGTTGGGGTAGGCGCTCCAGATGCCGTGAAGCTAAAGACGGCCGTCCTGCCGGAGGCCACCGTCTGAGACGAGGGTTGGCTCGTGGCCGCAGGAGCGTTCGAGGGGACGTTGAGCGAGATGACCGTCGCCGAATAGGGCGCAAAGGAGGCCGTGAAGGAGGCCGCTGCGTTGGAGATGGATGAGACCGCCACGTCGGGCGACGTCGCCGCACCCACGATCGGAGTCGGCGTCGGAGTCGGCGTCGGGGCCGCAAGCGGCGTGATCGTGAAGTTGTCCAGATAGACCGTTATCGCGTTCGTGGCGTTTATGTTGATCCCGGCCTGAAACCAATTGCCCGAGCCGAGTGAGGCCAGGATCCCGGCCCGCTGGGCGGGGGTCAGCGAAAACGTCACCGTGTTCCCCTGGTTCAAGTTCAGGCTCACCGGAGTGAGCTCCGCGTACGGGATGTTGATTCCGTTGATGTAGACGCTCGCTGCGGCGGTTCCTCCCGAGGCGACGGGGTACACGTCGAACGAGACCGACGAGGCCGTGCTGAACGCCGTGCCTATTGCCGCCGTGGAGTTCTGAATGACCGCATGATCGCCCAGGCCCGTTTGCGTTGCGGCGCAGGCCAGGCTGTAGCTTCCGTTCGTCACGCCCGTGGTGGCGCTGTATCCGATGGTGTAGGCGAAGGGTCCGACCAACCCGTAGTTGGGGGCGACGTCGGGCCCCGACTGGTTCACCCATCCATCAAGCGAGTTCTCCCATGAGTAGCCCGAGGCCGGCGCTCCCGGGCCCGGGGCATTCTCCTCCGAGTAGTCGTCCTGGGGGATTCCATAGGAGTAGACCTTCGCATTCGCCTGCGGAGTGTAGCCCTTGATCGCGATGTTGGCGCTGTACGTCGCGGCCGGGGACTTGTTGATCACGAGGAGGGTCAGCGAGCCGTCCAGGCGGTGGACCGCATACGTGGAGAGCAGCGTGTTGTTGGACGTGGCCGTCACGACGGTGTCCCCCTTCCTCGCGAAATTCGACAGGAGCTTCATCACGTAATAGGTCGGGTAGCGGTCATGGGGCGTGGGATCCAGAGATCCCCCCTCCCCGTTCTCGACGCCGTAGTCGCCATACATCCGCCAGCCGTAAAGCGAGGGGCTTAGGTTGACCGAAACGTTGGCGGTTCCGTTGTTGTAGGTGTTGCCTGGACCGTTGTACATGTCCCACCAGATCAGGGAATTGAACTCCGTCTGCATGACGTTGGCTATGCTGTCGGCCATGTAGAGCCCGTTCACAAGACTCACCGACTGCTTGCCCGGGTCGGTGTACACAGAGTTGTTCTCGGTCACGAGAAGCTGGACCGAGGCGCCCGACGCGCCGAGGTAGTCGGTGAGCATCTGCCTCAGGTTGGCCGCATCGTTGGGCCAGGTGAGCGCCGCCTGAAGAAGGGTGGCGTCGTTCTCGCCTCCCGGGCTCCCGTCATAGCGGTGATAGATGAGGTAGTCGGGCAGGACGCCTGCGGCCTTCATCGTGGCCAGCATCACCGGAGTCCAGCCGTTGTGCGCCACATTGGTGCGCGGGTTCGTCGCCGGATGGGCGCTGTAGCCGTTTGAATCGGCGTCCTCCCCGGTGACCGCCACGACCCCGATCTTGATCGTCGGATCAACCGCCTTCATCGCATTGATGTACTGAACGGCACGCGTTGCATACGTGTACGGGTCGTGGGGCAGGCTCTGCGTGTCGTCCTCCCAGGTTCCGTAGCATTCATTGCCGATCTCCCAGTACTTGAACCCGTAGCCCTGGGTGACGTTTGAATACGTCACCCAATCCGCGGCCTCCTGGGGCGTTCCGGTGCCGTAGTTGGCGGTGATGACGACCTGGGTGCCGGCCGCCAAGGCGGACGCCCCAAACGTGTCAAAACCGGTTGCTCCCGCAGGCTGCTTTTCCACCTGCGACGTGTTTGTCTGCCAGTTGTAATCGTCGGATGAGGAGCCGCCCGGATATCGCAGCACCCGCACCTGCATGTCCCGGAGGTCCAGCACCGTCTGCGGGTCCGGGTAGGCGGAGTCCCACACGGCCGTGTTCAGGCCAAACACCTTCTCGTCGACCAGCCGGATGGGAGTGGTCGTGTCCACGTTCACGGTGACAGTTTGGGCGTGTGCGGCCGAGGCTGTCGCCGCGGCAAGAATGAAGGAGCAGGCCAGGGGTTTCAGACGGGGATGCGGCACGGTGTGTGGGGCTGGGTTGCCGGTCTTGACAATCGACCAACGTGGATTCTAGGGGTTCCACCCAATCTCGGTCAATTGTCTATGCAGAAGGCTCGCCGGCAGATTCGGCCCGGCGGAATATCCCGCCCGCTGCGGCCTCAAGCTTCCGATGAGAATCCACCTGGCAACGGGACTGCTGCTCGCCGTGGCCCTGCACGCCGCCGAGCCTTTGCGCTTCGAGAGCGGCTCGTCGCAGGTGGCCCTCATCGAGCTTTATACGAGCGAGGGCTGCAGCAGCTGCCCGCCCGCAGACCGCTGGCTTGGCTCCCTTCGCGACAAGCCCGGCCTTTGGAAGGAATTCGTGCCGGTTGAGTTCCACGTGAACTACTGGGACAGCCTTGGGTGGAAGGACCGCCTCTCGACCGGGAGTTTCACAGCCCGAGAATATGCCTACGCCTCGGCGTGGGGAAGCGGCAGCGTCTACACCCCGTGTTTTGTTCGCAACGGCGCCCCCTGGAGGCCCCTGACGGGCGCGACGGGAGGCCCGGGTGGGCCGGCCGCAATTGTGGGCGTCCTGTCGGTCGAAGTCGGGGACGACGGCGTGTGCCGGGCCGAGTTTACGCCCGCGGCGGGCCCGGCGCCCGGTCTCCACGAGATCCACGTGGCCCTCCTCGGAGGCGGCATCGCCTCGCGGGTGACGGCCGGAGAGAACAGGGGCCAAACCCTGGGCCATGAATTCGTCGTCCTCGGGATTGCGAACAAGGATCTCTTCCGGGATCCGGGCCCCGCCGAACGCGCCGCAGTCGCGCTACCCCGCCCGATCGCGGCGGACACGGTGCGGCGCGCGATCGCAGCCTGGGTCACCCTGCAGGGCGAACTGGCTCCGATTCAGGCAACCGGCGGCTGGCTTTCCGGCTCCGCGCCCGCCCTTCCGATCCCGTAGCGGAAAATCGAGCCGCGGACCGCGAATGCACCCCGGGAAAATGCGCCGGCCGCGCCCCGGGAAATTCTACCGGGACCCGGGTCTTTCCGAGGGCAGATTGCCTCGAGGCAGGCCGCTTTCCCGGCATTGGCAAGGACCGCGCAGTTTACGCCAATAAGCGCGCAGCACGGCCAATACCGCAGGCTTATCTTGGGCCTGCCGCGCCAATCCCGAATCTAATGCCGGCCACCGCCCGCGAACGCCCGTTCCTAGAGCCCGCTTATTGCAAGGGCTGCCTCCGGTGTGTCGAAGTGTGTCCCAAGGACTGCATCACACCGGGCACGGCGGTCTACCCCGGGACCGGGCTCATCCCGGTCGAGCTTCGTCTTGATGCGTGCAACGGCTGCGGCCTGTGCATCGCCGCATGCCCCGAGCCGTTCGGCCTTCGGACCCAGTCGGAAACCGCGCACGTCGAGCACGCGGCGCAGGAATACCTTCTGCAGGACCCGACCGAGCTCTTCGGCAGCAAGATCGTAGAAGGCTCGCCCATTCGCGAGCGGCCCGCGAAGGCGATTCCCCTCCAGGAGTGCGCGCCGCTGGTCCTCAAGGGCACCTACGCCTCCGCGATCGGCGCCGTACTCGCAGGCTGCCGCCACGTCTTCGGCTACCCCATAACCCCGAGCACCGAGGGGGCGGAGCTCATGGCCAAGATGCTCCCGAAGCTCGGGGGCTCCTTCGTGCAGGCGGTCAGCGAGGTCGCCGCCGTCAACATGATGTATGGGGCGGGCGCCGCCGGCGTCCCATCGATGACGTTCACGAGCAGCCCCGGCTTCAGCCTCATGCTCGAGGGGATCAGCTACATGATCGGCGCCGAGGTCCCGGGTGTCTTTGTCAACGTCATGAGGGGCGGGCCCGGCCTTGGCAACATCGGCCCGGAGCAGGCCGACATCAAGCTCGCCTGCCGCGGCCTGGGCCACGGCAACACCCACGCGTTGGTCCTGGCCCCCAGCACGCCGCAGGAGATGCTCGACCTTACTATGGAGGCCTTTGCACTGAGCTTCCGCTACCGCAATCCCGTCGTCATCCTCGGCGACGGATACCTCGGGCAGATGACTGGTGCGGTGAGGCTGCCTTCCCGCATGTTCAGGCCGGGCCTGCCCTCCTGGTGCGTCTGGGGAGACCGCGCGCACCGGACCAATCTCATCTGCTCGATCATGCTCGCGGAGCCCGACTTGGAGGCGCACAACCTCCGGCTGAACGCCAAGTACGCGGCGATCTGCGCCGAGGAGCAGCGCGCCGACGCATACCGCTGCGAGGACGCCCGGGTCCTGGTGATCGCCTGCAACACGCCTTCGCGGATGGCCAAGGGGGCCGTGGAAGCGGCGAGGGAGCACGGGATCGCCGCGGGATTGCTCCGCCCCATCACGCTGTGGCCCTTCCCGATCGACGCCCTCAAGGAGTTGCTGCCGCACGTCGAGCATATCATCGTCGTCGAGGCGAGCCCGGGGCAGCTCGAGGACGAGATGCGCCTGGCCCTGAGCCACGCCGGCATCCAGCCGCCCCCTATCACGAGCGTGCGCCGCCTCGGCGGCATGCTGCCCCAGCAGGCTGAGATCCTCGCGGGCATCCGCGAATCGCAGGAGGTGCGCGTGTGAGCACCTTTTACGATCATTTTGAGCGGCACGGCAAGGGCTTGGCCAACCGTGTCACGCACTACTGCCCCGGCTGCGGTCACGGGCTCGCCCACCGCGACCTGGCCGCCGCGATCGACGAGCTGGGGGTACAGGACCGCACGGTGCTGATCAGCCCGGTGGGCTGCTCCGTGTTCGCCTACTACTACTTCGACGTCGGCAACACGCAGGCGGCGCATGGCCGGGCGCCTGCGGTGGCGCTCGGGCACAAGCTGGCCAATCCGGATGCCGTGGTGATCAGCTACCAGGGCGACGGCGACCTGGCGTCGATCGGACTCGCGGAAACGATCTCCATCGCCCAGCTGGGCATCCCGATAACGGTCATCTTCATCAACAACGGGATCTACGGTATGACCGGAGGGCAGATGGCGCCCACCAGCCTCGTTGGGCAGAAGACCTCGACCAGCCCCGAGGGGCGGGATTCAGCGATGGGCCAGCCGCTGCGCGTGGCCGAGCTTATCGCCCAACTCGACGGCCCCGTGTACGTCGAGCGCGTGGCCCTGTACGACGCCAGGCAGAGGACCAAGGCGCGAAAGGCCATCGCGAAGGCCCTCCGCCTCCAGGTCGAGGGGCGCGGCTATGCGTTTGTCGAGGTGCTCTCGGAATGCCCCACCCACCTGAAGGTGACGCCCGACGCCGCCGAGGCATGGATACGGACCCAGATGGAGCCGGTGTTCCCCCTGGGCGTGAAGAAGGACAGCATGGTGGAGCCGTGGTTCCGCCGGCCACCGCCCAGCTTTGATGCAGAGACCGTGCTCGCGCTGAGCGGCGCAGAGCCGACGCAGGACCGGGCCGAAGGCCCGGCCCGCCGGCACCGGCTCGGAGCGAGGGGCCGCAGCCTCAAGCTCGCGGGCGCGGGTGGCGACGGCGCGCAGACCGCCGCGCTGCTGCTCGCCCGGGCGGCGATCGCTGAGGGGTTCGACGCCACCCACATCCCAAGCTACGGGCCGGAGAGCCGGGGCGGCACCTCCTACGCCGACGTCAACATCGCCGAGGAGGAGGTGCTCAACCCGTCGGCAGCCGAGCCCGACGTCCTGGTCGCATTCAACGCCCCAAGCCTCGCGCGGTTCGCATCCACCGTGCCCGAAGGCGGCCTGATTCTCTACGACAGCACCGTAATCACGGAGCCGGGCGAGTTGCCCGAACGCCGCCGCGTCCTGGGCGTTCCGTTCACGGGTATCGCGGTGGGCCTGAAGCAGCCCATGGTGAAGAATCTCGTGGCCCTGGGCGCCTTGCAGGCGGCCAGCGCCATCCTGCCGGCGCCGCGCATCCTCGGAGCCCTGCGGGAGGTCCTGAAGCACAAGCGCGCTGCCCTGCCGGTCAACGAGGCCGCATTTGCCGCCGGACAGGCGGCCGTCGCGCAGGCGCGCGCATGAGTCGGCCGCCGTTTATCTGCGAGGCCGAGGCTTACCGAATGCTGGCCCGGGCGGGCATCCGTCCGCCGGACCACGGGTTCGCCGGCGACCGCCCGCCGTTCGAGCCCGGGTGCCCGGTCGTGCTGAAAGGGCTCGCCGAGGAGCTCTGGCACAAGTCGGAGCTCGGCGCCGTGGAATTCCTGCCCTACGACGCCGCCGCGATCGCCGCCTTGGCCGGCCAGATGAAGGCGCGCATCGAGGCGTCCGGCCGCAGCTGGATCGGGGCGCTCGTGTGCGAGCGGGTGCACGTCGCTCGGGCCGAGGGCCTGCCCTCGGAGGGATTCGTCTCCTTGTTCCGGCACGAGACCGGATGGATCGCCCTAGTCGGCCTCGGCGGGTTGCAGGCGGAGGCCCTCGCGGGCATGGCGCCGGTGCTGCGCTGGCCGGTGGCGCTCATGTCGCCCGCCGCCGCGATGGAGGAGCTGGAGGGGCATCTTCTCGGAAGAATATGGCTCGGCCGCCTCCGGGGCATGGAGCCCCTCACGACGCGGCCCGCGCTCCTCGGATTCCTCGAGGCGCTGTGGCGCCTGGCCGGGATTGCCGAGGAGGAAGGCGCCTCACTGATCGAGGTCAACCCGGTCGCCCTTCGCGCGGACGGGCGGCCGACGCCCTTGGACGCCGTGGGCCGGCGGGCTTTGCCCGCCCCCCCGCGGGTCCCGTCGCCAGCTGGGTTCCTAGGGGCGGTCATGGCTCCCCGCCGGGTGGCCCTGGCCGGGGTGTCCTCCCGCGGCGAGGGCTTCGGCCGGACCATCCTGGAGAATCTCCGGCGCTGCCCATCCCTGGCCGGAAGGATCGTCGTCGTGAAGCCCGGCCAGGACAGCCTGGAGGGGGTGCCGTGCGTGCCCGGCGTGGCCGCGCTCAAGGAGGCTCCCGTCGACCTGCTGATCCTGGCCCTTCCCGCGGCGGTCGCGGCCGGCGCCGTCTCCGATCTCCTCGCCCAGGGAGGGGGGGCGCAGGTCGTGGCCCTGGTCTCCGGCGGGTTCGGCGACGGAGCCGACACAGCGGGCCTCGGCAATCGCCTGGCCGCCGAGCTGCGCTCGGGCCGCGCGTCCGGACGGTGGACGCCGGCGATCCTGGGGCCCAATTTCCTGGGGCACTGGGTCCCCGCAATCGGGCTGGACACGTCCTTCATACCTGCCGATCGGCTCGCGCCGCTCAACCCAGCAGGGGGTTCCCTGGCCCTGCTCGGGCAGAGCGGCGCATTTCTCCTATGCCGGCGGTCGCGCCACCGGCACCTCCGGCTTCGGCTGGGCGCCGCATTGGGCAACGAGATCGATGTCTCCCTGGCCGACTACCTGGACGCCCTGGCCCCCGACCCTGGCTGCCGCGCGGTCGCGGCCTACGTCGAGGGTTTCAGGGCCGGGGACCTCGACGCCACGCTTCGCGCGGCGCTCCGGCTGCGGGAAAAGGGGATCACGCTGCTCCTGCACCGGGCGGGAAGGACGCCCGCCGGCCAGGCGGCCGCCGCAAGCCACACCGGAGCGATTGCGGGTGATGTCGAGCTCGAGCGCGCCGTCCTGGGGCGGGCGGGGGTTCGCTTTTCGGAGTCGATCGCGGCCTTCGATGCGGCACTGGCCTGGCTCGCGACCTACCCCCGCATGGCCCGCGACCCGGTCGCGCTGGTCACCAATGCCGGATTCGAATCGGTCAATGGCAACGACATCCTGGAGTTGCAGCTGCCTGCCGCGCACCTTGGGCCTGCGACGCTCCAGGCGCTGGGGGACATGCTCGAGGCGGAAGGGCTGGCGGGTCTGGTCCCCGCCAGGCTGCCGCTCGACCTGACGCCGATGGCGCCGGAGTCGGCCTATCTGCGGGCCGCCGAGATCCTCCTGCGCCAGGATGCGGGCGTGCTTGTGCTCGGCCTGGTGCCGTTCACGCGCTGCCTGCGCACGGACGGGGCCCCCGCACGCGATTTCGCCGGGAGGCTGGCGGGCCTCTGCGCATCGACGGGCAAGCCGATCGGAATCGCCGTGGACGCGGGGCCCGCATCCGAGGCCTACCGGGAGGCCTTCGCGGGCGCGGGCCTGCCCGTGTTCGCGCGCATGGAGGATGCGCTGCTGGGGCTGCGGACTCTGGTCGGCCAGGCGACGCCCTGAGGCGGCGCGATGATCCGGCCGCCACACCCCTTGTGTTCTTGCCCGGTCGTCCCGGTGCACCTAGCCTAGACGTCTTTCCCAACCGACCACAAACCTCTAGAAGCCCTCAGGACCGTCTCCGAATGAAACCCAATCCCCTCACCTGCATCTCGGCGCTGTTTCTTGCAGCCGCCCCTCTCCTTGGCAGCGAGTATTCCGACCTGAAACGGCTCGAGCCCGTTCCGGCAAACGTGCAGATACCGGTCGTCGATTTCGTCCGGCCTGCCATCTTCCAGTCGCCGAAGCTGAACTTCACCGGCGTGCTGATCGGGGCGATCGTGTCGGACGAGCAGGACCGCACCAGCCTGCTCACCTACGACCGGACGACCCAGAAGGTCGACGGCATCGGCTCCAGGGGAGACAAGGACGTCTCTGATTTCGTCTGGCTGGATGGCAAGAGCCTCATGTACTTTATCATCACGTCAAAATACTCGGTGACGGCCCTGTACGCGGGGGTTTCGGGCGACCTCTCCGAATCCCTTCCGCTGCTCCGGGACGTCGGCTCCGCGGTGATCGCGGTCCCGCCAAAGGATAGGATGCATCCGCTGTTGGACCTGTTCGCAGACGGCATCAACACGGGCCATTACGACGACGCCGTCACCGTGACGGCCTCGATCTCCTCCCAGAATCTGGGCCCTCCGGTTCCCTCCGAAGAGGAGAATGTGAGGCACATCCTGGCGCGCTTTTCTGAGCTCAAGACGGACCACGGATTCGACCTTGGCTTCATGGCCGACAAGGAGGGGAAGCTGGCCTTCGGGATAACGCAGCAGGACGGCGTCATGTCCCTGCACAAGCTCGTGGGCGAGAACTGGGTCAAATGCCCCGAGGACCTCGACCAGATAGACGTGCTCCAGGCCGGCGACAATACGGGCGAAGTGACCGTGCTCGGGCCCCGGGACGGCGTGGCGCCCAGGGCGCTCGAGTTCATGGACGCGGAGACCGGAAAGCCGGGCGACGTCCTGCTGCAGGACAAGTCCTACGACTTTAACGGGTGGCTCTTCCGCGACCCGGTGTCCTACAACATCGTGGGGGCGATCTATGACAGGGCCGCGCCGCGCGTGGTCTGGTTCACCCAGAGCTACCGCGACCTGCAGGCGGTTGTGGACAAGCTTTTCCCCGGCATGGTCGTTCGGATACTCAACCTCGATGATGCGGGAAAGACAGCCCTCATAAGCAGCTCCTCGGACCGCCAGCCCCCGATCTACAGCTGGGTCGACCTGGAGAAGCACACAAGCGGGCTCATCAAGAATTCGGCACCCTGGATCGACCCGAAGCGGATGCAGCCGATGGGAGTCATCAAGTACAAGACCGCCGAGGGACGCCAGCTGGATGCCTACATCACGCTCCCGGCCGGAGCCTCGAAGAAGAGCCCGCCGCCGCTCGTGGTCCTGCTGCACTCCGCCCAGGACGGGCGTGACACCTGGGGGTTCAACACGGACGTGCAGTTCCTAGCGAGCCGCGGCTACGCCGTGCTACAGCCCAATTACCGCGGCTCGGCGGGATACACCTGGATGTTCCCGGAGCAGGACAAGTGGGAGTACCGGAGGATCGACGACGACGTGGCACGAGCCACGAAGGCTGTCATTGACATGGGGCTCGTCGATCACAGCCGTGTGGCTCTCATGGGATCTTCCTTCGGAGGATACCTGGCGGTCTCCGCCGCGGCCTTCGAGCCCGGCCTCTACAAGTGCGCCGTGTCGATATCCGCACTGTATGACTGGGGCAAGTATATCCAGGAAAACAAGTACCAGCAGTTCTCGGGCTCCGAATACTCGAGGCTTCTCTGGAAGCTCGGCGACCCGGGCAAGAACCAGCAGAAATTCGACGCCATCTCGCCCCTGCGCCACGCCGAACAGCTCCGGACCGCGCTCTTTATCGCGTGGGGCGAGTTCGACAGTCCCGAACTGATCAGCCAGTCAAGGAGCATGGCCTCGGCGGCCGACCGGAATCACGTGCCCGTGGAGTCCATGTCGTTCCTGAACGAGGCGGGCGGCATTCACCATCTGGAGCACCGGATCGATCTCTATTCGCACATCGAGGCCTTCCTCGCGAAGAACCTCTAGCGGGAGGGCTGCGGCGCAGCCGCTCTGCGCACGGGATTGACCGGGATCGCGCAAGAGCGGCCCCCTGCAAAGAGAGCGGTGGCGTGGCCATCGCTACTGCGCATGGCCGTCCGTATGGTCAGATCGATTCACTGGGCCGAGGTATTTCCTCAGGAACGCCAGCAAAGCTGGCCGCAGGTCGCGGGGCAGCGGCTGGTTTTCCCACGTGGTGAACGTGAAGGCATGGCCGACATGGTCCATCAGTATGAGCTCGTGCGGCACCCCCTTGGCGGCGAGATCGTCATCCATCTCGAGCGCCTGATGGTACTCGATCAATGGATCATCCTTGCCCTGCACGATCAGGACAGGTGGAGCAGTCGGTGTCAGATGATTCACCGGCTGAAACAGCGCTATTTGCTTCAATGCCGGTCGCACCCCCGCCAAGTTCAATGGCAAGACCTTCATCTGCCCCTGTATGAGTGGCCACCTCATTGCATCATACCCCCCGTAGAAATCGATGATTGCGCAGACAGCGCTTGAGATGCCCGGATATGGCTCGGGAGGCTCAAAACCCGCTTCGCCGATCGTGAATCCAACCATTGAGGCAAGGTAGCCTCCCCCTGAGCCGCCACCGATGGCTATCCGCTGCGGGTCGACGTGGTATTCCGCCGCATGCACCCGCAGGAATCGGACAGCGTTCTTGCAGTCCAGGATGGGCAGCACCCGAAAAGGGGTGTCCAAGGTCCAGTTGATGCTGGCGCAGGCGTAGCCTGCGGCGGCGAATGTTTCGCATTCTTCGCGGATGTGACTGCTGCCCTTGTCGCTTCCGTTGCCATGGGCCCAGATGACGCCTGGAACTGGGGGATCTCCGGGTGCGCGAGCTGGCAGATAAAGATCCAGCTTCTCGGTGCGGCCCGGCTGCAGGTATATCAAGTCTTCAATGATCCGGAACGCCTCCGGCCTCGGCATATCCTTCGTCAATCCGTCGTTGCTTGCGCCTTGGGGCGACTCGCCCGCCGGCGAGCGCTCGGAGCCTGCGGCCAGCGTGGCAACGATTAACAGGATGGAAACAAATCGGGCGTGCTGCAGTAGGAATGGGATGCACATAGATTTGAATGCCTCGTAAGGCAGCACTGGTCCCATTCATGACAGCCGTTGCCTTCTGGGCCGCTATCGTCGGTGAAGAATAATCCACTGACCGTCCCTGAGGCTCTTGGTTAGAACGACTGCACGGGCCGCTAGACGCCCTCTCAAAACGGTGCCGCTCCCGTCTTGCGTACTTGCATTAGGTGCGCGCGATGCAGCTCGCAGACAGGGTCGTGCTAGAAACCCGCCAAAGTATCCTGATTCTTACCTAACCTGATGATCGAAAATGGTGCCAGGGGCGGGGATCGAACCCGCGGCCAAAGGCTTATGAGTCCTCTGCTCTACCACTGAGCTACCCTGGCGAACACCAATTGCTTGGAATCGAATTGCAGGCATTACGTTTTGCTAAAAACGGGCTGACAAGCAATTTCGCGGGGCGCCAGAACAACGGACCGGGCGAATACGTTCACCGCCGAGCCATTTTGGCGTTAAGCTGGCGGCTATCGCCGTTCTTTTTTCGTGTCTTCGCGGTATACCTTTTTCTGTTCGCGTGTCGAAACGAACCCGCGCGTGATTGCTCTCACCGACTCAACAAATAGCATGCTTCCCCACTCTTATGGGCACCCTGCGTCGCGGGGAAAAGTCATTCACCCCGGCGGGAATTATCCGCCACAGGGCAATCGGCGGCTCCTAAATGCATTTTGCGGCAGGCTCTACGATAACTCCCAGGGATAGTGGTCGGCTTCCACCATCATCGTATGCCATCGATGCGACTCAACCGGGATCGATTTACAAACCTTGTCCCAAACATCCTCAATCGCTGTAGCGCTGGCCCATTTTCCATCCGGTGATCTAGAAACAAGCACAGCTATGGCGTCTGCTCTGGAGATTAATGCAGCGTACCGATCTGGGACGCCAACGGCGCAAAACTGATCCCATGGCACTTGAACTGCTATTATTTGCCTTGGAGAGGGCCATTCGATCTTGGCCACGACCAATGAGAATCGTTTGTTTTCCTTCATAGGCAATGCGCCTTGGCAGTGCGTGAGGCTAGTAGCGCAATCAGATCCTCCAAGCTCCAAGCATGCTCCGAAAGACCAGTCTGCATTGCCGGTGTGGCGCGCTATATCCCCGGGATGCGCCAAAGTCGTTGCTGCATAGCGGCGCCTAGGACTCGGCGGCGACGGAGTTCTTTAGAAAGACATCTCCAGCCCCCAGAGGGTCGCGCATTTCCAATGTTGCGGCCGTCAGAGTTAAGTTCCTCTGACGGTGCTCTGCTGCAGATCAGGGGGTTGCGCTCGCCTTCACCTTGTCGTAGGCGGCCTGCACGTGCTTCCACGCCTGGGCGACCTTTTCCTTTGCATCGGCCCATGTGTCAGCGGTGGCATTGCCCAAGTCGGATAGCTTTGATTTCAGGTCCGCGCGCGCTTCGTCGTATTCCTTAACCGCGCTTTCCCGGTCCTTGGATGCGGCGTCTGGCACGCCGGCAACCTTGGCCTTAACCTCGCGGGCCTTGTCATCCATTTGCGCCGTCATTCTATCGAAGCTGGCGGAGAAATCGGCCCGCTTCTCGTAGGTGTAGTCCTTGATGCTGTCCCAGGAATCGGACGCCGAGGCCTTGACGTCGGCTGCGACTTCCTTGGCTTCGGTCTTCACTTTCTCTACGTTCGTCGAGCTATTGTCGGTCTTGGAACAACCGATCATCAACAGGGCGACGGGACTCATTGCGGCGGCGAGCAGCAGTAGGCAGCGGGATGTTTTCATGATTATGATTTTTTGGGGAAATTGCGGGTCCTGAGGATCATTGAGGCGGCCTTTGCCGAAGGAAATAAGCCAGCGCCGAGACGAGGAGAAGGACGAGGAATACAAAGAAGAGGACCCTGGCTATCTCCGTGGCAGCGCCGGCGATGCCGGTAAACCCGAAGACGGCAGCAATGATTGCCACGATAAGGAAGATTAAGGCCCAGCGGAGCATAGTGTTGTTTTCCAAGGTTGGCCCGACGTATCAGCCCGACGTATCAAATATAGGCGGAAGATTGGCACGTCGATATGGGGTGTTACCCTGCCAATCGTTCCTCATATCTCGGCGCTCGGCATACTGGCCCGTCATCGGTGTTGAAACGTCCTCCCTCCTCCAGCCCCAGATGACCGTCGGTACAACCCGGATCGGTCATTTGGGCGGCCTGAAAACCGAGCTTCAGCCACCGCGACATGGCCGAAAGGACGCTCAAACGCTTGCGGAAAGATCCTCCTTCCCCACGCGACCCGTGTAATTCAGCGAAACTCCCCCGCCGCGCGCCCCCCACTCTATTCAATCTTCAGGTGTCTAAGGACGGGAACCTTGGCGAAATCCAAGATGAATGCGAAGGCCACTGCCGCCATGAAAACGCCTCCCACCATCGATATAGGCAGAGCAGTCATGGCGATTCCCCAAGTCGCCAGCGTTGAAGCGATCAGAATATCTGCTACCGACGACCCGATAAGCCACGAGCTCGGACGAGCGGAGCCCATGCGCTGACGCTCACGATTCGTGTAGGTCGTTGCTTGGTTGCCAAACACTATGAGCACAAAGGCGAGGGTTCTGAGTGATTCGAGCCCAAGACCCAAGCGGAACTTGGCTATCGACAGGACCGAGGTGCAGAACGCCAGCTCGGAAATCCCCATGAAGACACCCGCGATCGTCAATCCGCCGATACGCCACGCATTGGGCGTGGGCGACGGACGCACGTTGTCAGTCGCAAGGGACATGCCGAGCAGGTCGCCTGTGAGCATTATGAGCACCATCAACATTGGAGTCAGAATCGCATGTCCGGTCATCACCAGACAAACGCCCAGGAAGAGCACCTGCACAGTTTTCTTGGTAACGGAGTTTATAGCATAAGTTAGGATCCGCTGAAACGTCATTCGGCCTTCTTTGACCGAAGCAACGATTCCGCCTAGGCCCGGTCTGGTAAGCACGATGCCGGCCGCTGACTTGGCGACATCAGTCGCGGTTGACACCGCGATTCCCATCTGCGCTTGACGCAGCGCCGGCGCGTCGTTGGCGCCGTCGCCGCACATGCCGACAGTGTGCCCGCTCTTCTGAAACGCCTTGACGAGGTTGAATTTTCCCTCCGGGAGGACGCCGGCAAAGACCGCGAAATCCTCAGGGCGGACCCCGTCGGGGATTGGTCCCGGCGGACAGACCGCTCCGTCAAGGCCCACCGCGCGAGCCACGATCGCCGCGGTCACGGGCGCGTCGCCCGTGATCATGATCGTGCGGACGCCCAACGCGCGCAACTC
Organism: uncultured Opitutaceae bacterium; assembly: GCA_937889545.1. Lineage (GTDB taxonomy): Bacteria > Verrucomicrobiota > Verrucomicrobiia > Opitutales > Opitutaceae > Palsa-1447. The sequence goes on from CALAOT010000126.1 coordinate 75,864, forward strand.
CGCCACGAGCGCCGCGGAATCCGTTCGAGGCGAATCGCTCAGGCCGATGATTCCCGCGAGCTTCAGCGCCCCAGGCGGGCCCACCGCGACGGCCAGCACCCTCATACCCTGGGCCTCCATCTGTCTCGCTATTGCGGGCGCATCGGGCGTCGGCTGGGCGAGGCCAACAACTGCCTCGAAGGCTCCCTTTACGGAACGCACGGTGGCGCCCTTGGAATCCAGTGCCGTGGCCTCGGACATCTTCGTGGCGGAATCGAAGGGCACGAAACTGACCAGTTTCGGCAGATCGGAAGCGACAGCACGCGCGGCGGCGGCGCGGATCGCGGCGTCGACGGGGTCCTGCCCCCCGTCCGAGCTTGCGAGGGCGGCCATCCCCAGGACGCGCGATTCGTCAAAGCCGGGCATGGGGCGGGTGGCGGCGACACTCAGCTCGTTGAGCGTCAATGTGCCCGTCTTGTCCGCGCAAAGCACGTCGATGCTTGCCGCTTCATCCACTGCGGAGAGCCGCGTCGGAAGGACATCACGATGCGCCAGGTTTCGCGCACCAAGAGCTGCCGCGAGGGTGAAAGTGGCCGGCAGGGCCACCGGTATCGACGCCAGGACCGCCGTGAGCACGAGGGGAATGATCTCGCCAATCGGCAAGCTGACGGCGTGTGCGTAACCCACCATCATCACTATGAGCGAGCCGTTGAAGATGGCGAGATTGCGCACCACGCGCAACACGGCCTTTTGCTGGGTGCTTTCAGCGTGCGCGGTGCGAACGAGCTCCGCGGTGCGCCCAAACTTCGTGCGCGATCCGGTCGCCGTAACCTCCGCGACTGCCTCGCCGCGCCTGACCAATGCGCCTGCATACGTATTCAGGCCAGGTCCGGCTTCGACCGGAATTGACTCGCCAGTAAGCATGGATTGGTCGAGCAGGATCTCGCCCTCGGCAATACGCACGTCGGCGGCCACCACGGCGCCGAGTGATAGCTTTACACAGTCGCCGGGAACCAGTCCGGATGCGGGCACGGTCGACCAGACATTGTCTCGGCGTACCGACGCGCTCAGCGCTAAGCGCGATCTAAGAGCGGCAACGGTCGCCCGGGCATGTCCCTCCTGGAAGAACCCGAGAGCCGCGTTGAAGGCCAGAAGAGCCAATATGATCGCAGCCTCGACGTACTTGCCGAGAGCAAGTTCGAGCACGATCGCCGCCTCGAGCATCCACGGAACCGGCGCCCAGAACTTGATCAGTGCCCGGAGAAATGGGCGCAAGGTCGTGTCGGGAATTGTGTTCGGGCCGAACTTCGCGAGCCTCAGGCGGGCTTCGTCGCTCGTGAGGCCGGCAGGGAGCGAGACATCCTTGGCGGATGAAAGTGTAGCCATCGGGTTGTCCACGTTGTTCGGGTTGTTTTTAGGCCGCCTTGGCGGCATCTGTCAAAGTTCTGAGTTCCAATTCGTGCGACCCCGAATGAGGCCCGTGCCGGTCTAAACCGCATATTGGGTGCGGACAACCCGGCCCAGCGCCTCAGCCAAGGCTTCGCTTCTCTGGCCGCGTCCTTGCGGCCCCTGGTTTGCCCACCAGAACCGACGTTACTCGCAAGCCGCAGCTTGCGGGTAATACCCCATTGGACGCAGGCGGGCCCCGGACTACACTTCGCGCATGTCGCCCCTGTTCGACGCTGCAAAGCCCAAGGAACGGATTGAATCAACCGCCCTGAAATCGAGCGCCGAGGATGGGTTCAAAGGCACGGCCGGGACGATCACAGCCTTAATCAAGGAAGCTCTCGGCGGTTAAAAGACTCCCCCCATGAAAACATACCTTCCCCTACAAAGGTTCGCTTTCCTTGTCGCTCTGATGGGCGTCCTCGCGGCCGGCGGCCTCACAGGCGGCTGCGCAGCGACGCCCACGAGCGACAGCACCGGCCAATACGTGGACGACACGGCCATCACAACCCGTGTGAAGACCGCCCTGTTGGGCGATGACGCTGTGAAATCGCTCGAGATCAAAGTCGAGACCGTCAAGGGGGTCGTTCAGCTGAGCGGATTCGTGGACAACAGGGCTCAGAAATCCGCAGCGGAAAGGGATGCTTCGAATGTCCCGAACGTTAAGACGGTCGTGAACGACCTGATCGTAAGATAGGCGCGGGCGACGCCAGGAACTCCGCGCCTGCCGCCCCGGCCTAAACTGCGGGGCCCAGAATCCAATGAGTGCGACCAAAAGCGAACGTGTGCAACACGCAGAGCCGGATAGGGCCGTCGAGAGCCCCCATCGACCCTATTGGAAGCGCATGCACCGCTCGTGGTTTTTCTGGGTCGCGGCCGTGGCGATGCTGGCGGCCATGGTCATCTACGTGCTGTCGATCGATCTGGTGTTCCGGCCGCGCAGCCGTGCGCAGCCTCCGATCCCAGCGGGTAACACCCCATAGGTGCCGGGCGATGGATCGCCTACACTGGGCGCCCCTGGAAACCAGGGGATCAGTGGTCACGGGACAACGCAAACCGCGCTCCGTCCGCAGAACCATGTAAACCAGCGGAAAAGCATGAAACCAAGTACCCAGAACAAAGCTGAAGGCACCGCCAAGATCATCTCCGGCGCGATTAAGAAGGAAGCCGGCAAGACACTCGGAAGGCCAAAGCTCGAAGCCCGCGGAATCAACGAGAGGGCCGAAGGCCATTTGCAGAAGAAGGTCGGCGAGATCGAGAAAGTGCTCGACTCGTAGGCTTGCTCACCCCCGGAGATTAAGCCGGGTTCGGCCCTAGACTCCGCGTCCGTTGCCGAACCCGAAGTTACGGCCTTGGAACTCGCGCGACGGAACCAGCCCGCCCTGATTGTATCGCGGACATCGCGATGACGCATGAGACGCGACTCAACGGGAAATGGAAGGGCCGGCCCATACGCGGTCGAATCGACCCTGACGGCCATCTCCTGCCGCAGCTCGCCCCCAAGGGGAACGATGCCCAAGCCCAAATCCCGTCAGCCTGATTCGCCGGCCCGGCCTGGCCCAAGTCCTACTTGAACGCCGGCAAATGGATGTCTCCCGAGTGCGAGATTATCCCAAATCCGTACAGCAGCCATAGGACCACCGCGATGACCACGACGATATTGATGATCGATTTGATCGCCCCCTGCATTGGGATGTAGGTGTTGATCAGCCAGAGTAGCACTCCGACGATGATTAATGTTAAAACCACGGATACGAGTGACATTCGGCGGCCTTCGTTTTATTGAGATCTGCTGCGGTTTAAATGATGATATGCTGTCACGCTGCGGGCCGCCATGGGGTGTAACCCGACCGAAGAATCGCCGGATCAAGGCGGCTTGGAGACGGAATGGGGGATTAGAACCCAGACGGCCGAGGCGTCCTTCGAATCGGGCTCGGTGAAGACCCCAGTGGACCCGATCCCGGGCGCATTGAGCGCCGGGATCGGCGCACGTTCAACGTAGCCGTCCAGGAGCGCGTGGGCGAGCCGGCCTTCAGCTTACAGGCATGCAGCTCTTGATACCTATGGCCTTGCTTCTCGGCTCACGGTGACTATCGGACAGGCTCTCGACGGTGTGTCATAGCCGGAAAAACGCGCCGGGAAAGGCAGCACTGTTGCGGGGACGGATCGGGCCGCAAAGATTCCACCGAATCGCGGTCCCAGAATCCATCCCCGCTAAACAACAACTGCTACAAACCTAACCCTAAATTCAGGTGCGGCAGAGCGCTGGTTTACTGCCAATAGCCCTCGTAAAACCTGTAGGCGTTCCCCTCCTGCGACCACCGCGGTGGGACCCAAACGGAACCAGAACTCGGTGGCAGCTCCCAATGGCCTGCCATCCACTGATATTGATTATCGCGCCACGTCCAGAAGCCCGCGATCCACACGTGCTGGGGCGTCGGCTGAGCGAGTACGACTTCCTGCTGCATCATTGGGGGTGGTGTCTGGGTGACGATGATCGTATTCGTCGTGGCAGGCACACCCGTCGTGGTCGTCACGTATGTTGGATTCGCCACAACTACCGGGTTGGTCGTCGTTGTGGTTGTCATCGTCGTGGCGGCTGGCACAGACACAGTCGTTGTGCGCGGAGGGGGCGCAGAGACCAGATGTGAATCGGGTTCGGAAGCGCAGCCCGCGAGGAGAACAAGGGCCCCGCAGAGCACCGAGGCCGGTGCGAAGAGATAGATTGTTGGTTTGGACATGGTCCCGACGATATACTTGCCCGAGCGTCGCCACCATGGGGTGTTCAAGGTAGGTCCGGCTGCAGCATTTCCCGACGCTAGGATTGGAATGTGCTCTGAAGTCCCGGGCGGTGATCACGAGGCGGAAGGCCCCAGCCCCGTGACCGGCGGGAAGCCGCCCATTCGCCCCTCGCGCATGCGGCGTTTCTATCCGGCGAACACCAGAGGCGGGAACATCGCCAGGGCCAGATGGATCGCCAGGACCACCTGGCTCAGCGGCGGGAGACCGGCGGAGCCGCCCTCCCGCCCTAGCCCGATCGGGGGGACTGCGGGGATGATAGCGCGTATCCGGTTTAACAGTCGCCGTACCCAGAGGGCCAACCTCCAACGAATGGACCCTTCCATCACGACCTGGCTGGAGAGCGCCCCCGTGATCACTCTGCTCTGGCAACTGGCGAAGAGGGCGTGCGCCCTACCCTTGGAGAACGCACCCTTGCGGTTCCGGGCGCCCATGCCATTCCCGGCTGACACCTTTGGCAATGGTGGCGAGGATTCGCGCGACACACCAGGAAGTTTCGGCGCCTGCCGACCTTGCCTCATGAACCGAGTTAAAACGCGGCGCACGTTTCGGCCTAACGACATCCTCGGCCGTTAGGGGAGAAAATCCATGCGCCGTGTGAATCCACATCCGGCTAGGGTTACACCCCATAGCCCGCCGGCTTGCATCCGGCCTACACTTGGGAGCGAAGGGACAGGAGGATCGCCTTCCTTCCTAACGTCCTAGGCCGCAGCACAAATGAAAAACAAATCTGCACGCTCTCTTGTCCTTCCTAAAGCCAGCGACGAGGACATTCGCGACTACGCCTATCACCTCTACCAGCAGAGTGGCTGCGTGCCCGGCCATGACCTCGACAACTGGCTGGAGGCGACAGCCTGCCTGAAGGCAAACATTCCCGCATCCCGGTCACGAACCCGTCTCCATCGGCATGTCAACGGGCCCGGAAGCGGTTAACTCCACGCCCTCTTTCCCCAGGGAGAAAAACCTCCCGCGCTGCCTCCGATTCGCCTCCCCGATGGAGGGGTCTCGTAGACAACACAAACCACGGATGATTTATGCTTCAAAACATCAATGAACTCTACGGCAACCGGCTCGCTGCGTCGGATGGCGACATCGGCCATGTGAAGGACTTCTACTTTGACGACAAGACCTGGGTGATTCGCTACCTGGTCGCGGACACGGGATCATGGCTAACGGGACGCCTGGTGCTGCTTTCCCCACATGCCTTCGGCTGCCTCGACCAGGACAAAAAGGTCCTGCTGGTGAACCTGACTCGCAAGCAGATTGAAAACAGTCCCTCGATCGAGTCGCACCAGCCGGTATCCCGGCAATACGAGGTCGAATACTACCGTTATTACGGCTGGCCGGCCTACTGGGTTGGTGGCGCGATGGGGGGCCTAGGCGGCTATCCGGCAGTCGTGCCGCCTTCGGAAGGCGAAGGGCTTGCCCATCTCAAGCATCACCACCGGGACGACAAGCATCTCCAAAGTACCCGCGCCATGACCGGCTACCAGATTCAGACGGTCGACGGGGCTATTGGCGAAGTAAGCGGCCTTACCGTGAACGACAGGAGCTGGGAAATCCGCAATCTGGTCGTCGAAGCCGGCCACTGGTATGCGGGCAAGCAGATCCTCCTTCTTTCCGAAAACGTCGACCGGATCAGTTACGAGGATTCCACCGTGTTCGTGAACCTTACCAAGGAGGACATCCAGAAGACCGCAAAAAACGATGCCGCGCACCTTAGCAAAGTTCCTGAATGAGCAGTTAGAGCACTGGGCTTGAGCAATTCCGGTAAATCATGGGCGCCCATGGCGTAGAATCAGCGGAAGATAATAAGGCGATCGTCGCAACCGAGCTTACAAAGTGGTTTGGCGAAGGCGACACAAAGGTGATCGCCGTGAACGGCGTTCACCTTGTCGCTCACTTTGGCGAGGTGCTTTTCATTGTCGGGCCATCGGGAAGCGGCAAGACCACGCTTCTCAGCATGATTTCCGGCATCCTTCGTCCGAATGCCGGGAACGTGACAGTCAAGGGATCCAATATCTGGACCCTTAGCAATGATCAGCTGGCCGATTTTCGCCTCAATACAGTTGGATTCGTATTCCAGGATTACCATCTGTTTCCGCGTCTGACCACGGCCGAGAATGTGGCGATCCCGCTGATTTTGAAGCAGCGCAACTGGGACGAATCAATTACCGAGGCGAGAAAATACCTCGAGATCGTCGGCTTGAAGGGCCGGAGCGAAATACTGCCAGTAAAGCTTTCAGGCGGCGAGCAACAGCGCGTGGCGATTGCGCGCGCGATAGTCAGCGGACCACAAATTCTGATTCTCGACGAGCCGACGGCCTCCCTGGATGGTGACACCGGGAGGACGATCATCGCCTTCGTAAAGGAGAAGATCCTCAACAAGAGCCGCTGCATCCTGATCGTCACCCATGATGCGCGCATCAACGAGTATGCGGACCGGATCCTCCATATGGAAGATGGACATCTCTCCGCAGCAGACGAGGGAACCGAATGAATAAAGACGAGGCTGAAGCCAAAGCAGCCGAACCCGTGCCCGACGCCACTGCGGCCACTCCCAAGGCCGAAGCCACTGCGGCTAAACCTATGGCCGAGGCCAAGGTGGCCGAGCCCAAGCCTGACGCCACGGCGGCTAAACCTATGCCCGAGGCCAAGGTGGCCGAGCCCAAGCCTGACGCCACGGCGGCTAAACCTGTGCCCGAGGCCAAGGTGGCCCCTCCCAAGGCCGATGCCACTGCGGCCACGCATAAGGCTGACGTCAGAAACAAGATTATCTTTGGCCTCTCTATACTGGGCGTCCTGGCCGCACTTGTCGCGGCCTACCTCTTCGGCATTGAGAGGAAGGCCCAGCCGCCCGCGTTTGCACCGGTCAGCAGCCCTTACGAGTCAGCCATCTATGCCAATGGCATCGTCGAGAGCGACCAGTCGAGCGGTTCAAACGTCAATATCTATCCTGAGGTTTCCGGCCCGATCACCAAGGTGCTGGTGCACGAGGGCCAGCAGGTGTCGGCTGGCGCTCCGCTGTTCACCATCGAAGATTCTGTGCAGAGAGCAAATACGGAGCAGCTACGCCTGCAAGCTGATGCCTCCTTAGCTCTTCTGAACGAACTCAAGGCGGAGCCGAGAACGGAGACGCTGGCGATTGCCCTGGCACAAGTGGTGCTGGCCGATTCCAACCTTAAAGCGGCCCGCGACCAATACGACAAGGACCGCGCCTCCTATGATATCGACCCGAAATCGATCAGCAAAAACGCGCTCGATACTGCGGAAGACGCGGTCAATCAGGCAGCAGCCAGCCTGGGCGTGGCCCGAAAGCAATATGAACTTATCAATGCCGGAGCATGGAGTTACGACATCGCGAACCAGGAAAAGCAGTACGAGGCCCTCGGGCAGGCCTACGAGGCAGCTAACGCGCTACTGTTAAAGTATTCGGTCAAGGCGCCGATCGATGGAGTCGTGCTGTCCGTATACGCCGCGGTCGGCAGTTACGTGTCGCCGCAGGGTGCCTTTGATCCTTATACGCAGGCATTCGACCAGCTCGTGATCATGGGGCCGCCGCAAGACTACTTGGCCGTGCGCTGCTTCGTTGACGAGATCCTCGTCTCACGGCTGCCGTCGAAGTGGCATATCGTCGCTCAGATGTCGATCACCGGCACCGACATCAAGGTGCCACTCGAGTTCGTCCGCGTGCAGCCCTATGTATCGCCCAAGATCGAGCTGTCCAACGAACGCCAGGAGAAAGTCGATCTGCGGGTACTGCCGGTGATCTTCCGGTTCCAGAAACAGGACATCCAAGTCTATCCGGGTCAGCTGGTGGATGTCTACATTGGGAAAAAGTAGCGTTCCGGCGCAACCCGACACCCGCCAGAGCGAACGCGATGAACGACCTTCGATCATCACTCCAACAAGGCGCCAGCCTCGCCGTCATCATGGCGATGCTCAGCGCCTGCGCGGTCGGCCCCGATTTCGTTCGCCCAACGGCGCCCGATGCGGACCGTTACACGCATGAGCCACTGCCTGCAACCACGGTTGCCGCAGGTGGCCAAGCACAGCATTTCACGTCCGACGGCGAAGTTGCAGCTGACTGGTGGCGGCTTTTCGGGTCACCGCAGCTCGATGCTGTCGTCCGGCAGGCAATCGCCAACAATCCGACCCTGCAGTCGGCCGAGGCCAGTTTGCGTCAGAGCCAGGACAAACTGCGCGCTGGTTATGGCGTTTTCTACCCGCGAATTGATGCCGAACTGGATGCCAGGCGACAGCGCACAGCCGCGTCGCAGCAAGGCCCAAAGACGCCCAGCACGATCTTCGATCTGGTGACGCTGAGCGGCACGATCAGCTACCCGCTCGACGTATTCGGCGGCGAGCGCCGGACGGTGGAGGGATTGCGTGCCCAGACCGATTACGAACGTTACGCGAGCATGGCGGCCTACCTGACGCTATCCGCAAATGTCGTTGATACCAGCATCGCGCGCGCAGCTTACGCGGCCCAGATTCGAGCGACCGAGCAGCTGATCGACCTTGAAAAGCAGCAACTTCACCTCACCGAAGTGCAGGTCCGCGCCGGCACGGCGCCGTTTTCGAATGTGCTCAGCATACGCAGCCTAATTGCCGCCAACCAAGCGCTGCTGGCGCCCCTGCGGCAAAAAATCAGTCAGGCCGAGGACTTACTGGCAACGCTGGAAGGCGTGGTCCCATCCAAAGCCACGCTGCCCGATATCGACCTTATCGGACTCGCACTGCCAGTGGACTTGCCCGTGAGCTTGCCGTCCGACCTGGTGCGCCAACGTCCCGACATCCTGTCGGCCGAGGCGCAATTGCATGTCGCCAGCGCCAACATCGGCGTCGCTACCGCCGCGATGTTTCCCAGCTTCAACTTGAGCGGTACCTTTGGGGCCGAAGGCTCTAACTTCCGGAACCTTTCGGCGGCCAGTGGAAGGTTCTGGAGCATCGGCCCGTCGGCCACGATTCCGCTTTTTCAGGGCGGCACCTTGTGGTACGGCAGGAGGGCGGCGATCGACGCGTATCAGCAGTCGCAGGCAGATTATCGACAGGCCGTGCTGGGTGCATTCGCCCAAGTCGCTGACTCCTTGAAGGCGCTGGAGCACGACGCCGAGGCGCTTCAGGCGCAAGTCGAAGCTCAGCTCGCGGCCGGCGAGGCACTGAGCCTGTTGCAGGCCAATTACCGCGCGGGCCTGGTCGCCTACCTGGACGTGTTGGTGGCGGACGTGCAATTCCATGAGGCAACCATCGCCTATCTGCAGGCTGTCGCGCAGCGCCACCAGGATACCGTCGCCCTGTTCGTAGCGCTGGGGGGAGGCTGGTGGAACGCGAAGAGCCCGGCGGGCGAAGGCAGGATCCCATGAAGTATAACGGCATCCTGAGGATCGGCTTCAAGCTGCTGGTGAACGACAAATCCAAGTTCTCCGCGCTGCTGATCGGGATCACATTCGCCGTGTTCCTGATGATGCAAATGACCGCGATGTTCGCGGGCATCCTTAACCGTGCTTATTCGACCGTCACTAATATCGGCGCAACGATGTGGGTCATGGACCCGGCGGTCAATACTGCCACCAGTGCGATCCCCATGCCCGACTACCTTCTGGATGCGGTGCGCAGCATGGACGGCGTCAGTTACGCGGTGCCGCTCTTTATCGGTGGCGCGCTGGTCAAGCTCGATGATGGCAGCTTTCAATCTGTTAGTGTCGTCGGCCTGGACGACGACAGCCTGTTTGGCCGACCTGAAATCGACCAGGGCGACATTCATGATATCTATGCCGACAACACATTCTTCGCGGTCGACGACGCTGAATTCGCGAAGCTGGAGAACCCAAAGATCGGCACTTCGTTCGAGCTCAATGATCACCGCGGCACGATTGTGGGCATCGCCCGGGTCGCCTCGAATGGACTGAACGGCGTGCCAACGCTTTACACAACCTACAACCGCGCGATTGAATACATCCCGTCTACCCGTTTCACCATTTCCTACATACTGGTGCAGCCGAAGAGCGATGCCGCCGTGGCAGGCATTAAGCAGCAGGTCGCAAAGCTCGGCTATGTTGCATTTACCAAGACCGAGTTCAACAAGCACATCTCCGACTACTATACCTACAAGACCGGCATAGGCACCAACATCCTGCTGATGACTGTGATTAGCTTCATTGTTGGACTGTCGATCTCAGGCCAGACCTTTTACACATTCATCCTCGAAAACCTCGAGAAGTTTGGCGCGCTGAAGGCTATCGGCGCAAAGGGGCGCGAACTAGTCTACATGATCTTGTTCATGGCGACCTTCACTGCGTTGACCGGCTATGGCCTGGGCGTTGGCCTTGTGACGCTGATGATCTGGATCGCCCGATCCCGGCTGCCCAATTACGCAGCGATGATCACATTCTGGAACCTAGGGCTGGCGTTCGGCATGGTCTTGCTGATCGCCGCAATCTCGAGCTATGTCGGGGTACGCAAGGTTCTTAGGGTCGAGCCCTTTGACATCTTCAGGGGCTAGCCCATGGTCGTTGGTTCGAGTTGTTCCCGCCAAGGACTATCACCCAAACTCCGACAATTCCGGGGAGCGGATCAGAACAACGTTTGTGTCAGCGACGACTTCAGTCATTCGGGTTTGTCGTTAGGTCTTTCCTCCCGCTTCGCCCCACGGAGACAGCTTTTCCTGGGAGGGAGGGAAAGACCCCATTGGAGCGGCCGCCGCGGGGTGCTATCTTGCAATCATGAACCTAATACTCCTTATTGTTGTGCTCTTGCTCTTATTTGGCGGCGGCGGTTTTTACTTTGGAGGCCCCGTCTTTGGCGGAGGTGGGATTGGCCTCGTTCTGCTGATTTGCCTTATCATCTTTTTGATGGGCGGGTTTCGTTCGAAGACCTAACGGGTCAAAACGTTGCCGGCGGTGAGGGTAGAGGCTCAACAGCCTCGCCGCTTCGCGTCAGAGCCATGGCGCCAGAGTGATTGTTGGGCATTTGTCTTTCCTTCGCAACCGCAGCGAAGTTTCATGCACGAGGCGTGGCACTGGAACTATGGGAACTATGGCCGCCGAACGATTGACCCGCCGTTGTCACCATCTGGATGCCGAGCGCCTGATCGCCGATGATCTTCCTTGGCCCGTTGTTCCTCTGCTCAAGCTCCTTTGGCTTCCGAAGCTGGCTAAGCTCCAAGCCGACCAGTCCACTCTTCCAGCGGTAATAGGTCGGCGCCGCGATTCCGTCCCCCTCAGCAAATCGGCCGCCGGCGTGAACTGGTCCGCCTGGCACAGAAGGCCTAGGATCTCTTCTTCACTGTGTCTCTTCCTAATGGTCCTTGGTTTGGGTTATATCCCCCAAGGATTATCACGCAAACCCGGAGAATGTCAGGGAAGCAGGTAAGATTTGCTTTAAAAGATTCCGACCTAAGTTCTTGAAAATGATATTCCGCTAGATTCCGGAGCGACCAAATGTGAATACTTCATCGACATTGAATGCCTTATTAATATCTCGCCATTAGAAAGTGGCAGCATTTCGGTCCGGAACGAGACGTTTATCCCAACGATAGATCGACCATCTTCATGAAACAGTGGAGGCGCAGGCTGGCACAACGGTATCATGCGGAACTGCGAAATTACCTGCGCAGTGGATTGCGAGCGTCATCCCGTAGGGCGAAAGGATTGGGAAGAAAGGCTCTTTCGGAAGGGCTTGAGACGCTTGATCTAGCCAGCATTCATGGACAGGCGCTCCTAGCCCTAATGCCTGTCAATTGCTCGGCTTCCGAGCGGGACATGATAGTCAGACTCGCGGGAGCCTTCTTCCTCGATGCGCTCTCTCCGATCGAGAAGACCCACCGGGCAATGGTCGATAATGTCGCTCTGCTGAAGCACTCCAATGAATCGCTTCGATGCCGCACGTCTGAGCTCTTGGCCGCCAACCAGAGCCTGAAAAAAGAGATCGCCCAAAGGAAATCCGCGGAACGGTCGCTGCGGCTAAGCGAGCAGAATCACCGCGCCCTGCTGAAGAAAGCTCATCAGATGCAACTTCAGTTGCGGCATTTGTCGCACCAGATATTGTTGGCGCAAGAGGAGGAGCGCAAAGAGATCAGCCGGGAACTTCATGATGAAATCGCCCAGGCGCTCACCGGAATAAACGTCCAACTCGCCTCCATGAAAACCGAGTTCGGCGCCAGCAAGAAGAGTTTTTCAAGGCACATCAGCCAAACGCAGCGCCTTGTCGAAAAATCGGTGGACATCGTTCACCAGTTTGCCCGCAACCTGCGTCCGACTCTCCTTGACGACTTGGGGCTTATTCCCGCGTTGCATGCTTATTTGAACGGGTTCGCGAAACGTACCAGATTGCGGATCAGTTTCTCGACCTTTGCCGGAGTCGAGAAATTGAGTAATGACAAGCGGATTGTGCTCTATCGGGTGGCCCAGGCGGCACTTATCAACATCGCGCAGCACGCACAGGCAAACAGCGTGAACGTGGACATCAAGGCCCCCCCCCACGCGGTGCTCATGGAGATCAAGGACGACGGGAAATCCTTCGATGTTGAACATGTGCTCGACCCCTCAAGGTACAAGCGCCTGGGTCTTGTCGGCATGCGCGAACGCGTCGAGATGGTCGGCGGCATCTTCCAGGTCGAGTCCGCACCTGGCCGCGGCACCACTGTTTCTGCAAAGCTTCCTTTTAGTCGTCGCAGCTAAAGATAGTCTCATGAGATTCATCAAGGCCTCGCGGGCCGACGGTCACGTGTTCGCCCGGGAGAGCTTCCGCGCTTTGTTGCTCGCCGACAACGGTATCTAGGTTGGCGGCAAAGCCCACGACGGGCCCTAAGCCGCGCACCTGACGGTCGTTCTTCTTGTTCCCACTCTTCAGGATTGAGGGCCGCCGGCAACCTGACAACAGGGCCTTCAACCCAGGGCGATTCCAGCCGAGGCAAATCCCAGCAGGGTTACACCCCATATCTCGCGCGAGATTATGAGCACATCATGGCCCGTGGAGGATTTTCCCTCGGCAAAGGCCGTCGGGTGCCCATAGGCCGCCGGTTAGACCCTCCTGAATAACATGAGTTCACACACTCCACTCACCGGCTCGCATCTGCGCACTTACCAGACAGTATTCCAGCATCCAGTCTCGCACAATCTAGGATGGCACGATGTCTACGCGCTGTTTCGCCAGCTTGGCCAGGTCGAGGAGGAGCCCAACGGCAACATTAGAATAACGCGCAACGGGCAAGTCCTCGTTCTGCGTCCGTCACGCACAAAGGATGTGGCCGATACGGACGAACTCATGGCTCTGCGTCATTTTCTTGAGAAGTCGGAGATTGTGCCGCTCAAGGCGAACGCAGACACGGAGCATTGGCTGCTCGTGATCGATCATCATGAGGCGCGGCTTTTCCGTTCCGAAATGCATGATGCCTTGCCGCAGCAGATACTGCCACACAAGCCGGACGAGTACTTTCGCCACGCGCACCACTCTAGGGATTTCTCCCGTGGCCAGGAAAAACCGGACCCAAACAGCTACTTTGAACCGGTAGCCCAAGCACTGCAGAGCGCCGGCCAAATCCTCATCTTCGGCACCGGCACGGGCTCAAGCAGCGAAATGGACCAGTTCGTTGAGTGGTTGAAGCGGCAACACCCAGATTCGGCCCGGCGGGTCATCGGCACTTTGGTCGTAGATAGGCGCCACCTGACCGAGGGCCAGCTTCTCGCAAAGGCGCGGGATTTTTACTCGAATGCTCAGATGCCTTCCGCATAAGACTACGCAGGCGGTGCGAATTTGTCCTAGCAGCGGTCTCTGCGTTGGCCGCGCAGCCGGGTAGGCGCTTTCCCAGACCCTTCGCGCGGCGCCCCTGCACGCAGGATGCCATGGCGGAAATGAAGGCCGGCGCTAATCACGCCATCCGCCGTCAACTCTCGAGAATGTATTATTATAGAGTGGGCAATCGCAATACTGGTGCAACTCTGCATGGCTGAACTTGGGCGTCATGGGACGCAGTTTCCCCTTGAGCTTGGTCGGACACGGCGCCTCCGTGACCGGATACAACAAGGGCCTGCCCTATTCGGACTCTCCCAGGACCGCACGTATTGAGCGTTTCCGCCCTTCACCTAGCCGGATCTAATCAAACGAATCGCGGCTCCCGCATGCACGGGAACGCCCAGTATCTGAAGCCGAATACGCCCGCGAGGATGAGAAGGGTGACAGCGTAGCTTGAGGTGGGAGTGTGGGCTAAATGGTTTTTGTGCCACGAAGCAAGGCGCCCAAGCCAATTATAACAGCTGCGGCGCCGACGACCAGCAGCCAGATTGTCTTGTCAGTAGGCGATCCGGTGAACATCCGCGAGAAGCCGGAGCCGACCGAGTTTGAGGCACTGACGCCATAAATGATCAGGATGACTCCTCCGATGAGGAATGCTAGTAAGGCCGGTTTGTTCATAGGTATCATTGTTTTGGAGGGCTTACGGCCCTCGATTTCAGATCGGAGTCATGGTCGGGTGGCAGCCCTGTTGCTTTGTTCTTCATGCTTGGACATTCGTGCGGCCGGCTAAGGCCGGCCGCACTCTTGATCGAGATCGAGCCGAATGGCCCGGGTTGCCTGTGGCTTCGTCAGCTCTTGACCGTCATGTCGTTGACGACCGACTTCACCCCGCGGGTGTCTTGGGCAAGCTTGGTGACGAGAGACTTCTCGGCGTCTGAGCCTGCGACGCCAGTGATGCTGACAACGGCGTTCTCAGTGATGACCTTGGTCGAGAGCGCACTCGTTGAACGGTGGCTCATGAGCGCAAACTTGACCTGCGATGTGATCGAGGCGTCGTCAATGGACTCGCCGACCGTGCTGCTGCCGGCCGCCGGAGCTTCAACAACGAGCTCATTCTTTACCGATTTCACGTTGTCGATGTCCTTGGCATAGGCCTCGGTGAGATCTTTCTGGGCGAGGTTCTCTGCGGTGCCCGTGAGCGTGACGATGCCGTCCTTGACGTTGACCTTTGTGGAGGAGGCGCTGACGTTGGCCTTAACTAGAAGCTTGCTGCGGATCTTCAGCGCGATCCAAGCATCGGAGTGCTCGGGGATCTCGGACTTTACCTCGATCTGGTTGTCCACGCTGACGACGCCAGGAAGATTTTCCACCGTGTCCGCGGCGAGTGACTTGTCATCCTTGTCCTGCACGGTGCCGGTCAGCGTGACGACGCCGTCGTTCACTTTGACGTTCACGTGGCCCTCAAGGACCGTGCGGTAGTTGTAAGAGGCTTTTGCGGCATTCTCGATCTTGCTGTCGGAAGATGAGGATGCAAACAACGCGACCGGAAGGGTCGCGGCGAGTAGGAATGCAATCTGAGTGCGTGTTTTCATTTTATTATTCTTTTGTGAAGAAAGAAGGAGTTTCCCCGAAGTCGCTTCCGGGGGTTGCAGGGCCAAACGGGATGGGTCAGGGGGCGAATCCCCCGGCCTTGCGCCTGCCGCTCGCGGCCTTCTTTTCACCCGTGCCGTGGGCGAATGAACTTTCTGGGGTGTGTGTTGCCGCCATGGGAGAACAATACCTGACATATCCTTCGTTCGCCATGGGGTGTTCAGGGCATACCGGAGATTGCTCCCCGTTAATGAATGCAGATAGCGCTTACAGCGGATAGCACTTCACCCCATTTCCGTCTGATCGCTTTGCGGATAGTATCCGCCCGCAATGCTCTCAACAGTTTCACAACCCGGCACCGCCATTCGGTTCACACGATCGGCGACCGGCCCCACCGCCAGGGTCATAATTTCGGGCCAAGGGGCGGACCATGACGCCGGCCTGGTGCGCCGTTTCAACGCCGGGGATGGGAATGCGTTTGTCGAGATCATGACGCGCCATCACGGAAGAATATTCTCAATTGCGCTTAGCCATCTGCGCAACCATGCCGATGCGGAGGAGATCACTCAGGATACTTTCATCCGCGCCCATCGCGGCCTGGCGCGTTTCCGGGGCGACTCCTCGCTCAGCACTTGGCTACACCGCATTGCCTTCAATCTCTCGCGCAATCGTCACAAGTACTATTCCTATCGCCGCAGGAATGCCACCCATTCGCTCGACTGCGCATTCAGCGATGACAATCAGTCGACCTTCTCCGACGTGATCGCAAGCGATGCTCCGAGCCCCGTGCACGAGGCGACGACCCGCGAGTTTTCCGAGCTCGTCGCCGTATGCATGAAAAGGCTCGGCGTGCGCCAGCGCGAAATCCTCGTGCTGCGGAACGGATTGAACAATTCCTATGGTGACATCGGCCGGGCGCTCGGGATCAGCATTGGCACCGTAAAGAGCCGGATCGGGCGGGCACGCGAGAACCTCCGTCTTCTCATTGCCCAGTCATATCCCGATCCCGATATGAAGCTGAATGTTTCGCCCTTCGATTGGTTTGAAACTCTCCGGCCCTGCGGCCGCGTTAGCGTTGCATGCGTCTGAGGGCACCCGTCACGAATCATAGGGCTTGCGGTCGAATGCCGCAGCCGGACTGGTCAAATGATCGTCACTTGAACGCTGCTCTCGATGATGCCCTGCGCGATCGCGTAGCGTGTGAGGCCCGCCGTGTCGTGGATGTTCAGCTTGTCCATCAGATGCTGCCGATGCTTCTCGACCGTCTTGATGCTGATCTTTAGCTCGGCCGCTACCTGCTTGTTGGCCTGGCCCTCGGCGACCAACTGGATGACCTCCAGCTCGCGCGATGTCAGCCCTGTGGCCTTCTTGATCATCAGTCCGCCGGTCCTGTCCGGAGCCTTGAAATGGTCGTGCAGGCGCTTTGCGACCTTCGGGCTGTAAAATGTGTTTCCGGCCATCACATCATGGATCGCCCGGGCCAAGATCTGTGCTGACGTCTGTTTGATGAGGAATCCAACGGCGCCCACGGTCGCGACTCTGTCAATGTAGGCATCGTCGCTGTGCGCGGAGAGGATGATCACCTTGGTGACTGGGGCGGCGGCAAGGATCTGACGCGTGGCCTCGAGGCCGTTGAGAACCGGCATTGCGATGTCCATTACGACAACGTCGGGACGAAGCGACTTTGCCAGACTCACGGCTTCGTGCCCGTTGTGGGCTTCGCCGACAACCTGGATTCCGCCGTCTGCGAGCAGCAGGGCACAGAGCCCCTCCCGAACAATCGTGTGATCGTCAGCCAGCAGGGTCCTGATGAGCTTTATGGGTTTCATTCTTTTCCGGAGTGTTTGAAGGGAAGCTCTGCAGAAACAGTGGTGCCGCAGCCAGGTGCGGTATCGACCCGGAAAGTGCCGCCGACCATCTCGACGCGCTCGCGCATGCCTATCAGGCCCAGCCGCTTGTTCCTCCGGGAGTCGAGCACATGCTCGGCATCAAAGGATCTTCCATTGTCCCTGATCTCCATGAGCACTGCCTGCGGAACGGCCTTGATCACAACGCTAACGCTGCTCGCCTGCGCGTGCTCGGCAACGTTGACGAGTGCCGCCAGGGCCACCCGGTAGAGCACCGTTCGCTTGTCATTGGCCAACTCTTCGACACCGGAAAAGGTCGAGAACTCGACCCGCAGCCCGGTCCGCGCCGCAAATCCCTTCACGTAGGTTTGCAACGCCGGAATAAGCCCCAGGTCATCCAGGAGGGTCGGACGCAGGTCGCGGGCGAATTGATGCACGATGTCCACAGATTTTTCGACGAGGCGCTGCGTATATGTGATGTGCTTTGAGAAATTCTTCTTGCTGGCTCCGGACTCGATCTTCAGGGAGGCAAGCTGGACGTTAATCCCCGTCAGGGTCTGCACAATCTCGTCGTGAAGCTCGCGGCTGATTTCCTTGCGCTCCTCCTCCTGCGCCAGCAACACCTGATGTGACAGGTGGCGCAATCGCCGCTGCATTTGGCGCGCTTCCTTCAGCAGGGCGACGTGCTTCTGCTCGCTCAGCCGCAGGTCCCGTTCCGCAGATTTCCTATGGGCCACCTCTTTCTTGAGGCTCCGGTTGGAGGTGCTTAGTTCAATCGTGCGCTTTTGAAGCGCTCCATTCGAGTGCCTCAACCGGGCGATGCTTTCGAGCGTTGCGCGGTGCGTCTTCTCGATCGGAGAGAGCGCATCGAGGAAGAAAGCTCCTGCGCGTCTGACGATCCTGTCCCGCGTCGGCGTCGAGCAATTGACAGGCATCAGGTCGAGGAGCGCCTGTCCATGGATATTGGCGAGATCAAGCGTCTCAAGCCCTTCCAAAACAGCCTTTCTTCCCAATCCTTCCGCCCGCTCCGAAGACAAGCCCAATCTATCTTGCAAGTGATTGCGCAGCCCCACCCGGTACTTTTGCGACAGCCTGAGTGGCTTTTGGTTCAAGGAATGGATCGATTTGGTCGTTTGAATAGACGTCGTGTTCCGGTTCGAGATGCAGAGATTTGTGGTCTTTCCGCCGGGCCGCCCGGGGATTAATGTCTCATGGCAAGAATTCAAAGTCGATGGGGTAAGTACCCCCCTGTGGCGTGTGTCCGCCTCCCGAGTCCGCGGCGGGCTTAGTTTTCGGCGCCGCCTCTTCTGCCTGGATCCGCCTCAATTCCAAGCTCCGCCAATCTTGTTCATCTCCGCTCCGGTCGGATACACGGCATTTCAGATCCTAATCTTGTCGAGGTACACGAAAAAGGGATGGAATAATCGCCCTGGCATCGGCGTTCCTTATTCTTCACAGAACCAAAATGCTGTTGGTGTCTAATAACTAATGACATAGGCGACCGTCGCCGCCGCAAAGGGTTCACTGCTGGCCTCGTCGGTGGAATCGAGCAGGCCGGCGAGCCCTTGCCCAAAACCTTTTCGCGATCGCCGGATAATGCCCCTGCCGAATACCGGGTGCATCCGACGTCGGATAGGGCCCGGGTCTGTTCTCACTGCGACTATCGGCGACCGCCCCCGCCGCCCGGATGGACATAGGCGCCGCCGCCGTGGCCATACGAGCCGCGCCCA
>CALAOT010000127.1 GCA_937889545.1 uncultured Opitutaceae bacterium
GGCCCCGCAGGCCCCGTCGCGCGCCCGGGCGGCCGGCGTCGGGCGGGCCGCGCTCGAGGCCCGGGGATTCCGGGTCCCCCATCCCGTCCCCGGGCGCCCCCCCGCCATCTCCGACTTCTCGGTATCGGTGCAGGCCGGCGAGGTCGTGGGCATCGCCGGCCTCCAGGGCTCTGGGGGAACCGAGCTCTTCCAGGGGCTCTTCGGGGCCTACGGGGACGTCTGCGAAGGCGGCGTCATGATCAACGGGAGGCCCTTCCGCCCCGAGTCCCCCGCCCGCTCGATCAGGAGGGGACTCTCCTACCTGACGGCGGACCGCAAGGGCTCGGGCCTCGTGCCCGCGATGAGCGTCGAGCACAACGTGACCCTCGCCTCGCTTCCCCGGGCATCGCCCGGCGGCGTGCTGCGCCCGGGGCGAGAGCGGGCGAGCGCGGCCCGCCAGGCCGAGGCCCTCGGCATACGGCTCGCCTCGCTGGACCAGCCGGTATCCACGCTCTCGGGCGGGAACCAGCAGAAGGTCGTGCTGGCGAAGTGG
The DNA here is from genome assembly GCA_937889545.1 of uncultured Opitutaceae bacterium. Classification (GTDB taxonomy): domain Bacteria; phylum Verrucomicrobiota; class Verrucomicrobiia; order Opitutales; family Opitutaceae; genus Palsa-1447. The sequence continues at coordinate 533 of CALAOT010000127.1, forward strand.
CTGGAGACCCGGCCCCACGTCCTCCTCCTGGAGGAGCCCACCCGCGGGGTCGACATCGGCGCCAAGTCCGAGATCTATTCCCTCATGCGCCAGTGGACCTCGGCCGGGATGGCGATCCTCCTGATTTCAAGCGAGCTGCCGGAGCTGCTCCTCCTTTGCGACCGGATCCTCGCGCTGCACCGCGGCGCAGTGACCGGGGAGTTTCGGCGCGACGAGGCCACGCCGGAGGGAATCCTGGCGGCGGCCATGGGCTCGCCCGCGGGCGCCGGGGAGGCCTGCGCGTGAACCCGCCCCTCATCCGGCGGTGGCTCGCGACCCCCGCCTTCCGCGCTCTCCTGGCGCTGGCGTTCGTCGCCGCGATCGGCTGCTTCTTCAACGCGGGCGGCGCTTTCTTCCACTGGAGCACGCACCGGGACATGCTGCGGCAGGTCTCGGTGTACGGGATCCTCGCCTGCGGCATGACGCTTGTCATCATCTCGGGCGGGATCGACCTATCGGTCGGGAGCGTCGTCGGGCTCTGCGCCGTCCTTTTCGCCCGCCAGACGCTTCACGGGGGCCAGCCCGCCCTGGCCGCCCTCGGCCTCGTGCTGGCGGCGGGCGCCGCGATCGGGCTCGCCTCGGGAACGCTCGTTGCGCGCTTCAGGATCCAGCCCTTTGTCGCGACGCTGGCGATGATGGTCTTCGCCCGGGGCCTCGCCAAGTGGGTCTCGGGAGGCCAGAAGATCTCGCAGGCCATCCAGCATCCCGACGGCAGCTTCAGCTACGTGGAGCTGCCCGCCGTCTTCCAGCGCCTGGACCACCGGATCCTCGGGGGAAACCTCTCGGTCGTCACCTTGGTCTTCCTCGGCTGCGTGCTCCTGTCCTGGCTCGTGCTCGCGAAGCTCCGCTACGGGCGCTACATCTACGCCACGGGCGGCAACGAGGAGGCGGCGCGGCTCTCGGGGGTCCCGGTCGCGAGGACGAAGCTGCTGGCCTACGGGCTTAGCGGCCTCTTCGGCGCGGTCGGCGGAATCTGCCAGGCCGTGCAGGAGCAGCAGGGGGACCCCGAGGCGGGCTCAACCTACGAGCTGACGGCGATCGCGATCGCCGTCATCGGCGGCAACAACCTCATGGGCGGGCGCGGGGGCATCGGCCTTACGCTGCTCGGCGCGCTCACGATCGGCACGCTCGAGAAGATCCTCAGCATAAACGCGGTCGGCGAGTCGAGCCGGCTCATGCTGACGGGCGCGATCATCGTCGCGGCCGTGCTCCTGCAGCGACGCAGGGCCGGCTGACCCCACTTTCAAACCAACCCACAAGATAATCCCATGAACAAGGCAATCCTGGCCCTGCTGGCCCTGGCCGTAGTCTCAGTATCGGAGGCGCAGGCCGCCCCCAAGCACGGCGGCCGTTGGACGATCGGCATGAGCCAGTGCAACCTGGGCGAGCCCTGGCGCGTGCAGATGAACGCCGACATCAGGAAGGCGGCCGAGGCCCATTCCGAGATCGAGATCATCTTCAAGGACGCCCAGAACGACACGCTGCGCCAGCGCGCCCAGATCGAGGAGTTCACCGACGCGGACGTCGACCTCCTCATCGTGTCGCCCAAGGAGGCGGCGCCTCTCACGCCGCCGGTGGCGGCCGCCTTCCGCCGCGGCATCCCCGTGGTCGTCCTCGACCGCAAGGTGCTCGGCGACGACTTCACCCAGTTCATCGGCGCCGACAACCGGAGGATAGGGAGGGCCGCCGGCGAATGGGCGGTCCGGCGGCTGCTCTCCCTGCCCCGTGTGAAGGCGGGGGGGCGGGCCCGCATCGTCGAGCTGACGGGGCTCATGACCTCGACCCCGGGCCAGGACCGCCTCGCCGGGTTCCACGCGGCCGTGCAGGGCCAACCCGTGGACATCGTCTTCTCGGCCGACACGCAGTGGCTCGAGCCGCGGGCCCGGGAGGAGATGGAGTCGGCCCTCGCGGTCAACCCGTCGATCGACCTGGTCTACGCGCACAACGACCCGGCCGCGCACGGCGCGTACCTGGCGGCGAGGGCCGCCGGGCGCGAGGGGGACATCATCTTCGTCGGCATCGACGGGCTGCCCCAGGAGGGCCGGGTCTACGTGCGCCAGGGCCTGCTCGAGGCCTCCTTCGAGTACCCGACGGGCGGCCGCGAGGCCGTGGACAGCGCGCTCAGGATCCTGCGCGGCGAGGCGGTCCCCAAGCAGGTTACGCTCAACTCCCGCTTCTTCACCAGGGACAATGTCGACGGCGGCGGCCTGTGGCTGCCGTGACGCGCGGCGGGCGGCCCCGGTTCCCCGGCACGGCGCCGCGCCCCCTTCCGTGCCCCACGGCCGGGGCGCTAGACGCCGCGTCCCTCGCCGAACCCAAACATCCTGTAGTGGTACTCGCCCGAGGGAAAGAGCCGCGCCTCCACGCCGTCGCGGACATCGGGATGGCGCATGAGGTACGATTCCTCGGGAAACGGGAAATCCGGGCCGAACGCGGCCGGCTCGACCCTGACCGCCTGCCTCTGCCGGCGCATCCAGTAGCCCCCGTGCGCGGGGACGATGTCCATGCCCCTCTCCCGGCAGTCTGACTCGCCGAAATATTGGCAGACCAGGGAGGCGCGCGTGCGGCCCGCGTCCTTGACCGGGCAGCCCCCGTGCACGAGGTCGGAATGCCAGACGAGAACGTCGCCCTTCCGGGCCAGGAACTTCCGCTGCTTCAGGCCGCGCAGCCGGATCTGCACGTCGATGTAGTCGAACCAGTCGGCCTCCTCGTCGCGCGCGGCGTGGTGGGTGCCGTCGTTGAACCGGTACAGGGGGATCCTGTGGCTGCCGGGGTAGAAGAAGAGTGGCCCCGAGTCCGGGTGCACGTCCTCGAGAGCGATCCAGGCCGCGGCCAGCGAGTGCGGCGTCCGGGGCGTCGTGTAGAGGGAATCGATGTGCATGCGAAGCGAGCTGCCCCTCTGGTAGTCCTGGCTGCCGAAGAGGACGGCGGGCTCGCCCAGCGCGCCCTCGAGGGCCGAGGCCAACCCCGGATCGAGGGCAAGCTCGCGGACCTCCCCGCTCATCAGGTGCAGGTCGTTGAACTTGAAATGCCGGCACTCCCGCCCGTCGGCCTGCGCCCAGAATGTGCGCCGGCCGGTCCTCAGGCTTTCCGCGACCACCTCGCCCGGCCTCTCGTCGAGCAGGCGCCGCATCGCGGATGCCGCGCGGTCGATCTGGTGCGGCGCAAAATGCCCCTCCAGAACTAGATAGCCGTCCCGCTCGAACTGGGACTGGCTCAGGTCCGCCTCGATCTCGCTCGTCTGGTTCATGGTTCGGATCTCATTTGTGCATGACAGCCGAGGGCCCCGGAGCCGCTATTCCGGCACAAAAAAGACAGGCCGATCCGCAATCGGTTCGGCCTGTCCTGCGGGAAAAGAACGTTTTCCCTTTTGTTTACGCTAGTCCAGGAGCACCTCGTAGATCTCCACGAGGGCGGTTCCCGTGTCCCCGCTGGCCCCGACGACCTCCGTGGTGTAGGCGCCCTCCTCGAGCTGGACGAGGATCGCGTCGTCGCCCGCGTTCGGGGGTGCCAGGTGGGTGGCCTGGATCTGGGCGACGGTGCCGGAATTCGCCTGGTTCTGCCACCCCGTGTTGGTCTCGAGGACCTTCTGGCCCTGGTAGAGCGTGACCGTCGGGTCCATGAGGGGCGCGGTGATGCCGTAGTTCGCCAGGCCGGGACCGAGGGCCCGGATCAGGACGAGCTTCGGGCCTCCCCCGATCACGAACCCGCCGATGAGCACGTTCTGGCCAGTGCCGACGAAGCCGCGGGTGGAGATGTTCCCGAGGCGGTTGGCGGCGGCGGCGCGGAAGGCGACAAAGCTGTAGGTGACGGCCCCGTCGGTCAGCGCGCCCGCCATCGTGAAGGCGTTCGTCGTGAACGTGCCGGTGGCCGCGTTGCCCTTCACGCTCGTGAACTGGAACGTGCCGCCGTCATCGGTCGAGTCCGGGGTGACCGTCCCTATTCCGCCGGTGAAGCTGCCGGCCCCGGTCTTGTAGATGACGTAGAGGTTGTTGTTGGAATCGACGATCAGGGTGATGTCCGAATAGAGCGCGGTGGCCGCGTTCGTGATCTTGCCGGTGAAGCGCCCGTTGATGATCGAGACGCCGCCGCCGTTGTTGGCGCCGAAGAAGACCGTCCGCGGCGCGGTGTAGGCGACGGGCGCGCTCCAGCTCGGGTTCGTCACCTGGCCCGAGATCGAGGCGGACGCCCCGGTCGCAGTGAGCGCGCCGGTCATGCCGTACCCGATCACGCCGGCGAGCGTGAAGTCGCCGGAGGAATCGATCGTCGTCGTGCCCTTGCCCACGAGCTGCTGGCCCGTGTCAAAGAGGAAGGCGTCGAGGTTGTTGTTGTCGTGCACGGCGATCACCGCCGTGAGCGTGCTGTTGACCTCGGTCGTGTAGATGCCGCGCAGGCTGACCTGGGCGGAGGCGCGGGTGAGGGCGACCGAGAGGACCGCGAACAGCACCAGGGCCAGTTTTTTGCAGGAGTTCATGTTGGGAGACCTTGATTTCGGTTGGATGCAATGAGGAATGCTCAAAGCGCCGAGACGCTCCCCGCGGCCGGCGGTTACCGCCCAGGGTGACATTCCCTCCCCCCCGCAAACGGGGCCGGGCACGCTGCGTAGAAATACCCACCCAAGGCGGCCCCCGGCCGGCCGCCCGGAGAATGGCCCCGGCGGCTCAGATCTGCGAGTACGCCGCCGGCACGAGGAACCGGCTCGTGATGCGGGAGACCGTGTCGGCGTACTGCGGGTCGTTCTTCAGCCTCACCCAGACCGCGTGCGCGCCGAACGCCGCCCAGCTCCTCTTGTGCGTCTCGAGGTCCGGGCTGCACAGCATGTAGGTGAGCTGCGGCATGTCGCGGCCCACGAGCGCCTGCCCGTAGAACACCGGCGAGAGGTTCACCTCCTGCATCGCGCCGATCTCGCCCGCGTTGAACATCTCCACCTTCTTGAGCGCCTTCAGCTCGCTGAAGCTCTCGTACGTGCGCATCTCGAGGATCCGGGGCTTCCTCTCCCGGGCCAGCGCCGGCACGGCCAGCCTGGGGAGCCCGGCGAACGCCAGCAGGAGCCAGCTGTCGATGCGGTCGAAGCCGGGCAGATCCTTCGTCGGCGACTCCAGGTAGTCGGCGCCGGCCTGCTGCACGGCGGGATCCGCGTTCAACGCCGCGGTTGCGTCCGCGACCGATTCAAGCGTGGGATGAGGGATCAGGACCCAGACGGCCGGCCCGTCCTTCGCGTCGGGCTCGGTGAAGACCCCCACGGCCCCAATCCCGCGCGCGTTGAGCGCCGGGATGAGCGCCCGCTCGAGGTAGCCGTCCAGGAGCGCGTGGGACGCGCCGGCCTTCAGCCGGTAGGCGCGCAGTTCGTAGTAGTCGCGGCCGGGCGCCGGGGCGCCCGCCCCGAGCGCATCGGCCGGGGCTCCGGCCAGGGCGGCCGTGGCCGACGCGGCAAGGGTGGTCTTCAGGAAATCGCGGCGGTTGAGTGCATTCATGGGAGGATTGCGGCGGACGGAGCGATGCGGAGGAGCCTATTGCGGCCCAATTTGCTTGCGACGCTTTTCGTCCCCGAGGATCGTTCCGCGACCCCGTGGATCGGATGCATCCGATCATGAGCAATCCCAGCCCCCGCCGAAAGGAACGCGACCCATGAAGCTCCTGACCTGCCTTACCCTTTCCCTCCTGGCGGCGGCGCCATCCCATGCCCAATGGAGCTACCCGCCGACCAAGACGGTCGACGCAGCGGACACGTACTTCGGGGTCACATACAAGGATCCCTACCGGTGGCTCGAGAACCTCAAGGACAAGAATGTCGAGTCCTGGTTCAAGGCGCAGGCCAAGCTCACGGACGATCTGCTGGCCAGGATCCCGGGGCGGGACGCGCTGGCCCGGGAGTGGATGGACCTGGATAAGCTTCACCCCGCGAGATACGATTCCATCACCTATGAGAACGGCAGGGTCTTCTACAAGAAGACCCTGGGCGGCGAGAACGTGGGCAAGCTGTTCTTGCGCGAGGGATGGGATGGCGCGGAGAAGCTCCTCTTCGACCCGGGCCCGTACAAGGCCGGCATCACAACGACGATCGTGAGCATCGTCCCCTCCATCGACGGCCAACATGTAGTGATCGGGCTCTCCTCGGGGGGAGCCGAATGGTCGGAGCTGCGGATCCTGGACGTGGACCGCGGGACACTGCTGCCCGAGAGCACGTACCCCTCGTACGGCGCCTACACCTGGGCACTGGACGGCAAGTCGTTCTTCTACGACGCCGGCAAGGTGACCGACATCAAGAGCCTCGGCGTCGAGCTCAACCGCAAGACCCGCGTCCACAGGCTGGGCACCGGGTTCGCCGAGGACATCGACTTTTTCAGCAACGAGAAGAACCCAGAACTGGGGATAGAGCCCAAGGAGATTCCGGGGGCCTACATAGACGAATCCTACCCCGGCTACGTCTTCGGACAAGTGGGCACGGTCCAGAACGAGATGCGGATCTTCTACGCGCCCATCTCCGAGATGGACCACGCGGAAATCAAATGGGACGTGCTCTGCCAGACCTCGGACGACCTGGTCCGGGGCCTGCAGTTCAACGGGGATTACGCCTACGCCGTGACCCACGCGAATGCGCCCAAGTACAGGGTCGTCCGGACGAGCGTCCGGCATCCCGACTGGAAGAACGCGGAAACCGTCATCCCCGAGGCCCAGGATTCCATCCAGTCCATCGCCAAGAGCAAAGACTACCTGTTCGTCGTGTACTCCGACGGGATCCTCGGCCGCATCGTCAAGTACGACTTCGCCACGGGAAAGCCATCCGAGATCCGGCTGCCCGCCTCGGGCACCGTCGACATATCATGCCCGGACTGGCGCTCCAACCGGTGCATCGTGACCATCACCTCCTGGACCGTCCCGACGACCCTCTACGACCTCGACGGGAAGACGGAGACCTGCGCGAAGAGCATCTTCAACACCGACGTCTCGTATCCCGGCTTCGAGAATCTGGTCACCGAGGAGGTCGAGGCCCCCGGGCATGACGGCGTGATGGTCCCGCTCTCGATCATCCATCTGAGGGGCATTCCGATGGACGGAGGCAACTGCTGCATCCTGGAGGGCTACGGCGCCTACGGGATCAGCTACACCCCGCTGTTCAGGGTGCGCCATTCCATCGCCCTGCGGGGCGTGGTCCTCGCCTATGCCCACCCGAGGGGAGGAAGCGAGAAGGGCGAGGCCTGGTACAAGGCGGGCTACAAGACCACCAAGCCGAACACCTGGAAGGACTTCATATCCTGCGCCGAATACCTCGTGAGGAAGGGCTACACGAGCCCCCAGAGATTGGCGGGCACCGGAACCAGCGCGGGCGGGATCCTCATCAGCCGCGCCATTACGGAGCGCCCGGACCTGTTCGCGGCGGCGGTCTGCAATGTCGGGTGGGCCAATGCGATGCGCACGGAGTTCACCCCGAACGGCCCCGTCAACACGCCGGAATTCGGCACCGTGAAGGATCCCGTCGAATGCAAGGCCCTCTATGAGATGGACGGGTTCCTGCATGTCCTGAAGGGGGTCAGCTATCCCGCGGTCATGGGCGTGGGCGGATGGAACGACCCCCGCGTGGTCCCGTGGGCGCCGGCGAAGTTCGTGGCGGCGCTGCAGAACGCGAGCGCATCGGGGAAGCCCGTCCTCATGAAGGTCAACTACGACAACGGCCACTTCACCGAGGAGAAGATCGTGACCTTCCAAAATTTCGCGGGCCAGTACGCGTTCATGCTCTGGCAGACCGGCCACAGGGACTTCCAGCCGGCAAACTGACCCGTCAGACGGGCCGGTGCTGCCCGGCCCGCTCCGGGAACAGCCTCCGAAGGCCGGCCTCGGACGCATCCGCGACCCCGCGCTCGGTGATGAGGCCGGTCACGAGCCGCGCGGGCGTCACGTCGAAGGCGGGGTTGGCGGCGGCGCTGCCCTCCGGCGTCAGCGCGACCGTCGCCACGCCGCCGTCGGGAAGCCTCCCCGCGATGTGGGTCACCTCCCGCGCGGGCCGGTTCTCGATCGGGATCTCGCGCACGCCGTCGCGCACGCGCCAGTCGATCGACGGCGACGGCACGGCGGCGTAGAACGGCACGCCGTTGTCGCGCGCCGCAAGCGCCTTCAGGTAGGTGCCGATCTTGTTGCATACGTCGGCCGCCGCGGTCGTGCGGTCGGTGCCGACGATCACCATGTCCACCTCCCCGTGCTGCATGAGGTGCCCCCCCGCGTTGTCGGAGATGACGGTGTGCGCAACGCCGTGGTTCAGGAGCTCCCAGGCCGTCAGGCTCGCGCCCTGGTTTCGGGGGCGGGTCTCGTCGACCCAGACATGGATCTTCACGCCGGCGTCATGCGCGCCATAGATGGGAGCGGTCGCGGTGCCCACGTCGACCGTGGCGAGCCAGCCCGCGTTGCAGTGCGTGAGGACGTTGACGGCCGCACCCGGAGGCTTGCGCGCGGCGGCCGCCCTGATGAGCGGCAGGCCCGCGTCGCCGATCCCGCGGTTTATGGCGACATCCTCGTCGCAGATCTCCGCCGCCCGCAGGAACGCCGCGGCGGCGCGCTCCTCGGTCCGCAGCGGCTTGAGCCAGGCCGTCATCCGCTCGATCGCCCAGCGGAGGTTGACGGCCGTGGGCCGGGTCGCGAGAAGCGCGGCCCCGGCCGCCCGCAGGGCGGCGTCGGAGGGATCGGCCCTCAGCGCGAGGCAGAGGCCGTAGGCGGCTGCGGCCCCGATGAGCGGCGCGCCCCTGACCCGCATCGTCCGGATGGCGTGCGCCACCTCGTCAAGGGATCCCAGCCGCGCGACGGCAAACTCGTGGGGCAGCCGCGTCTGGTCGATGATCTCGAGCGAGGCGCCGTCGGCGCCCGGCCAGAGGGTCCGGTAGTGCCGGCCGTGGACCTTCAAATCACCCTTTCGTTCCCGCCGTCGACGGGGATCTGGGCCCCGGTCGTCTTGGCGAAGAGCGGGCCGCAGAGCTCCGCGGCGAGCTCCGCCACGTCCCGGCTCGCGATCTCCACCCGGAGCACGTTGTTCGTCTTGTAGGCCTCGACGCTCATGCCGTAGTGGCGCGCGCGCGATTCCAGCACCTCCGGGGTCCAGAGGGCCGTGTCGAAGACCATGTTGGGATGGAGCGAATTGACCCTGATGCGGTCGGCGCCCCACTCGAGGGCGGCGACACGGGCAAGCTGGTTCACGGCCGCCTTCGACGCCGAGTAGGCCGCCGCCCCCGGGCCGGGAGCCGGGACGTTCTTGGAGCCGATGACCGCCACCCGCCCCCCCCTGGGCGCCGCCCTGAGGAGGGGGTGGGACTCGCGGAGCATGACAAAGCTGGCGTCCAGGTTGACCGACATCACCTTGCGCCAGGTCTCCGTGCCGAGCTCGCCGATCCCCTTGCCCGGGACGAAGATGCCCGCGTTGAGGACCAGCATGTCCAGGCCGCCGAACGCCCGAACCGCCTCCTCGAGCGCCGCGGCCACCGCGGCCTCGTCCGTCAGGTCGCACACGATCCCCCGGAAATCCGGCCGGTCATGCAGCCGGGCGATGCCGGGGCTCACGTCGAGGCCGGCCACGGCCGCGCCCCGCCGCAGGAACGAATCGACGCAGGCCCGGCCGATCCCGGAGGCGGCCCCGGTCACGAGCGCCACCTCGCCCGCGAACACGGGGGCCTGGCCGGCGCGGCGCAGCTTCGCCTGCTCCAGGTCCCAGTACTCCACCTCGAAGATGTCGCCGGCGGGCAGCGCCCTCCACCCCCCGAGAGCCGTGGCGCGCAGGATGATGTCGATCGTGTGCCTGTAGATCTCGCCGGCGATCGCCGCGTCCCGGGCCGAGCCCCCGGCGGTGACCAGGCCCCATTCCGGATCGAGGACGACGCGCGGCGCGGGATCGAGCATCGCGGGCCGCGGGCCGGCCCCGGGCGCGCAGGCGCTGAAATAGCGCTCATAATCCCGGCGGAACGCCGCCAGGTCGCGCCCGACGAGCGGTACCCGCTTCGTGCGGATGACGTGGTCGGGCGTGGCCGGGCCCTGCTGCGATAGCGCGGGGACGTCGGCCCTGCGCGCAAAGCCGAGGCACTGGGCGTCCGCATGCAGGGTGAGGATCGCGGGGGCCCCCATGGCCCCGGATAGCTCGCGCCGGAACGCGGCGAGCTCGGCCCGGAGCGGTCGGGACGGCGCGGCGGCGGCGGGCCACTCGACTTTCCAGGCCCCGCGCCCCGAGAGGTACTCCTCGGCCAAGGTGACGCATTCGATCATCCGGGCGTAGGAGGACTCGGCCGTCTCGCCGAAGGTGATGAGGCCGTGGCTCATGAGCGCGACGCCGATCGCGCGCGGGGTCACCTTCTGCGGAAGGAGCGTCGCGCAGAGCCGGGCCAGCTTGAACCCGGGCATCACGTAGGGAACGATGACGACGCGGTCGCCGTAGATCTCGCGGAGCCGGTCCTCGCCTCCCGGCGTGTTCATCACCGTCACGATCGCATCGGCGTGGGTGTGGTCCACGAACCTCGCAGGGATGATCGCATGGAGGATCGCCTCCACGGACGGCGTCGGGGCGGACGCGTTCGTCATGGAGCCCCTGAGCTCGGCGACCATCCGCACGTCGGAAAGCGAGTCCAGCCCGGCGAGCCGGAGCAGGTGCGCCATCCGGCACGGCGAGAATCCCCGCGGCTCGATCGCAGCCAGGTCCCAGCCGGTTCCCTTCACGTGGAGGATCTGCTCCTCGTCGCCGAAGAGGTTCCGTTCCCCGACCTTGACCGAGGTGTTGCCGCCACCGTGGAGGACGAGCGACGGGTCCCTGCCGATCAGGCGGGACGTGTAGACCCTCTGGCCGATGTCGCCGGCAAACCCCGCGGCTTCCGCGCTGTTCCAGAGGTTCTTCATCGGGGCGAGGACCGCTCCACGTCCATCCGCGGGGTCATCCGCTAGAGGTGGCCGCACGCCGCCGCCTAGTCAAGCGCACCGGCCTTGCGCATTGGGCCGGTCCGCCCTACCCTCCGATCCTGCCCGAACCCATTCGAACATGAGCATGCAGTACCGACAGCTCGGAAAGTCAGGCATCAAGGTGGGCGCATTGTCCTTCGGGGCATGGGTCACCTTCGGCAAGCAGATCGGAGACCCCGTCGCGAGGAGGCTCCTCCACGCGGCCTATGACGCGGGGATCAACTTCTTCGACAACGCCGAGTCCTACGCAGACGGCCAGGCGGAGATCGTGATGGGGGCGATCCTCAAGAAGGCCGGTTGGCGGCGCAGCAGCTACCTGCTCTCGAGCAAGGTGTACTTCGGCGCAATCGGAGACCGGCCCAACGAGGAGGGGCTCTCCAGGAAGCACATCGTCGAGGCGTGCCACGACGCCCTCCGCCGGCTCCAGGTCGACTATCTCGACTTCTATTACTGCCACCGGCCCGACGCCAGCGTCCCGATCGAGGAGTCCTGCCGGGCCATGCACGACCTGATCGTGCAGGGAAAGGTCCTCTACTGGGGCACCAGCGAGTGGAGCGCGTCCCAGATCGAGGCGGCCCATGCGGTCTGCGGCCGCCTCGGCCTGCACCACCCGCAGATGGAGCAGCCCCAGTACAACCTGTTCCACCGCTCGCGCGTGGAGAACGAGTATGTCCACCTGTACCGGAGCCCCGGCCTCGGGACGACGACCTGGTCCCCGCTCGCCTCGGGCCTCCTCACGGGAAAGTACAGCAAGGGCGTCCCCAAGGGCGCCCGCCTCGACGTCCCCGGGCTGGAGTGGCTCCGGGAGGAGGTGCTCAGGAAGCCAGGGGTCGAGAAGAGGATCGCCGCAATCCCGCGGCTGGCCGCCGTCGCCAAGGGCCTCGGGACCAGCCTGCCCTGCCTGGCCATCGCCTGGTGTCTCAAGAATCCGAACGTCAGCACCGTCATCCTAGGCGCGTCCAGGCTGGAACAGCTGAGGGAGAACCTGGGCTCCCTCGACCTGCTCGACAAGCTGACCCCGCTGGTAATGCGCGAGCTGGACGATATCTCAGGGCCGATCGCCGACTAGCGCCGCGGTCTTTCTTCCGGAAGGACGGCCGGTCCCGAGGAGCCATTTGAGCATCGGGCCGACGCGCGCGGCCCACGCATCCTCGTGGTGCCCCTGGTCCTCGGCCTCGAGATAGCGCAGGTCGCCGCCCTCGCTCCAGCCCCGCGCGATGAGAGCGTCGCGCAGGAGGCGCGTATTCTCCCAACCGGGCTCGGCGGTGCCGGTGTCGAGCCAGATCCGCACCGGGGGCTTCCTTCGAAGCGCCCCCGCGAACCGCACCGGCGCAAGTCCGTCCCACCAGGCCGACGGCGACAGGAGCCCCGCGCCGCCAAAGACGCGCGAGTGCCAGAGGGCCGCGTAGAGGGAGGCGATGGCGCCCATGGACGAGCCCGCGACGAACGCGTGCCCGGGCCCGGCCAGCGTCGGGTAGCGCGCGTCGATGAACGGCTTCACCTCGCCGGCGACGAACCTTGCGTATGCGCGGGCGAGCCCCCGGCTCCTGCACTCCTCTCCATCCCACCCTGCGAACGTGCCGCGCGTCGGAGCGTATTCGTCCATGCGGTTGAATCCCGCGTTGTAGATGCCGACCATGATCGGGGGATCAATCTCGCCGGCGGCGATCAGCCGGGACGCGGCGCGGCCGGCGTTCCACGCGCTGCCGTTGAATGCGGTCCGCGGGTCGAAGATGTTCTGCCCGTCCTGGAAATAGACAACCGGGTGTCGGCGCCGCCGGCCGTCGCATCCCGGCGGCAGCCACACGGCGATGTCGCGCCGGTTTCCCAGGATGCGCGAGGGGAAGCGCCGGTGCAGGCGAAGGGTGCCGTCGGGCGGCGCGTGGTGGGAGTGAGGCATCGTCGGGAGAGCCCGCTAGCAAGCCGGGCGTTCCCGCCCGTGCCAAGCGGTTTCCCGCACCCCGCCCCGCGCCGGGCAGCGCCGGGGCCTGCAGCGGCATTGCGTGGCACGGCGATGCTTGTTCTCATCCCGCCCGCCGCCCGCCCCCCCATGAAGGAAGAATACGTCCGCTGGTACACGCCTTACTTGAGCCGCGAGTTCGAGATGCTGGTGTTCGGACACGCGGGCTATCCCGTGATCGCGTTTCCCACGTCCTTCGGCCGCTACTACCAGAACAAGGACTTCCACCTGATCGACTCGGTCGCGCACCTGGTCGACGCGGGCCGAGTCAGGATCTACTGCCCGGACGGCGTCGACTCGGAGAGCTGGTACAACCGGTCGATCCACCCGGCCGACCGCGTGAAGACCCATATGGGCTACGAGAACGTGATCCTCCACGACATCGTGCCGGCGGCGCTGCGCGCCAGCGGCCGCGCCCGGGTGTGCGTCGCCGGCGCGAGCTTCGGGGGCTACCACGCGGTGAACTTCGCGCTCCGGCACCCGGACAGGACCGGCTACTGCATCAGCATGAGCGGCTCCTTCGACATCAAGCCGTTCCTCGACGGCTACTACGACGACAACTGCTACTTCAACAACCCCGTCGACTTCCTCCCCGGCCTGAGCGACGAGACGCTGCTCGGCCAGATCCGATCCATGGGAATCGTGCTCGGCACGGGCGAATGGGACAGCTGCCGCCAGCGCAACATCGAGATGTCCGCGCTCCTGAACAGCAAGGGGATAGCGAACTTCCTCGACGACCGCAAGTGGTGCGGCCACGACTGGAACTTCTGGCGCGACATGCTCCCGCAGTACCTCGGGATGATCAAGGACTGAGACTTCGGCCCCCCCGGCCGACCGCTACGGCTTGCCCGGCGCCGCGAACGGCCCCTAGCCTCCAATCGACCCCCACCTCCCCATGAAGAAAATCGGCATCCTCCACGGCACGGAACGCACGTTCCCGCTGGCCCTCGTCGACCGAGTGAACGCGATGAAGGAGCCCGGGGTCGTCGCCGAGCGCGTCCACATCGACAAGGTGATCCAGGGTGACCCGTCCGAGTACGCGGTCATCATCGACCGCATCTCGCAGGACGTGCCGTTCTACCGGGCGTACCTCAAGAACGCCGCCCTCAACGGGACCGCCGTCATCAACAACCCGTTCTGGTGGAGCGCCGACGAGAAGTTCTTCAACAACTGCCTGGCGACAAAGCTCGGCGTCGCAGTGCCGAAGACCGTCCTCCTGCCCTCAAAGGAGCATCCGTCGGACTGCTCGGCGGAGTCCTTCTCAAACCTCGCGTACCCCCTCGATTGGGAGGGCATCTTCGGCTACATCGGCTGGCCCGCGTACTTCAAGCCGCACGCCGGAGGCGGCTGGAAGAACGTCTACAAGGTCCGCAACCGGGAGGAATTCTTCAGGGCCTACGCCGAGACGGGCCAGCTCGTGATGCTCCTCCAGGAGGAGGTGCGGTTCGACGACTACTACCGCTGCTACTGCATCGGCCAGGAGGACGTGCTCGTCATGCCCTACGAGCCGCGCAACCCCCACCACCTGCGCTACGCTGTCGCCCGCCCGCCCGCGCCTGAGGCGCTCCTCGAGCGCATCAGGCGCGACGTCCTCACGCTCAACCGCAGCCTCGGCTACGACTTCAACACGGTGGAATTCGCGGTGCGCGGAGGCGTGCCCATTGCGATCGACTTCTGCAACCCGGCCCCCGACGCCGAACGCGCCTCCGTGGGGGACAGGAACTTCGAGTGGGTGGTCGACGCGGCGGCGCGGCTGGCGATCCGCAAGGCGAGGGAGCATGCGCCGGGAGCCAGCGCGCTCAGCTGGGGCGGGTTCGTGATGGCATCCGCAGCCGGCAAGGCCATCGCGTGAACCAGCCGCCGCTGGGATCCGCGGCGGGCCATCCTGCCGGCCGGAGAAGATGAAGTTCGACCTATCGGCGTGGCCTGAGGTCGGCCTGCGGCAGGTCCGCTCGGCGTTCCGGGCGGTTCCGCTCAAGGCGTATCCGGAGCTCGCGGGCTACAGCCGCGCCGAGATCCACGAGGGGCTCGCCGGGCAGGGAGGCCTCTTCCTTGCCTCCGACATGGCGAGGCTGCTCACGCTCAAGGCAGGCGTGCGGGTGCTCGACCTCGGGTGCGGCGAGGGGACGACCTCCATATTCCTCGCAAGGCATTTCGGTGCCAGGGTCTTCGCCGTGGACGAGGATCTTCCGGATTCGCTGCCGTTGCGGGCGTCCAGGGCGGGCGTCGGCGGCCTGGTCACTCCGGTCCGAGCGGATGCCCGGAAGCTGCCGTTCCCGCCGGGCTCATTCGACGCCGTGTTCTCGATGAACGCCTTCTTCTACTTCGGGACGGACGACCTGTATCCCCCGTACCTGCTGCGCTTCCTCAAGGACCGCGGGGAGCTGGTCATCGGAAGCCCGTGCTACCGTGAGGAGATCGGGGCGGATGCTCCCGAGGAGTTCCTCCTGGAATTCCCAGCCTGCCTGGCCGTCCACTCGCCCGATTGGTGGCGCCGGCACTTCGCGAAGACGGGGGAGGTTGAGGTCCTGCATGCGGAGCTGCATCCGCGGGGCGCGGAGTTCTGGGAGGACCGGGTGAGATTCCTGCTGGAAGACCGGCCCCCCGAGGGAATGAAGCCAGGGATGCGCAACATGGTCCGCGCGATCATCCGGATGCTGAACCGCGATGAGGACGGGTTTGTCTCCCATTTCATGCTTCACGCGAGGAAGGGGAAGCCCATCAAGCTGCAGCCAAATCACGGCTAGCACCCGTCGTGGATGTTCGGTAGCTCTTGGCAGCATGACAAGCAGTCCAATATTGCTGCGTCAGTGGCGAGACGATGACGTGGAGCCGTATGCCGAGATGAATGCGGATCCGGAGGTCATGAGGTTCTTTCCCAAGCCTCTCACCAAAAAGGAGTCCAAGGAATCTTTGGACCGGCTTCGCTCGCGCATCGATCAACGTGGGTGGGGACTCTGGGTGGTCGAAGTTAACAGCGCATTTGCCGGGTATACCGGTCTCGCGGAGCCGACGTTCTCAGCGCACTTTACGCCATGCGTCGAGATAGGTTGGAGGTTGCGGCGAGAGTATTGGGGGCGTGGTATCGCATATGCAGCGGCATTGACCGCACAAACGTTTGCATTCGAGAGGCTGATGTTACCCGAACTTGTGTCCTTTACTTCCGCGATAAACACTCGTTCTCGGCGATTGATGGAGCGACTTGGATTTAGCAGAAAGAAGGAGGAGGATTTTCTTCATCCGCTATTGGCGCCGGATAGTCCCCTTCGCCCTCACGTTCTATATCGGAAGCTAAACCCATCTTCGAACCCAATACCTAAGGCCGTCCCGTCGCCTTCAAGGCAGATATCGTGCTAACATTTGTTACGGATAACATCTCAACGTCCAGGAGCACGTTTATGAAACATGCCTTGTGCTTGCTATCTGTGGCCCTTGTGATCCCCGCCTGCGTTTACGGCCGTCTCGGCGAAACTGAGAAGGAATTGGCAGGCCGACTTGGAGCGCCCGCCTCTAAGTCCGCCGAGATAACCCTTGCTCAAGGAAAGATCATCGAATTCGGCTCCAAACTCACATTCCGTCAGGGGGATTGGACTATTGAATGTGCTGTGATCGAGGGCCGGTGCGCGAGGGTCGTGTACGCGAAGATGGGAGACTGGACCGAGGATCAGTTCATCACCGTGCTCACTAGCAATTCGCAGGGCGCAAAATGGACGGATGTGTCAAAAGAAATGACCAAGAAGCTGGCCCGCGAATGGCGCCGTGAAGATGGAGCAGTGGCCATTTGGCATATGGGCGTTGGTATGACGGTCACAAGTCCCGCATACGATCGGGCCAAGCAGAAAGCCGAAGCCAAAGCCAAATCCGATGCGTCTCAAATTCCCAAGATCTAGTCGGCCTAACCAATCACCTGCTTCGACGCTTGGGGCGGTCACGCCTCATGGGGTGCAGGCGCCGCGCTTGCCGTAGCCGCAGATCATCCCAACGTTTGGCGGCCACAATCCTTCGCCCATGAGCGCAGCCTCCAAATCCCCCGGCAAGAGCCCCCACCCGCACGCCGGCCCCGAGAAAAAGAATGACCGGCTGTTCACCCTCGGGATCGAGGAGGAGTTCCAGATCATAGATCCCGTGACCCGCGAGCTCCGCTCGCACATCGAGCAGATCATGGAGGACGGCAGGATGATCCTGCGCGAGCGGGTCAAGCCCGAGATGCACCAGTCCGTCGTCGAGGCGGGAACCGACATCTGCCACGACGTCTCCGAGGCCCGCGCCGCCGTGGCCGGGCTCCGCTCCGACCTGTGGAAGCTCGCGCAGATGCACGGCCTGACGATCGCGGCCTCCGGCACCCACCCATTCTCGCACTGGACGGACCAGAAGATCACGGAGGGCGAGCGCTACAGGGTGATTGTCGAGGACATGCAGCAGGTGGCGCGCGCCAACCTGATCTTCGGCCTCCACGTGCACGTCGGCATCCCCGACCGCGAGACCGCCATCCAGGTGATGAACATGGCGCGCTACTTCCTGCCGCACCTCTTCGCGCTCTCGACCAACTCGCCCTTTTGGAACGGCCGCAACACCGGATTCAAGAGCTACCGCGTCAAGGTGTTCGAGCGATTCCCGCGCACCGGCATCCCGGACTCATTCGAGTCGCTGACCGAGTACAACGAGTACCTCGCCCTGCTCGTGAAGACCCGGTGCATCGACAACGCCAAGAAGATCTGGTGGGACATCCGGCTCCATCCCTTCTTCGACACCCTCGAGTTCCGCGTCTGCGACATCCCCATGCGGGTCGAGGAGACCATCGCCCTCGCCGGCCTGATGCAGGCGCTCGTCTCCAGGCTCCACAAGCTCCTCAAGCAGAATATGTCGTGGCGCAGCTATCGGCGCCGCCTGCTCGACGAGAACCGCTGGCGCGCCTCGCGCTACGGCATCTCCGGAAAGCTCATCGACTTCGGCAAGCAGGAGGAGGTGGACACGCACGCGCTCATCCTCGAGCTGCTCGAGTTCGTCGACCGCGAGATCGACGAGTTCGGGAGCCGCAAGGAGGTGGGCTATGTCCACGAGATCCTGAAGCACGGCACCGGCGCCGACCGCCAGCTGGCCGTCTGGGAACGCACCGGCGACCTCAAGTCCGTGGTCGACTACATCATATCCGAGACGACCGCCGGACTGAAGAAATGAATTGTCGGGGCCCGCACCGAATCTCCAGCCTTACGGCCCTTTCATGCCAGTAGTCGACCTTCCGCCCACCGCGACCTTCGATCCCGCGCTCACCCCGGGCGCCCGCAACGCCATCCGGGTGTGCCTGCGCCTCCAGGCGCACGAGCGGATCACGCTCATCACCGACCGGGCCAGCGCCGAGATCGGCGCGGCCCTGAGGAGCGAGATCGAGAAGACGGGAGCCGACTACTCCGTCTTCGTGCTCGAGGACAGCGGCCCGCGCCCCCACCGCGACATGCCTCCCGAGATCCTCGCCGATCTCGCCCGCTCGCAGGTCAGCATCTACGCCGCCGTCACCCAGGCCGGCGAACTCCGCACGCGGATGCAGATGACGGATGTCGTGAGCCGCCACCACATCCGCCACGGCCACATGGTCAACATCAGCAAGCGGATCATGCTCGAGGGCATGCGCGCGGACTTCGTCGAGGTCGACCGCCTGAGCCAGAGGCTGATCGAGAAGGCCCGCCGGACAAGGCGCGTCACCTGCCGCACCGCGGCCGGCACCGACTATGTCGCCGAGCTCTCCCCCTCGCTTAATTGGGTCAAGACAGCGGGCCTGATCACCCCCGAGGTCTGGGGCAACCTCCCGGGCGGGGAGATCTTCACCTCGCCATTCAACTCCAACGGCCGCTACGTCGTCGACGGCGTCGTCGGCGACCACCTCTGCGAGAAATACGGCGACCTGGCCGCCACGCCGCTCACGATCGAGATCAGGGACAACCGGATCGCGGGCCTCGCGTGCGGGAACAGGGAGCTTCTGGCGGAATTCAGGGCCTACACCCAGACCGACGAGAACAGCGACCGCGTCGGCGAGTTCGCGATCGGCACCAACATCGCGTGCCGGCACATCATCGGGAACATCCTGCAGGACGAGAAGCTCCCCGGGATCCACATCGCATTCGGCCACCCCTACAGCGAATATACCGGACAGGCGTGGAAGAGCACGACCCACATCGACTGCGTGGGCCGGAACTTCGACATCTGGCTCGACGACGAGCAGGTCATGCGCGGGGGAACATTCCTGATCTGAACCGCGAGGCCGCGGCCCTCGAACGGCCGTCTACCGAATGATACCCGAACTCCGCCAGCGCTATAACGCCGCGTTCACGGAGCAGCAGTATGCTGCGTTTCTCGACGAGCTCGCGACCGCGCACCGCTGGGGCCCCGACTTCCGCGTCGCCGAGACCCCGCTCTTCCTGGACGCCGGCACCGCTGCGGCCCTTGTGCGCGCCGCCTCCGGCATCGTCACACAACTCGCCACCCCGGGGTTCCGCGCGCATGCCGCCCGCGCCGTCCCGGCCGCACTCAGCGTGCCCGCGGAGACGCCGTTCCCCCATTTCCTCTGCATCGACTTTGCGCTCGCGACGGACGCGGCGGGCCGCGTGACCCCGCAGCTCATTGAGCTGCAGGGCTTCCCCACCGTGGCGTGCTTCCAGACGCTCCTGTCGCGAAGCTATGCGAGGCATTTCCCGGCGATTCCGCCCGATTTCACGAGCTACTTCGGCGGGCTGGACGAGAAGGGGTGCCTCGCCGCGCTCCGGACCTCGATCATCGGCAAATGCGATCCCGCGGAGACCGTCCTCCTCGAGGTCGCTCCCGAGGAGCAGAAGACCCGCATCGATTTTGCGGTCACGGAGGACCTGCTCGGCGTCCGCCCCGTCTGCGTCACCGAGGTCCGCAAGCGCGGAAGGAGGCTCTTCCACGAGGTTGGCGGCCGCGAGATCCAGATACGGCGCATCTACAACCGGGTGATCTTTGACGAACTGCTGCGAAAGAGGCCGGCGATGCAATTCAGCTTCATCGACGACCTCGATGTCGAATGGGCCGGCCATCCCAACTGGTACTTCCGGGTCAGCAAGCACACGCTGCCCTTCCTCCGCGGCGAGTTCGTGCCGCCGTGCCATTTCGTGAGCGAGCTTCGCGAGGTTCCCGCCGACCTGGAGAACTATGTGCTGAAGCCGCTCTACTCCTTTGCCGGACTGGGAGTCGACCTCTCCCCGACGCCCGCGAGGATCGCCGCCATCGCCCAGCCGGGCGAGTGGCTCCTGCAGCGGAAGGTCGCCTACGCGCCCCTCCTTGCGACGCCCGATGGCCCGTCGAAGGCCGAGGTGCGCCTGATCCTGGCCGGCGACGGAAGCGGCTGGCCGAGGCTCCTCAATAATCTGGTCCGGCTCACCAAGGGCGGGATGCACGGCGTAGACTTCAACAAGGGCCGCCTGTGGGTCGGGGCGAGCGTCGGGCTGTTCCCGGGCGACGCCGGTTGATTTCGGTTGCGTGCCTTTTCATCCGCGCGGACGAATCAGGCGCAGCGCCGTGCGCGGACACCCCGGGAATGCGCTGACATCAAGCGCTGCGGGAAAGGCCGCCGCCATCGGGCGAATCGATGCGGCGCAAGTTCCTGAAAGGCCAAATATTGCGCGAATAATTCGTACTAATACGCAGCGTATACGAGGGATTTTGTAACCGGGGGGGGAACGGTTAGCGTCTCATTCCGCAATCACGCGTATCATCAGCAATTCATTTCCCTCATGAAAAACCTACCCCTCTTCAGCCTGTTTGCCTCGGCAATCATCGCGGGCTCCGTCCTGGTTCTCGCAATCCCGGCGCGCGCCTCGGACGACAAGGACAAGACCACGACCACCACCCGCACCGGCACCTATACGACGAGCAAAGGCGGCTCGGGCACGACGTCTTCCGTCACCACCCGAACGAACGGAACCGTGGAGAGGAAGGGCACCTGGACGAATGCCGCCGGCGGAACCGGAACGGTGCAGTCGCAGCGCACCTGGAACAAGTCCACGCAGACTGCGAATTTCAACGGCTCGGCGACCAGGCCCAACGGGGCGACGACTTCATGGCAGGGCACCGCGGTTCGCACCGCGCCCGGCACCATCTCGGAGAAGGGGACCATCACCACCGCCAGCGGCAAGCAGGACACATTCACGTCCACGGACACGAAGGTCGCTCCCGGGAGCTGGGACAAGTCGCAGGTCATCACAACGGCAAACGGCAAGACCATTGACCGCACCATCGACACCTCGGTCGTCGGCGGCAAAGGCACGCGAACGGTGACCACCACCCTGCCCAACGGCCAGACGGTGACGCGCAACGCCTCATTCAACCAGACGGTTACGCAGTCGGCAGCGCCCCAAGCGACGCCGAGCAACTGACCGATTCTCCAGTCTTCTTAGAGCGCAGCGGTCACGGCCCGCTGGGAGCGTCCGCCGCGGGATCCGGGAGCGGGGCGGGACGCCCCACAATGCCCAGCCAAGCGGCTTTGGGTAGTGGGTCAGTTTGGAGTCCCGCCTTAAGGCTTGGTCCCTAAGACTTGCAGAAATTTGGTAACTGAGTCGCCCGGGAGTAGAAGACGCCGGGCGTCCATATTGACCCACTCGATAGCCTCCAGTATTTGGTCATAGTCTTTTTCTAAATCAGGGCGGTTCCAGATCCTGCGGAAATGGAAAATCCGGTTTCTTAATTGGCGTATCATGTTGAATCGATTGGATACGACCGACCTGGTGCGCGATGATTTAGGAAGCCCCGGGAAAACCCTCGACCCTAGTTTGTGGAAAAGGGTTTCGTATTCGCTATTCAGCAGGCTAACCCAAAAGCCAAAGCTCATTTCCTGAACCATTCTGTCCTGTGTGATTGGCCGAGAGCGTTCCTGTAGAAACTGGTAAGACTTTGAAACATCGTCTCGCTCATTCTTCCTCAGCCATTGCGGTGTGGCTGTTAGCCAGTCGGTTCCGAAAATAGGCATCATCGCATCGTTGAAGCTGTTCCTTAATGCGACCTCAAGAATTTGGAGTGGCGTATAAAAATGCTCACAAAGAGCGGCGTGCCACTGATACCTAACAAATATCAGGTCATCGGAATCGCCGGCCAAATTCCGGTGTGACTCAAAACGCGCCCCTGAAAGAGCCTTTCTGATTAGGGCGTAATCCTCTTTACTTTTATTCAAAGGGGGGCGATAGTTTGCTCACTGTCCCGGGGCCATTCCTAGCGTCAGTAGTTCTTAACCGTGCTGCTGATGATGAATCCCGGGTTTTTTTTGCCCATAAATTTCCGTCGGGATTTTCAGGCGGCTTTCTCAAGGTCGCTTTCTAGCAGACCAACAATGTCTTCCAAGCCCCAAACGCGGCTTGAAATTCCTGACTCCATCGCGGGGGTCACGCGCAATGACTGGTGGATTCGGCAGAAATTGTAGTAGCAGAAGAACAGGGCTAGCATGTGCTCATGATTCTCGACCTTCTTGGAAAAGGCATTCGTCAGGCGAGTGAAGCGCCGATTGCCCATACGGATGGTTAGGTTGTGGCGCTCGACGTAGCTGGTTGAGACATGGGCATATTCCGGATTTCCACTTACCACGGCCTTGCGGGCACCCATGCATTGGGCGGGAGAATTGACCTGACGTACCAGAACTGAGCCATTGCGAATGAGAGTCTGGGCTCCAAGAAAGGAACCCAGATGCCAAAAGGAAAGAAGCACACGCCGGAGCAGATCGTAGCGATACTGCGCCGGATCGACGGCGGGGAGTCGGCGCAGGCCGTGTCCCGCGAAGTGAACATCAGCGAAGCGACACTCCAGCGCTGGAAGCAGCAGTACGGCGCCATGGAGATCGACGAGGTGAAGGAGTTGAAGGCCCTCAGGGACGAGAATGCCCGCTTGAAGCGGATCGTCGCCGACCAGGTCTTGAACATCCAGGTGCTGAAAGAGGTGAACTCAAAAAAATGGTAAGCTCGTCGCAGAAGCGCCACGCCGCCCAGGGCGTGGTAGCGGCGGGCATGTGTTCGCAGCGTCAGGCGTGCCGTTATCTTGGGTTGGCGCGCTCCAGTTGGGCCTACGTGTCGCGGCCGCCGAAGCCGCGGACGGTGCAGATCGGGGAGGCGATAGCCGCCCTGGCGTTACGCCATCCTCGGTATAGCTACCGCCGAGCCCATGAAATGCTGCGTCGGCAGGGCCTCTGCTGCAACCTGCGCACAGTGCAGCGCATGCGCCGTGACCAGGGCCTCGGCGTCAAAGGGCCGGCACGGCGCCCCAAAGTGCCGTTGCGGCTCGATGCGAAGCTGAAAGCGGTCGCAGTCAACGATGTCTGGTGCGTCGACGTGGTCTTCGACACCACCCAGGGCGGCAACACGGTGAAGTTCCTGACGATCATAGACGAATACAGCCATTACTGCCTCGCGATCGCGGCCAGCCGCCGAATGGGCGCCCGCGAGGTCATCGCGGCGCTTGCCAGGCTGATCGAGCTCCACCGGCCCTGATAACCTTCGCCATCACTACATAGGCTCGGCTTCACGGGATTATAGTTTTCGGGGCTCATTTGGTGGGCTTCACCTTCGTTACGGACTGCTCACCTTGCTCTCCGGCTGCTCTCCACCTCCCCTCGCAGGGACGCAGTTGCCGGCGCATCATCAGCTAAACGACCTAATTGGCTGTATGAGTGTTCACCTCATGGGTTCATGGTTTTCGGGATCGCACGTAGTGTTGCTAATTTGAACGATGCCTTGCGAAGGGTGAAAGGTGGGAGTGAGTTGGTTGCCCTTTCAATCGGTCACAGGCTATACGCCAGCGGATGCTTGGGCTCGTAAAGCATGATGTCGTCCGCGCCAGGTACGGCCATCATGACCACGAGTCCGTACCCGTGATCCTGAACTTCGCCGCGGAACTCCGCTCCTTTGCCCTTCAGTTCAGCGACCGTGTGTGAGATGTCGTCGCACATCAGGGAGATCAGATGGTGCCGCGGCGATTCGTACGTCTTGCCATCGTAGACGGCGTGGGTCGGGTGCACGCCCATCTCGCTCCGCCCGGTCTTGAAGATCAGCCAACCCGCGCCTCCGCCCAGCGCATCCTCGACGTAGGGCCAGCCGAGGACGTCGCGAAGGAATGCGCGCGTTGCGGGGGCATCGTCGGAATAAATCAGGGTGTGGATGCTGGTGATCATCAGACTGAACTACTGAAATTGCCTAAGGCTGTCCCGGTTAACAAGTTACCAACAGCATTCCCGGAAGAAACATTGTTTTCTTGCGCCTTAGATCGTTCTGATGATTCCGCCATATTCCGTTCCTGCTGTGTTCATGAATTCGAGGCCCGCAGGCCCAACGATAATCGCAAAACCGCGAGAAGCTTGGCCGTCAACCGTCCGTCTTTGCCGTCGCCTTTTTGGACACCATATTGAAGCAATCCGTGATGGCACTGAGCATCTGGTGGATGCCGTCGCTGCCGCCAGCGATCATCGCACCCGTCACCACGATGTCGACCAGCTTGAACCATCCACTGGAAGGGTCGCCGGCCAACACTCCATGCAAGCCCCGGACGCCGACCAATGCCAGTGCCAAGCCCAGGACGAAACTGATGCAATAGGAGGTCTCCTTGGTGTCGATGCGGTAGGCTCCAAGGGTTTTCTGTTCGGCCGCAAGTACCTTGGCAAAGGCATCAATGTCCGCCTGCACCGGCAAGACCGCGGCCTTCGCGGCCGCTAGTTCCGCCGTGACCGCATTGATGTCGTCCTGCATTTCCTGGGCATCGGCGTCTCGCAGAACCGAGATGATCACCTCAACCGCACGTTCAGCCATCAGCGCCACCACAAAAAGCCCGCCCAGCAGATTGAGCACGGAATGCAGGTCAACTTTCTCGAACCCCACCGCGGGCAACACCCTGTTCTTGTGCACCAGGAAGGCTGTGCCCCCGATCGCCGCTGCCAGCACCAGCACCTAGGCGAAGAAATTCCTCGCTCCAAATAAATTTTTCATGGTTGCACCTCACGGCTGTCTGATCAGAACCCATTGATTTCGAGCTGAATAGGTATATCAAACGGTTCATTCGTTGTATCATGTTTCGTAAACAGTTCAACCAGAGGCACTTTCTCCAAGCAGGAGAGGCTGACGACTTGCAGAACCTGGTGCAGGCTCTGACGGAGCGCGTTTTCCTTCTTCGCGATAG
This sequence comes from uncultured Opitutaceae bacterium, assembly GCA_937889545.1. GTDB lineage: Bacteria > Verrucomicrobiota > Verrucomicrobiia > Opitutales > Opitutaceae > Palsa-1447. The sequence goes on from CALAOT010000127.1 coordinate 25,614, forward strand.
CCACCAAGAGGTAGGCGCAGATCGCGGTCCAGACTTGGACGCGCACACCGTTGGGATCGTTGCTGAAGAAACCGCGGAGTCGAAGGTGCTGCTTGATCCAACGGAAGAACAACTCGATCTGCCGGCGACGGCGGTAGATCGCGGCGATCGTGAGAGCTGGCAGATGAAAGGCGTTTGTCAGGAACACGAGCGAGAGCCCGCTTTCCGCATCGAAGTAACGGATACGCCGAAGGGTCTCGGGGTAGTGCTCGCGACTCTTCCTGAAGTTGAGACGGATCGTCTGGTCGCACCTCACTCCGGTTGCCTTGTCTACCTTCCTGGACTCGACGACATAGAAGCGCAGGTTGCACTTGCTGCGGATCACGAAGAACGCCTTCGCGGCATGAAGCCGATGCAGCCTCTGGAAATCCATGTAGCCCCGGTCGATCACATAGAAGCTGACCGGTTGGACCGGGATCTCGTCGAGGGAGGCGACCTCGTGGCGGCTCCCTTCGTGAATGCTGGCGAAGACCGGGATGTCCGTCCTGAGATCGAGCAGCACGTTGAGCTTCACGGCCGCATGACTGCTCTGCCACCGCGCCCACGAAAAAAGCGCCAGGCTCAGCTCGATCAGCGTCGCATCCAAAGCGAACAGGGCGAACGGCAAGTCCGGCTCCGGCGGCTGATCGGCGTACAGACGATGCGCTCGGCGCATCAAGACCGCAGCAACTTCCGCGAACACGTGCCAATCTCGTCGCGTGTTTGCATACGCGAGATTGCAGCGCTTGACCCGGCCCCGGATGCCAGAGTGGTAAAGCAGCTGGCGGCGCGCCTCCAGGCACGCCTCGATGTCGCGCAAGCTCTCCCGATAGGTCAGCTGCGCGAAGACCATCGTCGCGAAATGATCGTACGCGGAGATCGCAGACGATGCCCGCCGCATCGGATGGCGAGCAGCGCAGCGCGCGAACTCCTTCGCGTCCAAACCTCCGAGAACCTGCGCCAACACCGTCGTTCGGTAGCTCATCGGGCCAAAATGGCCCCATAAAGGTCGGCGAAAACACTAATCGAGGACACATCGGAAACTCTGTAAAAGACTGCCGTTTAATCCCTAACAAACTTTGGAATGCTCCTTAATCAGACAGCCGTGGGTTGCACCTGTTTGAATCTGAAAACGGAACTAAGACCGTGACGACATCAAGATAAACCTCACCGCATGTGCGCGTTGCACGCCATATTTTCGAGTAAAATCAACGCGCTTCTCCGTTCCGACCGGAAACACACTCGGGCTGAGACTTCGCTGGTTGACCTGGGGGCCGCCGCCCCGCTTACTTGCTGAATAGACTGTGATAACCGCAAGGCCTTCCTATCCAGGAAATTATGGCGAAGGAATTTCGGGCGGGCCTCCTTCCATCACCGGCGCAGCCACGTCGATCGCCGCGTTTGTGGGATGGGCCGCAAAAGGCCCGGCAAATAGGGCGGTGCTCGTTCAAAGCTGGATGGCTTTTGAGAGCCTGTTTGGCGGACTGAGCAGCAACAACGGCCTGCCAGATTACCTCGGATACGCGGTTAGCCAGTTTTTCGCCAATGGCGGCCAGAGCGCCTATATCCTGCGCATCGTGTGGGATGGGTCGCTTTCGTGGGCAGGATTGCCATCGACTGCGCGGCCGGCATGCGTGGCCAGTGCGACTGGTGTCGGCAGCACCTTTACCCTGTACGCCAGCAGTCCGGGTTCCTGGGGAAACAATGTTTGGGTGAAGGTGATCACGGAGCCCAGCCCGTCGACCACCTTCACAGTGCAGCTTCTGGATGGGAGCGGCGAGTTGCTTGAGGATTTCGCCAACCTATCCGTTTCGCCGGCGGATCCGCGATATGTGGTCGGGGTGATCACCAGCGGATCCAGCAATGTGACGTTCGTAAAACCAGCGCTGCCGCCGCAGGCCGAGATCCCTCCTCCCGCTCAACCCAACGCTACGCCCATCGCGGGCGTGAACCTGGCAGGGGGCCGTGACGGGCCGGTATTGGCGCCGGGAGACGTCAATTTTGAGACTGCGCTCGGCGCGGACAATGCCGCGTCCAGCAACAACGGCTTCGGGGTGAGCCTGCTGAACCGTGTGGATGTTTTCAACCTGCTCTGCGTTCCCGGGGAAACGGATGAAACGACGATCCGGCAGCTGCAGAAATACTGCGTCGAGAAGCGCGCCTTTTACATTGTCGACTGCCCGCAGACGGTCTCGCGGGACGACCTCCAAAACGGCAGATTAGGGACCGCACCCGGCGGGAGCGCGCCAAGAAGCCTGAGGGGCGAAGATTCGAAGAATTCGGCGTATTATTATCCATGGGTTCTGGCGCCGGATCCATTGGCGGACAACAACCCGGCCCCTTTCCCCCCATGCGGATTCGTGGCCGGAATCTATGCGTCCACGGATTCCAACCAGGGCGTGTGGAGAGCCCCGGCCGGCATTGGCGCGAGCCTGGCAGGCGTGAGCGGACTGCAAAAGAGCCTGAACGACCTGGAATGCGGTGACCTCACGGCCCTGGCCATCAATTGCCTCCGTGAATTCGAGGTGAACGGCGACGTGGTCTTGGGTGCCCGGACCCTCGCCGGCAGCGACCAGGCCGCCTCGCAATGGAAATATGTTCCGATCCGGCGCTTCGCCCTGTTTCTCGAGTCGAGCCTCTACGCAGGCACGCAATGGGTCGTGTTCGAACCGAACGGCGAAGCGCTCTGGAGCCGGATCACGAGCAGTGTGGATTCCTTCATGCAGGGATTGCTCCTTCAAGGCGCAATTCAAGGCACGACTCCCCAGGAGGCGTACTTCGTCAGGTGCGACTCCGAGAACAACACGCAGTCCAGCATCGACCAAGGGATCGTAAACATAACCGTGGGTTTCGCGCCCCTGTATCCGGCTGAATTCGTCATTATTCAGATTGCGCAATTGGCTGGCAGGTAGCGTTGAGACCGACTGACCGGCGCCGTTCTTTCTGGCAGCGCTGGAGTGGCATGAACGCAGCTACTGGTTGCTCTGCGAAGACAAACTCCATCCCAGAATGCACCTCCTCCGACGGATCCTGCGCTTGTCCATTTGGGCCCTGGCGTTGATCGGCCCGGCTTCCGTCGGGCTTTGCGCCGCTGCGGTCGGCAGCAACCATCCCGCCTCGGGCGCCTATTCCCCGGTGAGTCCCTCAGATTGGGGCGCCGCCAGATGGCCCCTGGGCTCGTCGTATACGGCAGGGTACGGCAGCATCCTGGACGTGGGCGTGTATTCCGCTAACGCCACGAACGTGGTCCTGGAGATCTATCTCGCCGACACCGGGGCCGACGCCGCCTACGACTACACGATGACGAAAGGGGCCGACAACATCTGGCGGGCCGCTGTGGCCAATGTGCCCGGACTGGCATTGTACGCCTTCCGCTCCTGGGGCCCCAACTGGCCCTTTAGCAGTGCATGGGTCCGCGGCAACTCCGTCGCCGGCTTCCTCACCGACTGCGATTCCCTGGGAAACCGCTTCAATCCGAACAAGGTTCTCTATGACCCCTATGCACGGGAGCTGTCTCACAACGTGGTCACTCCGGCTCTGCTGGCCGCTGGGGAAGGATACGGGATGTATCTATCGGGCGGTGGCACCGGCCTGACCTATGCCGGCCCCATCACCGGAGGCGTGGCCGTTGACCAGCGGCAGGTGGATACCGGACACTGGGCTCCAAAGGGCGTGGCATTCGTGGACGCCACGGATACCGGACCCAGGCCGAACCTGAATCCAAAGGACGCGATCATCTACGAAACCCACCTGAAGGGGCTAACGGCGCATCCCTCCAGCGTGAGGCTGACGACGCTGCTGAGCCGTTATTCGGGCTTCCAGGATGCGGCAAACGTCCCCGACAGCCTGCGCGGCACCTATGCCGGGGCCGCCTACATGGCCGGCTATCTGAGGGACCTGGGCTTCAACACCGTGGAGTTCCTCCCGGTCCAGGATACCAGCAATTCGACGAATTCAACGACTGCGCCCACTCCCGCTGCAGGGCCCGGATACTGGTGCTATTGGACCTACGGGTTCTTTGCCCCGGACAGGCGCTACGCCAGCAATCCGGCCCTGGGCGGCCCCACGGCCGAGTTCAAGAGGATGGTGGCCGCCTTCCACAGGACCGGAATCGAGGTGTACCTGGACGTTGTCTACAACCACACCGGCGAAGGCGGCCTCCAGGACAATAACAACCCGAACGTGGCGGAGATCGACGGGTTCCGGGGGCTGGACAACGCCTCCTACTATACGCTCTCCCCAGGCGCCCCAAGCTACTACTGGGTTTCGACCGGCGTCGGAGAGAACTTCAACTGCGGCTCCCCCCCAGTGCAGAACCTGGTGAGGGATTCACTGGCCTACTGGTCCGGCACGATGGGCGTGGACGGGTTCCGGTTTGACCTGGCGGTGGAACTCGGACGCAACGGGTCTTCCGGCTTCACGACCAACGGAGCGATCTCCTCGCCCCTTCTGGCAGGCATCGCCTCCTGGGCCGGCGCCAATGGAGTCAAGATCATCGCCGAGCCATGGGACACGAATGACGGGAACGAGATCGGGAATTTCCCAGCGGGATGGGCCGAATGGAACGGCAACTACCGGGATGCGGTCCGGCTCGCCATGACCGGGAACCTCTCCGGGATGAACGGAGTGGGCTACGCCGACGCCTTCTACGGGGACTACAACCAGTTCGACCGGGCCGGCGGCCCCCACAAATCCGTGAACATGCTGGTGTGCCACGATGGATTCGGCATGACGGACCTGGTGAGCTATGCCGCCCAGGCCAACGCCAGCCTTGCGTGGCCCTTCGGCCCGAGCGACGGGGGCAGCAACGACAACGAGAGCTCCACCTGGGGCGGCAACCAGGCGGTTCGGCGGCAGGTGGTGCGGTCCCTCTGGGCCTTCCAGGTCCTGAGCCGGGGCCTGCCGATGATGGTCTGGGGCGACGAATTCGGGCGGACGGCGAACGGCAACAACAATGCCTACGACGTCGACTCGGTGGCCACGTGGAACAACTACACCATGATCGACACCAACAGCCCCGACACGGTGGCCACCGGGGATGCGACGGGCGGGACAATGGCCTACGCCAACAACCTGGGGACATTTGCGGGCGCCACCAACGGGAATTTCCCATTCCTGCAGTATCTGCTGCAACTGAGGGCGGCCCATGCGGCCTTCCGGCAGCAGGACTACAAAGAACCGGTGACCTTCACCAACGCCGACGGAACAAGCGGCTTCAATGAATGGAGCAATCCTTCCGCCACGATCTACATCTCCGGAAGCGCGGTTGGAGACCAGGATTTCGTGGTCATGAGCAACTTTTCGGGGTCAAGCGTCACCTACACGGTGCCCGCCAGTCCTGCGGGTACTCGCTGGGTCCGGCTCATCGACACGAACAACTGGGCGGAGGCCTCCAGCAACTGCTGGGGCGCCTCTAGCGGCGCGATGATAAGCGGGACCTACGGCGTGGGCAACCGATCCGTGGTGGTCCTGGAAGCGGTGCCTGACGCCCGCTAAGCCCATTTGACGTGCGTGCGTTTTGTTGAACCACGGTTGTGTTGGTCCGATCAAGATCGTCGGTGTCGACCTATCTGACGCCAGCCATCCAGCTCGGCCCATGGGGACCCGAACTGTCCCCTCATACAATCGTTTGCGGGTTTTGTCCTAAAAGGATCGGCCCGTTCCCTATGCGATTGCTCTTTATGTTCTTACGAAATCAGGGATTTGGAACCCCCATCTGCGTCTTTGTGCCTAGGAATACGATTCCCGCGCTGAGAGAACAACCAAGAACATCCTGGTACGCTCACACACCGTGTAGCTCTGTGTGCAACATCTGCGGCGAGAGTGGGGTGTCCACGAAGGCATGACGCTCCCTTGCCATCCGGTTACTCGCGTCAGTGCACCAGCCCAATGAGCACCCTGCGGCCGTGGGCGTGGACGCGGAGGACATGGCTGGATGGATCCCATGTCATCGTGGCGCCCTCTATTCCCGCGGGGGAGCAGGAACCCAGCTTGAACAGCTCCTCCGAGTCCGCGTCGTACTTTTCGTATCGGATCGAAGATTTCCCGTACTCGATCGACCGGATCACCGAGGTGGTGCGCAGTAGGTGCTCCCGGTTGCCCGGCGCCAGCCCGGGGTCCGAGGCCATCGCGTGGATGTAGTGCCGCACAAAGTCCCCGTAGCCGTCCGTGAGCCAGTTGTCATCGCGCGGGTACTGGTTCTTCCCGTCGCTATCCACCCAGTAGGTGGCCCAGTTGAGCCTCCGGATGGCCGCGTCCCTAGCGGACCAGTCCCCGGTCTTCTCCGCGTAGAGCAGCTCCGCGGCCGCGTGGCGGGACGTGTGGCTGTTGCCCGGCACGGGGTACTGCGTCTGCTCGTTGATGACGACCACGCCCCACTTATCGGCCTCATGGTTCGCAAACCTGCCGTAGGACCAGTCGAGAATGCCCCTTGCCTTCGCCTTCCACCCGGGATCCCAGCCCGGGTGCTCCAGGATGTAGGCCGCTAGCGTGTCGGCGTTGATCTCCGTGTCGGAGTAGTCCTTCGTGCTCACGTCCTCGAAGAAGGGCCCCCAGCGGTTGTTCGTCAGGGGGTATTTCTTGAGCCAGTCGGTGACGAGCCGCGATGTCTCGCGGTACTTATCCGGCCGGCCCTCGTTCAGGGCCGCGAGGTCGTCGAAGAGCCTGAGCGCCCCGGTCCAGTTGGTCGTATAGGAGGCCCGGTAGACGAGATGGTCGTTGTCGTTTCGCTCCTCGTGGACCTTTCCCGTCGCGGAGTTCACGCGAAAGGGCCAGGGCGAGTTCGCCCCGTCCCCGGGCGCCACGTTGCGAACGAGAGTGTCCGCAATCCGGATCGCGCGCTCCAGGTAGCGCCCGTCACCCGTCACCTTGTACAGCACGACGAGCTCCGCCCCGAAGCTCGCCGCCTTGTCCGGCTGCAGGAAACCGGGGCCCGCCCTCATGTCGCCGTCATACCGGCCCGACTGCCCGTCCAGGTTGTAGGGAAAGGGAAGCCCGCCCCACAGCTGGTCCTCCGGGGCGATTCCGTGGGCCATCCAGTAGTCGGCCATCAGCCGCATGTTGTCATGGAGCGCCGGGTCGCCCAGGTACCCGTAGAGCAGGTTCCACGACGAGAGAGCCATGTTGATCTGGTCGCCCCCCAGCCCCCGGGGGTCGTCCTTGTCCGCCTTCCAGACCTGGTGAAGCAGGTAGTACGGGACCCCGTTCGGGCACGCTCTCATGGTGATCCAGAAATTCCAGGTCAGCCGGATCACGTGGTCGTAGGCCTCGGACGGCCCGTCCCCGTACCACGGGACGATCCTCCCCTGCGCGTCCGTCCTCACCTCGTGGTAGCCGAGGAGCTCGGCCGCGACCACGCGCGCGGTCGGCAGGCTCGCCGCCGCCAGCGCCGCGGAAAGGCGAATGGCGGGACCCCAGGAGCGCCCGGGAAAGGTTCTCATGGGTTGCCGCGGCCTCGTGGGTTCGCCAGGATCATCCTCGCCCTAGGCTCAATCCGCGCATCGCGGCGTCAACGGAAAACCGCCCACGCGGCCCAAGCCAAACCTTCAAGCGGTCCGAATAACCGGGACTACGCCCAGACCATGCGGACGTTGATCTGAATGGTTAGCCATCGCGCCAATCAGTTGCCGCCCGCCCCGCTTCCTGGATCGCCGCCTTCCCGATCGGGAGAGGTCGAAATTCCGGGGGATTGCAGCCGCCTGGACTGCCTGTTGCCGTTGGGCAGATCAGGGCGAGTCCGGCTCCCTGGCGCCGGGCGTTTGAAACAGAGGGTCAGAACATGAAGAATACTCTCGGGTTCGTTCACTGGAACTGGAGGGGCGGTTGGTCGCTTCCCGGTCTTGTCACCGTCGTGGCCATCATCGTTGTCTTGGCGCTCATAGTGCGCGGTCGCGGCGGCAAGGGGGATGCATCTGACCCTGGTGCGATCCACATGGCGATCCACGTCAAACGGTGCCCTAGGGGGCACTCGAACCGAAAACGTTCTGATCCGCTGTGTGGCAGAAGGGATCCGGGACTCACGGTGCGGGCTCGGATTCACGCTTGCCGACGTTTCACCGTCTTCCTCCTAAACCCAAGAAAGTCGGGAAAGCCGGACACCGGGTCGACACCGAAGTACCCGCCGGGATTCCCTCCTTGCCACCATAACCATTGCCGCAGAAGTGGATAGCCGCGTTATTCGGGACACCTCCTTGCGGGCGTCTTTGAGCGCGGGACAAAGGACGGCGGCCCCTAGGCAGAGACTCAAATCCGGCCGGCTAGAGCAGCAACCGTTGCCATATCGCACGCCCCGGCTTTCGGCTGGTATCCGGCTGTGATTGGGCCAGTTTATGACGATGCTTCCCCACCCCACGCTGACCGAGCATTACGGCACAGCCGAGGAGAAGCCGGAGTTCGTCAACCGTTTGTTCGACAGAGCTGCCAGGCATTACGATGCCGTGGTGGGCTGGGGCTTCCTCCAAAGTGGAGCTTCCTACCGGCGTTGGGCGTTGAAGGAACACGGCCTGCGCCCGCCGCATCATTTGCTCGATGTGGCCTGCGGCACCGGTTTGGTGGCTGTTGAAGCGGCAACCATCCTTGGCACGGCAGAGAACATCACCTGCCTCGATCCAAGCGAAGGTATGCTGGAGGTCGCCCGATCCAAGTTGGCGGCGCACTTCATACTCGGTCGGGCTGAACAACTGCCCCTGCCTGACAACTCCTTCGACTTTCTCACCATGGGCTACGCGCTGCGCCATGTCACGAGCCTAGATAGGACGTTCCACGAGTATCACCGCGTTTTGAAGCCAGGGGGCAAGCTGCTGATCCTTGAAATCACCAAACCCATCGGCCGCGTCTCCGGTCTTTTCTTCCGTCTCTACTTCCGGCGGATCTATCCGTTTCTCACCCTTCTTTTTACCCGCAGCCACGACGCGCGCAACATGATGCGCTACTATTGGGAAACAATGGATACGTGCGTGCGCCCGGATTCTGTGCTGAAAGCGCTTAGCGATGCGGGGTTGACCCAGGTAAAACGCAATATTGTTCTCGGCCTGTTCAGCGAATACACGGCAATAAAGGCCGGGCTCGCGACCGCGTGAGACCGATCCGGCCTAATCCTCCCCGCCGCACGACCACTCAAATCATGGCGTCACCCGCCCTACCCACCCCCGCCAAGGCCCAACCCAGTCCCGAGCAGGAGAATTTGCTCAGGAACCTTCCCTCCGATGCACGCGCCGCCTATGAACGGTCCCATAATTGGGCCGACCCAGGTGTGCTCGACCCCGTAATTCTCGCAATTCTTAGTGATTTTGCCCCCCATAGCTGCGCGGCTCACCTGACTACGCTGCCCGGCAGCACAAGGCTTATCGACGACTTGGGCTTCGATTCCCTGGCCATCACCGAGGTTGTGTTCTTTGCCGAGGATCTATTCGGCATCAGCATCACAAACCGGGAAATAGCCGAGGTGCGCACAATCGACGACTTGCGTGCCTTCATCCGCAGCAAGGTTGCCACACGCTCGACACCCTGAACGAGGCCCGTCCCGAATGCCTCCGCTGCCCGTCATCACCGGCCTGGGTTTCATCACCAGCATCGGCAACGACCGAGCCTCCGTTCTGCGCAGCCTCCGCGAACTGCGGCACGGCTTTGAACCGGTCGAATTCCTCGGCAACCCCAATCTTCCTGTCAAGGTCGCGGGCACGGTCAAAGGTTTTGACTTTCCGACCCCCAACCGGCGCGACTGGCGCTGGCCGGCCAGTCTAACCGTCGATCGTGAACTCCTCCGGGGCCTCGCGCCGCACGGCGTATACGCACTCTGCGCGCTTAAGCAGGCGCTCGCAGACGCGGGGCTCGATCCCGCCGCACTTGCCGACGGGGACACCGGACTCTACTGCGCCTCGGCGGGCTCGCCGTTTCTATTGGGCCACTTCCTCGACCAGATGCACGCCACGCGCGGCGAGCGCGGCAATCCGATGTGCATTGTTTCCTCCATTGCAGGCACATTGAATTTCAACCTCGCTGCGTGCTACAAGATCTCTGGCGCAGTCTGCGGTTTTTCCTCCGCGTGCGCGTCATCGAGCCACGCGCTCGGTTACGCCATGGATGAGATCCGCCTCGGCCGTCAAACACGGATGCTGGTGGTCGCCGCGGAGGACGTGACCGCCGAAAGCATCCTCCCATTCTCCAGCCTACGGGTTCTCTCCAACAACCCGGATCCTGAAACGGCCTCGCGACCCTTCGACCGCCAGCGAGACGGGTTTGTAGGCACAGGCGGGTCGGTGGCGATCGTTGTCGAGGACGCGGCGCTGGCGCGCCGGCGCGGGGTGCGCATCTACGCCGAACTGATCGGCTGGGGCCAGGCGGGCGACGGCCACAGCGTTGCCGCCTCTCATCCCGAGGGAGCAGGCCTGCGCTCGGCCATGCAGCGCGCACTCGGCGACGCGCATGTGAACGCAGCGGCCATAGACTACGTCAACGCCCATGCCGCCTCGACTCCATCCGGCGATCGCTCCGAGGTGTTAGCGCTGCACAGCGTTTTCACTGGCAACAGCGCCAAGCCCCACATCAGCAGCACCAAGGCGCTCACCGGCCACGGCCTGTCGCTCGCAGGAGCCATGGAAATCGCCTTCTGTGCACTGGCGGTTGCCGATAGGTTCATTCCAGGAGCCGCCCATCTTGAGGAACCCGACGCCGTCTGCGCCGGGCTCGACCTGCCCCGCACCTCGCTTGATGAGGCCCCGCGTCTCGTGCTCAAGAACAGCAGCGGTTTTGGCGGCAGCAATGTCTGCCATGTCCTGCGCCGCCCAGCCTGATCTCCCCGTGCCCGACACCCACACGCTCCGGCTCAAAAAGCTGATAATCTCCACGCTTAGGCTCGATGGGGTCCGTCCCGAGGATATCCCCGACGATGAGCTGCTCATCGGCTCGCCGCGCTTCGGCCTCGACTCGATCGACGCTCTGGAACTCGTGCTGGCGATCGAGAAGGAGTTCGGCGTAAAGATCGGCAGTAGCGAAGAATCGCGAAAGGCGCTTGGCAGCGTCAACACGCTCGCGGACTACATTCGTTCGCGGACGGACCACGCCTGAACCCACCCATGCCAACGACAACTTACCCCCAGCGCAAAGGGGGCGGAAGTGTTGACACCCACTTCCCCGCCGGCTTCGGGAGACGCGCAGACAAGAAAACCCGCATGAAGGCCGGCCTTCACCCACGTAAGCTGCGTGATTTCAGCTGAACGTCCGCACCCTGTGTATGCCGGCTGACCAGCTTTCCGCCGGGATCGAAGCCTGTGATTGCCTGACGCCGTTCGGGGACGCGCCAGCGACGGTTGCCGCATTGCTCGCCGGGCGGCGAGCACTTGAGTTAACTCCGGCCCTCGGCCGCGACGGCGGTGACCCCGTGCCGCTCGCACTGACGGGGCCGATGGACGAGACGCTTCCGCCGCGCTGGGTGCCCGGCTTGCGCCAGCTCGCCTCCGGCATCCCAGCAGCCGCTTGGGGCTCGGCGCGTGCGCCCGTCATCGTCACCAGCAGCAACTTCGGGGTCGGCAGTCTCTATGCTTTCATCCGCAGCCACGATGCCCGCCACCTGGCCTACGGCACGCCATTCAAGAGCGTGGATCTGCTCCGGACTGAATTCGACTGGGGCGAACACGTCCACGTCTTCTCTCACGCCTGCGTTTCCGCGCACCTCGGACTGGCTCACGCCGCCCGCCTGTTGCACGCCGATCTGGCCGACCGCGTGCTCGTGTTTTCCTTCGATTTTATCAGCCCGTTTGTCGCCGGCGGATTCCATAGCCTGAAGATCCTAAATGCTTTGATGCCCATGCCCTACGCCGTGCGCGAGACGGGTTCGATCGGACTGGGCGATGGCGCCGCGTTCGCGGTGCTCACGCGCAAGGCTGCATCCTATCGAATCGCGTCCAATTCCCTGTACAACGAAATGTTTCACTTCACGGGCAACCGGCCGGACGGCTCAGGCTTTGCCGCATGCATGGCCTCAATCGCAACAGCTGCGGCGGCCCGCCGGGTATGGATCAAGGGCCACGGAACTGGCACGTTGGAGGCCGGCCGTCTCGAGGCTGAGGCCATTGCGCGGCGGTTTCCCGACGCACCGCTGGTATCCTGGAAGGGCAGCCTCGGCCACACCCTCGGAAGTTGTGGCCTCGTCGAACTCGCCGTCGCAGTCGCCGCGCTGCGCGCCGGCCGGATTCCCGGCACGGTCGGCGGCGCGGCTCCGAGTTTCAGCGACACCGTCGCATTGGCTCCATTCGACAGCGCGGGTTTCGACGGGGCCGTTCTCGCCAGCAATGCCTTCGGAGGCGCCCATGCCGCGTTGCTGCTCACCCATGATTGAGCGATTCATCCATCATTTGCGCGTCGAGCTGCCCGCCCCCGGCGAAACGGTGGCCGGCGCGCGCATCCGACTGGCAGACAAATTCCCGCGCACGGCGCTGCGCCGGATGACCCACCTCGGACTGCTCGTCGGCTCGGCGCTCGACGGCTCCATGCTGGAGCCCGAAGACGCAATGGTTTATGCGTCGACCTATTCCGAGACGCATGCGTTGGAGGATTACTTGATGAGCTTTCCGCAGCCAAGTCCGTCGCTGTTCCAAGCGTCGATCCATCCCAGTGGCGCGCAGCAGGTCCTCATCGGGCGCCAGCAGCCCATCGCCAGGCTCTGGCCTCTCGCCGGGCAGACGCGCCTTTTGGAGCAGGCATTGTTGACCGTGCTCGTCGAGCCGGCCCGGCGGGTGGCGCTCGTCGGCGGCGAGGAATGCGGCGGCTGGATGATTCAATACAACATGGCTTCACCAAGGTCGTTTGCGTTCGCCGCGGTCGTGACACGGGAAGCGGCCGGCGCTGCGGGCCGAATCACCTTCACGCCGGCCATGCAGGCCGATGACGCATGCCCGTCACTGGAAGAATTCACGCAGGCCCTCGCCGAGCGCGGCTCATTGACCTGGCACGGTGGCGGCGGCCTGTGGAGGCTCGAATGGTCATGAGCGCGACCTCCCCACTCCCGCACAATCCCGGCCCGAGCTGGGGCTACAGCTTCCTGCTGTGGGCGGAGCGGTGGTGGCCGCGGTGGTTCTTCCGCCTGATGTTGATGGCGGGCACCTGGGTCGGGGTCGCGCTCATGCCTGCGCAGCGCGCGCATTCCCGGGCCTATCTCTCCGTTGTCCTTGGCAGGCCTCCCGGGCTGCAGGACGTTTGGCGCCATTTCTTCGCCTTTGCGGACTTCCTTGTGCTCAAGCTCCGAACCGGCCGCGGCGCGGCGGTACGCTGCGTTCTGGAGCCGGAGAACAAGGAGGCGTTCGAGGCGCTGCTGGATTCCGGCCAGCCCGCCCTCTTCGGCACGTTTCACTTCGGCGCCTCTGATCTACTCGGGTACCTGCTGGGCGAACGCGGCATACGCGTTTCCATCATTCGGCTGCGAGTCGGCAACTCCGACGACACTCGCCTTCTCGGCCAGCGGTTTGCCGAGCGGGTCTCCTTTCTGTGGGTCAACAATCCGGCCAATCTGCTTTTCGACCTGAAGGCGGCCATCGAGGCCGGCGATTCGCTCGCGCTGAAGTGCGACCGGCCGGAGTTTAGCGGCAAGACCGAGCCGTTCCACTTCCTCGGCACCCTCAGGCTATTCCCGTTCACCATCTATCACCTGGCCCTGCTGTTTGGCCGCCCAGTCGTGTTTTGCACTGCAGTCCCAGATCCCTCGGAGAACAAGTTGCGCGTAATCGCGTCGCCGGTCTTTGCCCCGGACCCGACGGCCGGGCGCGAGGCAAATTCGCAGGCCGCGCGGGCCCATTTTCAAGCGGTACTCGCCCGCCTGGAAGCATTGGTTCGCCAGCATCCGTTTCTGTGGTTTAACTTCCTTCCCCTGAACCCGGAGGCGCCAGCCATCGGCCGCTAGGCAACACGCAACCTATCCAAGGCATGTCGCTTCGCTCTGTCTACAACCGCCTAGCCTACTACGTCACACTGCTGCTATTCGGCGCGGCGGGGCTGGAGCTGAGCCTCCTCTGCCTGTTGGTCAGCTGGCTGCCGGCGACGGAGCCGACGGAGCGCTTTTTCCAGCGGCTGATCCATCGGCACCTTGCACTCTTCCATTGGTGGTGCGCGTTTGCCCGGCTCGTGCATGTGCGTTATCTCGGATTCGAACGCCTGCCGCGCGGCGGGTTTGTGCTGGCAGCCAATCACCCTGCGCTAATCGACATAACCTGCCTGCTGGCGCGAATTCCAGAAGCGTTGTGCATCTTCAAGCCCGCCGTCCGCCATAATCCCCTGCTGGGCTCCCCCGCCCGCCGCGCGGGCTACCTCGGCAGCGACGGCGGACATGAACTCGTGCGCCGAGCCGCCGCCAAGGTCGCGGCCGGAAACCTGCTGGTCGTCTTCCCCGAAGCCACGCGCACGCCGCCCGGCAAGGCGCTCCTCCCTTTCAAACCCGGCTTTGTCCTCATAGCGCGGCGGGCCCACGCACCGATCCAGCTGGTGCGAATCACCACTGATTCCGATGTCCTGACCAAGGGCCGCGCCTGGTGGCGGCTGCCCAAATTCCCCGCGCATATCGAGGTGGCGGCCGGCCCACTGATCTCCACGGACACAGCTGCCAGCACGCCCGATATGGCCGCGGGGATCGAGGCATGGTTTCACGGGCTACCTGTGGATGCGGGAGCCTGCGCTCCGGAGACCCGCGCGCCTTCCTGAAGGGTCTGTTAACTCCGGCGACCGTGACAACCTCCACCACCCACATCGTCCTGCTGCCGGCCTACAACACGGGTCCGCGCCTGAGCGAGGTTGTCGTCGAGGCAATGAATCACTGGCAGCCTGTCCTCGTCGTGATCGATGGAAGCACGGACGGCAGTGAACTGCCTTTGCTCGAACTGGCCAAGATCAACCCTGCGCTAACCGTCCTAATCATGCCACGAAACTCGGGCAAAGGAGCGGCCGTTCTCGCTGGTGCGCAAGCCGCTCTCGCGCGAGGCTTTACGCATGCGCTGGTCATGGATGCGGACGGGCAGCACCCGGCCCGCAGCATCGCGGAGTTCATGGACACTTCGCTGCTCCACCCGGACGCCCTGGTATTGGGCCGGCCGATCCTTCCCCCGAACACCCCGGTCGAGCGGCGGCACGGCAGGAAACTGAGCGTCGGGCTCGTGCGCTTTGAGCTGCTGGGCCCGGGGATAGACGACCCGCTGTTTGGCTTTCGTGTGTATCCGCTCGCACCGCTTTTCGCCGCGCTTGGGGCACGCCGCGGCGGCCGGCGCTATGATTTTGACACGGAAGCTGCGGTGCGGCTCGGCTGGGCGGGCGTGCCGCCGCGCACCCTTGCCGCGCCGGTCCGCTATCTCTCGCGCGCCGAGGGCGGCGTATCTCATTTCCACTATCTCCGCGACAATGCCACTCTCGTATGGATGCACTTTCGGATCATCACTGAGCTGCTGCTCTGGCGCTGGCCCGCAATGCTTCGCCACCGGCGCCGCTGGCGGCTCGCCGGCGTCTCGCTTGCCCTGCTGCTAGCCTGCTGCGCGGTCGGGCGCGGCGCTGACGCCGATCCGCTCGTGAACCCGGCGCACCTGCTCGCGCCGGCGGGGCCGGCGTGGAGGGACCTGACCGTCGCTTTTGCCCACCATCCGGACATCACGGCCGATTTCACAGAGCGCCGCTTCTTTTCCTTCAAGACCGAGCCAGTGGAATTGAAGGGCGAAGTGCGCGTCTCCGCCGCGCGCGGCCTGAGCCTGCATTACACCGCGCCCGGGGAGCGAATAGTCATCCTAGACTCACAAGGCGTGCTCATTCGCACAGCCGCAGGGGAAGAGGCGCCGCCCGCAGACTCGGGCGCCGCTGCCGATGGCGCATTGCTGCACATCCTGCGCTTGGACCTGGCAGCGCTGGAGACGGGTTTTGAACTTTACGGACAGCGCAACGGCACATCTTGGACCCTCGCGCTCGTGCCTCGCACAGCCACATTGCGCCGCGGCGTGGGCCGGATCACCGTGGAGGGTGAGGCGGCAACGATCCGGCGCATTGAAATCCGCCGCGCATCGCGGCAGGCCATCGAGATTGTCATAGGGCCGCCGCGTCCACCGGCGGCGTTCACAGCGGAGGAGCTGAAGCAGTGCTTCCGTTAGCCTACCCCAGGCGGATGAACCGCCGGATTCCTCTAGCCATGCGACCATCACCCCCGGCAACCACCTATTCCCCGCGATGACCTTTGCCCGCCGTCAATTGCTGGGGTGGGGCGCACTCGCCCTTTCGGCCGCACTTGGCGCCAGCTGGCTGTCGCGGATCGATTACGCCCGGAAAATCTCCATTGACGCACTCGACCTCATTCCAGCCGACGAAAAGTCGCCGGATTTGGCACTGGTTCGATCGCTAGCCAGCCAATCGGAGGCGCGCACGATGTTATTTGAATTGACCGGCCCTAACATCAAACCCGCGCCGGCCGGAGCGGCGGCACGATTCGCCGCCTTACTGGAAAGCGATCCAGCCTTCGAGCAGGCGTTGGTCATGGGCGACACCGCCGTGCGCGACGCGCTCGGGCGCGAACTTTTCGCGCAGCGTTTTGCCCTGCTGTTCCCGATCTGGTTGCACGAGCGCTCCTCAGCCTATGCCGCCAGCGGCAGCCCGCCTGCCGGGTTTTCCGATTGGCTGGCCCATGACACGGCTGCTGCGCTCGCCCGTTTCCTGGCCGAGCCCGAGGCGCCGGCTTTCCAGGATATGATTCCGGACGATCCGCTGCTCCTGATGCCGGAGGCGGTCAACCGGTTGAAGGATGGGCTAGCCTTGGTGCAACCCGGCGCCCCCAGCGCAACGGCGCCAACGCTTGTGTGGGCGCGGCTGGCCGCTTCGCCGCTCAGCGAGGCAGGACAGGCCCCGGCATTCGCCGCGATCGAGCACGCCGCCGTTGCCGTGCGCCAGGATTACCCAGGCTTCGCAGCCGCCTATTCCGGAATCAATCGCTTTGCCGCCGCCAGCCGGGCGCGAGTCGAGCGCGAGGTCATCTGGCTCAATGCGCTCTCGTTCGCCGCTGTGCTCGCCGTGGCCCTCACTTTCCTTCGCGGGGTTCATCGCAGCTTTCATCTGGTCCCGGTCGTCCTGTTTTCCGTGCTTGGCGCTTGGGTGTGCGCCACAATGGCGTTCGATAGGCTGCACATCATGGTGTTCGTGGTCGGATCGCTGCTGACCGGCGTGTCAATCGACTACGGGTTCTATCTCTTCCTGCAGCCGCCGGCGCGGCCAGGAGAAGACTATTGGGAAAAGGTGCGGCGCCTGGCGAAGCCGCTGCTCGCAAGCTGCCTTACGACTGTGGCCGGTTTCATGCTCCTTTTGTTCTCCGAGCTTCCGGTCATTCGTCAACTTGGCGTGTTCGTTGGCGCCGGCTTGGTCAGCGCGCTGGCGGCGGCGGTCGTCTATTTCTCCACAGTCAGGAATCCCTTCCTCGAGACCCGCGCATTTCGCCGCGGACCGTGGCTGTCGGCAGGAGTGCGCCGAGGCATTCGCCGCCTGCTCGTGGCGGCTTGGGTGGCCGCGCTTCCGGGGCTGGCGCTGCTCAAATGGAATGACGACATCCGCGAGCTGGATATTCCATCGCCGGAGCTCAAGCGCGAGGACGCCCGGATCAGCGCGCTCTTCGGCGAACGGACCGGTCGCACGGTTTACCTCACCTTCGGCGCCAGCGTGATGGAGGCGCGCACCTCACTGGACAGATTTGAGGCATGGTTGCGCACTGCCGGCGGTGGTCGCACGCGGACCATCGGACTCAGCGCCGTCGTGCCGACAGAAGACGTGCGCGCCCAAGCCATGCGATTTGGGAGGGACCACCCGGAATTTGCGGGGCAATTCCGCACGGCGCTAGGCGCCGCGGGCTTTGATGCCGGTGCGTTCGCCCCGTTCTTCGAGGCTTACAGCCGGCATGTCACCGGCGCAAAGGTGGTCGATCTCGACAGGGCGCTCGGCGAGCTTCAGGCGAAGCTCATCGGGCCTGTCGGACTTCTGATGCACACAGGCCGCCCACTGAGCTGGTTCGTCACCATTGCCCAAGCTGCGCCGGCGATCGCGCCTCCGGCCGAGACGCACACGGTGAGCGCGAACCAGCTCCAATCGCTCAACCAAGTATTCAGCCGCTACCGGCAATCCGCGCTGTGGCTGAGCTTGACCGGCCTCGCCATTGTCGGGGCCGGGGTGCTTCTTTCCTACGGATGGCGAGACGGCGCGCGAATTTTCGCCATTCCGTGCGGCGCCTGCCTGGGCCTCTTTGGGTTGTTCGGCTGGCTCGGGCATCCCCTCAACCTGTTTCACCTGCTCGGCGCCTTTCTCGGCGTTTGCCTGACCCACAACTACTCGATTTTCACCGCCACCTCGGCCTACCGAAGCGAGCCACCGCCCGTGTCCGTGCGGATCTCGGCGTTGACGGCAGCCGCGTCGTTTGGCGTGCTGGCCCTGAGCGGCATTCCCGTGGTGCGGGCTCTCGGATCGACCGTGGCAATGATGGTGATCTTGGCGCTACTCGTGATCGAGTTTGAACACCTGGCCGCGCTCGGGGAGAAGACATGAGCCACGCCCTGATACAAGCCTGGGAAAGGACGCTTAGCCGGTGCGGAGGCAGCCGCGCGGCTGTGCAGGCGAATGACGGGGTAACGGCGGCGTTTCGTGATCTCGACGCGCGCGCGGCAGCCTGGCTCAGGGCTAACGCGCCGGGACCGGCACAGCTGCGGGGGCGCGCCGTCGTGTTCTCAGCAACGAATGGAATTGCCTGGTTGGAACTTTTTCTGGGCCTGCTGAAGGCAGGGTCGATATTAGTGCCGCTCGATGCGGCCGAGCCGCCGCTGGAGCAACGGCGCCTTGCGGCGTCGCTCAGGGCAGGATTCTGGTGGGACGGGGCAAAGCTCGAGGCGCTGCCGGGAGCAAAGACCTACCGTGACCCGGCGGCCTGCCTCATCAAGCTGACATCGGGCACCACTGTGCAGCCAAGGGCCCTTGTCTTCACCGCCGGCCAACTGCTCGCTGACGGACAGCAGATAAGGTCAACGATGGGCATCGGGCGCGGCGACCTCAATTATGCATTGATCCCACTCGGGCATTCGTACGGCCTCGGCAACCTGACCGTGCCACTGCTGGCACACGGCGTGCCACTGGTCTTCGGAAGCTCATCGCTGCCCCACGCCATCGCGGCCGACTTCTCCAGGTGGAGGCCGACGGTGTTTCCCAGTGTTCCTGCCGTGTGGCGGGCGCTCGCTGCGTCGGACCTCACGCTACCGAGTTTGCGGCTGGGGATTTCTGCCGGCGCGCCCCTGCCGAAGGAGGTGGCGCGCGACTTCGCCGCGCGGTTCGGCCGGAAGCTGCACAGTTTCTACGGCTCGAGCGAGACCGGGGGCATCTCCTATGACCGGACTGGTAAGGCCGCCCTTGTCGGCGAGGTCGGCCGTGCGATGCGCGGAGTGAGGCTGACCGAACTCAAGGGCGCGCGACTCCAGGTGACCAGTGGCGCCGTGCTGACGCACGGCAACCGGCGGCGGGTCGGGAAACTGGGCGCGTGGATCATGCCGGACCGTGTGGCCCTGGATGCGCGGGGCAACGTGACCCTGATGGGCAGGCGCGGCACGATTGTGAAGATTGCCGGCAGGCGAGTGAGTCTTTCCGAGGTTTCCGAACGGCTGCGGCGGCTGTCGGGCGTGCGCGAGGCTTGGGCGGGAGTCGGCGCCGGAGCCGATCCCGTGCTCGGCGCCGTCGTCGCGTCCGACCGAACCGTGGCCGAACTGCGCGCTGCCCTGCTGGCCGACACCGCTGCCTGGAAGATTCCAAGGAAACTAATAGCCGTTGCACGGCTGCCGATAACCGCGCGGGGCAAGAACGACACCCGGGCGCTGCAGGCGATGATCCTCTGAACTACCGACGGCCCTGCCTCACCGGCACGCCACGCCGGTCCCCGTTCAGACCCGAAGCGCAGTCACTCCGACAAGGGAGGCTTCGATCTCGACCCGGAGCTCGGTGCGGCATAGGTCGGCCCGAAAGTAGGAGACGCGGTCCATTTTCGAAAGGAACCTCTTCTCCAAGGTGGCGGCCACCAGCGGCTGGTCCGCCGCCCGGCGAAGGTAGACTTTGAAATGCCGCATCGAATTGCCGCCTCGGTCGAGACCGGGACCGAGCCCGCACGCGACGGATATTCCCCGCAGATTTTCGAGGGTGCAATCCAGCTGCTTTCGCGTGGCGTTTGGGAAAACGGTCAAATGCCCGCGGATGGCAGCCGTGCCGGAGATGAAGACGGTCGCGCGGTCCGCCTCGGGGACCACCGTCGCACGGGCAAAACAGGGGGCTCGCGGTCCGTATTCGCCGGGATAGTCGTACGCGGGTATCTGCAGCGGGTTCTCGACGTGGCGTGGCCGCACGCGGCACGCAGCAAAGGCGACCGTCAGCGCGGCCGACTTGGTGCCCACGGCGGAGGAGGATGGTAATCGCGCCCTGAATCCGTCGCCGTAGAATTTCTCAAAGGCCAGGGAGCGTCCCCGGCAAAACACACGGTAGTTTTCCAAGCTCTCATGCCCGGGTTCGTTAATGGCCGGAACATAATTCCAGATTCGCGCAAGGTGCCATTCACGGGCCGCCTTGAAGATATTCCGGTACAGGCGCCGCGCTGCATCCTCCAAACCCAAGGCCAGGGGAACAGTGGCGGCACCGAGCAACCAGCCCTCCGCCTGAAAAAGGGCAACGGGCCCCATCCGCCCGGCAGGCCGGACGGCGCCAAAGAGGCCTTCCCCCGCCTCGCCGGCGAGCAGGGGAAGTCCGGCGTAGAACACACCGGGCTCGCCGGCGCCTGGGCCGATTCTCGAGAAAGGCGATTCTGCCGCAGCAATGGACATGAGCAGTTTTAGCTGGAGGAAGCCGCCATTTTGGGGCTAAGGATGGGCTCGGCCTTCATGGGATGCAATCCCATGGGCCCAGAGGGGCCATTTTACAATGCCGGAGGCGTTAGTGCGCGCTTGAGCAGGCGAATGTTGAGAATCACTGTCGAAACGTGCGGTTCCTCATCATTGTCAACCTGGCCGGCAAACTGGCGGCCATTCTCGTGTGCCGGACAGCTCCCGCCACGGCCCTTGCGCTTTGGTTTACGCCCGACGCGGTTCTGGCTTACCATCTGTTTGCGCCGCACGCGCAGGGATTGGTGCGCGTGCACCGCCGCTTTAAGACCCTCCGGCGGGAGGTGTGGCTGACGATCGATGACGGCCCCGACCCGGAAGACACACCGCGCATTCTCGAATTGCTTGCGGCACATGGTGCGCACGCGACGTTTTTCGTGATCGGTGAGAACGCCGCCATTCACCCCGGACTCGTCCGGGCAATCGCAGACGCCGGGCACGAGGTGGCGCATCACACGCACACACATCCCCTGGGAACATTCTGGTGCGCTTCTCCGGCGCGCGTGGGACGTGAACTCGACGCGGCGACGGAGGTATTGCGCTCCACCGGAGCAAACCCGATGCGGTTCCGCGCGCCCGCCGGGATCAAGAATCTCTGGCTTGCTCAGGCACTGGCCGCGCGCGGCCTCACCTGTGTGGGCTGGAGCGCCCGCGGATTGGAACGCTGGTGCGCGGAGCCACGTGAGGCCGCGTCGAGGGCCACGAGGGGTCTCTCTCCCGGGGCGATCCTATTGCTTCATGAAGGGCCACGAGTGCCCGCGAATATCCGCGTTGCCGCCATTCTCCTCGTCCTAGAACGGCTGAAGGAACTCGGCTACCAGTGCGTCGTGCCCCGGCCGGATCAGCTGGTTGCTTAAAAAGGCGATCAAGCCTTTTCCGATCCCGGAAAGACTCGAAGCAACTGCTGGTGCACGCCGGCGACTGTCGAGCCCAGGACGGCGCCCGCGATAACGTCGAGAAACACGTGCTGGCGGATGGCAATCGTGGAATACAGGATTCCCAGGCACCACAGCCAGTTGAGGGCACGAACGAGCGGCCCGGCGCCCATTTGCCTCAAAAGGCGCTCGAACCAGATCGCAGTGAACACTGCAAAGGCTACGTGCAGAGACGGACAGGCGTTGCCCGAGGCATCGGCCGCCTTCAGGAAGACGAACGCAGGATGACGCGACCAGTCGACCTCGGCCGGCGGCACGGCCGTTGGCAGGAAGAGGAATATCCCGAGGCCGATGACGCTGAGCCCGACGGCAGCGAAACCGTAGGACACGAGCTCGCTGCGATCGATCAGCAGCGCGGGTGCCAGCGGCAAATAAAACCACAACGAAAGATAGAGAGGCAGGGCTCCCGGCCAAAAGCCTATCAAACGGTCGATCGGTGTGAGCGGCACGGTTGTGTACGGAAAGAGCGGGTGCCGAAGCAGCCAGAAATAGATGCCAAAGAAGACTATCATGCCCGTGGTTGTGCCAAAGGCCTTTGCCGGCCACCATTTGAGCATGCGGGGGCCGATCTGGTGAAGCCAGGCGGCTTGGGGAGGATGCTTGTGCGGCAACTCCATGATCTGAAAAGCAGTAGGCAGACGCCGGGATTGAACTGCAAGCGGATGCGGCCAAGGCCGGGTCCAGACTGGGGATTCTCACGAAGGCAGGCGCTTGGGCAACGCATGAACGGCCACGCCGCAATGAAGGCAACAGGTCGTCCTGCCAGATCGGCGCCAGGACACCGCTCCTTTGAAACGACGGCAAACGGTGGGCAGGAGTGCCCCTAGGAGCAACGAGTCCTCTGCTCCACCACTGATTCTCGCCCGCCCTTGCGAAGA
This sequence comes from uncultured Opitutaceae bacterium, assembly GCA_937889545.1. Classification (GTDB taxonomy): domain Bacteria; phylum Verrucomicrobiota; class Verrucomicrobiia; order Opitutales; family Opitutaceae; genus Palsa-1447. Next base: position 48,339 of record CALAOT010000127.1, read on the forward strand.
TTGATGGACAAGTACCGCCAATACCTCTTCTGGCGACGTTCGCCGCCGTTCGCCTATTATCAAATCTTGCCCGTCCTGGCTCCCTAGACCAACCGGAAGCCCAGAGCCTCAAGCTCGTTCATGGTAAATGGGGCGCTTTCCAGCACCTCCCTCAGCTTGGCCAGGGCCTCCTGCATCGCCGGAACATTGAAAACAGCGGCTCCGTCATCGCGGTCATGCAGTTGCACCGTCCATGAGCCCGGCGCCGCGTCGGCTCCCACCTGCAGGACAGACCCATACAGGTAATTGCCCGGCAGGCCCGGATGCGGGCCCGCTCCGGGCACCAGGAACAGGGTGTGCATCAAATTATGGGCGACCGGAAGCTTTTCGGCTCCCGCGTGCTTGGCCCTGTGGAGGACAGGATGCACCACCACCCTGCCCCGAAAGCTCTCCGCATTCTTGTGGAACGCAAGAGGCAGGGACCTGACGTAGCGGTCAAAGATGCTGGCGTTGGACTCCAGGGTCTCGGCGTCCACCTGGCCTGCCGCGAAAGCCTCCAGGTTGCCGGCGTGGAAACACGGCAGCCGGGCCAGCGACCGCGCGGTGACATGCCCGTCCTTGTGGTCCGAGTGGGCGTAGATCTGGTGCGAGGCGTATAGCCTGGCCAGCGCATCCTGGTAGGTGGGGGTGACCGGCACCGCGCCCGTGGGGCTGTGCTCGATCATTTCCAGGACGGTCTGGTCAAACTGCGCGTTCGGATCGTGGGGCATCGTGCTGCCTACCCGGATAATGGGCGCGGACCGTTAAAATGACGTGCGGGAAATCCCCCTTCCTTCAGGGAGGGGGATAAAAGCACGCGCTTAAGTGCCTTGGCATTCGGAGATGTAGTGACGGATGATCTCGGTAAACACGGCGCCAGCGGAGCCGGCCTGGGTCCAAAGCTGCCCGCGGCCGCAAAGACGATTCAGATGCGGGAACTGTTCGCGCAGGTAGCGCGAGGTATGGCTCTTGAGCAGGTTGGCGATTTGGGATGGGCTGAAGCGCGGCGGTGCGGAGACAAAGACATGGACGTGGTCCTCGTCCGTTTCAACCTCCAAGAGGCGCAACCCCTGCCGCTCACAGCATTCGTGCAGAAGTTTCTTGCAGGCAGCATCAACCTGGGTCGTAAAGATCCTCCGGCGATACTTTGGGATCCAGACCAGATGGCAGGCGATGGAGTACTGGGTGTATCGGGTCGTGCCAGAGGATGATTCCATGGGCGTTATGCACTTGAAAGCCATATGAAGTAACTGATCTTTGTTCCAATGATACAAGTCTGCATCGTACCCCTGGACATCCCGGTGAAAGCCACCCGCGATTCCGCGTGGGCTGGGGCGCAGGAGGCGGCGCGGGAATGGAACGAGTGCGTGGAGTTGGTCTGGGTGGCGATGCGGGCCAAGACGCCGTGGCCGAACCGGGGCAAGCTGCAGGTCGCCACCAAGGGCCGCTACAGCCTGCACAGCCAGACCGTGCAGATGATCGCCAAGTCCGTATTGACCGCTTTTTCCACCGCCAAGGAGCTCAGGCGGACCCGCCCCGAAATGGGCA
>CALAOT010000128.1 GCA_937889545.1 uncultured Opitutaceae bacterium
GGTGCCGCCGACCCCCGGCTGGCGCGCGGCATCGCGGCCTTGCGCGACCGCGTCGAGGGGTTCGAGGCGGCCGCCGAGGAGGGCCGCAGGGCCGCCCGCGACCTTTGGCAGCTCACCCGGGACCGGAGGGCCATCGGGCCCAACGAGCGCACCGCGATTGCAGATGGCACGCGGGCGCTGGCCCTCCTGCGCTGGGTCAGGCGCTGCATCGCGGATCCCCAGTGTCTCGCCACGGAATCGCCCGTCGCGGGGGCCTGGGAGCTCCGGTTCGACGTCATCCTGGAGCGGCCCGCCCTGCAGCGGGTCGCGGTCGAGAGGAGGGGCCCGGATGGCGCGTGGAAAACCCTGCATGCCCGCACGACGATCGAGTTCCGGGCCGCGGCGGGCCGCCCGAGGGCCGCGATACGGAGGGAGTTCCGGGTGCCCATGTCGGGGCCCGATTCACCCCTGCGGATCGCCGTTCGGGGACTGGGCCAGGTTGCGGTCGCCCGTGTGGAGCTGTCGGACGGCGTCACGACCCTGACCCCGCGGCGCTGGAGAGCGGCGAGCCGCAGGACCATTGGAACGCCTGCCCCGCGCACGGGCTTCCCGGACCTCGATTGGGGCCGCAACGCCGGCGCCGTCACGCTCGACTTCCGGGCATAGAAACGGCCCGGCTTTTGGCCGGGCCGTCTCTTTGTCCAGGTTCTGGTACCGTCTTAGAACGAATACGAGGCCTCGACGTAGTACATGCGGCCGATGGCGCCGTTGTACGTGCCGACGTCAGCGTTCGTGTTCGGGAACACGTCAATCGCGATCGGGGGCTGCTTGTCCTGAACGTTGTTCACGCCCACCTTGACCTTCAGGCCATCGAGCGTCTTGTGCAGGTGCAGGTGCGCGAAGTCGTAGGAAGCGCCGAGGTCGATCGAGTTGAAGGACGGGATGGTCCCGGTGACCGTCGCACCGGCGCCACCCACGGCCCAGTCGTTGACGCTGTCGATCCACGTGACGCCCACGAACGCTTCCAAGCCCGAGTACTTCCAGTCGAGCGTGGTGTAGGTCCTCCACTTCGGGATCGTGCCCTCGTTCTTGGAGGCCGTCCCCGAGTACTCGTAGAACGCCTGCGTCGGGATGAGCTCCAGCTGGTAGTTGTTGTACCAGGTCCAGACCGAGGTCAGGTCGAACGTTCCGACGCCGGCCACCTTCTTCACGTAGTCGATGTTGATGTCGGTGCTGTTGATCTTCTGGCCGCCCAGGTTGATCAGGTTCGCGATGACGTAGATCTGCTGCGGCGACTTGCCGCTGATGCCGCCGGGGCCCGACGGCGTCGGGCCCGTCGGGGTGTTGTAGTGGACATCGCCGATGTACGGCGAGGCGGTGCCTTTCAGCTCAACGTCCTGGATGATCGTGTCGGCCGGCACGGTGCCGGGGATCTCCTTCTGGTTGATCCGCGAGTAGTCGACCGTGACCGTGAGGCCGCTCACCACCTTCGGCGTGTAGACGAAGCCCGCCGACCAGGACTTTGCGGTCGTGGGCTTCAGGAGCGGATTCGCGCCGCCCGTCTGGTTGAACTGCGCGGACTTGGTCCCGCCGGAGGCGGTCGTGTACGTGATCGAGTCCGTCGAGCCCGAGCTCACGGGGCCATAGAGGCTGTAGAGCGCCGGGGCGATGAACGACTTGCCGGCCGAGGCGCGGAACTTGAACTGGTCGTCAACCGGGGCCCAGCTGATGTTGACCTCGGGGTCCGTGGTCGAGCCGACATTGCCGCTGTAGTCGTCGTAGCGCACGGCTGCGTCCACGTTGATCGAGTGCGCGCCGGGGATGTTCTGCTTGGGGCCGGTGACCGGGACGCTCAACTCGGCGAATTCGGAGGTGTTGGAGCGGACGGCCTCGAACTGCTGGAACGTCGTCGCGTTGGCCCAGCCCTGGGTCGTTCCCGAGGAGTTCGGAAGGCTGTTGACATCCGGGACCGCCGAGAGCGACTCGCGGACGTAGTTGAAGCCGATGGCGAAGCCCAACTTGCCGCCGGGCAGCTCGTACGGCGTTCCGTCGAGCTTGACGTCAAATGCGTTCAGCGTGCTCAGCATGTTGACGAAGGCCGTGCCGACGATGCCGGTGAAGGCGCTGTTGGGCGGACTCGCGGCGAACGGGTTCAGCGCACCGCTGGCCCAGGCCGCATTCAGCGCTGCCGTGTCCCAGAGGCCCGGGTTCGTGTAGTTCAGCTGGTAGCGGTTGATGTCCGCGGCAGCCTCCCAGTGTATGTCATCGCTGAAGTCACCCTTGAGGCCGCCGACGCCGCGGAAGAACTCGCCGTCGCTGATGTACTGCCTCGGGTATTGGGTGTAGCGGTCGCGGACGAGAACCTCCAAGCCGCTGCCGTCACCGTTGCCGGGGCCCGACTCCGGTATGAGCGCGCCTGCCGCACCCTGGTCCATGTAGGTCGTCGAGAACGGATTGCCGGGGTTTGTCGTCGGGGCGTAATTGATGCCGGCCGGCGGCGGATAGCCGGGCAGGCCGTAGACGTTCACCGACACCCACGGGTCGAGGAGGTACGGGACCAGCGGCTGCGCGTTCAGCTGCGAGTACGTGTGCGTGTTGGAGAAGAGCACATTGGCAAAGCCCTGGAGGGCGTTGCCGAAGATCTTGTGCTCCATGTTGACCATGGCGCTGTAGCGCTTGAGGGAGCCGATCAGGGTCTCGCCGGCCGCCAGGTTGAACGACTGGAACTGCTGGGTAGCGGTTTTCGGTACGTACACGCCGCTGCTGGTCAACTGGGAAATCGTGGACCCGCCGCCGCCCGGGGGTGCGCTGACGCCGGGCGCGAGATGGTAGAAGTTATCCGAGCCCGAAAAGTTGTCGTAGATCTCGATCGAGCCGCCCGGGGCCGTATACGTTCCGTAGATCGGGTTCGTGTACGAACGGTCGGACAGGAACAGGGAGTTGTGCTGGGCGTAATCCAGCGAGACCGTGAGGGAGGTCTTGTCGTTGCTCACGCCGCCGACCAGGTAGCCGGAGCGCTCCTCGTAGTGGCCCAACCCCGTTGAGATGCCGTAGTGGGCACCCGTCTCCCAGCCGTTGTAGTTTGTCTTGAGGATGATGTTGATCACACCACCGATGGCGTCCGATCCGTAGATCGCGGACGCGCCGTCCTGCAGCACCTCGAAGCGCTCGACGGCCGCGACCGGGATCACGTTCAGGTCGACGAACTGGAAGCCTCCGGTGCTCTCCGCCGGGTCGGTTGCGACGCGACGGCCGTTGATGAGGACCAGCGTTGGGAGGCCCTTGATGTTCACCGAGGCACCGCCGAAGTTGCTGGCCGTGTTGATCTGGGCGTTCTCCTGGCCGATGCCGCTGATGTTCGGGGCCACCTTGCGCAGGAGGTCCAGCGTGTCCGAACTGATGCCGGACATGTCGATGGTCTGGAGGTCGACCGTGGCGACGGGTATTGCCAGTGCATCGGCCGCCTGCGGGATGTTTGAACCGGTGACTATGTATTTCTCGAGGACCTCGGGTTTCTGCTCCGATTCCACCGTGGTGGTCGTCGTAGACGTCGTGGCTTGGGCGTAGCCCACGGTAGCTAACGCGCCGGACGCCGCAAAAAGCGACAGCACGGCCACTAACTTCCGAAAACGGATGTCATTCATAACTCGTTGTAGTTTGTGTTGTTGTGTTAAGCCAACGCGACCTGCGCCGCAATGTGCCTGTCGCAGAGAAAGGCGCGGTTCCCCGAAATTGCAACCCCATTTTTACCGGACCTTAACGCGGGTTCTAATCGGTGTTGATCTCGGGCGACCGCTCCTTTCCCCGCCTGAATCATGCGGTTGGGCGCGTAGGCAGGTCCCTTGGGAGACTTGCAAAGCCCCCCGGGGTTCCCAACATTCTCCCCTCCGTTCCTTGATCGCGCACGTTTTCCCTTTCGGGGGTGTTCTGGATTCTACCCTTGGTTGGAGTGCGCCGCTGCCTGTCGAGAGCCGAAGGCCTCTCGTTAATCCCCCTTCGAAACAATAAGAGGCACATACGAAGAAATGCCCCTGGCTGCCTAACTAATGCAGCCACGCGGTTCCGGCGACACCTGCTAGCCGAGCACCGCGACGACAGCAGGCATAGCGCGCGGAGCGACCCGCGGTTTGCGCGCCGTATCTTCATCCGGGGGTTGGTCCGGGCTTAAGCGCGCGTCATCGCGTAACCCGGGCGAGACCAATGTGACGTTACGCAGGTAGACGCGGCGCGCGAAGGCCTGGGGCACCCGGGTTCAAATCCCGGCACCTCCACCATTTTTTGTTAGTTATTCTACAGCAATTTATTATGGATGGATGACTTCGCGGTTAAAAAAGGGGTTTGAGACTTGCTATACACGTATAGCGGGTTTTGGCTTCGGGCATGCTCGCGATACGTTTGGATAAGAAGGTCGAAGATCGGCTGACCAAGTTGGCCAGAAGGACGGGCCGGACAAAGACGTACTACGCACGGGAGGCGATTTTAGAGCATCTTGAGGAGCTGGAGGACACGCATCTTGCCCTGGAGCGCCTCGCAAACCCCGCACGCATCTATTCTGCCGCGGAGGTAAAGCGTGCCTTGGGCGTATAGTTTTGATGAGCGGGCGTTGCACGAGCTTCAGAAGCTCGATCGCCAGGCGCAAAAGGAAATCGTAGCATACCTGGAGAAGAGGATCGCCACAAAGGAGGATCCCCGGAGATTCGGTAAGCCGCTGCGTGCTCAGCTTGTGGGATTGTGGCGCTACCGGGTCAGGGATTATCGAATCCTATGCCAGATTAAGGACGACGTCCTACTCGTTCTCGTTGTGTCTGTCGGGCACAGAAAGAACGTCTATGATTGAGCGATCAACCGACCAGACAATTTCCAGACAACTCCGAGGCTAAGATGCTCGTTGTTGTGAATACTCTTCCTAGGTGGGCACCCGGGTTCAAATCCCGGCACCTCCACCATTTCTCATCGACAAAGGGGGCGCCCCTGCCGGGATGCCGACGGGGCGCATCTCTTGACCGAGTCTTCGCTCGGCCGGCCGGCCTCGTTGCCATTGCCGAGCGCGATCCGAAGTCTCCACCCTGAACAGGATACCCCAATGACAAGACCCCTGCACAGAATCGTATCCTTATTCCTCGCAACTGGACCGGCGGCTCTTTTCGGGGCCGACCAGGCGGCAACTCCCTCAGGATGGCATGCGCAGTCGCTCGGCCAGGCTGTCGCGTATCTGGCGTTGTTCACCGCCATCGCCATTTCCTCGCGATCCTCGGGGAGTGAGGTTGCGCCGGTTTGGGCTCCGCCCCGGACGCCAGGGGATCGAGGCAAGGACTATTTAGTTTGCCGCATCCTCGACCCGCGTTATTTCGGACCGCGCCGCGGCGCACCATGCCCTCCAATTCCGATTTTTTCGCCCATGGGGACGCCTTTTTCGGGCGCGAGCCCGATGTGGCCTATCTGCTCCAGCGGGTCGATGCTCCCGGCGTCACCTTTGTCGTTGCCCGGCCAAAGATGGGAAAGACGTGGCTGCTCCTGGAGTTGGCCCAGCGCCTCTCGGAATCCGGCCCGGACGCAAAGGGTCCTGCGTTCCTTGTCGGCTACCATGAGTGCAAGGGCGGCGAGGAGCTCTTCCGCTACACCGTTCAGGACCTTTACACCCGCTGGCTCGGGCAGGCGCCGCTGCGCGAGCAGGCGCTGCAGGTGTGGAACCAGCAGAAGGACGGCTGGGTCTCCAAGGCAGCCGGAACGGTGGCCGCGATCTTCGGAGGCGTCGCCAAGCTGACCGGGGTCGTTCCCGACGCGGTCGGCGACGTCGTGAGGAGCGCCATCGACGAACTTGTCACGGCGAACAAGACGCTCAAGTCCGGGGACCTCGACCTGCCGAGCCTTCCGTATGACCAGGGCCAGGACCTCGTTTCCGCGCTGGCAAAGATCTCGGGCCGCCGGATCGTGATGATCTTCGACGCCTGGGAAAAGGCCGGCGACGCGGTGCGCGAGCAGGACTTCCTCGACACGTACCTCAAGCACCGCGAGGACTGGCCGCATGTGCATTTCATCGTGGGGATCCGCAATCCCTCGCTGACGGAGAAGACGAACGACCCGGCCTGGAGCGCCGCCCAGGACCTGAAAAAGTCGAGCGGCGCTGCCGAGATCCTCCAGCTGGCCCCCCTGCACCTGGAGGACGCCGCCGAGCGCGCGCGGCTCCTCGCCCATCTGCGCCAGCGGCTGCCCGCCGCCTCCGCCGTTCCGGACGCAAGCATCCTCTCGATCCTCAACGACTACCCAGGCACGCTCGAGCGCTGGATGGAAAAGCCCGCCCTGGCCACGGCAGCCGAACTCCAGGCTGAGGCCGAGGACGCCGAGGGCTTCCTCTACCGGGAGCTCGACCGGATCCTACCCTCGCTCAGCACGGATCAGCTTACGCTGGCCCTTCGGCTGGCGCTTATCCCGCGGGCTTCCGCGGACACGTGGCAGGTCTACGAGCCGATAGTGATGGAGGGCATCCAGGACGAGGTCCGCCTCGAGTGCTCCGAGTCGGGCCTGCTCGAGGGGGACGACGTGCCGACTTACGGGCACGACACGCGCCACCGCGCGGTCGCGCTCTGGTTCAAGGGCAAGACGAAGTACCGGCCCCGGGTGCTGAAGGAGGCAAGCCGCCTCATCGTCGAGTTCTGCCCGCGGATCGATTTCATCTCGCGCGCGGCGGTCCCGCTCACGGCCGGGATCCGCACGGCCTACCGCACCGTCGGGCGCGACGGCCTTCCCCCGCTGGCCCAGGTCATCGGCGCGGCGAACCAGGCCTTCTGGAACGAAAACCCGGGCCCCGCGATCCTAGCGGCCCAGCCGTGGCCCGGGACGCCGGAGCAGAGGCGCCAGCTGGCCCCGTTTTTCGGCCGCGCCTACTACAACATAATCATCGACGCCCGGAACGCGAACGACGTCGGGCAGGCCCTGGCGGTCCTCGATCTCCTGCGGAAGCTTCACTACGACTTCCCGGACCAGGTGGTGGTGCGCCAGCGCTTCGCGATGATGCTGGTCGACGGCATCAACATGTGCAGGGCCGCCGGAAAGGCGGCCGACTGCGAGTCCCTATCGGGCGAGCTGAAGAAGCTGCATCAGGCGTCGGCGCCCGAGACCGGGGTGTGGCGGGAGTACGGGTACTCGCTCTACAACGCCGCCCAGGACGCGCAGAAGCGGAAGGCGTTCGAGGAGGCGGTGCAGCGGGTCGACGAATGGCGCGCGCTCCAGCCCATTCCGCCGGACGCCCGGAGCCTGCGGGAGTGGTCGAAATTGCTTTCCGACCTTTTCGAACAAGGCGAGCGCACGGGCCAGAAGGCGGAGGTCCTGAACGGATGGCTGGAGGAGATCCGCGGCCTCGCCGCAGCCTATCCGGCCGAGCCCTTCCTGCGGGGCATGCTGGCCTACGCGCTGTGCGCCCGCGGGACCTTGGCGCGGGAGCGCCAGCAGTTCGAGGTCTCGGACGCGATGATCGCCACGCTCATCCTACTCTACGGAAAATTCCAGGGCGAGGAGGCGATCGCCGAGCAGCTCGCCTCCATGCTCTCGATCGAGATCGTTTCGACGCCGGTGGCCAATGTGCTCGGCGACCGCCGGCTGTTCCTGGGGATGGTCCGGACGCTCGCCCAGCGTTTTCCAAACAACAAGCGGATCCGCGAATTCCCGGGGATCGCGCGGCGGACCATCGAGCAGAAGCTGAGAACGGCCGGCGTCGACAAGGTGCCCAACCTCGAGCAAAGCCTGGCCGACCTAAGCTCGCTCCTGCCTCAAGACATTCGGCCGGAAGGCACGCCAGCGGCGTCCATCCCTCCTCCGGGTTGAAATTCCGGAAGCTGGGAGAGCGGCCGTCCCGACCGGTTTGCCGTGCGCGCGGCAGTGTCCAATTGAGTCCTGCCAGGTGAAGTGACATCCTGGTTACGCTCGCGCCTCAGGCGTCCGAGGATTACCAGGCCCAAGTCGACGACGAAGAGGGTGATGACGGCGCTGTCGACGGCCGTCACAAATGATCCCGGAGGCAGGAACTGTTCCCCTCCTTATAGCACGAATGCCAGTCCGAGAAGCACGCCCTTGAACCTTGTAAGACTGTCAGTTCTTTGGATGCCTAGCCCGGCGAGATCCCGGGTTCAAATCCCGGCACTTCCACCATTTTTTCATCAACGGTAATAGCTCCATAAGATACAGGACTTGCTTGTCTCAATTAAGAGGAGTCGCTGTTGAGATCGACCGATTCCCGCATCATTGCTTCCATTCGTCGCCGGGCATGATTCGCCTCATGAACTCGTCGAACAAGGGCACTGTGAATGCTGTGTCGCCGTGACTCGGACTCCAGATCATCCCCTTAACGATCAGCTGGCTTCGGATCGGCCCTAGCGATGTAACAACGCGACCTAATCGTTCGGCAATGTCACCAGAACGGTGGGGCCCAGGACCAAGTTCGGCCATGGCGCGCAGGTATTTCTTCTCCAGAGGGGTCAGACGATCGAAGCGGACGCGGAAAAAACTCTCATCCAGCGCGGCAGTTGCAGAGGAAGTCGCACGCTCAACATCTTGTAATGTGATCGGGGATTCGCTTGCCGCGTCCCATGAATGCTTCCCCCATTCCTGAAGAAAATAAGGATAACCACGGGTTTCTTGTATGATTCGGGCCAAAGCATCCTCAGCCACCTCGACACCTTGGTCCGCGGCCGGCTTGTTTATCGCCAAACGCGCCGCGGCATCGGACAGCGGTCCGATTTGCGGAAAATCAAAAAGCCGTTCAGCATAGGACTTGGCGCGACCCATTTTTCCCGGCAGTTGTGGCAATCCTGCTCCGACAAGCACAACGGGCAGGCTACGTTGAGCGGTGCGATGCAACGCAGTGATCAGCGCCGCCAGTTCCTCCTCTTCGACGTACTGGAGTTCGTCCACAAACATTGCAAGGGCCGTGCCTCCTTTTTTTGCCGCTGCGCCTGTCACTTCCAACAAGGCCTGCAGGTCGTGTTCGAGGTCGCCGTTGTCCGCCAATCCAGGCTCTGGTTCGAAGTCAAAGCCCACCTCGATGTCCTGATATTTTACCTTAAGAGCCTTGGCGAAGCCCGCCAGCCCTCTCAGCGCGCGATGGGCGAGTTCCCTTGCGTGTTCATTTCGGGAAAGCCGAAGGAGAGCCTGCCTCAATTGCGGGGCCAGAATAGCAGGAAGCGACCGGCTTTCGGGAGCCTCGACGCGGAGAGTTTGGATACCGACCGCCTCAGCGTCTTCGCGTAGCCTGTCCAGCAAAACCGTCTTGCCGACGCCCCGAAGGCCCACCATTAATATGCTCTTGGTGGGGCGGCCGGAGCGAACACGCTCCAGCGCGATTCTGATGAGTTCGCGTAAATCATCGCGACCGGCCAATTCCGGCGGCGGTGTTCCTGCACCGGGTGAGTACGGATTCTTGACGGGATCCACGTTGATGATTTATAGCTAGTTTATCCCAATTTACAAGATTTTGTTAAATTGACTAATTTTGATCAAATCACCCGAGTTAGGGTTAAGTTATTCTGCGGCCGAACGCTCGGATCACGTTCCAGACAAAGGCCAGGCAAGATCGAGCGACGAACGCAACAAATGCGCGAAATCCTCACTGGAGAGCACCCGGGTTCAAATCCCGGAACCTCCACCATCTTTGTTGCTTAGCTGCCTGATGTTAATCAGTTACGAACCATGATTAGTGTAATGCGCGAAAATCTTTCTGCGCAGGCTGGCCTTAATTCGATGGCACTGCGGCGCCTCGCGATTTCATGAGCGCCTTGACTTGCACGACATTTGCACGACATTTCATCTATGAAGACAAAATGGATCGCGTCGCGTGAGTTTTCAGCCAGTCCAGGCCGCGCGCTCGCCGCAGTCAGCCGGGCCGGCCGGGTCTTGGTGACCGCCAACGGCAAACCGAAAGCGATAATGATCCCAACTTCCGAGAGCACCTTCGCTTCCGATTTGGAGCTGCTCGACCGCGTGGACTTGGCGCGGGCGATCGCGGCCATCAGGGCGGAAGCCGTCACCAACGGAACTGATACTCTTCCGATGAAGGAAATCGATGTAGAGGTGGCCGCCGTGCGGGCCGCCCGGAAACGTCGATGAAGTGCTGGGTCATTGACACAAATGTGGTCGTATCGGGCCTTTTGAGTGCAAACGGTCCGTGCGCCCGAATCCTGGAGGCCGTATTGGAGGGGCGCGTGAAGCTCGTCTACGACGCGCGCATCCTTGCTGAATACCGCGATGTGCTTTGCCGGCCGCGCCTCAAGCTGAAGCCAGCTCAAGTCATGCATTTCCTAGAGACATTGGGAGGCCAGATGTCCGTTGTTCCGGAACTACTCGCCTCCGTCGGACCCGATCTTGACGACTTGGTTTTTGTTGAAGCAGCCCTCGCTGTTCTCGACAGAACCATCGTGACCGGCAATCTTGCCGATTTTCCAAACGAGATTCTAAACGGCGCGCGGATTCTTACTCCTGTTCAGGCCCTCGCAGAGCTAAGCCGCTAGTGCGATCCTCTGTATGCTCAGGCGGCTTTAGGACATTCTAGGACAATCCAGAGGGTAAAATGCTCGCACTTGGCAAATCCAAGCCCGGAGAGGCACCGGGTTCAAATCCCGGCACCTCCACGATTTGGTCAAGGTTCGAGGTCCCTATCCTGTTCCTTGCTCTTGCTCACACTGCGGACTGGTCCGGGACTCAGTGATGGGTCCTTGCCCCGGCTCGAAAGCTTGAGAGTCGGAGCGAGCTGAAGCGCGCATTCGGCACAGCCCTTCCGAATGACCGACCAATCCCGCCAGCGGCTCGATAGCTTCTTAAATTCGCCCAAGTCAGTCTGCGAAAGATCGAACGGCATCGGGCTCGACAGCTGGACGATCAGTTGCTGCGTGGGGGATTCGCCATTCGGTTGCGGGTAAAGCCGGTCAAAGGAACTCATTGCTGCCAATGTGCCTTTCATCCCGAGCCGATCATGCATCGCGACAAAGTCGATGTAGTCCCTCGTGGCATTCCGCTTGAGGATGAGCACCGCCTTTATCCTAAGCATTTCGGCCTTGGTGGGCACCGTGATCATGTGGCCCTGGGCAGAGACCTGCTCCGTCTCCAGCGGGTCGTTGCGAATTAGTTGCCGCACACCCGTCTCAATCCCGTCCAGGCTGCCGAGGATCTGAACGGGGCGGCGGACCCGGGCTGTCTTCCACCCGGCCACGGATTCTAGCTGGGCGAGGACGTCGTCGAATCGGGAGGTCAAATCTGTCAAAACGTGATCGGTATCGGTCGACACGCGATGATCGGCGTGGATCGCCGTCGCGGTCCCACCGACCAGCACGGCATCAGGCAAGAGCTCTTGGAGGTGAGCGGCAGCCGTGAGAATGAGGTCCCATTCAGGCAGTAGCTTGGCAGGAGGCATAGTTGTTCCAGAAGTGATAGCGTTGGGCGAAATCGTCGGACACGTGGGCCTCACAAACGCGTAGGACGCGGGACCGGATCTCGGGTGAAGCGTCGACGGCGGCAAGAAGGGACGCCCAAGATTCGCGCTGACCCCGATCGATCACATCGTCGATTGCCGCAAGGGTGAAGCGGCTGTGGTTCAAGTGCCGATGCCGCATTCCCGTGTCGAAAGCGGCCGCCGCGCGACGGGCATTGATGGTCTTCATGCGCTCCCGGCGAAGGGCACGCTCCGCCTCAGAAAAATTCTTTGCCTTCCCAGCAGACAGCGAGGCCAGCATGCGCGCAGTCTGCTTCCGCGTGAGGGTGTTCCGGCAATGGGGGCATTTTGGGAGCACGGCCATACCCTGCGAATGTTTCACGATAAGCGTTTATTGTCAACGTTGTTGATTTTCTCCCCTGCCGGTGTCTTCGCAAAGTGCTCCAGACAAAAACCAGACAACTCCGAGCGCGGAATAGGATTTCCCGGCAATCCAGCCAGAGTAGAGTGCCCGGGTTCAAATCCCGGCACCTCCACCATTTTAGTTTCTGATAATGAATGATTAGCGTTCTGCCGAAGCTGGCTGCTCGTACACGTGACGAACAAGGCATGCGGATTTGGGCCCTGCCTGTGGGACTATCACGGCTGCTGACACCACTGGTTCGTGCGAGCCATATAGTCTGCAAACGGAATCTCATTGTGTTTGGCATCGAGCACCTCGCGTTCTTTGCCGGGAGAGACAGGACCATCGAGTTGGATGAATGGTTTAGCCGTCCCGAACGGATGTCCTGTGTCCCAGTGATATTCAACGTCGAGAAAAAGACGGCCAAATTTCTCACGCAGGATCATGAATCGAATGGCGCTAAGATAGGCCGACGGCCGTCGACTTCGTGACGTTGTTATTATGATACGTGCTTTCATAAATAATTGAGGAACAATAAGATATTGGCATGACACATGCTGCCGTAAT